>JACRCN010000005.1 GCA_016219005.1 Deltaproteobacteria bacterium
TCACTCGAACAGCTTGCGGTATTGCCCGTAGCCCTCCTTTTCCAGGTCCGCCAGGGGGATGAACCGCATGGCCGCCGAATTCATGCAGTAGCGCAGGCCGGTGGGTTTGGGCCCGTCGTTGAAGACATGTCCCAGGTGCGAATCGGCGAGCTTGCTGCGCACCTCGGTCCGCACCATGAAAAAGCCGCGGTCGGTCTTCTCCACGATATTCTCGGGCGCCAACGGCCGGATGAAGCTCGGCCAGCCCGTCCCGGAGTCGAACTTGTCGGTCGAGCTGAAGAGCGGCTCGCCCGAGACGATGTCCACGTAGATACCGGGTGCGTGGTTGTCATGGTATTCGTTGTGGAAGGGCGGTTCGGTGCCGTCCTGGCGGGCGACCTTATACTGCATGGGGGTCAGCCGCCGGCGCAGTTCCTCATCGCCGGGGCGGGTGTATACACCCCCGGTTTTCGCCGGCGCGACGCCGGCGCCCGTTGCATCCTTTTTCATCTCGGCACTCATGTCAGACCTCGTTTCTGCTTTTGATGCCGGTACGATTTCCGTCTTATCGCCGGCCCAGGCCTTTTCCAGGAACTGATCCCGGCCGGAGCCGTGGCGGTAATAGCGGTAGCGGAGCGGATTCTTCTTGTAATAATCCTGGTGATAATCCTCGGCCGGATAGAATTCGCCCAGCGGCAGGATCTCGGTTGCGATCGGCTTACCGAATCGGCCGGAAGCGGCGAGCCTTTGCTGGGAAGCCTCGGCCAGGCTCCGCTCCTGGTCGCTGGAATAGAATATGACGCTGCGGTACTGGGAGCCCCGGTCCACGAACTGGCCGCCGGCATCCGTGGGGTCCACGTGGCGCCAGAACACCTGCAGCAGCTGCGCATAGCTCACCTGGTTGGGGTCGTAGACCACCTTGACGGCCTCGACGTGGCCGCTGCCGCCGGCCGAGACCTGCTCGTAGGTGGGGTTGGCAGTGCCCCCGCCGGTGTAGCCTGAAACGACCTCGAGCACTCCGTCAACCTTCTCGAAATCGGACTCCGTGCACCAGAAACATCCTCCGGCAAAGACGGCCGTTTGAGTCTGTTGGGGCTTAGCGTTCATGGGCTTCTCCATTTTGGCATCCGTGCCTTGGGCCGGGTGGCCCCCGAAAAGAATTACTGCCACGACGACGATCATGGCAAACGTGGTTTTCATGAAATACCTCCCTGTGTTCGGTTGCGCCCGCGTCCGGCTCGCTTGGAAACCGCGGCGCGGTTTTTCCTTGCGCGCAAGATGAGCCCGTAGATTAAAAGCGGTGTAAAGAGAGCATTAGCCGGAGATGCCGGATCACCTCATGGGGCAACTTATGCTAATAACGGCAACCGCCGGAGGCAAGTGCAGCGATATCGATGCCGGCCACTATCCGGCCTCGGTTATTGGAGCGGAAGGCGTCAAGCAAAGGTTCGAACCCTGTGGTCCTGCAGTCGGGGTTCTGCTAAAAGTAAATTACTTGCCCCGGCATACTATTTCGGATATGGCAGCGAAGAAATCGTCCGAATGCCACTGGAAGGCAGAACAGTTCGTTTCAGGGCAAGTTACCCGAAGAAGGTCATGATGAAGCTGCATCCCGTCAGTCTCAGCAAAAGAATTTTTATTTTACTGATCCTGATCATCCTCTTGTCGGTCGGCGTTGAAACCTTCTTCGTCACGCAACATATCCAGAATTATGCGATCGAGGGCGGCAGGAAAAAAATCCTTGACATCGCCGAAAAGACCGCGAGCGATCCAAGAATTGTCGAAGCGTTCCGTCGATCGGACCCCTCCCAGATGATTCAGCCCATTGCGGAAACGATCCGGGTCACGACGGGGACCAGTTATGTGGTGGTGATGAATATGGATACGATCCGCTATTCCCATCCGGAACCGGACCTGATTGGAAAACACTTTGCGGGCGGTGATGAGAAGGAGTCACTGAAAGGCCAGACGTTCATTTCACAGGTCCAGGGTCCGCTGGGCGTTTCCCAGAGGGCTTTCGTACCCATTTTCAATGAGGACCGGCGACAGGTCGGGGTGGTGACCGTCGGATTGATGCTCACGGAAATCAGGAAACAACAGCAAGAGATCCTGCCGATGATCTATCTGGTGGCGGTCGTCAGCATGCTGATCGGGTTGGGGGGCGCCGTCTTGCTCTCGAGAAACATCAAGAAATCCATTTTCGGCCTCGAACCTTACCAGATTGCCTCCCTCCTGGAGGAAAGAAACGTCATCCTATCTTCCATCAGGGAGGGTGTTCTGGCCATCGACAGGGAAAACCGGATCATCATGATCAACGACGCCGCGAAAAGAATTTTTAACCTTCAGGGTCTGCCTGTGAACCAGCTCATTTCGGACATCCTGCCGGACGATCGATTGCCTCTGGTTGTCCAGACGGGTCATCCGATTTTTGACGAGGAACAGGTTCTCAAGAATACGGTAGTGCTCATCAATCGGGTTCCTCTCGTCTCCCAGGAGAAGATCATCGGCGCGGTGGCCACCTTCAGGGACATGAGCGAGATACGAAGACTCGCCGAGGAACTCACTGAAGTCAAGAAATACATCGACGCCCTGCGGGAGCAACATCACGAACATCTGAACAAGCTCCACATCCTGTCCGGTTTGCTACAGCTCAAGGAATACAAGGAGGCGATACGTTTCATCGTGCAAACCGTTTCCCAAAAACAGAAGATCTCCGACTTCCTGCGCGCCAGAATCAAATCCCCGCTGGTTTCCGGACTGTTGTTCTCGAAGGTTGATGAGGCGCATCGGCTTGGCATTGCCGTCGTCATCGCTCCGGAGAGTTCCTTCCCCACGATTCCGGACCAGATGGCCGTGTCCGTGGTGACCATTCTGGGGAATATTCTTGGAAATGCGATAGAATCCCTGGTAAACTCACAACAGAAAGACAAAAGGATCTCCCTGCTGCTGGCGGAACGGGACGATCACATCGAGATCATCATTCGAGACAATGGGGACGGTTTTCCAGAGGGTCTGAAGGCGAAGGTGTTTGAAAGAGGGTACACCACGAAGAATTCCCTAAAAAACATGGGAATGGGGCTTTATATTGTGAAAAGCGAGGTGGAGAGGCTCAAAGGCGTCATCAGAATTTCCTGCGAAAACGGCGTCGAATTCTCCATCCGATTCCCGAGGCAGCAAACGGATGTAATAGGGCTCCGCTGATGAAAACCATCAAAGTGGTGATTGTGGAAGACGACTTCATGGTGGCCAAGATCAACCGAAAATTCACCGAGTCCGTCCAGGGATTCGAAGTGACGAAGGTCGCCCTCAGGGGACAGGAGGGTCTGGACTACATACAGGAAAATCCGGTTGATCTGATGATCCTCGATGTCTATCTGCCGGACATGTCCGGGATCGAATTGATCAAACGGGCTAGGGCAAAGGAAAATCCGATTGATTTCATCCTGATGACCGCGGCCCACGATCACGCGACCGTGGAAGACTCGATTCGCCTCGGGGTGTTCGACTACATGATCAAACCCGTTGAATTCGGGCGACATAAAGAATCGTTGCTCAATTACCGGAAAATGAAATTGACCATCGACGCCAGTGCAGACTTCGACCAGAAAAAACTGGACGCACTGATCACCTGTCGCGTCATCCGGGAGCACAATCAGCGGCCGCCGAAAGGCATTGCCCAAGACACTCACCGGATGGTAGAGGCCGCCCTGGAATCCATGCAATCCTCTTTCACGACCTATGACATCATGCGATGCCTTTCGCTTTCAAGGGTCACGGTAAGGCGGTATCTGGAATACCTAGTAGATCAGGGGCAATTGTTCAAATCCTTCCAATACAGAAAGGTTGGTCGACCCACCATAGTCTATTCCAAAAGAGGTCATGAACAAAAAGAATTAAAATAATTTTAATTAGCAATTATTTACTTCTTCCCCATCGCTGAGCTATTCAATCCTCAAGATAATCCGGGTATCGTGACGGCTCCTGCCGGAGCGGGCGTCTGTAATGAAAAGCATCCAATTTGTGAATCCCCCGGCCGAGTCAGGGTTTACTCAAGAGAAGTCCAACTATTAATTAAGGAGGACTGGTATGGTTATGCAGAGAATGAAGAAGCGGTTAGGGGTTTCTATTTTGTTAATTTTCTTATTCTCCATGGTCATTTCCGTGAATGCAAATGCCGCGACCCGACCGGATGCCGTGGGGACTCGCGCCATGGTCACCTCAGCCCACTCATTGGCGACCATGGCCGGGATCGATATCCTCAAAAAAGGCGGAAATGCATTTGACGCGGCCGTCGCCGTCGCTTCGACCCTGAACGTGGTCGAACCGAACGCCTCGGGCCTCGGCGGCAACGGCTTCGTGACCGTCTATGCGGCCACAACCGGCGAGGTTTATTCTCTCCACATGACAGGTGCTGCGCCCTACGCGGCAACCTCGGAAGCTTACGGCGGCAAGGATGGGCAGGATTTTGGCTACCTGGCCGGATGCGTTCCGGGGAATTTCGGCGGCTGGATCGCTCTGCTGGAAAGGTTCGGAACCCTGAGCCTCGGCCAAGTCCTGCAGACGGCCATCGGTTACGCTGAAAAGGGATTCCCCGTGGATCCCTTTCTGGCCCAGTTCCTGGAGGACAATAAGAAGACCCTGGATCTCTTCCCCTCTTCCGCCAGGGTCTATGTGAAGGATGGAAAAGTAGCCAAGGCGGGCGAGATGCTGGTTCAGAAAGACCTCGCCAACACCTTCAAGAGGCTGGTGGCCGCTGAACAGAAGGCCAAAAAGGCGGGAAAGGACCGGAAGCAGGCTCTGATGGCGGCCCATGACCTCTTCTATAAAGGGGACATCGCCAGGGAGTTTGCAGCCTTTTACAAGGAAAATGGAGGATTCTTCACGGCCAAGGACTTCGCCGACTACAAGCCGTTCTGGGGCAAGCCGGTCCATACCAGGTACAAAGGCATCGACGTCTACACCAACGGCCCCACCACCCGGGGAGGTGTGCAAACGATCATGGAGCTCAACTTCCTCGAGGGCTACGACCTGAAACAAATCGGCCACAACAGCGCCGACTATATTCAGCTGCTCTCCGAGGTGATCAAGATCGTCAATGCCGATGTTTACGGGTTCCTGTGCGATCCGAAGTTCACCAAGATCCCCCTCGAAGGAATGCTTTCCAAAGAATACGCGAGCGAGCGCCGGAAGCTCATCAGCCTGGAAAAAACCAATGCCTACGGTGAAGCTGGAAACCCTGCCGCATTTCAGAAGAGCGCCTCCCGGCCCATCGCGCTCCCGGCGACGCTCCAGGCCGCTTCTCTTGTTACGGGCAATCCGGAGGCTTCCTATCAGGATACGAAGAGCACGACTCACTTTGATATCGTGGATGAGAAGGGAAACGTCGTAGCTTGCACGCCCACCCTCGGCAGTTGGTTTGGGACCAAAGTCGTCGTGGGAAACACGGGGGTTTTCTTCAACAACGGAACCCGGTACGGGTCGGTGGCGCCCTACAAGGAGAATGTGAACTTCGTGGGCGGCGGTAAAATTCCCCTCCTGGGCAATTCACCCCTGATCGCTTTGAAGAACGGCAAACCGTTCATGGTATGGGGCACGCCGGGGGGCGAGGGCATCGGCCAAACCCAGATGCAGGTATTCCTCAATGTGGTCGAATTCGGCATGAGAATCCAGGATGCCATAGAGGCGCCGCGAATGAGCCTTGTCGCCAAACCGGATTTCTACAAGCCGGGCGCGGAGATCACGGTGACTTTTGAGCCGCGCATTCCGGAAGACATCCGCCAGGCGCTGGAAGCCAAGGGGAACAAAATCCGGGTGGATAAAAAAGACTTCTCCAATGCCTTCGGCGGAATGCAGGGGATCCTGGTGAACCAGGAAAACGGCTCTCTCACCGGCGGCGGGGACCCGCGGCGGGGTGGGTACGCCATCGGATATTGACTTCACAGGCCGGCCAGAGGCAAGACCGGAAGACTCAGCCTTGGCGAGGCTCATGGGTAATTTCGCAAATCTCCTCTCCTTTCGTAAATGGAGGGCGGGGTCCCAGAGACGGCTTACCAAATCAAATCCTCTCAACAAAATGTCGGCATGTTGCACCTTGGCGGGATAGGAGGATAAGACAACCATGGATCCAAAGGCATTCAGAAACAAAATCGGGCTTACATTTTTCGTCTTGCTGTTGCTGGGTGGATGGTGCGGAGCGGCCGCTTTGGCCCAGACCGCCCCGGAGGGCAAGCTTCCCGTGGTGATCACTTCCTGCGGCCAGAGTCCGGATGGTTTCATGGTCAAGATTTTGTGTGACCGGACCAAATTGAAAGTCTCCTACAATGCCCTCCTCAAGGCGGAAGATTTGAAGGATTTCAAGAGCCTGATGGTGGTCATGGGCGGAAGCGCCAAGGGCCTGGGAGAGGCGGGGATCGACGAACCTCAAGAGTTGGAGAGAGTGAAGAATGTCCTGGCGAAAGCCGCCGAGCAGAAGATCGCAGTCTTCGGACTGCACGTGGGAGGAGAGGCCCGGAGGGGCAAGCTCTCGGCCAGGTTTGTCGAACTGGTTTCTCCCCGGTCCGACTATTTGATCGTCACCGAAGACGGCAACAAGGATGGGTACTTTAGCAAGGTCTCCAAAGAAAAGCAGATTCCTCTGATGGTGATCAAGGATACGCAGGAATTTGGAGCGTTGCTGAAGAAAATCTTCGGTGCGAAGTAAATCGTGGGTCAACCCCGCAAGTTATCCGGTTCATCGACGAAAGAAAGGGTTCTTCCGCCCGCGTAGAATTCCCGGACGAAAGGGCCCTCAAGGAGGTATAGGCTTGTTGTCCTCATTGTCCCAGACGTCCCAGGTCACGATCGTCTTTAGCGTAATCCTTGTCGCCTACGTGGCTGCTTACCGATTGCTGAAGTTTGGCAATCCCCTCTCTATGCTCTTTGCGGCTCTCATCGGCGGGCTCGTCTCCGATTTCGGCCTCTTGGACCTCGCTCGGCATTTGGTGGAGGGTTCCTTCACTTTTCTGAACATCGTGCTCATCATCTATACGGCCACGGTCTTCATCTATGTGCAGAAGTTGTCGGGCGGGCTGGATGCGATCGTCCGGGATTTGATTCTCTACTTTCATGCGAAACCGAAGATCCTGGTGGTCTTTCTCATGTTTCTCATCATGCTTCCCCCGGCTTTCACCGGGCCGGGGGCGGATGGGATCTTCGCCTTCGGGGCCGTGGTCTCCTCCATCCTCCTGGCCATGGGGCTTCCCCTGGTCAAGGTCACCGCCTTTATCGCTCTCGGCGGTACACTCGGGGTCTTCGCTCCCCCCGTCAACATCCCGGCCATGATCATTGCCGCGGGCATCAACATGCCCTATGTGGGCTTCGTTATCCCCTTGGTCTTCGTGACCATTCCGCTGGCGGTCTTCTGCGCACTGGCTTTAAGCCTGAAGCATATTTCCGGCCCGGTCGATGTGGATGCGATGCTCAAGAATCTTCCCCCGATTCCCACCCGAATGAAGGGGATCCGGGTTTATCTCCCCTTGATCGCGGTCATCGGCCTCATGCTCAGCGGCCGGGCTATGCCCCATTACGTTCCCCACATGGGAGTTCCCCTGGTCTTTGTCATCGGGACCTTCATCGCCCTCTTTCTGGGAGGCAGGATTAATTTTCTCAAGGCCTCCCAGGTTGCTTTTCACGACACCTTTCCGATCAACAGCATCCTCATGGCCGTGGGGGCCCTCGTCCAGATCATGTCCCTCACCGGCGTGCGGGGATTGTTCGTGCTGTCCGCGATCACCGCTCCCTCCTTTTTTCTCTACCTGGCCATCTTTATCGGGTTTCCCCTCTTTGCGGGCATCTTCACTTCCTTCGGAGCGGCTTCGGTCTTCGGGATTCCTTTCATGCTGGCTCTTCTGGGAAGAGATCCCATCATCGCCACCATCGGGCTGAGCGCCATCTCCATCGTGGGCAACCTCATGCCCCCCACCGCCGCCCTTGGAAAACCCGCGGCCATTGTGGCCGGATACAGGGATGCCTACCTGAATGTCGTCAAGGTCAGCGCGGTTCCCCTGCTCGCCATCCTCGTCGCCGGGATCTGCCTGGTCATCTTTGCGGATGCCTTCCGGTTTATACGGTTATAGATTCGGCCCGAAAGGAAAAAAAATGATCCTCTCCTTTTATGTTCTGATTTGTGCATATTTCGCCATTATGGTGGTTTTCAACCTGTTCGCTGTAAAAGACCTCCGGGACAAAGCCCTGCTCGCCTTCATGTTGATCCCTTTTGTTCTGCGCATGCTGCTCGTTAAGTAAAGGAGGTGATTATGTCCATGCCTTCCAGGTTTTTCACCTCTCTGATCCTGCTGTCGATCGCCCTGGCAACGGCTTTCTTCACCGGAAACCATTTCATGTCCCTCTATGAAAGGGAGCCCGTGGTGAAAGGCCCCGGAGTGACGCGCGTCGGAAAGCTGAGCGATTATTTTCCCAAAATCAAGAATACGGTGGCCGATACGAACGTCTATTTTCTGGAAGGAAGCGAGCCTGGGGCAACGGTGGTCGTCTTCGGGGGGATTCACTCCATCGAGACCGCCGGAATGATGTCGGCGGTTCTCCTGGTGGAAAATGCGGTAGTCAAGACCGGCCGGCTGATCGTCGTTCCCCACTCCAACGAGAGCGCGTTCACCCACAACGCCCCTTCCGAAGGGTATCCCAGCCGATTTACCGTCAAGACGTCCTGGGGGAGCCGGCGGTTCAGATACGGGGACCGGCTCACCAATCCCGTCCATCAATGGCCGGACCCGGAAATCTATGTCCACTACCCAAGCGGCGACCTCCAGGCCGATTTTGAAGTGCGAAACCTCGACCGCGCCTTTCCCGGCCGTCCGGACGGAGGGTACACGGAAAGAGTCGCCTATGCCCTCACCGAGCTGGTCCGGAAAGAAAACGCTGCCATGACGCTGGACCTGCACGAGGCCCGACCCATGAATCCCATTGTAAACTGTATTATCGCCAACGAGCGCGCGGCGGAGATCGCGGCCATGGCGGTCATGGACCTGGGGATGCAGGGAATTAAAATGCGGCTTGAGCCATCTCCCAAGAAGCTGCGGGGCATGACCCACCGCGAACTGGGAGATCACACCCAGACGCTCGCCATGTTGATGGAAACCCCGTCTCCGGCCATGGATAAGCTCCACGGCCGCGCGGATGAATCCCTGATCTTAACCGGGAAAGACGAGTTCTTCCGCAGTGCGGATCACCGGCGACTGCTCTACGCCGCTTACGGGCAGAACGGCTACCCCCTCGAGGAAAGGGTCGGCCGTCATCTCGCATCAGTGACGGTTCTGATCCAGCTCCTGGCAGAAGTCCATTCCGATCAGAAAGTGGAAGTGGAAAACATCCCGGAGTACAAGGCCCTCCAGGAAAACGGGATCGGCAGCTTTCTGCGGATGCCGCAGAAGGATTGAGATCTGAGAATTGGCGGGACATGCTGCTGCGCTGCAAATTCGACTTGAGACGGCTATAATATCCGGTTGAACCACAGGACTGAAAGCAGTGCTGCCAGGAGTGCCAGGATGGCCGCCGCTGCGGAAAACAGAGCGGTGATTTCGGTTTCTTTGCTTTCCAAGACAAGCCGGGCGGTCAGGGCCTTATAGATCTTTTTCAGGTCCATTGCGGTGCTCGCGTAAAAATACTCGCCGTGGGTCAATTCCGCAATGGTCTTGAGGGCCTCCTCATCGAGGCGCACGCGCATGGACCAGCCTTCAAAGTTCAGAACCGAGCCTTCGGCTGTGCCGACCCCCACGGTGAAGATACGAACCCCGCGATCGGCGGCCACACGGGCCGCCTCGATGGGGTTGGGTCCCACATTCGACTGGCCGTCCGAGAGCAAGATGATGACGGCGTATGTGTAGGAGCCGGGTGGAACCGGCTTGAACGCCTGTTTTTTCGGGTCTCCCGTCAGATCCGGAAGGGCGCCGCGCCCGGAATCGCGCAATGAGTCCGCCCGCGGAATCCACGATCGCAGGTCGAATTCTGCATCCGGAAAAATTGTCTTGAGCGAGACGAGAATGCCGCTGCCGATGGCGGTGGCGCGCTGCAGTTGGAACCGGTCGATGGCCGCCAGGATGTCCTCGCGATTCTGGGTGGGCGCCTGCACGACCGACGCCGTTCCGGCGAACGCCACCACACCGATGCGGGTATGGCGCGGCTGATCGGCTACGAAGGTCCGCGCGGCAGCTTGCGCCGCGGCAAGTCGGCTGGGTTCCACGTCGGTGGCGCGCATGCTGCCGGAGGTGTCCATGGCGAGGATGACGGTTTCGTGTTGGGACGGCAGGGTGAGGACGGCGGCCGGCCGGGCGACGGCGGCGATCATCACGGCCAGGGAGGCCAGGAACAGAACCGGCGGGATGTGACGCCGGAATCTCTGGCCCGCGCCCATGGCGTTCTTCAGCATGCTCAGACTCGCATACCTGAGTGCTGCCTTCTTTTTCCGGCGCACCAGCAGGATGTATCCGGCAACGAGCGCCGGCACGGCCAGCAGCAGCCAGAGCATGTCAGGCCATAGAAACGTCATGGCTTGCCTCCAGGTGTTTCGGCATGCTTCCGCCCGCCGCCAACTGGCTTTGCCGCTTGCGCAGGTCGGCGAACCGCAGAATGGCATCGACGAGACTGTCGTCCGTGGACAATTCCAGGGCATCCACGCCCGCCTGGCGAAACGCCGACCGGAGTTGTGTTTCGCGCCGCTGGGCCTGCGCCGTGAAGCGCTTCCGGAAGCCGCGATCGTGGGTGTCGACCCATAGCTGTTCGCCGGTCTCGGCATCCTGAACGACCACAAGCCCCAGATCGGGCAATTCCAGCTCCAGCGGATCGTAAAGCCGCACCGCCACGATTTCGTGGCGCCGCGCCAGGTGGCCTAGCGGCTCTATCCACCCGGGCGTGCTGACGAAATCGGAGATGACGAAAACAAGCGATCGTCTTCGCATGATCCGCAGAGCGTTCTGCAATAAATCCTTCAGGTCGGTCGCACCCGATTGGGCAAGTGCGGGCCGGGAAAGCATCGTATGAAGGATGTGGAGCACGTGGCGCCGGCCGCTCCTAGCCGGGATCACCGTATCCACGTGGTCGCCATAGAGCAGGGCCCCGACGGGGTTGCCGTGGCGAGTCAAGAGCCGCGCCAGCACGGTTACGAATTCGGTCGACAGCGACACCTTCTTCACGGTCCTGGAGCCGAAATCCACTGACGGACTCAGGTCCAGGAGGAACCACGCCGTGACGTCCCGGTCTTCGTTGTACTCCCTTACGTAGGGTGTCTGGAGACGCGCGGTGACGTTCCAGTCGATGTAGCGGACATCGTCGTGATACTGGTACTCGCGCAGGTCGGCCAGATCCAGCCCGAACCCGCGCAACAGGGTGCGGTAGTCGCCATGCAGCAGCCCGTCCAGGCGGCGGATCACGGTCCATTCCAACCGCAGCAGAGTTCTTTCAGGATCTGGCGTCGGCTCTGGCATGGGTCTCCAGTGGCTTGTCGGGAGCATTAATGTGCTGCATGATTCGGTGTATCAGCTGATCCGGGGTCAGCGCGTCGGTAAGGGCCTGGTACGAAAGCACCAGCCGGTGCCGAAGCACATCGGTTGCCAGATCGGTCACGTCCTCCGGCAGGACATAGTCGCGGCCACGCAGGTAGGCCAGCGCCCGCGCGGCCTCGATCAGGTGGATGGAGGCGCGGGGGCTGGCGCCGAAAGACAGGTAGCGCGACAGGTCGGCGATGCCGTAGCGAGCCGGATCCCGGGTCGCGGAGGCGAGCCGCACCGCGTATTGAATGAGCGAAGGGTCCACATACCCGCTCCGGCACTCACGCTGAATCGCGCCCAACTGCTCGGTCGTGGCCACGGCAGCGACTTCCTTCGCCAGGCCGGTGACCCGGTCGACGATGACAAACTCTTCTTCCTCGCTGGGGTAGCCGACCAGCACCTTCATCATAAAGCGGTCCACCTGGGCCTCCGGCAGCGGGTACGTCCCCTCGGTTTCGATAGGATTCTGCGTGGCCATGACCAGGAACGGCTCCGGCACCCGGTGGGTCTCGCCGGCGATGGTGACCTGGTATTCCTGCATCACCTCGAGCAGCGCGCTTTGCACCTTCGCCGGCGCCCGGTTGATCTCGTCGGCCAGGAGAAGATTGGTGAAGACGGGGCCCAACGACGTGGTGAATTCGCCGGTCTTCTGGTTGTAGATGCGGGTCCCCACCAGATCCGCCGGGACGAGATCCGGCGTGAATTGAATTCTCCGGAACCTTCCACGAATGGTTCGGGCCAGCGTCTTGACGGTAAGGGTCTTGGCCAGTCCTGGAACTCCCTCCACGAGCAGGTGCCCCTGCGCCAGAATGGCCACCAGCACGCGCTCGAGGAAATGATCCTGGCCGACGACGACTTTCTTCACTTCGTAGAGGATGCGTTCCATCAGCGAGGAAACTTCGGCGCGGCCCGATTCTCTCATGTCCATAAGCCCCCTCTCGGTGTTGATAGCAAATTAGAACGGCGGCAGTCCAACGGCGGCTGCGGCACTTTCCATGGTCACCGCAAACCCGATGCCGACGAATACGCCCTGGTTGTTTGGGTTCAGAATGGCCGTAACGATTCCAACAACCTCGCCGTTTGCGTTCACCAACGGGCCGCCCGAGTTTCCGGGATTGGCCGCCGCGTCGAATTGGATGAGATTGGTCAGCACGCGCTGACCTTCCGGTGAGCGGAATTCACGCCCTAAACCGGAAACCACTCCTGCCGACACCGACGGGCCGATTCCGAACGGAAAGCCCACGGCAACGACATGGTCGCCCACGGCAAGGTCCCGGGTGGATTGCAGGGTGGCCGCAGCCAGATCGTCGGGGATGGTCTTTGCCTGAACCACGGCCAGATCGTTCTCCGGCTTCAAGGCGATGACCGTGGCGTCGGATTCCAGTCCGCCGGCAAACACCACTTTCACCAGCATGGCTCTGGCTACCACGTGCAGGTTCGTTAGAATGATCCCTTTGTCGACAATGACGACCCCGGTTCCGACGCCCTTTTCGATTTCATCATCTCCGTCCGGGTCGGTATCCAGCCCCCGCACGCGCACCACGGAAGGACGAATGATCTCGTATGCCTTCGCTGCAGGCGATGGCAGAGACTTGGTTTCCAGCGTGTGAAGCACGGCTGCGTCAATGTCCTTTTGGGTAAGGGAACGTAGTGGCGGTGTCAGAAACGCATGCCAATATATCAGCAGGAAAAAGAACAGTCCGCCGGCTGCAACCCAGAGGGGGAATTTAAGGCGGGCGTTGAACTTCCTGGAAAGGATCGGATGGCTGGGAGTTTGAGGGGGCGGACCTTCGCCTGCGGGGTCGTTACCTTCGAATAGGTCCGCAGATTTGGTTCTGCCTGACCCCCCGGCCGTCCATGACCGTCTGGAGTTGCTGTATAGGGGTTCCTTTTTCATATGCAGCCGCATCCGTTAATGAGTGCATACCGGCAATGATATTCACCATTGCTGCAAAGGCAAGCCGGATAGCTACCCCAGGATGCTGTTCCCCCCAATTGCCGCCGCCCTGTGAACGGCAGCGCGCGCGCATCACAGGCGCGGGAAAGACGCGCGGATGGGACGGGGTGGATGGAGGGCATCCATTGTCTTGAAAGAATGGAGCCTCTGAAACAGATTGAAGATGCGTCGCCTATTTTTTTTTCTGTTTCTGTTTTTGCTGCCCGACGCGGACCTTCTCTTCAGGCCCCTTGGTTTCAGGCTTTACGTGAGTGGCCGATGGGCAAACGCCCAATCTCCATTTTGCGGCTGGGGATGCCCATATGCGGCATACGTCACCTTCGATGTTATCGCAACCGATGCACTGCTTCACGATGGGGCTCTTTTGAAGTTGGAACTGGGCCATAAGCCACCTCCGCTGGTGTAGTGGCCGCCGCTTAATATACCGCGGCAACGCGTTTCCGAATATCCGCCGGAATTGAAACCATGGCCAACATGAATGATACCTTTCAAAAAGAGGAACGCAAATTGCGGTGCTGGTCAATTTGTCTCGATGTTATTGGATACGGCGCGACAGGTCAAGAGTCCGAATAAATCGCGGCACCACGATAAGGATTGAAAGAAGGGAACACATCGATCGGGTCGGGAACCGCGTTTGGCCTTGACAGCCAAGAGTGAGGGTGATAGATGAAATATCACTTGTCATATTTATAAAATTCTTTAAATCATAAACATGAGTATTCGAAAAAAAAGCCTACATACCGATATCTTTGCTAGCCTCCGGGACCGGATCGTCTATCTTGAGTATCCGCCGGGCATGCCCCTGATGGAGAAAGATTTGTGCGACGAGTTCAAGGTAAGCCGGACCCCGCTGCGGGAGGCGATCCGCAAGCTGGAGGAGATGAATCTCGCCACGGTTATCCCCCGCTACGGGACCCACGTTTCGGCCATCGACATCAACGAGATCCGCTGCGCTTTCGAAGTCAAGATCAGGCTCGAGGGGCTGGCTGCCTCGGCCGCGGCCCGGCGGATCACGCCGGACAAGCTGGCCGAACTGGCCGGGGTGATCCAGGAGGTTCAGGGACTGATTGGACCGAAGGAGTTTGACCAGCGAACCCTCATCGGCCTGGACGCCAAGTTCCACGAGATAATCTACCAGGCCTGTCAAAACCCCATCCTGCGGGAGTTCCTGGAGAACCTTCACAGCCGCTGCGCCAGGCTATGGAACTCTTCGTTGGACACGTTGGCCTCCCTGGCTGACATCATCGACCAGCTCCAGTCCATTTATCTCGCCCTGAAAGACAGGCAGGCCGACGTGGCCGGCCGGCTGGGCGAGGAACACGTTCAGTATTTCATCAACAAGCTGAAGGCCCAGCTTTTATAGCTACTGCGCCCTCAGCGGAAGAGGAGAGACTATGGAAGTTATCAAGGCGACCGACGTCATGGCGGTCAAGATCGACAAGTTTCCCTACAAAGGCAAGCTCCTCGACGTCAAGGGGATCAGCGTCCGCTGGCTGTCCAAGTTCGGCGACGACGGCCACGGCTATCCGGATTACGGATTGCGGCTGTTTACCGCAGCCCCGGGCGGTGAGATCCCGATCCATAACCACTTCTATCATCAGACCATGTACATCCTGAGCGGCTCCTTCGAGTGCTGGAAGTTCGATCCCCAAACCGACCGGTTGGCGGAAAAAGTGGTCTGTCCGGCTGGGACATCCATCTACATCCCGTCGATGGAACCCCACGGCATGCGGAACCTGAGCCTGACAGAGGAGGCCACCTTCCTCTGCTGCATCTGCAACGTCTACGAAGAAGGAGGGGCGGTTTAAAACCGCTTAGAGCGCTTTATGAGACTATCCAATCGTCTGAACAACTTTGACGCCTATCTGGGCACGGCCATGAACCTCATCCTGACCAAGATGAGGACGGAAGGCAAGGACGTTATCAACCTTGGATTGGGGGACCCGGATGTGCAGCCCCCCGAGCATCTGCGCCGGGCCTTGGCCGACGCCTGCCTGGACGTCAACCATCATCACTATCCCAGCTTTTACTCCCCGCGTCCCTTGAAGGAGGCCATGGCCAACTGGTACCAGCGGCGTTTCGGGTCGGTTCTGGACCCGGAGACCGAAGTCCTGCCCCTGCTGGGATCGGCCGAGGGGCTGTTCCACATTCACAGCTGCCTGCTGGATCCGGGGGATGTGGCCTTGGTGCCCGATCCGGCCTACCCGGCCTATGCCGCCGGGGTGGCCATCGCCGGCGGAGTTGCGATCAAGGTGCCCCTGCTGGAGGAGAACAACTTTCTCCCGGATCTGAAGGCCATCCCCCAGGATGTGGCCCGGCAGGCCAAGATGATCTGGGTCAATTATCCCAACAACCCCACCTCGGCCGAGGCGAACCTGGGATTCTATCAACAATTAGTGGATTGGGCGCGGCGATATGACGTGGCCGTGATAGCCGACAACCCTTACTCCGAGATCTGTTTTGACGACTTCTGCCCGCCCAGCTTTCTCATGGCCGATGGGGCCCGGGAGGTGGGCATCGAGTTCAACTCCTTGTCCAAGGCTTACAATTGCTGCGGCTGGCGGATCGGCATGGTCCTGGGCAACAAGGAGATCATCTCCGCAATGGCGAAGGTCAAGTCCCACTCCGACCGCGGTATTTACTACCCCATCCAGGTGGCGGCTACGGCTGCGCTCGACGGCCCCATCGATTTCATGGAAGGCCGGAACAAGATGTTCACGGAAAGGCGGGATGTGGTGGTTGACTCGTTGAACAAGCTGGGTATCAAGGCAACCCGGCCCAAGGCCACTTTTTACGTGTGGGCACCCGTACCCAAGGGGCACAGCAATTCCAAGGAGTTCTGCTTCAGCTTTCTGGAGAAGGAGGCGGTCTGGATGATCCCCGGGTCCATGTACGGCCAGTACGGCGAAGGCTATTTCCGGATCGCCCTGACGCATTCGACCGAACGACTGGGCGAGGCCATGGCCCGACTGGCGCGTTTCCTGGGCTGAGGGCCGAAGATTCACCGGAGAGCAGCATAGCAGCCGGAGCCCTCCCACCGAGAGGCCTATGACCGATTGATAGGAGCAGCTACAGTGAAGCACCAGGAACGCATCGCTAACGCCTTGGCCGGAAAACCGACCGACCGGGTGCCTTTTGGCTTCTGGCGGCATTATCCCAACGAAGACCGGGCACCCCGCCGCTTGGCAGAGTTGATGGCCCAAGCCCAGCTGCGGCTGGACTTGGATTTTATCAAGTTTATGCCTTACGGCCTGTTTTCGGTGGTTGACTGGGGGGTGCCACTCAAATTGTTCGAGGGTCTATTGGATCCGCCCATCCAAGCCGCCTATCCAGTCCGGAAGGCCGAGGATTGGGCCGCACTCAAGCCGATCCGGGGGGACGGGGGCGAATACGCCGTGGTTTTGGAAGCCCAACGTCTATGTCTCAAGGAACTGCACGGCCGGGCGCCTTTCCTCCAGACCGTCTTCAGTCCGCTCACCTCGGCTCTGAAATTGGCAGGGGAAGAGGTCCTTCTGCGGCACCTCCGTGATAACCCCGGCCGGCTGGAGGCTGGTCTGGAAATCATCAGCGAGACCACCTGCCAGTTCGCCGCCGCCGCGGTAGAGCGTGGCGCCGACGGTCTTTTTTTCGCCAGCCAGGTGAGCGGCTCGGATAAGCTCTCGCGGATAGAATTCGAAACCTTCGCAAAGAAATACGATTTCCGCGTCCTGGCAGCAGTAGCCGGACGGGCCTGGTTCAACATCCTCCACCTCCATGGCTCCAAGCCCAGGATGGCCGAAAGCCTTGACTATCCGGTGGAGGCCTTCAATTGGCACGACCGAGACCGGGGACCGAGCCTGGCCGAAGTCCGCCGGCTGACCGGAAAATGCCTGGTGGGGGGCTTGGGCCAGGAAGGGAAACTGACTTCGGGTAACCCCGAGGAGGCCGCCGGACAAGTGGCCGACGCTTGGCGGCAACTCGACGGGCTGGGCCTGATCGTCGGGCCTGGATGCGTGGCCAACACCCGCACGCCGGAGGCGAACATCCAGGCGGTCAAGTGCGCAGTGGAGGTCACCGGTAGAGGATAGGTCCGGCCTACGGCTGGCTTGGCACGACTGTCATTGCGGGTTTGGAATTTAACGACTGACACTGAAAAACCAGGAGGGGGAAAGCGATGAAAAGAAAAGACTTTTTCTTGGGGTGTCTTCTGGCCGCGTTGACACTGGTTCTTCTGACCGGTCCGGTAGTAGCAGCCGAAATCAAAATGAAGATCGCCACGGTCGTCGGTCCGCCGCATCCATGGATCGACGGTGCCAACTACTTCATCCAGAAAGTCGCTGAAAGAAGCGGCGGCAAAATCGAGGTAACTCTTTTCGACCGGGGACGCCTTGGTGCTGACTCCTCGGTTTTGAAAGCACTGCGAGATGGCACTGTGGACCTGCACATCGGAGGCTCTGCCAACGCCGCCACCTACGTCCCGGAGCTTAGCTTCTTCAACTTGGGTTACCTCTACCAAGACCAGGCTCAGTTCGAGCGAACCCTCCAGGTCACCAGCCCGGTCTTCAAGGAATTCGCCAAAATAATAGAGGGCAAGGGCTTGGGTTTCAAGGTCCTCTCCCTGACCGGCGGCGGCGTGCGCAACATCAGCAATCGCCTCAGACCCATCACCAAGGTCGAAGACCTTAAAGGCATGAAGTTCCGCGTACCGGGCGGGACCATCCCCGGCCGTCTCTGGAAGGCCTTGGGCACCCTGCCGGTGAGCCTGCCTTGGACCGAAATATACTCGGCCCTGCAGACCGATGTGGTGGATGGATTCGAAAGCACCGTGCCCGGCTACGACTCCTCGAAACTCTATGAGGTGGCCAAGTTCCATTCAATGACCGAACACGAATTCATGTTATCGGTGTTCCTGATGAGCGAGCGGAGCTTTAAAAAGCTATCGCCGGAAATGAGAAAAATGGTCGAACAGACCGGCGCTGAGGCCGGCGACCTGATAATGAAGGCCGGGGTCACCCAGACCGCCGCCATGTTGGAAGAACTCAAAACCAAAGGCGTGAGTGTCAACCCGGTAGACAAATCCGGGTTCATCAAGTTGGCACTGCCTCTGCAAGACCTGGAAGCCAAGGAATTGGGCCTCACCGAGGTGCTCAAAATACTGAGGGAGACCAAATAAATTGGACACGAAACTCAGGGTTCTCTGCGATTGGCTGGAAAAATGGGAGCTCCGTCTGGCCCAGGTCCTGGTCAGCGCGCTTATCCTCATCGTTTTCGGCCAGGTGATTTCCAGGTATATCCTTCACATGGAGATGCTCTGGAGCCAGGAGATGTCCCTTTTCTGCTTCGTCTGGTCAAGCTTCCTCGGCGCCGCCATCGCCGTCCGCCGCAAGACCCACTTCGTTTTCGACTTCCTGCCGGCTAACATGCCCCTGGCACAGATCGCTTCCTATGCCGGCATGCTGATCATGGCCACACTTTTCCTGCTTGAGGGCTCCTTCAATTGCCTGGCGGAATGGCGGCGTTTTTCCGAGCCGTCGGGGTATAGGTTCACTTGGTTCGTTTTGCCGATCCCGTTGATGGGCGCCTCGATGCTCCTCTTCCTCTTCGAGGGTATCCGCAAGGACTGGACCGGCCGGAGAAGGAGGGAGGAACGGGTATGATGCTGCTGGCCATCCTGGTGGGATCCTTCTTCGTCCTGGCCATCCTGCGCGTGCCGCTGGGGTTTTCGCTTTGTTTGTCGGCCACCTTGGTAATCATGTTCCTGGATGTGTCGCTGGCCACGATCATCAATAACTTCTATGAGGGCATCAACCAGTTTCCCCTCCTGGCCGTGCCCCTGTTCCTGATCGCAGGCAAGCTTATGGAACAGGGTAGGGTGAACGAGAGACTGGTCGCCTTCTCGGATGCCCTGGTTGGACACATCAAGGGCGGGTTAGGCCACGTGACCGTGGTGGTCGGCATGATCTTCGCCGGCATCTCCGGTTCCTCGGCCGCGGACGCCGCCGGCATCGGCGCGGTTATCATCCCGTCCATGATCCGGGCCGGCTATGACAGAGCCTTCGCCGTAGCCATCACTACCGCTTCGGCCACTATGGGCATCATCATCCCGCCGAGCATCCCCATGATCATTTACGGGTCCTTCGGCAACGTGTCAATCGGGGCCCTCTTCCTGGGCGGTATCGTCCCCGGCGTCCTCGTCGGCCTGACCCAGATGCTGGTCACCTATTATTACGCCAAAAAACGCAACTATCCGGCGGGCGATCCGCCGTCTTTGAAGCGGATTGGCCAGACGGCCAAGGTGGCCGCCCTGCCTTTGCTCATGCCTCTGGTCATAATCGGGGGGATTACTGTCGGCGCCTTCACGGCCACCGAGGCCTCGGTGGTGGCCGTGGTCTACGGCTTGGTGCTCATCATCGTTGTTTACCGGACCCTGAAGTTGCGCGACTTGCCGAAAATTTTCGCTGAATCGGCCGTTTTCTATGCTCTGCCCATGTTCGCCGTGGCCAGCGCCGGCGTATTCGGCTGGGTGGTCGCCTACCTGGAAGGGCCTGAAAGGATAGTGGCCTTCATCCAGAGCTTCACCACCGGCTACTACGGCGTCTATTTCGCCATCATCAGCCTGCTTCTCATATTGGGCACTTTCCTGTCACCCATCGTCATTATCATCATCTTTCTGCCCGTCATCCAGGCGTTGGGCAACATGGTCGGCATCCATCCGGTACACTTAGGGGTGGTCACGGTCATGACCCTGGCCATCGGCCTGATCACCCCGCCCTACGGCATATGCCTGCTCATTTGTGTGACTATTGGTGAAATCCAGGTCATGGAGGCTTTCCGGGCCTGCCTTCTGCTTATCTTCTTTTTCATTCTCATCATCGTACTTTGTGTGTTCTTCCCAGAGATAGTCCTTTTCGTCCCTCGGACGATGATGGCCAGATTCGTATAGCCCGGAACCATCTAAGGCGGCCGCCCGCTTCTGGGCGGTGGACCGGTTTGTTGCAGAATTCAACTCTTGTCCTGCTGGAGTTCCGCGGGTTCCAGAATTTTAATGTTGTTTCTTCGCGTAAATTCCTGAAATCCGTACACGCTCTGCCCCAAGAACTCTATAGCCACGGCCTGAGCCGGGCAATTGTTCAGGCACCCGTAACAGGCGGTGCAATTTGCACACGCAGCCCCGACTCATACCGATGAGTACGACCGCGTCTTCCGGTCGCCGGTTTTCTTCGACCAGCCCAGGAACGCACTTTTCATCGAATCGAGCTATATGGGTCTTTCCATCAGGGAACCGAACAAGGACCTGCTTGGCTTTTCGGAGACCAGCGCTTTCCACCGCACCTTCAAGAGGTGGACGGGTTCAACGCCAGGGCAATTCCGCGGATTGGCAAAAAAATACCGTACGACAGCAGCATCCGATTGATTTTCATAAGGGCTGAATATAGGGAACGATCCTGTTTTTATGTGTCGCAATTGGAAATAAAGGAATCCTGTTGATCGAGACACAAAACGCATCAAAACAGGTCTGTCCACTTCATACCGCTTTTCTTGCTAATCCTTGACTTCCAGAACCCTTCGAATCGCGCTATCGATTTCATCGATTAGAAGGGGCTTCATGATCAGGGCTTTGATCCCCTTCTTTTCGGCCTTGGCTTGGTCGATCTGCTGGCTGTATCCAGTGCAAAGAATGACGGGGATTTCCGGATTGATTTTCATCAGCTCGCCGGCCAGAACGTCGCCTGACATACCGGGCATGGTTTGATCCGAGATGACAATGTCAAATCCCTTGGGTTTGGCCTTGAAAAGTTCAAGCGCCTCAATCGGGCTGGTTCTTGTAACAACATCATAGCCGAGATGCTTGAGAATTTTTGCTCCAATATCAACCAGTACCTTCTCGTCATCGATAAACAGAATTCTCTCGGAACCACCTTTGGGCAATGCTCCAGGCTGGGCTTGTTTTGATGAGGTAGAATAAACTTGCGGTAGAAAAATATGAAAAGCGGCCCCTTTTCCAGGCTCGCTTTCAACCCTGATGGCTCCTTTGGATTTTTTTACAATCCCACTGACGACAGCCAGGCCCAAACCGGTGCCGACTCCCTTTTCTTTGGTCGTAAAGTACGGATCAAAAATTCGCTCCTGCGTTTCAAGGGGAATTCCTTGTCCGGTATCCTTAACCGAAAGACGCACGTAAAGCCCTGTATCCAAGTCGGGGTATGCGTTTCTTTCTGCACTGGTTATGGCAATACCTTGTACCTCTATTTCAATGCTCCCGGGATTTTCACCGATGGCGTGAACCGCATTGGTTCCCAGGTTCATAAGAATCTGATGCAATTCAACCGAGTTCGCCAAAACAGCACCGGCCTTATCATCGATCCGGCAGTTGATCTCAATGCTGGTGGGGATGCTTGCCCGCAAGAACTTAACGACTTCCCGTGCCAACATGCCGACATGAACAGGCCTTCTCTCTTCATCTGTTTGGCGGCTATAGGAAAGAATTTGCTTCACTAAATCCTTGGCACGATTTGCAGCTTTCAATGCCTCCTGCAGATACTCAACCGGGGCTCCTTTACTGAACATGGATAGTTCCGTAAAGCCGATGATGGCAGATAGAATGTTATTGAAATCGTGGGCGATTCCGCCGGCCAGAGCCCCAATTGCTTCCATTTTCTGAACTTGCAGAAGCCGGGTTTTCAGTTGGTCCTTTTCTTTTTGCGCCCGAATCTGTTCTGTCACATCGCGCACCATAGAGACCAGATACAGTGGTTTTCCATGCTCGTCCCTTTGAATCGTGGACCAGGCCTGCGTATTGATAACGACTCCGTTTTTGCATATCAAACGACGCTCACTGTCTCCGAACTGTACCGTCCTGTCCAAAAGGTTTTTAAAAAGATGTCTATGCGCGTCGAAATCAGCCGGGTGCATCACGTCCCTTACCGTCTTGCCGACAAGCTCTTGTATCGTGTAACCCAACATTTGCGCCATCGCCGTGTTGGCTTCGATCGTCACTCCATCCAAGCCTATCAACACCATTCCAACCGCTGTGTTTTCAAATGCGGTACGAAAGCGCGCCTCGCTTTCCCGTAACGCCTCTTCCGCGTACTTGCGTTCGGTAATATCACGTCCCACGCCTATGATGGCCGCAACTTTCCCATTTTCGTCCAGCAGGGCCTTGTCGGCCCAACCCAGCCATCGCCATCCGGATCGCGTCATGGCCCGTTGCTCGACATAGCAGACATAGGGTGGATGGTAGAGAGCTTTCATGGCCTCGGCCGTTGCCACACGATCCTCTTCATGAACCAGCGGCAAAAAGCCCTTGCCGAGCAGTTCCTGCTCGGATTTGCCGAAGGCCTCGCAATAGCTTGGACTCACGAAAAGGAAGTTGCCATGAGGGTCGACCTTCACCACCAGGTCGGTCTGGTTTTCAATGAGCAATCTGTATTTCTCCACGCTAACCTTAAGTGCATTCTCAGTCTGCTTGAGCTGGGTGATGTCCTGAACCAACTCCGTCAGACCGGCGATTTTTCCATGCTCGTCGAAAACGGGATAGCCCCGTCCGATCCAGTGGCGACCATCGGGCGTAGTCGTTTCCGATTGCTGCGGCAGTCCGGTTTCCCGGGCTTTGATCACCGGACAATTCTGACAGGGCTCATTTTGCTGGTGCCAGATCTCGTAGCAATGACGGCCTATCAACTCCTCCGGTTTCTGGCCGACGGACTTAGCTGCCGCTTGATTCGCCCACTGCACTCGCAGGTCAAGATCGAAGTAAAGGAAATTCTCAGCAGTGGAGTTCAGAATCATGCCCTTTTCGCGTTCGGAACGCTCTATCGCCCGCTCGGCCTGCTTACGGTCCGTGATGTCGCGGAGAATTCCGAAGATTTGGGTCTGACCTTGATACTGGATGGGCACGCCTAAGGACTCCACTTGCACCACCTGACCATCCAGCGTCATGACGCGGTGTTCGCGGAGCGGGCCAATCCATTTTTCATTCAGCCCCTTTCTGATCCGCTCGATTGATTCGGGCCGATCATCCGGATATACCAAGTCTAAATAGCTCTTTCCGACCAATTCTCCCGCGTGGCTCGCGCGGAAAAGCCTGAGCGCAGCCGGATTTGCGTAAACAATGACATCGCCGGAGCGGGCCAGAATTGCATCTGTCAAGGACTCAACTATTTGACGGTGCCTTTCTTCACTCTCGCGCAAGGCCTCTTCAACCTTCTTGCGACCGGTGATGTTGCGGGTAATAGAGAGAATGACCTTCTCCTGGTTCATGGTTAAAATGCGGGCCGACATCAGGCCAATCCCGGTCTGTCCGTCCTTCCGACGAAACCTAGCTTCCAGATTTTCGACATAACCCACCTTCTTCAGGCCATTGACCAAACGCTCCCTGTCCTTTGGATCATCCCAAATATTCAGATCAAGGGAGGTTTTCCCGATGACCTCCTCGCGGGTATACCCCATCAATTTCGTGAAGCCCTCATTGATATCAATACACATTCCGTCCGAGAGTCTATTAAGATTGATTGAGTCAGGGCTCGTGTGGAATACTAACCGGAACTTCTCCTCGCTCTGATGCAGCTTTGTTTCGGAATGCGCCGGCGGGTCTGCTTTCTTGCATGCCTGTTGTGTATTCTGCAACCTGTAAACCTCGGCTTTGAGTTCTTTGACCTGACGGCGAAGTCGGTCTATTTCATTTTCCATTATGATGCACTCCGCTCATTCTAAGATCTCATGCAGAGAGTGAGTCTGTTGGTATCGCCCCTTATTTGGACCTTTTTTGATTTGCAGTTCTGGCAAATGGAAAGAAACATTGGTGAAGGAGGATATATAGAGGATTGAACAGATAAATCACGAAGGGCGGTGGTCGTGTCTGAGAATTTCAGCCTCAACTTCCTGCTCGCCAAAATGACCCATCTCTGCCTGCCTCAAGACCAGCCAGGATCAAGGGCGTTAATAGACTAAGAAAGGGTGAAAGAAGGAAGCGACGTGATTCTCTATTAGATTACAAGGATTTGAATCCAAAGTCAATGTTGGGGATTCGGATAGCCGAACCGGAAGTGGCAGTCGGCCAGAGAAAGTGAGCGGTTGACTCGGCGCAAACAGCAGTGACATGGGTTCCGGTTGAATCGCGGCCGCCCGCCTTCGCCGCCGACTTCGGCGCGCTGTCAAAAGCCGCTCCCGCAGGGGCACAACATCAACAATTCAACAGAAGCCATCGCAAAAATAGCAGGTCACGGCCGAGGGCAAGGCGCACGCCGATGAAAAAGTTCAGCAATTGCGTCAGGTTGTTAGCATTTTTCAGAGGCGTGCAACGCCGCCAGCGATTGTTGGATGCATTTTTGAGACAGTTTCAAATATCGTCCGGGAGTCACCATGTCAGGTACCAGTTCCATTGCGAGCATTCACTGGTCAAATAGCCTGACACAAAACAGAAGTAGCGGGCGGAGCTTTGCCGGGCATCTCCTCTGATCATCGCTTCCGCGACGTAGCTTCGGTTGATTTTGAACATTTAGCTGTTAAATCATACCCCTATCAGAACCGCATTTCAATGCCCCGGCACCATCATGCAATATTTGCAGAACGATTGGGGTAGACCTCATAGCCACCTGCGGACGGACCGCTTGTAGGTCGCGTACTCGCTGCCAAAGAGAGCGGACAGGGCGCGCTCCTCCGGCGCGATTTGGAAGCGATCCATGTACGCGACAAACACCGGAAGAAAGAAGAAGGTCAAGGCATGGTGGAGAAAGAACGCCCAACCCGTAAGTACAAGTAAAATGCCGACATACATCGGATTTCGGCTGACGCCATAGACGCCCGAGGTTACGACAGTTGAGGCGGCTTCCGGTTTGGCGGGATTGATCGTGGTGTTTGCCCTTCGAAACGCAAGTGCGCCTGCGAGCGCGAATGCAACACCAGCCGCGGATAGCGCAACAGAAAGCGCGGTGCGCCACGGTATAGCCAGAGTCAGAGATGGCGTGTAAACGGAAGCAACCCACATACCAGCGGCAAGGATGAGCGCGAGTGCCACTGGGGGGACTTTAAGTTCAAGAGCGTTCACATTGGTGTCAGTTGATTTTAATGGCGCGCTCGACGCTTGCGCTGCAATGAGCGTCTATGCCCTGAACTGCTACTTGGCGAGGCTGCAAATCTCAGCATTTGGTGAAAGCCTGCCAAAGAGCAATCTGACAATAGAAGACTATAGTGCCGAATCAGACAAAGTCACGAATCGCTTGATCGGAACATAGGTCCGGTCACCAGCCATCGCCTCCAGGCCATCTTGTCAACTCCAGGTAGGTAGTTGCGATCTACTTGACAACGAGAAGGACCCTTCATTTACTACGGGTTGGCCGATTCGCGGGTTCTCGATATCGTGAAAACCTTGAACACCGTGGCGGCGAGCCTTGTCGCGGCAAGAAAAACGCTTTGATTACGGGGAGGACTGCAAGCGCCATATGAACGAGATCGCCAAGACCATCGAACGAATGGACCCGGAAAGCGCCCTCAAAGAGGTGGGGCAGGCACTTAAAACCATCTTTCCATCAGTGTCCGAAGAATCCCGGGGCGAGTTTCTCCTGGAACTCGTGGGAGAATCTCAGGCTGACAAGGTCTCAAGCCTCGTTCACCTCTGACTGGCCGAATGCATGGGCGAAGGTGTCGACCCAACGCAGATGTGCCAGAGCCTGGTCGATAAGGTCGCGCAGTCCAAGCAACTTACAGCAATCACCAATCCGGAAATCCTGGTCTTGTTTGAAGACTGGCTTGAGGAGCTGGAAGATGAAGTTGTGGCGTTGGCCGGTACTCACTCCGATCTGAGTGCTGAGGACCTGGTTTCCAATCTTGGGCTTTCCGCGAGGGGAGCCGCCTTTCTGATCTCTAAACTGAAACGAGAAGGCAAGCTGCAGGCATGAACCTCAATCGCACCTTCATTGTGACGTTTGCGGCAGTGTCTATCTTTGAATTGGACCTTCCCGCCGCTCCGGCCGTCATGGTTGGTGATGAGATCGTAATTGAAGGTTCCAATGTAGCCGAGGAGAAGGTCGAGGGCGTCATCCGGAGGCACTTGGGGCTTCCCGAGGCTGAGCCCGGCACCAAGGGACTCTTCAGCCGATTGCTTGGCAACTGATGGCGATTGAGATGGAAGCCGCAGCACTATACGCCTTCGCGAAGGCAGCGAGAAAGCCTGTAGTCTGCTTTTTGGGATTGGCGCTCATGGCCGCGGAACGCGGCTGGGGTGTCCTTAACTATTCGGCTAAATTGAATTTGGCAAATCTTCTGGTCCCTCCCTTCCGTGCCCTTGGGAAAGTGGCTATCAACCGCGAATAAAGGCCTCGGGCTTGGCGCAATAAGAAAAAAAAAGAATAATGTCTTTCGCAGCCGCCATCGATGCAGCAACCCGGCCGACATGATGCACTAAAAGCCCTATTGCATGGAGGGGTCTCGATAATTAAATTTACCTTATACGCGTGGCTGCAAGCGTTGTCGGGAAGGGAAATATGCGACGGTTGATTCACCGAAGGCAGCTGAATTTCAATCAGTGACGCACCAGGTGCCGTGCACCGTGGCCGCGTCTTGAGATATGAGGAGGCCTGTCATGACAGAACTGCGATTCCAATCGATGAAAGGCGTTGACATCGTCTCGGCCAGCATACTGGCACTCGGCGGATTAAACTGGGGATTAATCGGCTTTTTCGAGTTCAATCTGGTTGAAGCCATTTTCGGAGCAACGAGCGTGCTCAGCCGAATTATTTATTGCCTGGTGGGTCTGTCGGCTCTTTATGAAATTTTCATGTTCCGGACGATTCAGCGCAGGTGGGAATGCGCGGCCTGGCCAAAAACCGCGCGACAGGTCAGCGCATAGATCACAGTAGAATCCCCACTCCGCGGATGGGGTCTACAGGACCGGCTAAGCTGGTCCTGAATCAGCAATTGCAGCTGTGGAATGAGCGCCAATAAAGATGCCAGCCTTACCAGCCCCGCCCCTCGTTGGGGGCGGGGCCTTTTCCGCCATGCA
>JACRCN010000006.1 GCA_016219005.1 Deltaproteobacteria bacterium
CTGGTATGGCGGATACCGTGGCGGCAAATCCTTCCAGGGGGCACCGGTTCGTAATATCCATAATACACCGTTTAAGACCTCGCGCGGATCGCGCTCCTTGCGGCCTCGCGGATCTTTGCGTGCTCTTGCCGATAGTATTATTGGCTCTATCCGATTCCATTGCTCGTCTGTAAGCTCCATCCTGATCTTATTTCATAATCAGGACCTTATGTCTAGATTTTTTTTGAGATAGCTTCTAATCAAATCAATCCAACCAATAAAACCTTATTTTTAAAGGAGCATTCATGGAAGCAAGAAAGATCGCCGCGGCAGTGACGGTTTTGGTGCTGGTGCTGAGCCTTGCCGCCTGCGGCGGGCCGGAGGAGAAAAAGGCCAGATTCCTGGCCAAGGCCAAGGAATTATATAGCAAAGGCGATTACGTCAAGGCACGCCTCGAAGTAAAAAATGCCATCCAGATCGACCCCAAGTACGCCGAGGGCTACCACCTGCTCGGTCTGATCGAGGAAAAGGACGGCAACCTCAAGGGCGCTTTCGGTGCCTTTTCCAAGGCCATCGAGTTGAACCCGGAGCTTACCGCGGCACACGTCGAGATGGGCAAGCTCCTGCTGGTATCGGGTGCCCCCGACAAGGCCTTTGAAAAGGCTCAGGCGGCACTCGCCAGGCAGCCCGCCAACAGCGATGCCCTGATGTTGAAGGGCTCGATTCTCATGGCCCAGAAGAAGCCCAGGGATGCCGCCGCGATTTTCGAGGGCTTGCTGCAAAAAGGAGAAAAAAAGCCCGAGACCTACCTGCTGCTGGCAATGGCCTACTCCCAGAGCGAAAACCCGTCGCAGGCGGAAAAGACCCTTGCGGAGGGCATTGCCGCCTATCCGGGATATGCGCCGCTGCACCTGGGGCTTGCCCAGTTTTACAGCGGCCTCAAGCAGCCGGACAAGGTCAAGTCCGAGCTTCAGAAGGTAATTCAGCTTGAGCCGGACAAGGCGATCCACAAATTCAACCTGGCGAATTTCCTGTGGGAGGAGGGCCGCCAGGCCGCCGCCATCGACCTTATTACCGAAACCGTCGCCACCGACGCCGCCAACGAGGGCACCTGCGAAATGGCCGCCCGGTTTTTCATCTCCAAGAAACAGCTCTACGAAGCGGCCAAGATACTGGACAAAGGCGTTGAAAAGATCCCCGCGAGCTTTAAGCTGAGAATCCTGCTGGCCGACGTTTTTCTGAACCAGGGCAACCCCTCCAAGGCCATCGAGACTCTCGAAAAATGCCTGAGCTTGAGCAAGGACCCGGGGGATCCGGGGATTATTCAGGCCAAGACCGCGCTGACCCGGGTGCACCTGCTGCTGCGGCAGACGGCGAGAGCCGAGGCCTACGTCAACCAGGTCCTTGAAGCCAACCCCAAAAGCGTCGAAGGCCACCTCGCCAAAGGCGACATTTATATGGTGAAGGGAGAAGGCCAGAACGCCGTTGCCGAATTCCGCACCGTCGTGGGCGAGCAGCCCCAGTTCATTGCCGGCTATATCCGGTTAGCCTCCGCCCACGTGCTCAACCGCGAGCTCGACCTTGCCGTCCAGATCCTTCAAAACAGTCTGAAGCTCGACCCCAAGTCCAAGGAAACACTGCAGGCGCTCTCGCGGGTTTACGGACTCAAGAAAGATATGACCGCGGCCGAGGAGCAGTTGCGCAGGATCGTCGATATGGACGCCGGCGACATGGCGGCGCGCGCCAACCTGGGCGATTTTCTGGCGGCAAGCGGCAAGACCGCGCAGGCGGAGGCCGCCTACCGGACGATCGTGCAGCATGCGCCCCAGTCCCCCCTCGGCTACCTCAAGTTAAGCCGCCTGTATCGGATGCAGAACAAACCCAGGGAAACGCTGGCGCAGCTGGAGGAGGGCTATCGTCAGAACCAGGTGTCCGCCGAGCTTCTGACCGAGCTGGTCCAGACCTATATCCAGCAGAAGAAGCACGGTGCCGGCGTTGCCGTGTGCACGAAGCGCATCGAGGACAATCCGCGCGACATCTTTGCCTACAACCTGCTGGGGTGGGTCTACACCGACATGAAGAACTACCAGGAGGCGGAGGCCGCCTTGAAGAAGGCGGTCGAAATGCAGCCGCTGTGGCCCGCGCCCCACACCAATCTGGCCAACCTGTACCTGCTCCAGGGCCGCAAGCAGGAGGCGATCGAAAAGCTCCAGGCCGGCATCGACGCCAACCCGAAGGATGCCTCGGGTTATCTTACGCTGGCCCTCCTTTTTGAACGCGACAAGGACTATACGAACGCCATGCAGGTGTATGAACGGGCCCTCAAGGAAAACCCAGGGTTCTGGTTCGCCTCAAACAACCTCGCTTTCCTGATGGCCGAGACAAATGCATCGAAAAGCGGGCTGCAGCGTGCTAAAATGCTGGTGGAGGAAGCCCTCAAGGCGCGGCCGAACGAAGCCTCCCTGCTGGACACCCTGGGGTGGGTCTATTTCCGCATGGGGGATACCCAGCAGGCGCGAAGCCTGATCGAGCAGGCCCTCGCCGCCTCCCCCGAAGAAGGCGTGCTGAACTATCACATGGGGGCGGTGCTCGCAAAGCTCGGCCAGAAGGACGAGGCCCGGGAGAAGCTTGAAAAATCGATGGCCGGCGCGGGCGACTATCCCGGCAAGGCCGATGCGGCCCGATTGCTGAAAGAATTGTCGTAAACGATAACGCGGAGGTCTGGATGAAGAAGATAATGTGGTTTCTCGTCGCCGTTGCCGTGGGGATCTGCGGCGCGGCAAACCTCCTCGCGGCAGGCGAGCAGGAAGCTTCACCGATTGCCGATTATGTCATCGGTTTGGGGGACACCCTGACCATTTCGGTTTGGAAGGACGAGTCCCTGACACGCCAGGTGGTGGTGTTGCCCGACGGCAAGATCGCCTTCCCCTTGGTCGGCCAACTGCCCGCGGCCGGGCGGACGGTAGCCGAGCTCACCAGGGACATGGAGCAGAAGCTCGAACGGTTCGTTCCCGGGGTCACCCTGAGTGTGGTCGTGCAGCAGGTGAACAGCCTGATGGTTTACGTGATCGGCCGGGTCAACACCCCGGGCCGCTTCGTGCTCAACTCGGATATAAATGTCCTGCAGGCGCTTGCCATGGCCGGCGGGCTCAACCCGTTTGCCAAGCGCGGGGACATCCGGATCTTCAGGGAGGCCGGCGGGGGAACGAAGGTCATGTATTTCGACTACGACAAGGTTTCCGTCGGCGAGGAGGTCAAGCAGAACATAAAGCTCAGGCGCGGGGATGTCATCGTGGTGCCTTAGCGCCGGGGGGGCCGAAGCCCGACGGCCGCGCTTAACGTCACAACAAGAACGTTTACGGAAAGGAGTTCCCGTGGCTCAAAAGTGGAAAGCAGCAGCGGCGCTGATGCTGGTTCTGGCGGCTGGTACTGCTCCGGCGGACGAGTTCAAGCTGACCCCCAGCGTCGCCGTGAGACAGGAATACAACAGCAACATCTTCTTCGACACCAGCGACGAGAAGGACAGTTTCATCACCCGGGTAAAACCGGGGCTTGAGCTGCTGAACCGCACCGAGCGGCTGGACCTGCGGCTCGCTGGCTACGTAACCCCTTTCTACTACTGGGACGAGAGCGACCTGAATTCCGTGGACCAGGACTATAGTGGCCGTGTCAACTACCGGCTGACGCCGCTGGTGACAATCGGCGCGGATGCCGGCGTGCGCGTGGACCACCAGCCGGACCGGGACCTGCTGACCACCGGCCTTACCTATACCGACAACCGCCGCATCCAACAGCGCTACGGCGGCAAAGCAAGCTGGATGTTCACCGAGCTGATGTCGGCCTCGGTCGCCTACGGCTACACCCGCGAGGATTGGCGGGGCGTCGATGCGGGCGACGACATCGAGGACTGGGACAGTCACTCGGTAACCCTGGGGTTGAGCCGCGAGCTCGGGGCCGCCAGGGGCGTCACCGTGGGGCTTTTGAACGCCGGCTGGGCCGAATACGACTACGAAACCTCGAAGACCGACTACTACTTCGGCACGGTGGGCGTAAAGCACCGCCTGACCGAGATCTTCAATCTCACGGCCGACGTGGGTGCACGGTACACGGACTCCGATTTCAAGGTCCAGAGCCTGGCGATCGTTCCCCCCGGAGTGCTTGCGGTCATCACCGAGGATGAAAACAGCAGCGGTTGGGGCGGCATCGGACACCTGGCGGTGGAATACGCGGGGGAAAGGGCGCGCGCGAGCCTTGCGGCCTCCCACGACATCAACGCGGCGAGCGGGACCAGCGGTGTGGTCCAGCGCACGGGGGTAACGTTTAACGGCGGCTACTTGTGGCTTGAGAAGCTTCGGGTGGGTTTGATTGCCAGCGCCTTCCGCAACAAGTCCGAGAACGAGGAGTTCACGGGCACCGAGATCAACGAGTACACCTACAATTTCATCCCCAGCCTGCGATGGGAGTTCTACCGGGACGTGACCCTCGAGGCCGGCTACGGCTTCACATACGTGGACGACCGCACCGAGGACGGCAACGCCGTGCGCAGCCTTGCCTTCATCCAGCTTGCCTACGGACTGCCGCTCCTGGAGTAGAGGATCGGTCAATCCCGCGCAAGGGCGCCCAAACCCTGACCGGTTTTCGGGAGAAAAGCGAAAAGGAGCGCTCGAGCGCTAAAGTTTAACCATAAGCCGGAAACATGCTAATATTCTAACGAGCGCGGGAAATTGAAACGAAGGGGTCAACAAGCCCGCCCTCGCCCGGCGGCCCGCATCGCACCGGGTCCCCCATTGCCGCCGGCGGCTGAACCTTCGATCTTAAGGTGATAAAATGGAACAAAACACCATGACGCCGATGGAGCTTCTGTCAATCCTAAGGCGGCGACGCATGAGTCTTGTGGTTCCGGCTCTCGCCATCATCGCGCTGAGCATAGCGGTCGCACTGCTTCTTCCTTCGATATACAAGTCCACCGCCACGATCCTGATCGAGGAGCAGGAGATCCCCACGGACTTCGTCATGACCACGGTGACGAGCTATGCCGAGCAGCGCATCCAGCAGCTGACCCAGCGCATCATGAGCTTCACGCGGTTGATGGAGATCATAAACCAGTTCAACCTGTACGCGGACATGAAGGAGCGCTACACGACCGAAGAGATCGTGGACCAGATGCGCAAGGACACCGAGCTGAAACCCGTGAGTGCGGAGATCATCGACCGCCGCACGGGTCGGCCCACCGCGGCCACGATCGCTTTTACCTTGTCCTATCAAGGCAAGAACGCGAACACGGTGCTGCAGGTGTCCAATATACTGACCTCGCTCTACCTTGAGGAGAACCTCAAGGTGCGCGCCAAACAGGCCGAGGAGACCGCGGGGTTCCTGGATTCCGAGATGTCGCGGGTAAAGCAGGAGCTGGCTGAAATCGAAGCGCGGATTTCGGAATTCAAGAGGGTTCACATGAACGCGCTTCCGGAGGTAATGCAGCTCAATCTGCAGACCCTCTCCGGTATCGAGCGCAGTATGGAGGTGACGGGTGAACAACTGCGCGGCCAAAGGGAACGCGAGGGGTATCTGCAGGCCCAGCTCGCCGGTATCAAACCGTATACCGAAAAGGAAGACGAGCTGGCGAGCAAGAAGCGCATTGAAGAGCTCAAGGTTCAGTTGGTGGCTCTGAACCAGCGCTTCTCGGAAGAGCATCCTGATGTAAAGAAGACCCGGGCCGAAATTGCCCAGCTGGAGGAGCGCCTGACCGGAATCGGCTCCAAGGGCGGCAGCGGATCGCCCGACAATCCGGCCTACATCACCCTGTCGGCCCAACTCGCCAGCGCGCGGGTCGAGGTGCAGGGTCTCCAGCGGCAGATCGAGAAATTAAGCGCGGAAGCCGCCGAATACCGCCGCAGGATCGTCGCCACCCCCAAGGTCGAGGAAGAGTACAACGGTCTCCTCGCCGCGCGCACCAGCACCCAGGCCAAGGTCAACGACCTGATGCGCAAGCTGATGGAGGCGCGCGTGTCCCACGGCCTGGAGAAGGAACAGATGGGTGAGCGCTTCACCCTGATCGATCCGCCGCGGCTGCCCGAGAAGCCCTTCAAGCCCAACCGCCTGGCGATTATGCTGATCGGGCTGGTGCTCGGGATAGGGGCCGGGGTCGGCTTTGCCGCCCTGCGGGAGTTCAGTGACGATTCGGTGCACACGGCCGAGCAGCTCGAAGCCTCAACCCAGTTCCCGGTGCTGGCCGGCATTCCGGTCATCGAGACCGCCCGGGACATCCGGCGCAAAAGGGGCCGGCGCATGGTTTACGCTCTCAGCACGGCGGGAGCATTGGCTGCGGGTATACTGGTGTTTCACTTTTTCGTGATGGACCTGGATGTCTTCTGGGCGAAGCTTGCCCGCAAGATGCCGCTTTAGGATAGAAGCCATCGCGAAAACAGCAGGGGTTGATGTTTGCAAAGGGAGCAGGAACCTGATGAATTTGAGAAAAGCATTGGACAAGGCCAGGCAGATGCGGGGGGAAAGTCTTCCCCGACCCCTGACGTCGGGAAAGCCCGTGGTGATCGCCCGCTCGCCCGATCGGCAGTGGAAGCCGCCGGAGTACTCCCAGTCCCGCAGCATGCACGTCCAGCCGGCGCAGCTCATGGAGAACCGCTGTGTGTGCATCGAGCCCGATGCCGCCGAGCTCGAGGCATACAAGGTGCTGCGAACCCGCATCCAGATGGCAACCAAAACAAAAGGCTGGAACACCATAATGATCACCAGCCCCAACGCCGGCGATGGGAAGACCCTGACCGCCATCAACCTGGCGCTCACCTTTGCCAAGGCCTACAACCAGACCGTGATGCTGGTCGACTGCGACCTCAGGCGGCAGAATATCCACCGTGTGCTGGGGATTGAGAGCGGTGCGGGGATAGTGGACTTCCTGGTGGACGACAAGCCCCTGAACGAGTTCATTATCTGGCCCGGCATAGAGAAGCTCTCCTTGATCTCGGGGGGACGTTCCATCCAGAACAGCGCAGAGGTTATTGGCTCGGCCCGCATGAAGTCGCTGATCCAGGAGCTGAAAACCCGGTACGATGACCGTTTTATCATTATCGACGCCCCGCCGATTCTGAGCGGAGCCGACACCATGGCCCTGGCGCCTTGCGTGGACTGCATTCTGATGGTAGTCAAGGAAAGCCGCACCCGCATGCACGAGATCAAGAAGGCGATGGACATGATCCCAAAGGATAAATTCCTGGGGTATGTCATGAACCATCAGCGGAAAGCCGGGAAAGCTTACTACTACTAGGACCGCGAGCTTCAGCGGGGGTCAATGCGAAAAAGAGGTTTTAACGTCAGCCGATCGGTGCCGCGATGTATGAATCCTTCTATGGTTTAAGGGAAAAGCCCTTCCAGATCGTTCCGAGCCCGAATTATCTTTACAAGAGCGAGAAGCATCAGAACGCGCTGACCTACCTGGAATACGGGCTGACGGAAAATGTCGGGTTCATCCTTCTGACCGGCGAAGTCGGGTCCGGGAAGACGACACTGGTGCAATATATCTTGAGCCAGCTCGGCGACAACACGGTGGCGGCGGTCATTTTCAACTCCAATCTGTCCGCCGGTGAGCTCTTGCGCATGATCCTGACGCAGTTTGAGCTGAAACCCGGTGATGACAAGACCGACAACCTGAATGCACTGAACCACTATCTGATCCAGATGTACGGCTCAGGCAAACAGGCCCTGCTGATCGTCGATGAAGCGCAGAACCTGACGCCGGACGCCATAGAAGAAGTGCGGATGCTCTCCAACCTTCAAAGCGATAATCACACCCTCCTGCAGATCGTGCTGGTAGGGCAGCCGGAGCTGAAGGCGGAGCTTGAGCACCCGTCCATGCGGCAGGTCGCGCAGCGTATAGCGGTAAGATATCACCTGACAGGCTTGAACCGGGAAGACACGGGCCGGTATATTTCGTATCGATTGCAAACGGCCGGGGGAAAGCCGGATCTTTTCACGGAGGCCGCCGTCGATCTGATTTACGATGTGTCAAAGGGGATCCCCCGTTCCATCAACCTCGCCTGCCAGGCGGCCTTGGTCTATGGTTATGCGGAGGAATCCCGGAAGATCAGCCAGGATATCGTCAGGCAGATCATGGCCGACAACCTCGGGGTGGGGTTGGAATCAGTCAAACAGCAGACGGCGGCCGATAATCCCGGAAATCCCGGCGACCCCCACCCCAATCCGTCAAAAAACGGCTACAAGGAACGACTGGACGCCATCGAGCAAACCGTCCAAGGCTTGCAGGCAGCGGTTGAAAACCGTTTGGGTGTGATCGAAAGGAGCCTGAACAGCCAACCGAGCGAAACCGTGCGAAAGCTGACCGAGTTGCTGCAGCAGGAGCAGGCGCGGAACCAGGCCCTGTTGCGCAAGCATGCCCATCTTGAAATGCAGTATCTGCATCAGCAGGATATTATCGACAAGGCGCGGAGGAAATACCGGCAGAATAAGGCTTAAAAAGCGTAAACAGAATACTGAAAGGCGCGGATCGCTCAAGTCGGTCCGCGCCTTTTTTTTGTCCTCTGAGCGAATGGGCCAAGGGCCTTCAATTTGCGCCGGTATGAGTTTCGGAGCGGCTGGGATTAAAGAGGTTGATGCCTTTTGACCGCAGGCGCACCAAGTCAAGGCGCTCGCTGATTCAGAGTAACGGACGACCGCCATCTACCCCATGGCCATGACGTGCGGTGGCATGAGTGGGTTGGATGATGCTTTTGAAGCGTGGCATCCTGAGGAATCAATAGATCGGACCTCGGGGGTTCATGGGCCAATAGTATGGATCGCTCTTGTAGGTCTTCCCGGCGCCAGTCGGACCTTGCTCAAGCTCGGGGGCTTTTCCGGATGGCTGAGGCTCCTTCACGATTTCGCGCGGCGTTTGAGCGCTTTCGGGGATTTCGATAAAAGACCCCTTGAACCAGCTTATGGTGGTGGTTTTCCCGGCCGCGAGGTGGACCTCCGTATTGGAATCGCCGATGCGCAGCAGATGGGCGCCGGAAACGAATTTGGCTGCGAAAACCGGGGTCTTTCCGATGACGTTGCCGTCCACCCGCACCTCCATACCGGGAGGCTCGCTGACAACTCGCAAGATGCCGCTTTCCTCGGCGTCGCCACGGAGGCCGCGTGTCGGCTCAATGAGTTGAGCATCCAGGCGGACGGCATAGGGTAAACACCATACGCCTGCCAGGAGAAGGATGAGAAATGGCTTTTTGCAGTTCATCTTTCAAAGGCTCGGGAAGTCAAAGGGGTTAGTCGTTCTTGTCACCGTGAAGCTCCCATGTGAATCCCAAACTCACACCCCGGAAAAGAAACAGCTGCTCGATGTATTGGTTCACGAACTGGTTGGCCTTGGCGATGGGCGACTTTGGAACGTAAACCACATCGCTTGGTTGCAGCTTGAAATCCTGAGCATTCGTGCTGCCGTCAAGAACCCGGTTCAAATCCACCTGCAGCGGGACGGGGCGATTGTCCGGTCCTTTTCGGATTACTACCGTTTCGCTGGGTTGGGCGGTGTTTTTGAATCCGCCGGCCTGCATCACCGCCTGGAGCGCAGTCAGCCCCGTCGGCATGGCTATCAACCCTTGCTGGCCCACCTCGCCGCCCACAAAGACCTGCTGTCCCGCAAACGATCTGACGATTACGGTGATGACGGGCTTTTTCAGCTCGCGGGAATATCGTTCCGTGAGCAGATCGTCCACCTGCCGCGGCTCCAAGCCCGCGACGAGCACTTCGTCCACCAATTGCAGGGAAATGTACCCGTCGGGTCGGACGCTGACGGATTCGTTCAGTTCCGGGTTGTAAAAGAATTTTATGTCCAGGCTGTCCCCCGGTTGGACGAGATAGGGCGGAACCAATTGCTGCATTTGCGCAGGGGCTCCGGCGACCGGAGGAGTGATTGAATTGGAATGGCTGCACCCGAAGATTACCACCAGGATCCCGACCGCCTGTGCCCAACGAATCAGTTTCGGCTTCATCGTAAGCCCCCTTTTAAGATATGTGTTGCCTGAGAAGGAATCTCGTAGCATCGCTTCCGAGTACTCTGCTTTCATTTCCAGCGCTATCAGGACACCGCAGACGCCCGCTCCCGAGAGAGGGGCAGGCTTTCTCCGTCAGCGGAATGAACTTCGGAGACTCCGGCCATGGTCATGCTCTGGGCCGGCTCCGGGGCTCTAATGCGGACCTTGGTTCCTGGCCCCTTTCGGTCCGGTCTATCGAGGCGACCTTGAATGTAAACGGTCTTGTCGGTCGCTTCGGCTTTGGGCCGAGCACCCGCTTGCGGAACACGGTGCGATACCGCGCTTTTCCTTTCCAGCGCGGCCTTGATTCTTGGCATTATCTTTTTTTCTATCCAGTAGGTCAGGGACGGCTTCTTGCATATCACGGTTATCATTTCGTTTTGATGGGTCGCTAGACTCACCTTGTACCGTTCGGGGCCGGCCAAAAAGTCGTATGCCGAATGCCCCAGTTGGGCATTCAGGATGATGGCCTTTACGTGGCAGACCATACCCGGCTTTAAGCGCTTGTCCGATTCGTAGTTGAATGCGCACTGGTAGCCGTACACCCTTCCACCCCACACGAAACCGTACAGGTACCCAATGGGTCCTTCCTTGCGCCAAATTTTCAACAGCTGGATTTCACTCTTGTGAAAATTCTTCTTGATCAGTCGCTTGTGGAAATGGACAAAGAAATCGGATTCGAAAGCGCTTTCCAGCTTCCTGCGCCTCCAGTTCTGCAAGTTCAGCTTCACCAACTGGTCGAAATATTCGATGGCAGTGTCGACATCCGAGGCCGCCTCGATCCTGACCTCTCCCTGTTGTTCATATAGGCGTAGCGATCTGCGGATTTGATAGCGCGTTCCGGGGGTCAAACGAGCCAGGTAGCCATCGAGGCGAAGTCCGGCCAGCTTAAGGTCGACAAAATTGGCCGTGAATTTTTTAAAAATCAGACCGGATGGCGCCGTCTGGCCAGCCAGCTCGTTTCCAGGAAACAGCCTGCAATCCAGATACGGCAAGTGCACCTCGTTGCAGCCGCCCCGGATGGATTCCAGCAGTTCAGGAAAGCGTACGGCGTTTTCCCCTAATCCCTGGATGCAATTATATTCCGCGCACACCGCATCAAAAACCGGGTTTCCCGTACAATTGAGATATACGCCGTTGCTGCGGATGAACCCATAGCGGTACCGCTTGCTCTTCCCGATGAAAAAGCACGCCATCGGCCCAGAGTCATCGTGCAGAACGGCCAATTTCAATGACAGGCTATTCGGCAGACACGCAATCCAATTCTCGATCCAGCCCCATGATTGAAAGTATGATAGATCGTTTCGATGGCCCAACTTTTTCCATAAAGCCTCGATGGCCTCTGTGTTCTGAAACGGATTGACGAGTTCGATTTTCAGAGTGTCGCGTCCACAATTGCGCATGTAAACCTCTTTCCAGGGGTGCACGGAGCTTGCCGCAATCCGGGTTAAGAGACCCTGGGCGGCGCCATGAACGGTGCACCCTCATCCGGCGGTGGAATAGCGCTTCGAGTCAGCCCCGATGAACTCGTGGATGCGTTTGATTCCGAAATCTTTTACTTCCCGGGACCTGAGTGTCATGAAATGCTTCTTCGAACCGAACAGCCACACCCTGCCGACCCTCCTGTAGCCGCTCTTGGTTTGCCCGCTGATCGAGGCCCAGTTGGTGTAGCGCACATACCCGATGAACCCGAGCATGTTCCTGCCCCACTGCTTGTAATGCATCAGCGCACGATGCCGGACTGACTGCAAGCCCGATCCTCTGAACTTGGGGAGCGTGAATCCGCTGTAATTGTAGATGTAATTTTCGGGCAATTTCAGCCGGAGACCCGATGCCAGCAGCGGCTGCCCGTTGACGTTGGCCCACGTATAGCCGGCAAGCTCGCCGCCGCAAAAACTCAGAAAACACATGTCGCCCTCTGCGGCCCGGTCAAGCAGAAAATCATCGATGGCCCATGTTTCCTGCTTTCGCATGTCCACCAGTTCATCCCACGTGGCGAACCTGAATGAAATGTCGGGACTCGAGGCCGCGGAGGGTTCCTTGACCTTTTCCCGGTCCAGCACGATGATGTGGTAGCAATCTGCAAGAATCACGCTGTTGATCAAGCGGTCCAGCAGGTACACCATAGTTTTGCCGAACCCAAAGCGCGCATAATGCTCTTTGCACTTTTGATAGTATGTAGTTTTCATTTTCACGCCACCTTGATTCTGGTCTGGAAGAATCTGTCCATCCCGCTTGCGGCATCCAAAGACCTGATGCACTCCGCCTGGGATTGTTCTTCGTGCCTGAGGACATCGGCGAGAGTGCTGGACTCGCTGCTGTAAACGCCCTTTTTGATCAGCCTGACGGCGATTTCGGATTTTTGGCACACGAGGCGGGCGTATGCATGGACCTTTTCCGCAAACTGCTCATGAGGAATGAGGGCATTGGCTATTCCAAACCCCATTGCCTCCTGGGCCGAGATGATCCGGCCGGTCAGAGCCAAATCGAGCGCGCAGCCGACATTCGTCAATCGTGGCAGGAAATACGTCCCCCCCCAGTCCGGATGCAAACCTATATTGATGAAGGTTTGCCCAAAGGTGGCCTGGGTGGACACCAACCGGATATCGCATGCCAGCGCCAGGTTCATCCCCGCTCCGGCCGCCGGGCCGTTTACGGCTGCCACGACGGGGATCGGCAGGGCACGGATTGTGGTGACAATTTCCCGACCCCACTTCAAGAACTTTTGGATGGTGTCGAAATCCCGGTCGGCGATGATCCCCTGCATGACGCGTATGTCTCCCCCTGCGCAGAAGGCGCGTCCGGCGCCGGTGATGACACACACGCGGACCTCTTTCCGATGCATCAACGACTTGAGTGCTTCGGACAATTTTGCGCGCATGGGCTCTATGAATGCATTCAACTTGTCCGGGCGGTTCAACGTAATGTAGAGAATCCCGTCCGTCTCTTTTTCCTCGATCACTTCTATTGCGTCGGCCATGCTCACCTCCTGGTTTGTTTGAGGCGTTCTATGTTTTTGATTCAGATGCCTTGATCGTGTCACTTTTCCGGTCGATCATCCCCCAAAAGACCGGCTACTGGTCCTTTCTACACATGTTGGAAATGAATTCAAGGAGGGTTTATGGGGGGGAACGAGTGAGTATCACGAATACCTCTTGACACGACAAAACACTGACAGTAAGCGTGGAGTAATTGGCTGAACACGGCATCGGTGCACTTTGGATTCAGCTTCGGCCAGCCTTTCTGATCGCCTTGGAATTGAAACGGCCCCGCACTCGAAGCCGTTGGTTCGCGACTCGTCTCGATTTGCCGGCCCGCGATCGGGCGCTTCCTTTTAACCTTCATCGGAAAGCGACCATGCGTGCATTTCGACTTGCGTTCAAAGGATATAGGCCAAAAGAAGCCTTCCAACAGGCCTGGAAGGCAACCCGACCTATTTTTTCGGCCGCGTTGTGGGCTTCCGTGGGCGTTGGGGTCTTCTTTTTGACGCCGGCCCATGCGCTCCATTGGGTCTCCGTCCCGGTCATCACGGCGGCGCAACGCGCGGCGGGACTCTCGGGCGGCGAAGGTTTTCAGATGATAATGGACATCAGCTATGCGCCCTCGAATCCCAGCATCGCCTACCTGGCCGTGGATACCACTTGTGTCTGGAAATCGACCGACGCCGGAACGACCTGGAGCCGTTCGTCGCGGGGTCTTTTCGCCAAAGGAGTCCGCTCGCTGGTCGTGGATCCCCGGGATGCGAACATCGTGTTCGCTGCCGCCTTCGGCGGTGAGCCCGTCGGTGCTGCCGGCGCCTACCCGGCAGCTTTCAGCGGTATCTTCCGCAGCCTGGACGGTGGACAATCGTGGCACTTTCTGAAAGAGACGGGCTTCTTCAAACAGACACAGGGTCGTCTCCTGGCCTGTTATTCCGGCGGCGGCTCCTGGACCCCAAGCAGTATTATTTTCGCCGGCTCCTACACGGAAGGATTGCTTCGTTCCGATGACGGAGGCGCCACATGGACGGCTGTCCCCCCCAAGATCAACGGCATTACCGCCATCCAAGAAATACCTCAAAGCGAAGGTGAGTTGTGGATATCCGCGGAGGACGGTTTGTTCAAGTATGACCGCCGTGGAGTTCACCGACTCGGCAAAGGGCTGCCTGATTATCCCCGCGGTGTCGCCGTCAACCATCAAAACCCGGCCATCGTTTACGCTGTTGTGGGAAAGCACGGCATCTACCGCTCGACCGATCACGGCTCGACGTTCTTACCTTACGGCAGGGGCCTCCCGCCGGCCGTCAACTGCGCGAACATCGCCGTCAGCCCGGCCGACTCCAATATCCTCATGGTCAGCTTTCACCAAACCGGAATCCCCAACCCCTATTACAGCACGGACGGCGGCTCGACGTGGCGGCCACCGCTTACGATCAACGACCGGGGTCTGTTTCACGTGGACAACAGCGGGGTATGGTATGCCGCCCCCATCAGCTTTCACCCGGCCGACCCCCACAAGGCCCTTTCGGTGGCAAATGGCGCCAATATCGTCATAGCAACCGATTCCAACGGCAAACGGTGGCGTTATTCCAACACCGGTTTCACCGGGGGGGTGCTGGTGCAGAAGACCTCACTATGCTTCGTCGGCCCCAAGACCATGCTTTTTGGACTGTTGGACTTCGGTTGCTGGCTAACGCAAGACGGTGGCGCAACCTTCAAGCAGCTGAAGACATTGGAGTACCGATCCCTGAGTTCCTGCAGCGCGGCGGCCATGCATGCCGATACCATAGTAGCCGCAATCGGAAGCTGGGACACGCAAGCCATCCAGGTCAGTTGGGATCGCGGCAAGACATGGACGATGTTCCCGTCTTTAGAGTACAGCAGCCACCGGTTTGTTTGCTTTCACCCCCAGCATCCGTCGGTGATATATGCCGGCATATTTCGAAGCGATGACGGGGGGCATCGCTGGCGGCGGCTCGACCATCGCGTGCGCGCGATTTATCCTCCTGACGGAGACATTGTGTACTCATTTGCCCAAGGAGACACGACGCGTATTCTCAAATCGACCGACCGCGGCGACAACTGGTCTCCGGTTTACCCGGCATTGCCTTCCACGGGAGCCGACGTATTGGACATCTCTGTTGATCCCCGGAACCCGGATCACCTTTATCTCGGCACGACCGACGGGGTCCTGATTTTAAAGCAAGGTCGCTGGCAGCATGCCGGTCCCGGCCATGGCCTGGCAGAGGACCAGTTCGGCCTGAACATGGTCCGAGCCGTCGCTGTCGACCCCAACCACCCGGATGTTCTCTACGCCGGGAAATGGTCCGCCGGCCGCGGTAGCTCTAATGGTGTTTTTCGCTCAACCGATTCAGGCGAGCGTTGGGTGAACATCTCGGCCAACCTGGGCACCGAGCTGGAGGTTGGCTCCATTTTCGTCGATCCTGTCCACAGCACTGTTTATATCGGCTCTTACATGGGCACCTGGAAACTGGTGCCGTGAGCTTGCCATCGCCTGGCAACATGCGTCTCCACGCAGAATCCATATCGGTGTATTCACAAACCGCTTGCCCCGTTACAGCCTTGCACCCTCGGACCCGGATCGGAATGGGTCAGGAGGTTTGAAGCGGTACTGAATGACCTGCCGCGATCTGCGACGCTCGAGCTCTCAGAGAGCCGCCTGCTCAGCGTTCCCATGGCCACTCCCTGATAGGTTTGATAGGTTTTATCGGCGATCGCGCTCCAGTCATGGAGCTCTCTGATGCGGGCCTGCTGGAGTTTCTTTTCACTTTCCTCCCATCGCTTTCCGCAATAAATTTTTAATTTTTTCGCCAGCTCGTCAGGGTTCCCGGGCGGGAAATATCGGCTCTCTTCCAGCTCAGCCAGGCGGTTGGCTCTCAAATCGCTGGCGATACAGGATGCGCCTTCGGCCATGGCCTCCAGCAGCGCGATGGGCATGCCTTCGTAATAGGAAGGCAGCACGAAAAGCCCGCAGCGTCCGTAGAGCACGCGCAGCGAAGGTTCGTCCAGGTATCCGGTGAAAACCACATTGGAGTCCATGGTGCCCGTTTTCTTTAGTGCGGCGCTGTAACGGTCCTCGTGGTCCGCCGCACCGGCAATGGCCAGCTTCCACCCGGTCAACTTCGATTTTAAAAAACTTTGGACCAGGATGTCGAACCCCTTTTCGGGAACCAATCGCCCGACCGAAAGAATAAATTTTGCATCCGCAAGCCCGAAACGCTGCAGAAGGCTGTCGCACCCGGGGCAGCTGCCGAAATCGACGCCATTCGGTATGACAACCGGACGACGTCCGTATTTTTGTTGAATCTGCTCGCCGATGATTTTCGAGACGGCAATGACCTCGTGAGCAAAGCTCACCCCCATCAGTTCGCCTGCCCGCAGGGCCAATTTCCCGAAAAGCCCCCACTTCAGATGGTGATAGTTCGATCCATGACTGGTGAGAACGACTTTCAGCCCCAGGGCGCGGGCAAGCGGGGCGAACAAGGAGGGGCCGATGCCGTGGATGTGAAGGACGTCCGGCCGCATCCTAATGCCGGCTACCAGCACCCCGATGAACGTGTGGAGAAGGGCCTCCACATTTTTCTGCCGTACCGCCGGCAAGGGAACCAGCCGTACCCCCCCATAGCTTGTGATGAAGGTGTCGACATAGGGTTTACGGGTCAGGACCGTAACCGCACAGTTCCGGCGCGCGAGGTGCACGGAGAGCCGTTCGCAATGTTTCTCCACACCGCCCTGCACATTCGGGAAACCGCGGGTTCCGACCATGCAGACCCTGAGTGGTTTTTTCTGACGTATCAATTGCGCTCCCATCGATCATCTCCGTCTTTGTTCTTCCGCCGGCTTCCCCACGTGGCAACGAACGGTTCCGGCCTCACGTCAGCCCGAAAGCCTGCCGAATCAGAAAAAAAGGCTTCGTTTCGAGCAGCCCGGAGAGCCTTAATTTGAACACGATCATAGGGCATTCCCGGATGCCGATACGCTTCAACTCATACGGACTTTCGTCACCGCGGATGGCGCCGTTTTCGGCCATGAAGGCCGCTTCATAACCAGCGGCTGCTACACCCCGTATTATATCGGGGTTGACGTCCTGGTGTTTCCCCTTGGGGTAGGCGAAAAACCGCACCGCCCTTCGAAGCATGCGCTCCAGATCCTTCTTGGATCCTTCGATCTCATCCTTGGCCTGATCGGAATTGATGGACGAAAGCACCGGATGGGTCAGGGTATGGCTGCCAAACTCTATGCCATGTTCCAACATTTCCATGATGTGGTGCCGGCTCATGAACATGGTCTTTCCCAGCCAACGGCTGACCAGGAAAATGGTAGCAGGCACCGCGTATTTTTTTAACAAGGGAAAGGCTTGTTCGAAATTGTCCAGATACCCGTCGTCGAAGGTCAAGGCCACAAAAGATTTTCGGCCGTTTTCGACTTGATCGGGCGGGGCCAGAAGAGCGTTCACGCTCGTGAGCGTAAAACGCTGCGTGAGATAACGAAGCTGCCGGTCGAATGTTTTGGGGGTCACACTGATGTGGGAATCCAGTGAATCGTCACGCACACGATGATACGTGAGCACCACACGCCGTTGCCGTCGACGGATGTGCTCTTCAAAGAGACGGTGGATCCCGTAGACCCCGGAGAAGTACAAGAGGAAGCAGACGATCGTCCCCAATCGCCATGCCTGGCCGTAGGGGTCGGATCGCTCGACCGGCCGACCGCATAATTTGCGCATGAACCCTTGCATACGCAGAACCTTCAACTCGGCCTCCGCTTCAGTGTCCCCTGAAGTCCTCGGGCTAGGGGTGTCCCGGAACCGGGTCGCATGGCCTCACAGGCTCGACCGCCACCAACGGAGCCTTCCCGAAGGCGGACCTCAATTTGTTCACAGCCACCCATTTCATTGGTTGCAGCGGGTGGTGCCAGATGGCGGGAGCCACGCTGCCGATCATCCAGCAGTTTTTGGGGCATGTTCGAACCGCTTGTCGCACACTGGCGGCCTGTTGGCTATTCCAGATGTCTTCCCACGCCTGGTGCTTGAGGTTGCCCATCGGCAGCTTATCGTTCATTCCGTTGCAGGCCAGGATATCTCCGAAGGGGTCCAGGAAAAACCCGTCCTCGCCCATCTCACAGGGCAGCAGCCGTGCGTTTCCATGAATATAGTGAATGAGCCCATAATTGTAGTAGGCCCGGAACCACTCCTTCGGCTTTTTGGACTTCAGCATCAGCTGGATCAATTTCTGAATCTGCTCCGCAACGGCGTCCACTTTGCCGATACGGTTGTCCAGTTTGTGGAAATAATGGGAGTTGTGCAGGGTTGCGGTTGCAAACTCGTACCCCAACGCCTTGGCGAGGTGGTACAGGTAGGGCAGGTCCGGCGCGTTGATGTCCTGCAGCGTCATGGCGAAGCCGATGTCCTTTATGCCCATCTCGCGCAGAATCAGAAGTGTTCTCAGGGTTCGGTCGAAGCCTTCCGGTATGCCCCGGATGGTGTCGTTGGTTTTCGGAAGCCCCTCCACGCTGATGCGGATCCCGAGGTCGGGGTATTTCTGGAAGAGCGATATGATCCGCTGGGTGAAATAGCCGTTGGAGCTCAGAACGATGCGCCGGCTCTTGCGCCTGAGGATCTCGATGATGTCGGGGAGGTCCTTGCGGATGAAAGGCTCACCTCCGGTAACGTTTGCGAAAAACATTTCCGGCAATTTCTCGAACGTCTCAAGGCCGACTTCCTCTTGCCGATCGCTCGGATGGTGCCAGACATTGCACATGTTGCACTTGGCATTGCAGCGGTACGTGACGATGATGGATCCATGCAGTTTTGTTTTCATTGGCGCTCCCTGGCAGCGGCGTAAACCCGCATAAGCCCTTGATAGTAAACCTCTGAGTTGAATCCCTCTTCGACCAGTTTTCGGGCATTCCGGCCCATGCGCATGATCGCTTCGGGCGCTTTCATTAGAGAGTCGATTTTTTGGCTTAACTCGTCGGCATTTTTGGCCGTGAACGTCAGCCCTGTGAGACCATCGATAACCAACTCGGGGATACCTCCCAGGCGGGATCCGATGACAGGCTTCCCGAGGGCAAATGCCTCGAGAACGGCTCGGGGGTTGTTTTCGTGGCACTCCGATGGCAACACCACGAGCGAGCCTGAGGCGATTTCATCGAGCAGGTTCTCGCCGGAGCGATACCCCAGGAACTTCACTTGGTGCAGGCCGCCTTCCGCGACCCTGCGTTTGAGGGCGTCCATCAATGGACCCTCTCCGATTATTTTAACCGTGACGTCCCGGACTCTGCCGACTGCATCAAGCAGGGTGAAAAGGCCTTTTTCTTCCGAAAGCCTCCCGACATAGACGATCGATCGACCAGGAGAGCCGTACTGCGGGCGATACGCCGCGGTATCGATGAAGTTCGGCAGATGCACGATGTCGCCCCCGAACCCCATGTCTTCAACTTTCCTTTTCAGGAAAAGACTGGGGGCGATATGGGTGCCGACGATTTCGTACAGGCCGAGCACATCATGGTGAAGATACATTTCGATGGCGCCGAGCAGGCTCTTGGACCATGATGACTTCACGCAACGTTTTGCTGCGCATTGATAGTATTTTCCCTGCCCGCAGGCGTCGCAGACATCCCCCCCGCACCGCAGCAGATAGGAAGCACAAACTAATTTGGCATCGTGCAGAGTGGCTACCGCGGGAATGCCATGCCTGCGGATCGTGTGCAGTATGGACGGAGAAATCTGGTGGGCGTAGTTGTGGAGATGCACGACATCAGGTTTTTCCGCCTGGAGGACCGACTCCAGCTTATGCTTGGCTTCGAAGGAGTAGAGCAGATTGGCCGCCATCCTGAACTGGCTGATCGGACCGCCGGGTTGATGGTAGTCGACATTGCGGACAAAGTACTCTTTCAGCGGCAACTCCGGGTTGCGCGGATGATCCATGCCCCAGAAAATGACCTCGTGCCCCTTCTCCTGCAGAAGTCGCCCCGTCTCAAGGGTGCAGATCGCGTCCCCTCCTTTCGGGAACAGATACTTGTTGATCATTAAAACGCGCATGGTTTTATCTCTCGTGCGCTTCCGAGGGACTGTTTGCGTCAAACGATGGTGACGCTTTCCTTGCCGGTGTGGTCCGGCGGGTTGTGCCGAATCCGAAGCGGAATCCGCCCATGAAGCGTCACCTCTGCGGGCAACCCGGGTGGCGTATAGAACGTGATCCCCTTTAGCACCAGTTCCTCTTGGGCGGTTGGCCCCGCGAGGGGGTCTTCGATCGACTGGATGTTGATTTTGCATTGTCCTCCGTTTACCCAACCCCTCCAGGTGAGATGCCGGGTGGCCAGACAGTGTTCCAGCATCGCCCCGGTCGGGGGGACCCAAATCTGCCCGTTATCGGACTCCAACCTCAACCTTCTGAGCGCTTGAAGTGTTTTTTCCCCGCCGGGTGATGTCGGGTTGAATTTTTTCCCCAAGTGCGTGTACACGATGCTGCAACCCCCGACCTGCTTGAGTCTGTACAGAACCGGCTCGGCAAGCAGATAGTGCAAGTCCTCGAAAGTATCTCCCACCGCAGCGCCCTTGAAGTGATTGTTGAACCGGATGAATTCAAAAAATCGCTGCCCATCTTTCAGGGTGACGGGTCCGACGACCGTATTGGTCCTGAAATGCGCATACTTGGTCGAACCCAACCGCGACAGGGCGACCTTTAGGATTGTTTTGGTCATTTGCAGAAAACTATCCTTGGCGTGCCGGGGATCGTATATGCACAAAAGGCTCTCCAGCCGCAGTGGAACCCCCTGGCCGACGATGTTGGTAAGACGCTCCGTCCAAATGAACCTGATCCCGTACCGCTTGAGCAAGTCGCTGTGATACTCCGGGCGGTCCCGGTCGTCCCCGCGACCGCAGGACCTGAATTTGCAGAGGTTGCTCGATGCATCTGCATGATCGATCCAAATCCGCACCCGGCACCCGTATCGTTCGAGCTCATCCAAGGCCCGAACGGCATCGGCGCGGGTGAAGTTCGACTTTTCGCCGAAAGAGTGAAGCGCGTCGATCTGCCCGGACCTGATTTGTGCAACGATAGCGTCCTTGTCGGCCTTGCGCGAGGAAAATAGGCAGAAGTGGTCCCCCTCGTGGTAGGGAAAAAAGGTGTTGCTGAAGTCGATTCCGATGGTCTCTCGCATGAAGGTTTGGATCGCATGGTGTTTTTCTATCGTATCAGTGCAGTCTATGTCGCTGCTGATGGACAAGGCCGCCCGGTAGGGATAGGGAAGGTTTCTTAGGCTGACCGGGTTCATGTGATCTTGGGCAGTGCCTGGGACCCTGCGGAGCGCCCGGGTCGAAACCCTGCAAGTATCCGCGGCAGCCCCGCAAAGGCCGCGGCAGGTGGGGATGCCTTCTCCGTGCGGGGAGCGAAATAGGTCGCGATGAACGTGAGAAGAAATAGCCGGTTGCTGACATACAAAAAATTGTCCGTTATCCCGAAAGACAACATCATCAGCAGCACGATTAATACCATGTCCCTGTCATCCGTTTCGATGGCCCACGCTTTGCGCCAGATGGAAACGATGACAGCCATGTAGAGCGCAATGCCGATCACTCCGAGGTCGAAATATATCCGGAGGTAGTCATTGTGCGGAGGTATTAGGACCTCTTCCGTGGTGAACCGATCAGCGCTCCCGACTCCGTGGCCGATGATCGCCGTCAAACCCGTGGTTTCGCTGAGCAACCTCTGCCAGAACTGAACCCGCCACTGCAAAGTTCCGAAGGAGAACCTGGAGTCAGCCTGGGCGTAGTCGACTTCGATTGGCCCGGAATTCAGGGCGATGGCCCCTCCGTATGCGGCCATCAATAACACCATGGTAATGACATAGGCTTTTCGGGGTATTTCCCGGCGTAAAACGTATTTGCCGGCCACCCAGGAGAGAAGAACCATGCTGAGAAAAGGGCTGCGCGTCCCGGTCGCGAGGCAGGTGAACAGCAGCATTGCGGCCCAGAGGAACGCGCCGCTGCGCAGAAAAGGCAGAAGAAAGGGCAGCAGCATGATTAAACAGATGCTGGGGTGCACGAAAATGCTGCGAGCCGGTCGTCCGGTCAATATGTCCGTCGGATTGAGGGTCCGGTTCTCGATGATGAACAGCACCAGTTGGAACACTCCGATGACTACCATGCACTTGACAAGTCCAATGATGAGGTTTCTCAATCTGCCGGCAATCGTCGGCTCAGTAGCGGCCACATCGACAGTAAACCAAAAGAAAAACCAGACGATGACTTCGGACAGGAGGCACTTAATCGGGTACAGCTGGGTAACATCGGTACGTGCAACCAAATACAGCAGGTAAAACAAGGTGGGCAGCTTCCCGGCCAGCAGACGCCTGTCTTTCTGGACGGCCATGGCCATCTGCGGCCACAGAAACAGGCATATGACGGCCAGCGCCACCACGGCCCACACGTAATTCGCCCTGTCCCAGAGGTGCGTATTGAAGGCCTCGGCTGCAAACCGCGTTGCCACCAACCACACGGCCATGATCGAAGCAGGCGCCCAGTTGTGGCGGGTGGTCATAGGTTGCTCCTCATGTATTCGCCTCCACGATCGGGCGAGGTGCACCGATTGTTCGGTAGCCATGGCCCAATTTATACTTGAGCACCATAGCGGATGTGGCCGCTTCGATCGTATAGGTCAGGCTCATGGCATAGGCCGCGCCGTAAAGACCCTGAAGCGGAACGAGCCAATAGAGCAAACTCAAGCCTACCAATGATTTCCACGCTTCGAGCATGAACCGCGTACGTGTGTCTCCGAAAGCAACAAACAGGAAGGAAAAGGGGATAAACATCACCCGAAACGTCCAACCACACAGCAGAATACGCAGAATACTGCCGGCCGTGGAATAACTGACTCCGTAGAGCAGGTCGACCAGGATGGGTGCGATCAAAACCATGACCGCGATTCCACATAGCAGAACCCCGATCATGACCAGGTTTTCCTTGAAAAATATTCTGAGAAGGCTGTCGGACCGGACGGCCTTGCCGGCTTTCGGAAGGCATATGCCTGACAAAGCTCCGACGGCTAAATCCACAAAAAGGATCAATTGGGCTGCGACCGAATAGACGCCGATGCTTTCGAAGTCGGCGTATCGCGTTAGAAACAGGAGGTCCATCCTCCCGAAGATGACGGAGGCCATCAAAGCCAGAAGCAGCCATTTCCCTTGATGGAATGAATCGGACACCAATCTGAAATCAACCGAGCGCATGCGGCCGGTACGTTTCCGGATACTGCAAAAGCTTAACGCTCCCACCAGGGTGCACACGACCACATAGACCCCGATTGAACCCCACAGGGTAATACCCCCGTTCACCAAAAAGAGCGTGGCCAGACCCAGAAGCACGGGCCCGGTGTAAAAGGCGTTGGCGGAGGCATACCGCCCGAATCGCTCGGCCTCCTGATAGGTGCTGGCGATGGAGGATAGAAAGGCCAGTCCCGCCCCGCACGCAAATGCAGTCAGGATTGGAAAAAGCACGGCAGGCTTCTCGACCAGGTGCGCCACCGTCATCGCAACCGGATACGCCAGGGCCCCTCCCATGAGAACATAGGCCAGTTTCAACTGGACACATGCCTTTAAAAGCTGAGTCTTGCCGCTTTGGGAGTCAACCTTCCTGGCCGATGCGATAAAATACCCATCAAACGCCTGCGGCAACTGCCAGAAAATGACCATGGCCGCATAAAAAATAGAGAAAACTCCATACGCGGAGGGGCCTATGGACCTGGCAATAATCAGGCTGTTCAAAAGCGCCGCCCCCCGGGTTAAAACTCCCCAAGCCAGAACATGGAAATACGTCTTGAATAGATTCAAAAGGTCCATTGGCGCGCCCGGGTCAATTGGCTCCGCGTTGCAGAAGAACTGCCGGGATCGTTTTGGTTAAAATCTTCACGTCCAGCCACAACGACCACTCATCGATGTATTCCTGATCCATCTCCATCCAGCGCTCGAAGCTGATTTTGTTCCGGCCGCTGACCTGCCAGGTGCAGGTCAGCCCCGGCTTGATGCTGAGACGCCTTCGATAGTCGAGTCGATATTTCTCCACTTCCTCGGGCACCGGCGGCCTGGGACCGACCAGACTCATGTCCCCCATGAATACGTTGATGAGCTGCGGCATTTCGTCGATGCTGGTCCGACGAAGGTATCGTCCGACCGATGTTATCCGTGGATCGTCCTGCATTTTGAACACCGGCCCATCCATCTCGTTCAGATGCTGGATCGAACCTTTCATCTCCGCTGCATTTTTCAGCATGGTCCTGAACTTGTACATGTTGAACGTCCGACCGTTATAGCCGACTCGTTTTTGAACGAAAAATACCGGGCCCTCCGAGTTCAGCTTGATAGCCGCCGCCGCGGCGAGGAGAATAGGGGACAATACGATCAGCGTCGCCAGCGAGAGCGCCAGATCCAAGGCCCTTTTGATCACCAGCTGCACCTGCATCCGCGGGCTGGTATAGAATTCAATCATTCGCTGGCCAAAATAGGTGGTGATGGTGGATTTCGAGTGCGAAAGCCTGAAAAGATCCGAAGGAATCTTCACCTCAACCCCTGTCTTTTCGCACGTCCTGATGATTCCGTGGACTTCGTCGTAAAACGACTTTATTGGCAGCGTTACAATCAGTTCGTCCACCACGATGCGCGAAAGCAGGCTTTCGATTTCCGTTAGCCCGCCTAGAACCGGCTGATTGCAGAACAGGGTGCAACTGTCATTCTGCGGGGCGTCCACAAAACCCAATATCTTGATACCGAACTGTGGATTGGCCAGAATGTTGCCGATGATTTCCTCCGCGCGCGGGTTTCTCCCTACAAGCAGAACCCGCCGGAAATTGTACCCTCTCAGCCGGATTAAATTCAGAAAGTTGCGTAAACAGATCCTCCACAGCGCCAACACCCCGGTGTGCAATGAGTAGAAGCTTACAAGGAAGGTGGGGCCTAAATGTTCATGGGGAAAAAGATTGGCCGTTGTGGCGGCGACAACCGTGGACGCAGTCGTCGCCTTGAGCAGGTCCCACAATTCCGTCCGTATCGGCGAGCACCGCTTTGAGTCATGCAGGCGCAACCATCTTGCAACCGCCGTCCAAGTGCCTGCATAAACTATCAGAAACCAGACAAATGGTTCCGGAGTGTGCCAAGAGCTCTCCGCAGGAGCTTGCATGTGCATGCAAACGGCCCCGACGCAAACACTTATGGTCAGATCAATCGTTTGGTGCAACGCGGATAAACTTTTCCGATGCTGCTTCAGCATGGCACTGCCTTTAACCTTTTCCTTTGCTCTCCTTGGATATCGGCCTTGCTCGCATTTTGCCTACAGCCGTTTATAGAGCCACCCGGGAATGAAATAATTGCGTTTGTTCAGCACCACTCCAAGGATTCGAGCCCCGGCGTTTTCGAGTGCCTGTTTTGCCGCCAGAGCAACTTGTCGACTGGTTTTTCCGGCCTCGACCACGACCACTACTCCGTCGACTTGCCTGGCGAGCAAAAGAGAGTCTGAAAATCGTGGAATGGGAGAACCGTCGATTAAAATAAAATCAAACTGGGTACGTGCGTTTTGCAGGAAATCTCCGAATTTCGAAGAAGCCAAAATTTCAACCGGCGTTGGCGTTGAACAGGCGCAAGTGGTGATGAAAAGGTTTCCATATCCCGCCTTCTTCAACCCTGCCGAACCAGAATCACCTGCGTTAGAGAGGTCGAATTTTTGCTCCGATTTTTCAAGGCGAAATCGGTTGTGGAGGTCAGGGGTCCGCAGATTGGCATCGATTAAGAGCACTTTCTGGAACAGGCCTTTGGCAAGGCTGGAGGCAAGGCCGATGGCAGTGGTTGAACATCCGCCGCCATGATCGGTTCCTACCAGCAAAACTGTTTTTATGTCTTCATGCCGGTAAAGACTGATCAGGGTGGCCTTCATTTTTTCAAACGGTTCGCTCGGAAACTCAACCAGTCCCAACTGGGGCGGCTCCTTGAAAAGCTCGAATGAGTGCGCGACCTCCATCGCTTCATTTACAGGCGGTCTCACCTTGGGCAGCTTCTCAGACTTCTCGAGTGCGGCGAAAACCCTTCCCATGTCGTTACCCCCTTGCCTCTGATCCATGATATTCCAACAACGAGGTTAGCACCGGTGCTCGAAAGACCTCTTCGCAGTCTTCAGGGCTTTCCAGCCGGTCATTGAACATTTCTCGCAAAAATGCTGCTGCGATGCCCAGAAAAAGCGAGATCGGCAAAACAACGCCCATCACCACGGGCAGCTTCGGTCCCACCGGTTCCAGGGGTACTCTGGCGGATTCCACCAAACTTACGCTTGTGATTTTCCTTTCGTCCATGGCATTTGCTATGCGGCTTTCCTCGAGCTTGGCGATGTAGAGGTGATAGTTATCCTGCTTTATTTTGATTGTCTGCTCGCGCTCTCGCAGCTTCAATTCGAGGTCGTTCAATTGTTCGAGCCTGCGCCGGCAGGTATCAAGATGCTGGGTTAACGCCTTTTCCTTATCGGCCGTTGCCTGGCTCTCGATCTGGTTGCGTGCCAGATCGTTTTCCATCTGAAGCCGCGAAGGGTTGGGCCCGAACCGGGTGCGCGCATGGCGCTGAGACTCCTCCCGGCTGAGCTTTTCCCTCACAAGATTGATTTCGTTTTTGACCTCCTGCACCAGGCGGTTGTTGTCAGTGTACTTGGCGGAAAGCTCGCGCTGCTTGAGTTCGAGCTCTACCAGGCGGGCTTGCAGGGTGTTAATTAGTGCCGGGTTGGATTCCAGGTCCTCACCCTGCGAGACCGAGGCCGGCATGCCGACCATATGCTTTCCAATTTCCTTGATTCTCCGATTCATTTCCGCCCGCTGGCTCGTTGCAAGATTCAGGTTGTTTTGTATTTCGACTTTCTGCTTCAGCAACAGGCTTTTTTCTTCCATCAACGCGCTGAGATCATGCGTTTCCTTGAATCGCTTGAGTTCATTTTCCAGTTCGTTGATTTCCTTTTTAAGCGTATCGGATTGCTCGCGAAAAAATGTCAATGATTGTGGACTGCTATATAGCAAGGTCCGCTTTTCGAAATAGCCGTCAACGACGTGACTGACTGCTTGGGCAGCCGTCTGCGGGTCGCGATGCCGAAACCGTATTTCGATTACGCGTGAGTTTTTTACCGGCTCAACGACCAATTGCTTCCGGACGCGTTCGGCCGCCTCATTTTTAAGATCGCTTTCCTGCTTGGTTGAGAACAGGGTGCCCCAGCTTCCTGGCCACAAATCGATGCTTTGATTTTGAAACATAGGTAGTCCCAATTCGGTTACCACCCGCTCGGCCAGTTCCTTGCTTTTGATCAACTCCACCTCGGAATTAATCAACTCGTTTCCTCTGGTTCCCAAAGGCGGGATCGCGCTGTCCCGAACCGGCCAATTCGGAATGTAAACGCTCTCCCTGCCTAATTTCACCAATATTTGCGTTTGGGCCTCGTAAACGGTCGGCACCACCAGCCATGCACACAGAGCCATCGCGCAAATGCCAAGAGCAACAGAGCCGATCAGACGCTTTCGCTTGAAAACTACGCTAAAGAATCCTCTTGCGGACAGATTGGCATATGGCCTATTTCGGTTCATGGCATTGATCCTTCTCGATTGAACTGTGATAAATGGATTATGGGTGCTATGCGGATCTGGTGTAGGTGCTGATAAATAACTCTATTTCGCGCTCCTGATCTTTCGTCATTCCAGTGAACTGGATATTGCAGAGTCGGCTGGACCATAATTTCAAATTTCTTTCCTGCATGCTATCGCAATCGATTCCTTCGTCGTGGATTACCTGACAGGGAACATGATAAATATGAACTTCCCCGGTAGTTAAGAATATCTCCACGGATACATTTTCCTCTTTCGTATCCCGGAAGGCGGTATACTCGAAGACCAATCCACCCTTGCTGATATTGACTATTTTACCGACTTTGCTGTACTCACTGCCGAGGGCTGCGAATGCATCTTGATTCGGAAAAAACCGGATATGCCTTCTCCGCTCGGGCAGAATGGGAATCCGTGAATTATTCATTTTCCCTCAATTGCTATTGCTGAGTAATTCAGGATCGCATGAAGGTCCTTACTGCAGGCGAATACCGGTTTCAAGAGGGGTTTTTGGGGAGTAACTAATGAGTAGTAAACATACCCTCTCAAAACACCGAAAAGCGATGCCGCTATTCGATCGACAGTCAAGAAGCCGATCTGCCAGTGGTGGGGATGTTACGATATGGCCCGCTGAACGGAAACAGTTGTATTGCGGCGAAACGGGATCAACTATTTTAACTGGAGTTCGAGATTTTCAGAGAGAGGATACAGATGGTTCTGCTACGGCATCGAGACTATCGGGGATCACCGCGTCAGCGGATAATTGTTCCCGTTTTATCGAGGCGATTTTTTATCTTTGGATTGAAAAGGAATTGCGATTTGCCCAGTTTCATTTTTAGATAGGTGGCAAGATTGATTTTAGAGTTGCTAATATGCAATTTCTTGCGAATGCTTTTTCGGTGGGTTTTAACCGTGAGGTCTGATAGATGAAGCAGGCGGCTTATTTCGAGCGTGCTGAAACCATTTCTGATCATGATCGCTACACGCATCTGCGTTTTGGACAGCGCCGCTATCACCCCGGAACTCATGGGCGCATCTGGGGTCAAATCCTCCAGGTAGCTTCTGATGATATCGATCTGAACTCGATGCTTTTCCGGGATATTGAAACTTTCCAGCTCCTCTAAGGCCGGCAGAATCCGCGACGTTACGGTTTGCGTGATCTGGTGAACCAAATGCTGGCCCTTTCTGTCAATGTTCCGGGCCATTATCGACAGAGCCTTGTTTGTGTGAACCAGTTCCCGGTTGACCCGTTCGAGGTTGAGCTTATACCGATCGAGTTCTTCCTGCTTTTGAGCGAGCATTTTGGTGGCCACCTCCAGCCTCTGAGGGTACTGTTGCTGGCTGGTTTTCATCTGTCCGTCGGCGCCACTCGGAGATTTGCGAATCTTATTTCTGCATGGTGCTTCTCTGAATACAATTATAGCTGCTGTTCGTCCTTGCCAGGCAGCCGAGGAAGCGTAAACATCTATCGGCCAGATGTCGCCATCTTTCCGAAGCAGTTCGGTTTCGAAACGCTCCGCGCTGATTTCGCCGCACAGCCTGCGTTTCAAAGTATCACTCTGGAAATTGTGCTGTTGCGCGTCCAGCACGAACCGGGCGGGAGCTATCTGAAGCAGTTCATCGACTTCATAGCCCGATAGCTGGCTCGCACGCCGATTTGCGAAGATGCACGAGTCTGAAAGCTCATATGCAATGACAACCCCTTCCCCTGCGTTCTCGATTATCGTCCTGAAACTCTCCTCACTCAGGCACAACGACTCGTCGCCTAACGCCGGCGCCGTGCTATCCGAAATACGCATCGCCACCTGCTGCGGCGAGGGGCGGAATGCGTGGATCTCTGCGTATTTCTTGTTTCCTCTATAAAAATACTTGAGCCTCGCGCCCTCTCCGTGGACCGCAATTCGTTTGAGCATATCCAGCCAATCAGATTCCAATCCCGGCAGTATCTCTGTCAGCCTTCGGCCCAGCATGGTGTCTATGCTGATCCCCTTAAACTCTTCAAAAGCCGAGTTGGCATCTACCAAACGGAATTGCGAGAAATAGCCTGGTTCAATCGCTATCAGTTCAAAAAGGGCAAATGCGCCGGCCCCGGCATCGCCTTGCCTGTTCTCATTTTCCATGATGTTTTGAGGAAAACCGTCAGCGCTTTGCACAGCAAGCGGGCCTCCGGTCATCAACCAATATTCCTTCAGCGATCCGTTTTCTTCGAAAATGGCATTGGTCATCCATGTCCGCTGCCGGATTCCGCCTCCGGGCAGCATCAACCGCACCCCTACTTTAGAAGCGGAACGCCGTGGGTTGAGCTGACGCAACGAGCTATGAAGCACGGGCAGGTCTTCTTCCAGTACGAAAGGAAATTTTTTCGCACCGAGAAGCTCTTGAGGTTTCAAACCGAAAAAACAACAGCAGGGATCGTTGATGAATGTCAAACAGGAGGACGAGTTCAACCGGCATATCCATTTCCGATTCAGTGGATCATTTTGCTGTTGACCCTGCTGGCTGAAGACTCCTTCATTACAATTTCCTTGTGGGTTAGAATAGTATTCTACCATTCCAGACCTCCATCACGGCTACCCGGGTTGATCCCGGCAGTCTTTTTTGCTGCAAGGATCGATAAATCGAATTTTCGTTTGATATATCACCTTACAACCTATTCTGGTTCATACGGCGATACTGTCTTGATGTTGGCTTGCCAGGCATTTTAAAGGAGGCTGTCGAATACCCCTGTCCAATGCTTCGCGTTCTTGGTTGAACAGTCCACAAAAGCCCGGTCGACCGAATCATCGCCTGCGCATAACGAAGGATTTCGCGTTTTCGCCGACGGTCGCAAACCACTCTTTGAATTTCGCCTCCTTGCCGGCGTGCACATCAGAGACATTATTGACATCAGGATCCCGGAAGCGCACCAGAATTGGTCCTTCCCGTGCAATGCGAATTTCCTCGCTGTTTGGATACTGGCGGACAAACGGTACAATCAGAAAAAGAGTGAGCAAGACATTTTTGGTGAAGCGGCTGAATTCGTACTCTACGCGTGTATCGTCACATTCAAAGCTGATCCGCCCGATCACCTCGTCCGAAGTCTTCGCTGCGATCTCGTTTTTTAAAATCAAGTATCGTTTTGCGACACTCACCCAGAGATGCTCTCCCAAGCCAAGCAGAAAGTCGCTATAATATTTCCCGAATACAAATGACAGAAGTAGAACCGTCCTTGAATCCATACTATCGATTTTAAGCTCGGATTCAAAAATTTCACAGTGCAATTTATGGTTATCGATATTGAAAATCTCTGACTTCATCTTCGTAACGTGTTCATGGTGTGGGCTATCATTGAGTTGGGGATTGCGATATTTGACTTCCTATCAGCGCCGGAAATCCATGTAAATACCGTCAATTGTGTATATTTGGATAGTAAACCGCTTACTCGCGTTTTCAACAAGGCAATCCGGCAGTACTCGTCAGGTGGGTATGTCTGCTACCGGTATTCTTCATTACTGTATACTTTAATTCCTTATTCTAACTATTTTATTATCCTGTTTATTAACTAATATTACATATCAGTGTATTGCAGCACGGCGTTGAGTTGATGAAGATTTTTGGTTCTTTTTCTGACTTAGCAGCAGAAAGCCTAATAGATTTTCAGTGTAAAGCTCACGCGCCGCATCGGTTGCGCCCTTCCAGTGGAATTTTTTGAAGGATTGCGGCTTCAAAGCCGCGAATGCTTATTATTTATAGTGTTTTGTCGATCCCTGCGGATCGTGATAATATAAAAAATGGCCGGCCATAATAAAAAGCGCCTGTAATTGTGCTAATAAATAATTCGCCATGCCTCCCAAGCGCCCATCAAAAAAATCTTCGATCAAGCTCAGCCCTGAAAACCGGGAAAGAATTTCTGCGGCTGCACTTGAGCACCCAAGCCTCGGCGTTAAACGACTTGTATCCATACTCCAAGGCGAGGGGGTCGCAGCAACCGAAGGCACCGTCCGCAGTGTTCTCAAGAAACAAGGCCTTCAAACGTGTGAACTTCGGCTCGAGCTCCTGGAAGAACGCCACCTGAACCTGTCCTTGGCCCTCTCGGAAGAGCAGGAACAGGCGCTGTTTGGCTTTAATCCCTGCCTGCGCGAGCGCCACCTGGATTGCCATCGACCCGGAGGGCTTCTCGTCCAGGATGCCGTCGATCTCGGCAAGCTGAAAGCCATCGGGCAGACGTTCCTGCACGCCGCCATCGACCCGAGCTGCTGCCTTGCTTTTGCGACACTCGCGGTATCCACGGATCCGGCGGCTTCCATTGCCCTGCTGAAGGACCAGGCACTTGTGTTCTACCGGAGGGAGGCGATAGCGGTACAGAGGGTCATGGCCGGCAAGGGGGTCGTTTCCGGCGCCGGTGTCGATCCTGAATACGAAAAATTCCTGGAAAGCCAGGGGATAGCGCTCACGCTGCCGCCGGCAGGCGATCAGCCCCTGAACGGCTTCATCGAGCGTTTCGGGCGATCGGTGCGCAAGGAGTTTCTGGCCGAAGCCCTGAAGTCGCGGGCCTATCACGATCTCGGGGCCCTTCAGTCGGGTTTCGACGACTGGCTTGAAAGATTCAACCGTGAAGCCTTGCTTGCCGGCTACCCAACCTTGGGCCGGGCCCCGTTGGACGCATTCGGAGCCGTCAGGGCTGCCGAAACCCCCCGGGAAAGAACGGGGTACATCCCCCCGTCGGAATCTGAACCTGTTACGGTCCCGCCTCCGTCGGAAATTGCGGCTGCGCCGGTCCAGCCCGAACCACGCGCCCAGAAAACATACGAATGGACGCCCGGCTTCGAAATCTGGGGGTTTCGCGCCGTTAACACTGCGCTGGTCTGCCTCATATTCTACTTCGGGTGGGTGGTCGTCTCGATGATTCTCGACGGCCCCCGCATGGAAAAGCATCCCGGAGCAACTCCATCGGTTCAACCGGTGGCGGCACCGGGTTCCGGCCGGACGCAGAAGAAGGCCTCGCTGCTGGCAGAGTACCGGGTGGTTTGGGACAGGAATCTTTTCGGCGTGTCCCGGCTCGCCGAGAAGGCCGCCATGCCCGAGAAGATCGATGTCGACAAGGTTGCATTGGCTGGGACAGATGTCGGCCTCAAACTCATTGGAACGGTGGTAGCGAGCGACCCGAAGTTGAACTACGCCGTCATAGATGTGGCCTCAACTCGCAACCAGGGAATCTATCGCGAGAAAGAGCGGGTGGGTAAGTCGGTGATAAGATTAATCCTCCGAAACGCCGTAATCATCGAAACGGAGGACGGCAGCCGCAAGCGATTGAGCACGGACGAGGAGGCTGCAAAGAGCCCGAAGTCAGGGGGGGAGGGGACCGGGCCGCCTGCAGGGTCAGCCGCCGCTTCCTTCAACCCGGATGACATCCAGGGCGACGGCAGCACCTTTCAAGTCCCGCGCGATGAAGTCCCCGCATCTCCTCCGGATGTTCAACGCGTTATAGAGGAGCTGAAACTTGCTCCCCA
>JACRCN010000021.1 GCA_016219005.1 Deltaproteobacteria bacterium
GGGACATCCTATATTCCTCCTGTCAAGCCAATTTTATTAATGTATGATTACGAAGGGTTGAGGATATCCCGGATTTTTGGCAACACTCCACCTGCATGGTTTCAGATCTTTTCTTCGGCAGATTCTCTTGCCTGAGAATGAGCCCTCGCTTGATCGTTACGATTATGCGGCATCTCCATGCGGTTGCCGCCAGGATTGCCGATCATCCCTTATCCAAGCTTTGAGCTCGGCAAGAGGCCCGGGATATTGTCCCTCCAGAGGTCAAATGCCTCTACGCTGTTGCTCGGGCTCTCTCGCCGAAGATGGTAGCAACGCTTTAAGCTTGAATGTGGGCTGGGTTAAAGGACTCCTTTCGCTTCATCAACGTCCAGGCAATCACCAACATCTTGGCAGCGATCTTCACCAGCATCTTGGTTCGGATGCCTTTTTCCCGCTGTCGACCGTCCAACAGCCGACTATAGTAAGCCCGGAAGTGGCTGGTTAAACTGGAGGCGACCAACGCCGCCTGGTACAACGCGTAACGCAAGTCCGCCTTGCCTTTCTTGGAGATCACCGGCACCGCCGCTTTGCTTTTCTCACCGCTGCGGTTGGCGCTCAGATCAAAACCGGCCAAACGGATCAGTTGCGCCCGGTTCTCAAAACGATGCGGATTGCCGATCGCCGCCAATGCCATGGCGGAAACGTACGGCCCGAAGCCGGGGATGCTCTTTAGATAATCGTATTCCTCGAAGCCTTCGGCTATCTTCTGGATGGCGCGTTCAACACGGCTCAGTTGAGCTTGAACCGACTGAAGCATTTCAACCACCAACTCAGCCTCCAGTGCCATCGCCGGCCCCGGCCGGCAACCGATGGACTGTCCGGCCGCTTCCCAGATATGACGCAGACGCCGTTGTTGCCGGAGCCCTCCGTTATGCGTCGTCACCTTGACGATGAACTGCTCACAGCTCAGCTGCCGGATGCTTCCCGGGTCGAGAAACCAACGCACGATGGCCAGGTTCTCCGCCGCGGCGTTATTCCAGAACCGGTCCAGTTCCGGGAAGTACCGGGCCACCAGGTTGTTTCGGATGCGCACGCGACAGCTGTGCAACTGCTTCTTCAAACGTTTCCGGAACAACAGCAGGCTTCGCAGCTCCCGCAGCCGGAGCTCCGGCCGATCGTAATAGTGACATTTGCCCTGCGCCACCAGGTCCGCCACATTGGCCGAGTCCTTGGTGTCGTTTTTATCCCAGCGACCATCGATCAGGCTGCGGTTCTTCTTGATCGCCTCGTTGGTCGCATAGACCACCAGATGGCCCTGTTCGATGAGATGCTCTGCCAGCGGTTTGTGGTAGACGCTGGTGGGCTCCAGCCCGAATACGAACTGCTTGAGACCCTCCCGGTCCATGTAAAACCGAACCTGAGTCAGAAGGTGCCGGAAGCCTTCCGCGCTGTTCTCAACGATCAGCCCCTTGAGCAGCGTGCGGCCGTTGGCATCTCCGAAAAATCCGTGGTGCTTGCGCTTGGCGATATCCAGCCCTACGATGAGGTGGTCCTTCGAGCCACGGATCTCTTTCTTGAATTGACGAAAACGATCGATGCTGTTAAACTCAATCCCGTTCATGGTAACCTCCTCTTAGCCGTTAAAAGGTTATGGGTAATGGCAACCTTAGGCTATCAGGAGGTTATTATTTTATCTACACGATAATATTTTTTATCTCTGCTATACTTCCAAAAATTTACTTCTCTTCTTCTAATATATAACGCTGGTAAGAAAATAAAACACTTATTGAATCAACTCATAATGTGTTTGCCACAGCAGATCTTATCTGTCAATTTATCTTTTTAACCAGAAGAAAAAAGTGGCTATGGTCATGGTAGAGGTTCTCACCGGCAACCAGCGCAGACGCCACTGTTGAACGGTCGAGTTCGTCGCGGGGTTAGGGCTCTGGGTCGACGGAGACTCCCTTGAAGGTTGCCTCGCCCTCCAGGAGCCGCTGAAAGTACTTGGCACAGTCATCATCCTTGCTCATCTTCGCCCGGCCTAAAAGCTTTTCAGTCACGGAGCGGTGCTTTTCTATTTGTAGTATCCACTCTCGATCTCCACTGTCGTCCTCGGACGCACTTGAGCCCAGCAGATAGCTGCGCCCCTTCCACTCCACCGAGGAATACCAGCCCCAGTCTTCTGCCTCCGGTTCGGACACCGCCACGTCGGGGCGTGCCTGCTCCCGGAGCCACAGAAGAAGCGATTCACCGGGAATCGGATTGATGGGGTTTGGACGTTCCTTCGAGACATCGAACTTGGTGGTCGTGAAGCGAATTACGTGCGCCATGTGCTTGATAGCCTCAACGAAAATTAGAAAAACGATTGTCTGCAATATGTTCGGATTCGATTTGACCAACTGAGAATATCACGATGCCCACTTGCATTATATCCGAGATGTCGATCGTGTCTTCTCACAAGTAACTCGTCCTCAATTTCTTCTCTTTTGCGAATCTTTCAATAGCCAATTGAATCAACTTGTCGATTAGTTCGGTGTATGTAATTCCGGAGGCTTCCCAAAGCTTAGGATACATGCTGATCTTTGTGAATCCGGGAATGGTATTGATTTCGTTTACAAGAACCTCGCCGTTCTGTTTCAGGAACATGTCGACCCTTCCAAGTCCTTCACACGAGAGCGCCTTGAAAGTCTTGATGGCCAAGTTCCTTGCGCGTTCCGCCACTTCGACCGGAAGAACCGCCGGTATTTCAAGCACCGCCCCCTTCTCATCGATGTACTTCGCTTCGTACGAGTAGAAGTCATGGCTGGATCTGATTTCTCCAATAACCGATGCAATTGGCTTGCTATTCCCAAGAACCGAGCATTCAATCTCTCTATCTGAAATGAACTCTTCGATGAGTATTTTCATGTCAAAGGCGAAGGCGTGTTCCAAGGCCATTCCATACCCGGCTTCATCATTTACTTTCGAAACGCCAATCGAGGATCCCATGTTTGCCGGCTTCACAAAAAACGGCCGCCCCAGTCGGCTGACGACTTCAGAATAGCTCGGCCGGGGCTCCTCATCGCTGAGAGAAATGAACCGTCCAATTGGAACTCCGGAGTCCCGGAGCAGTCGTTTCATGACGTCTTTATCCATCCCGACAGCAGATCCCAACACACTCGAGCCGACAAACGGGATGTTCGCGAGTTTCAGGAACCCCTGCACGGTACCGTCTTCTCCCATTGGACCATGAAGGATCGGGAATGCAACATCTATCGCGCCGCTGGTCTGAGGGCTGTTAACACGCGAGATTTGGCCGCTGCTCTCAGGGGCGAATGTGATCTTTTCCAATGAAGCGTTAAGACTGATTTGCCTTGGATCATCGGAATTCAGAAGGTACTCCTTGCTCGAAGAAAGAAGCCATTTGCCCTGCTTGTCGATTCCAATTAAAACCGGATCATATTTTTCCCTGTCGATAGCGTCGTAGATATTCTTCGCAGACTGGAGCGACACTTCATGTTCAGCTGACTTTCCGCCAAAAATTATTCCAACCCGTGTCTTTTTCACGCGACTCCGATCCCCTTTTTAGAAGCTATCTCAAAAATGCATCTGACAGTCGATGGCGGCGTTGCACGCCTCTGAAAAATGCTCACAACCTGACAAGGTTGCTGCGCTTTTTCATCCGCGTGCGCCTTGCCCTCGGCTGTGATCTGCTATTTTTGAGATGGCTTCTAGTCAACTTTTTTTGTTGTCATTTACTCTCTCCTTTCGAAATGATTTGATAGTTTGGGTATATTGCTGTTAAGCCGATCGCGTACAGAGACGGAGATCAGCTTATCGAGATAGAGGTGCTGTAAAAGCTAAATTGGTGGATATGAGAAATGAAACCCCCGGCTGTGAGCAGCTCGGGGGTTTTTAGTCTGGTGTGGTCGGGGAGTGTCACCGGTTGCTGTTTCCGGCCCCCTTCATTATGGCTGTTATCACTCGCCTTTTTACGAGTTCAGCCTTTTTGGCCGGCGGGTCTCCGACCCTGATCCTTTCCACGGTGGTCGCGCGGATGGCTTTTTCCAGGGCTTCGAGCCGCTTTTCCATAAAAAGCCTTCCCCGAATACTTCCGCCGCCGCGAGCGCAAGCCCCGCCAGCAAAAGGCGGTTTAGGGCCAGATACCGTAACTTTAGACGCTATTTAACAAAAAAGTCAATGTCTAAAAAGCGGCAAAAAATAGACGAGCGGCAGATGATGCTGGGCTTAAGCATTGAGGAGCGGGTGGAGGCGCACCTGACGGAAAAGGCCGAACTCCTCGCCCGGCTGACAGCCGTTCCCGCAAAGCCGGCGCCTGCGGTCGAAAGCTACTCCGAGGCCTGCATCGAGATCGCGGCGGCCATCAAGCACGCCATCCGCGACTGCGGAAAATCCCGCGAGCAGATGGTCGATGCGATCAACGCCTACTTCGGATGATGCCACTAACTGCTTTTCCAAATGAGCCTTTGCATAATAACCGATAATGTTTCACAACATGCCGCTATCTATTATAATTTTTGTCATAGTAAGGGCTTTTATAGAAACTGCATTCCTCGCAGGATTCAATTTTCATGGCAAGAGTTCCTTGCACCTTTCCTCCGCACAGCGTGCCAACTATTTTGGCGCAATGTCGCCCATGAAGAGGATATGCTGGACACTCGCCCAAATCCGCCGTGTTGAATCCACCGCGTTCTCGACCACAATTATTAAATTCCCAGCAATCCATAACGGAACTCCTTATTCAATCAAATTTCATTCAAAATACTGTATCGGCATATTCGGAAAAATATTTAGTCAGATAATGAGGAGTGCGCATAAGAGATGGTGCTGATCAGGATGGAAGGAGAACTATGCAAAAAAGCTAAAATCGAAGATTAAATTTACCTGCCGATAGCCGCTGCTTGCCCGAATTCAACACCCAATTTCGGACAGGCTTTGTGTTGCCAAACGGCTGGCTAAAAAAATTTTTAAAATAGTGTGTCAATTTCTCTAGAATAGTGTGTCACCTTACACTACCAAAAGGCGATTACCAAGGTGATGGAGCGCCATGCACTCTAAAAAAGACTTGACAAAGAAGAAAAAGTGGAAGAGGTAAAAACAAGATAACTTATTAATATAAATAGAAGAAACAGGAATTATTACGTACAGGTCGGGTGATATCACCAGCAGGATGCTATGAGCTGAGACATGCCCCTGGAAGCTGAGTGGCCTACATCCGCAAAGCGCTACCCGCAGGCGGTTAGCGCCTCGAGGAAGTCCTCGGCCCACGTCGCGGCCGTCGTTTGCGAGACGACCGCAAGCAGCTTGCGGTGCCGCTCCCGCCTCTCGGCCAGCCCCATCCTCAGCGCCCGGTCCAAGTCCCGCGCCATTCCGTCCGCCTGCCACGGGTTGGTTAGCACCGCGTCCCTCAGCTCGGCCGCTGCCCCCGCGAACTTCGACAGCAGCAGCACACCGGGCTCCTTTGGCTCCTGCGCTGCCACGAACTCCTTGGCCACCAGGTTCATCCCGTCGCGCAACGGCGTCACGTACCCGACCGCCGCCGCACGGTAAAGCTCGGCCAAGTGTGCGTGGCTGTAGCTGCGGTACAGGTATCGCACAGGTACCCACGCCCCCTCGCCGTGCTCCCCGTTGATCCGACCCACGATGTTCTCGATACGCCGCCGCTGCTCAGCGTACCCTGGCACGTCCGCCCGGGAGGGGACCGAGATCTGCACCAGCGAGACGCGGCCGCGCCACTCGGGATGCAGCTCCAGCAGGCGACCGAAAGCTTCGAGCCGCTCTGGGATGCCCTTGGTGTAGTCCAGCCGATCGACGCCCAGCACCAGCCGGCTCGGCGTGATCGCCCGCAGCAGCGTGTCGACCTCATCGGCGACCGCCCGGTCGGCCGGCTCCTGAAATGACGCGGGGATGATCCCGAGCGGGAACGCTCGCACCCGGACGCGCCGCCCACGGTGCTCGACCGCATCGTCCGAAACCTTCGCCGGCGACAGAGCGCCGACTGTGTGGAGGAAATTGTCGACATACGCGGCCGTGTGGAAGCCGAGCAAATCATAGTCCAGCATCGCGTCGAGAAGCTGCTCGGCCCACGGCAGCAGCTCGAAGAGGTCCGGCCCCGGGAACGGGATGTGCAGGAAGAGCCCCAGGGGCCCCCGATGGCCGAGTTCACGCAGGCCTTGCGCCGCCAGCAACAGGTGGTAGTCGTTCATCCAAACGGGCGTCTCGGGCAGGACCAACTCGCTCGCTGCCGCTGCGAACGCGCGATTGACCTCCTGGTAACAGTCCCATTCGCTATCCACGAAGGCCACGTGCTGTGGGAACATGTGGAAAAGCGGCCACAGCGCCCGGTTGCAGAATCCGTTGTAATAGCTGCGGTGCCACCGCTCGGGGAAGTCCATCCAGGCCAGCACCGGCCGCAACTCGTCGTCGATACCTATGGGGCCAGGCTCTTGCTCGGCTGTGATGCGTCCGCTCCAGCCCAGCCACAGCCCATGCCGGGCACCGAGCACAGGCTCCAGCGCCGACACTAACCCGCCAACGTTCCGCTTGCGACCAGCCTCTCGCGGCCGCGTCGCGCGCCGCAGGTCCGGCAGCCGGTTCGATACGATGAGCAGCTCGTACCGGCCGCGGATGCTGCCGGCGCCGCAAAGGGGTGTGGTTAGAGGCTCGGGCAGCTGCGGCGAGGCCTCGGCCTGGCCGCAGCGCGTTGCCGCAATCCAGTCCAACAGCCCGGCCACCGCGACCGGATCGGCCAGACGCCAGCGTGCGTGGCTGCGGCGAGGTGGGCCGACCAGGACCGACTCGTCGGCCACTCCGAACTCCCTGAACATCTCCTCGTCGGTCAGGTCATCGCCGAAGGCGAGCAGGCGGGCTTCAGCGCCTAGTTGTTCGCGCAGCCAAGTCACGGCTATGCTTTTGCGCATATGCGACGGCCGCACCTCGAACACTTTGACCCCTTCGAGCCGCTCGAAGCCCGGCGCCTGAGCCAGATACTCCTCAATCGCCGCATCGACCGCTACAGTCATAGCCGCTCGCTCCGGCTCCGGAACCAGCCGGTAGTGAAAGGTCACGGACCATGTCTTGCGTTCCACCAGGGCGCCTGGAACCGAAGCGGCTATCTGCCCGAGTCTGGTGGCCAGCGGCTCGACGTCCCTGGGTTGCCGGTCCACGGTCGCCTCCCATGCGCCGGTGCTGCGCCGCCAGCCGCCATGCTCGGCCACCAGCCAAACGCCTGGGACCGGGGCCAGCAGCCGCTCGAGGTCCTCGCGCGGACGGCCGCTAACGATCGCCAGCAACAAGCCCTGCAAAGCCGCTAGTTCGGACAGCTTCACCGCCAGCCCAGGCGGGAGCCGCGACTCGGACGGAGTCGAAACAAACGGTAGCAGAGTACCGTCCAGGTCGCAGATCACGCCGAGAGGCGTGTGCCGCACCAAAGACAGCCAGTGAGCCAGCAGTCCTTGATAGGTGTCCATACCATACCTCTCATGCTTTGCCTTGCTTGAATAACAACTGCCGAACATGAAGGTTGACCTCATTCTATTTTACGCATACGGTCTGCAATATAGATAGATGCTGCGATATCACCAAGTTGTATAAATATCCCAAGGGAAATGCCTTGCGAGAGACAGAGATGGTCCTGAAATGACCTTGCAAAATTCAGGTTGAAAAAGGCAAATTTGAAAAGAAAACCGAATGAGGCCAGAACAGTTGAACGAAGCCAGCGTCCGCTTCAAGTCCGGAGGAATGGGAAAGATACTTCGTTTGGAATGAATATACCCGAGTCAGAAGACCATAATCAAATGAAATGTAAGCAGGCAAAAGAGATCATATCACAAAGTGGCCCAACCCTGTGATACGTCCGATGATCTCCAAAGCGTTCAAACTGGAATAGGGAATCAATATTCCGAAAGGCACCGTAGGCCGTGAGAAAGCGAACGGGGTACACCTGTCTGGGGCTTAAATCGCCTTTTAATAATGAACGGCATGGCGCGATCCTGTTTCTGTTTGAATCAATATAGCAATGCCGTTCATCCTTGCCTCAAGGCTTCAAATCCCATTCTTTGAGTTTCTTCGATGCCGTGCCGAACTGGCCCAGTTGGTAAACGGCCGCGCCCGCGGGCGAGAAGGTGAACGACTCAAACGGATCAGCGAGCATCCTGTCGAGGTATTCCCGGAGGGCGACGCCGGTGGTGACGTGCGGATTGAAATGCTCGCCGGAAGCCTTCGGAACGAACGCCGACACGTATTGGATCAAGAACGGGTCGATGACGGGATCGGCGGGTGTGGTGACGAACGCGGCCGAGGTTCCGGTTTCTACCGTGAACGGGGTCACGGCGGCGATCACGTCCGCTTGTAGCTTGAGCAATTCCGGGGTTGGCTTCGCGACAATGCCCGAGAGGCCGATGTCCTTGCTCGGGATGTAGTAGTACTTGTAGGCTTCCAGCTTCATGCCGGTCACGTTGGCGTTGGCGAAAACCTTGCCGACGGCGGCATAGATCTTTTCGAGATCCGCGGTGCGAACGAAACGTTGAACTATCGTGATGTGCGGACGATGCGTCGCATCCAGGGCGAAGCCTTTCGGGTAAACCTTGAGCAGGCGGGCGTTCACGGCTTCGGCATGCCTGAGCATCGTGGCGTCCGGCTCCAGCAGGATGTCAATGGCCGTGACCGGGCTCCGCTCGAACGGGAAGACCTGCTTCCAGTCGTCCTTCATGCTGACCACGGTCCAGCCATCCTGCTTCGCCTGATCGTAGAGCGCCTGCGTGAAGGCACCGAGTTTGGGTTTGGGTAATCCGAGTGCCGGCCCGTAGGCGTATTCGCGCGCCGCATCATCGTGCAGCACCAACAGCATGAACCGCGCGCCGGTGCCGCCCTGCGTGTATTCCAGCATCTGCTGGTCGCCCGCGGAATTTCCGAACGCGGCGATGGGCCGGCGGCCGATGTGCTGGTTGATGCCGACGGGCTTGCCGCCTTTGTCGTCATTGAAGTTCAGCTGCGGCAGACGCACGAGGACGGGCTTGCCGTTGCGCATTTCAAACCTGGTCTTGATGCTGCTGCCGACGACCTGCTCGGGCGGGATGCCATAGACCTTTTCCGTCCACGGCCGCATGAATTCGATGCCGCCGCCGGAGACGATGAAGTTCTTGAAGCCGTTCGCCCGCAGATAGGCGAGCAGTTCGAGCATCGGCTGATAGACCATCTCGGTGTATGGCTTGCCGGTCTTAGGATGTTTCGCGGTGGCGATCCAGTCCTTCACAATCTGCTCGAATTCCACTGTGGTCATGCCCGTGTGCGTGGCCATGACGATTTCGAGGAGTGCGCGGTCGCCGCCCGCGAGCGCGGTTTTCAAATCGCCCTTGAGCAGCGAGGCAAAGGGTTCCCTGGTTTTCCATTCGGGATGCTGCGGCGCAAGCGCCTTCACCCGGTCGAGCGCGAAGTACAATTGAACCGGCAGCGGCTGCTCGCACCAGAGAGTCCCGTCGTTGTCGAAGGTGGCGATCCGCTCGGCGGGCGGAACAAACGCCGCCGAGCCTTCCTTCGTCACCTTCTCCACGAAGCTGATGATCCCCTGCTTTGTGGGCCCGTCGTTCCAGGATGGAAGCGGGTCGGCGGCAAAGGCCGCGTTTGTGAGCAGCAGCAGAGCGAGCAGAGCCTTCAACAGTGCGCTTTTCATCCATTGCCTCCTTGATGCGAATTAATGACGGGGCGCTGCCCGAAGCGCCCCGCCGCGTCCGTGCTACTTCGACCCGCCGCCTTCCTTCAGCTTCTGAAGGACCGCATCCATGTTGAAGGCGTCCGCCTTCTGCCGCTGCGGGTAGTCCTTGAAGGTCATCAGGAACTCGCCCACGAACCCCTGCGCGGGGATCAACATGAAGGCGTGATCCAGCAGCCAGTCGTAATAGGTGTTCGAGGTTATGTCAGCCCGCTCGTACGGGTCCGTGCGGAGATTGAAGATCTTCGGTACCCGCAAGGTGGTGAACGGGTTCGCCCAGACCAGTAGCGTCCCGGGGGCACGCTGCTCCATGAAGACGAGCTTCCAGTTGTCGTAGCGCAGGCCGGTCAGTTGCTGGTCGTCGTTGACGTAGAAGAACGATTCCCGTGGACTCTTCTCAACCTGGCCGGTCAGGTAGGGGACGAGGTTATCACCGTCCAGATGGACCTTGTAGGTCATGTCCCCGATCTTGTAGCCCTTGAGCAATTTGTCTTTCACTTGCGTATCCCCGGCGACGGCCAGAAGGGTCGGCAGCCAATCGAGGTGAGCGACGATCTCGTTGGAAACACTGCCCGGTTTGATATGACCTGGCCAGCGGACCATGGCCGGCACCCGATAGGCGCCTTCCCAGTTCGTGTTTTTCTCGCTGCGAAACGGCGTCATGGCAGCATCCGGCCAGGAGTTCATGTGCGGACCGTTATCGGTGGAGTACATGACGAAAGTGTTGTCCGCGATGCCGAGGTCGTCCAGGACCTTGAGGACCTGGCCGACGTTCTTGTCGTGGTCGATCATGGTGTCGTGGTACGGGCTCTGCCAGCGCCCCGACTGGCCGATGCTCTCCGGCTTGGTGTGGGTGCGGAAATGCATGTGGGAGAAGTTCACCCAGACAAAGGCCGGCTTGCCGGCCTTGTTTTGCCGCTGGATGAAGTCCACTGCCCGCGCGGCAACGTCATCGTCGATGGTTTCCATCCGCTTCTTGGTCAGGGGACCGGTGTCCTTGCATACCTGTTTGCCGACCTTGCCGAAGCGTGGATCCACGGTCGGATCGTCTGTACTCGAAGCTTTGCAGTCCATCACGCCGCGGGGACCGAACTTCGCGCGGAAGGCCTGATCTTTCGGGTAGTCCGGCAGTTCCGGCTCTTCCTCGGCGTTGAGGTGGTAGAGGTTGCCGTAAAACTCGTCAAAGCCATGCACGGTGGGCAGGAACTCGTTGCGGTCACCCAGATGGTTCTTGCCGAACTGGCCGGTGGCATAGCCTTGTGCCTTCAACAGCTCGGCGATCGTCGGGTCTTCCTTTTGCAGCCCCACCGTCGCGCCCGGCAGACCGACCTTGGTCAGGCCGGTGCGCAAGCCGGACTGGCCGGTGATGAATGACCCCCGGCCGGCGGTGCAGCTCTGCTCGGCATAGATGTCGGTGAACATCATCCCTTCCTTTGCCACACGGTCGATGTTGGGCGTCTGGTAGCCCATCAGGCCTCGCGAGTAGGCGCTGATATTGGACTGGCCGATGTCGTCCCCCCAGATGATGACGATGTTGGGCTTCTTCTCCGCCGCTGCCGGACCTGCGACCAAGGCCAAAGCGGCAAGCAACACGAAAAAAATGTTCAATGCTTTTAGACGGTATCTCATTTTTTTCTCCTTCTCAATTATTGGGTTCCGGTTTGCATCTTTCTGTTTGTGTGCAACAAGAGGGCGAGATGTAAGCGCCACCCTTTAAACTGCTTCCACGGCCGCAAGGTCAAGGTGGTCGGTGGATGCCGTAGGCTTGAGCACGAAACCTTTCGCCCCTGCCGCAAGGCATTCATCCATCACCGTCTGTTCGTCATGTACGCTCAGGATGATGGCTTTGAACTCGGGGGTGGTGCATGCCAGGGAATAGCGGGAGTGTACAATAAGGCGGTGAAACGTCAACTAGGAGATGTCCTAGTTTTGCGGACAATTTTTCTAGTCCAGGGAATCAGGGGTCTGCATGAATTTCGACTTCGGCTGCGAAGGAAAACTCGACTCTCAAGCAGGTCGAGCCGCCGGCAACCGGCACTCCCTACGTTGCAGCCAACGGAACGGTTGTGGTGAAAGAGACTCCGAGGTGTCTTAAGAGGTTATCCGGACAAGGCGGTCCGATTGCCGGTGGCGAAATAATCTCGCAAGGAGCGTCATCAGCATGAAGAACGACTGAAAGCGCATTTTCGCCAGTACAGGCACATCGGTTTTCCTGTGATAGATAGCGGTTGGGAATTTGCAATCTTGGTAGGTGGAGAAAATATCACCTTAACGGCAGATATCTACCAGAAGCTGGTCAATAACCGCAGCTAAAAATCTTTGCTGCAGAAAAGAGAAAACCCTGCATATTGGGCGGCATTTTTTCAAACTGAATGCCGAGAACGATTGTTTTGCGACCGCTCTCGACTATTTCTTGCATGCGAACAAGCTCACCAAAAATCGACAGCGATATGTTGTCGTTATAAAAAGAAGCATTGACCCTTCGTTTTTCGTTTCCTTCTATGCACAGTGCAAGACTTTCTTTCAGTTCTTTTGAGGACTGGTTCGGGATAAAACCAACTCCAGTGACCGAAAGATCTTTCGAAAATCCCGAGAGGCTATATTCCGAGACATGATTTGATGGTTCTAAAATCTCCACATTCATTTTAACCTTAATCGGATACCTGTTGCTTTTACGGAGTTTGATATCATCCGTTGAGGCAGCAGCATTAGTCCTTATTCCGAATAGCCTAATTATTCCTTGCTCGATCCGAGGGTGTTTCTGGCAAAGCCCTCTAAGAGAGTCCCTGCTTAACCTTGCCAATTGCATCAGAGTGATAGTTTCAATACACGACCGTGATTTATGTTGCTCGGTATATGGATATGCTTTTCCAAAGCTATCATACTCTCTAATTCTCCTACTTGGCATAGCATTGCTCTTCGACTTGCTGTCAAGCAGTTGATAATATGATTCCTTGGCTTCTCCAGAAATTACAATGTAGATGGAATCTTCAATTTCACCAGGCTTTATGACGATTGTTTTCGGGGGGATAACAACGATATCCAAATTTAACATCAAGTCGATTTTTTCGGGTAGGGGAAGGCTGGTAAAGAAGTTATAAAAATCGTGGTTCTGATATTCGAAGCTATTTAGCTTAGAAAAAAAGGATTCAATCTCTTCCCTATTGGGCCGTGACAGCCTCCATTTGTGTGCTTGGGAAATAATTCCCTTGATTAGATTCCCAGATGCAATAGAAATTTGTGCTGCTTTTCCATAGAAAGTTGCCGCTGATTGGTTCTGGAAATTTTTCTTTAACAGGCCAGCATACATGTAATACAAATCAGGATCATCCGGATACTGTAAAAAAAATGAACTGAAGGCCTCCGGGTTAGTGACCGTTATGGTACCTCCGATTATGCCTTCGACTATACTATGCACTATTTGCCTTCACAATGTACATCGAGGTTCCCTGAATTACTTAGGGCTATAGATGTTCAACAATGAACGAGCGAAGTTTTTGAAAATACTACGTGAGAACTTACCAGCGTCGACAATTTCAGTCCGAATAGTTCTAAGAGCCCCTAAAGGGTCTACAGCTTTCCGATAGACCCGCTCATCGTTGGTTAAAGCCTCATAGCAGTCAATGATAGCAACTATTTGGGCGAACTCTGAAATGTCTGTCTTCTGGCCAGGGTACCCGCTACCGTCCAACTTCTCATGATGTTCAAGGGCTGTAGTCTTTATTTGACTGTTTCCAAATCTGCAAGTGCTTAGAATATTAAAACCCTTTGTCGTATGCTTTTTCATTTCGTGGAATTCATTCTCTGTGAGTTTGCGAGCCGCTTTGAGAAGGTCGCTATTTATTCGGGTTTTCCCAACATCGTGCAGAAGAGCAGATATCCCGAGCACTTTCTTTTTATGCTTTTCGAGGTTGACGTACTCTGCATAACCCAATGCCAAAGCCATCACGTTCACAGAATGTTTGGTTGTTGTAAAGTCCTTACTGGTAAGATCGAATAGTACCTTTACAACCTCGCGGTTGTTGGTAACCTCTCGCACCAGAATATTTACTGTTGTGCTAACACCTTCAAGGCTTCCGGTTACCGGCTCTTCCAATGTCGTTTGGACGATACTCTGGACCATATTCCTGACCTTGATCAGGTCGTTTTCTTTTAGGCACCTTTTAATCTCACGGTTGTATCCGTTTTGGACCTCCTGTATCGCCTCAATCTTATTTTTCCGCTTGATATATAGTCTCTTCGGGTGCATCCGCTCACGTATTCTCATCTCGCTCAGCGTCACACCAACTGGCTTGTAAATAGCGCATCCACCCTCCCTATTCTCATAATAGAAGGGGACTTTACGAAAAAGGTTCAGATGCGAATTATCTACTTGTATGTAGTCCTTATCCAACAAATAACCACCCCTGGAAAAGTCCTCCATTAGATCCTGTATTAAATTATCGGCGAATCTACTGTATTCTTTAGGTATTTCCTGTAACCTTTAGAACAGCTGACATTGACATGCGGGCGGGTCAATTACCTTGAATCGTTTGAAAACTACTTTAAGCCGAGCAAGGAGAGAAAATCCAGATGGAAAAGATTTTGAATCAAATTTTGATGAGAATGCATTGGAAAATCTACCGCGCGCGCCGGAGTGGAATCCAATGAAATTTCTGCTCGTTATGTGGTGACCCAACTTTGAAGGAGAGTCTCTTGGAGTGGTCAAGTGTGGATTACGATGGATAAACTCAACTGCAGACAATAGGTGGGTTTGGAATAAAAATGTCACTAAGAAGGGTAAAGTGTATCACCGTGGCGTCAGGTGCATATCACAGATTGGGTGTTCTGGTGATTAGTCGGATGGTATTTGGATTATCCAAAAATATAAAATCATAGCGGATTTATTCCGTAAATTATACTCCTACCTCCGTCGGCCAGTTCATGTCAAATCCAAATCGAACCATCTCCCGTCCCAATTGCCGGTGATACAGGCTGCCAACCTCACCTTTTCAGAAAGCAGATATGGTGCCCTTTGCTGTCACTGTACGTAATAAAACGATGATTGACGGATCTGCGTGAGAAGTTCATCATCCAGCAGTTTTTCACATTGCCTTAGGAAATTTAAAGATCCGTTATCTCAGGAGGCATCTAAATCATCCGCTAATTTTTGAATACCATCCAGGTCAAAATCTTCAGAGAGCTGAATTATTTTGTCGCAAAAAGGTTTCAGTGCATCGTTTTCAGAATTCAACTCTTTGGCGATGGCTGCAACTTGCATCACGTCTCCCATCTCAGCAGCCGCTTTGATGCGATCGGCCGCCTTCTTAGCCAGTTCGGGAGGTACAGATGACATCTTGTCTCCGGTGCTCTCGATCGTTTTCTTTTCAGCCATGGGACCTAAGGTTTGAACCGCGTCCATAGCCTGCTCGAGAATACTTTCCAGTTTAGTTAATTTCTGATTAAGTTCCATATCAGAGGCAGTTTCCGCAGCCCGCCCTTTAACAAGTTTTTCCATTGCCGCGGCCGCCGCCTGAAGGTCTGTGGCTGCCAGATTCCCAGCCAGACCATTCAGGTTGTGCACCAGGCTGTGGGCCTGAGTAAAATTCCTGGCCGCCAATGCCTCACGGATATCGTCGGCAACTCCGCCGTAGTTTGCACCAAAATCAAGCAGCAGCTTGCGGTAAAGCCGTTTGTTGCCCATCAAGCGCGCAAGACCGGGCGCCAGATCAAAGCCCGGCAAAGACTCCGGAAGCTGCTCTTCATCCGGCATCGCCTGAACCTCCTCGGGTCCTTTGGCAGAAATTTCCGCTTGTTGGACTGGGACTCTTTTCCCGCTCGGTTTTATCCATTTCTGCAGGGCGGCAAAAAGCTGGTCCGGGTCAACGGGTTTGGTGACATGGCCATTCATGCCGGCCTTTATGCTTTGATCCTGATCACCGGCCATGGCATGGGCGGTCATGGCAATGATTGGCACATTTCGGATTTCGGACTTCAGATTTCGAATTTCCCGCGTAGCGCTGTATCCGTCCATCACCGGCATCTGAACATCCATCAGAACAGCGTCATAATTGCCTGCCTTTACTGCATTGACAGCTTCCAGACCGTTATTGGCTATGGTTACTACCAGCCCAGCCCCTTCCAGGATCTCTTTAGCCACCTGCTGGTTGATTTCGTTGTCTTCTACCAACAGCAACCGCACTCCCTGAATATGTTTAACAGCTTCGTCTGCCTGTTCTTTTCTTTGCACTACCCGGGCGATGTCGGGCACGGCCGCTCCCAAAGCTTGCATCGTGGCATCAAAAAGCATCGAAGGACTTACCGGTTTAAGGAGAAAGCCCTCGAGTCCAACCTCTTCCACTTGCTGCATGACCTCTTCGCGACCGTAGCCGGTCACCATAACGATGGCCGGAATTTTGCTTAAACCCTTATGGTTTTTAATGCGCCTGGATGCTTCAATTCCGTCCATGCCCGGCATCTGCCAATCCATAAGAACCAATTCAAAGGGTTGGCTCTCAGATGCTGTTTCCAGCTCCGTTAACCCCTCCTGACCGGAGGCCGCCAGGGTGACCTCAAATGAAAAAGATTCCAGCATTTCCCGCAAAATGCCCCTTGAGGTGGCGTTGTCATCCACCACCAAAACCTTCATGCCACGCAGATCCGGTGGGAGCTTAAAACGCTTTTGGGCCTTTTCTTTTCCCAGACCGAAGTTGGCGGTAAAACTGAAGGTACTGCCCCGGCCGGGATGGCTTTCCACCCAGATTTCCCCGCCCATCATCTCTGCCAACCGTTTGCTGATCGTTAATCCCAGCCCGGTGCCACCATATTTTCGGGTCGTTGAGGAGTCTGCTTGCGCAAATGGTTGAAAAAGCTTGGCAGCTTGTGCTTCAGTCATGCCAATGCCGGTATCCCGGACAGAAAATTTTAAAGTTACTTGCGCTTCTTCTTTTCTGACCAATTCGGTGGAAACGACGATCTCTCCTGAATCCGTAAATTTGACGGCATTGTTGGCTAAATTGATGAGAATCTGTCCAAGGCGCAGGGGATCACCGACAAGGGTCTTGGGAACGGATGGGTCGGTATAAAAAAGCAGTTCCAGTCGCTTTTCCTGGGTTTTAATACCCACCAGCGTGGAAATGTTGTCGAAGGTATCCTCCAATTGGAAGTCCACTGATTCCATGCCCATTTTGCCGGCTTCGATCTTTGAAAAATCCAGAATGTCATTGATGATACCTAAAAGGGATTTGGCGGAAATATCTACTTTTTTGAGGTAGTCGTATTGCTTGGCGGTAAGAGCGGTTTTCATGGCTAAATGCGCCATCCCAATGATGGCATTCATGGGAGTGCGGATTTCATGGCTCATATTCGCCAGAAAATCGCTTTTGGCCCGGGTGGCTTCCTCGGCCAGCTCCCTTGCGCGATTGACTTCCGCCTCGGCCTTCAGGCGCTCCCGGATTTCATTGGCCATCCGGGTGTTGGTCTGCTGCAGGTCTGCCGTCCGCAGGGCAACCTTCTCTTCCAAATCAGCCGTGTGGCGACGGATATCCGCCAGCATGGTGCAAAACGCACCTGCCAGCACCCCCAGTTCGTCGGTTCTTTCCATAAGATCGCTGGATTCCAGCGACGTGTCCTTCCCTTTCTCCCCAGCGGTAATGTCTTTGATGATGGCCGTGAGTCTCGTTAGCGGTGCGGTTAACCTATTGGAGAACACCACACCCACTAAAATCCCGACTGCCAGGATGAACAGGCCGATAAGCAGAGAACTCATGATCAGCACCCGCACCGGCTGGTGAAAGTCCTGGCGGGATGCCACTCCGATCAGGTGGATCGGAAAGCCCGGCAGGGTGGTGCTTTTGAGCAGAATCATCCCCTGTGCCTCCGGTATGTCCCGGGGCCTGTTCCACGCTGCGGCCTCGGTGAAGAATTCGCGCTCGACATCGGTCCGGGCGGTGGTATCCGGCCACACCATCCGGTCATCAGGCAGAAGCCCTGCAAAAGTCAGGAACCCCTCGTGGCCGATGGCGAAATCGATGAAAAGCGCCTTGTTTACCTGTGTCAGGTCCAGGAAAAGGGCGATGAACCTGCCCGGCTCGGGCTTGCCTTCGTCTGAAAACGGGCGACTGAGCACCAGCACCCACCTGTCCTGGTCCGGATGAAGCTCGCCCAGGTTCATCAGAAACGGCCGTCCCTTGAACAATTGGGCCCAGAACGCCTCCCCCTGCCCGGGCTGCCGGGAAGGCCGCGCGCGGGGGAAGGCGTGATCGTAGAGCACGGTGTCATGATCCACCAGAAGAATGTCGGCGATCCAAGGCGCCTTGTCGCAGGCCCGGCTGAGGTAGGCTTCTAGTCCCGAACGTGACAGGACGACCAGTGCCGGGCTCTTGAAAAACACCTTGACAATCGGCTGGCTGTCCCACACCTCCAGGTTCAGGGACTGCCATTTCAGGAAGTTCAGAAAAAGATCGCTGCCCTGCCTTATCTGTTGAGATAATGCGTTTTCCAGGGTCGAGTGCAGAACTCTGGAAGCATTCATCGCGATCACACCGGTCAAGATCGCGGTGACCATTAGAATCAATCCAGCGCTCAGCAGGACCAATCGGGTTCTGATGGATCGCATAAGGAGTTATTTCTGCAAAAGACCAGTGATGAACACGTTGAATTCGCTCAAAGGGATGCCGACCTTCGCTTTCCAGATGTCGTCGAACCGGGACCCCACGGCGGCTTGAGAAACAAAGAAACGGCGAACAGCCTCCTGTAGGTCCCTGTCTTTTTTGCGAAAGGCCCAGCCAAGTTCGGTGGGGTCGCCGATGGGAAACGCCACCACCACATTCTTCACCTTGTTGCGGGTCCAATTCAGGGCGCCGTCGGCGCCGATAATCGTGAAATCCGCGGATTTGGCATCCACCGCCTGCATACTTTCGTCGGTGGTCATAAACTGGATCTGAATGGGGCTGGATGCCAGCGGTCCGGCATTCTGCGTTTCTAGCCAAGAGTGATAGCTGGTCCCCTCTTGAATGGCGGCGTTTTTGCCGGCCAGGTCGGCAACACCTGTATAGGCTGGTTGGTTATCCTTGTGGACGACCACCACCATGCGCGTGCGGAACAGGATGACAAAGTCCAGTTTTTTCAAGCGCCAGTCGTTCTTGACCATGTCGTTGGGGTAGCAGTCGCAAACACCCGAGTTCATCAGGGCCGGTGTGTATGCCGCCTCCTTGTCCGTTACGCCCTTGTCGTTTTGGAACTGTTGGTCCCAGCTGTCCAGCCGCTTCACCCTGGGAGAAACCCCCAGGTGTTCGGCAAATGCCAACGCCATGGCGGTGTAAAGCTCATAGCTTGATCCGGCCACACATATTCTCAGTTCATTGGTCTTCCGGATTTCCTCCAACGACCGTGGCCATGCCTGGCCAGGTGCGAAAAGCCCGATGAAAAGCATCCCCAAACAAATGAATTGTGTCATCCGGCATCCCGTGTGCCGTAGCCTGGTGTCGATCATGTCGCCTCTTTTATTTGCGGTTCAAAACCAACTGAGGATCGGCCGCGGAAACAAATAAATTTTTTCCACCACCCGGCCGCGATAGCTGGAGGATTAATAAAATAGGGCCGGCATGGTAATCAGGATCACGATAAAAAGGACCATAACACCGCTGCCGACTCGCATATAGTCAGCGCTTTTGTAGCCTCCCGGTTGCATGATCAGCGCGTTGACCTGATGTGTCGGCAGCATGAACGTATTGATAGAGGATATGGCGACAACCAATCCGGCAATTTGGGGGTCCGCACCGACTTGAATGGCTGAACAGGTCGTCAGCATGCCCATGTTAATGACGATCCAACCGCAGTGGAGTTTTTCCTGGCTCATAGCCTTCGCCTTTCCATGCGCAAAGGTGGCAGGAGCCTCTTCATTGAGGAAAAGATTCAAATCAACCGAAAGCCGCTTCCCGGCTGGAAAGCTAATTCAACAGAGCTTGGCGCGTTTAATCTATAGGGCCATCGCTGCATTACCAAATACCTTATAGACCCCATTGCATTATATACACTTCAGGATCATTGATGCAAAGTATTATACCCTACTTTACAATCTTGTGTGAGCCGCTCTACAAAGTCATTATCTCTTTTCAGGGTCATCTTCTAATATAGAATCAGGAGGCTTCAGATGGAAAGCAGCTTGTCCTTCAAAAGGGTCGCGACATTCATCAGCTTGATCATATTAACACTTTTAGCCGCATGCGCTTCGACCAAAGTCAGCGACCGGGAGACCCTTTACTCTGGGCCACTTCCCAGGCCCAACCAGATCATCATCTATGATTTCGTGACGACTCCCGAGGGAGTACAACCCGATTCCGCCCTATCGATGCAAGATGTAGCGCCCTCCATTCCCCCGAGCCCCCAGCAAGCCGAACTCGACCGCCAGCTTGGAATGAAGATCGCTGAAGAACTTGCCCAAGAAATCCTCAATATGGGCCTCCCTGGGGTAAGGGCTACCCAATCGACGACACCTCAGGTGAACGACATCATGCTCCGGGGCTATCTACTCACGGTCGACAAGGGAAGTGCCGCTGAGCGGGTGGCGCTGGGGCTTGGTGCGGGCGCATCGGATTTGAAGACCCTAATTGAAGGCTATCAAATGACACCTCAAGGACCTCGCAAGCTCGGCCAAGGCGACGTGAACGCAGGGGGAAGCAAGACCCCGGGCGCAGCCGTTGGTCTGGCCACCCTCCTGATCACCCACAACCCGGTCGGCCTTGTGGTATCAACCGGGGTCAAGGCCTACGGCGAAGCAAGCGGCAGCGCCACAATCGAGGGCAGGGCCAAGGCAACCGCCAAAGAGATTGGCGACCAACTTAAAATTCGCTTCGAGCAGCAGAACTGGATCAAGTAATGAGCTTTTCGAAAATAATGTAGCGGCCTGATCGGACTTCCCTAATTGTTTTGGAAGGAGGAGCACAAGATGAGACAGAAGCAAATCTTGGTGTTGCTCATCGCGCTTGCGGTCACGCTTCCGGCCCTGGCGCAGGAAATTACCGGTGTGCCTGGATCGCCCAGCGCCACCACCTCCATCGGCGGAAAACAGCTTCCGCCGCCCGATCCGCAGTTCGACGGCGTGATCAAGGAGAAGGCCTCGGAGTCGAAAGCCTGGTGGGCGCCGCGCGTCGTGCCGCCGAAGGGCGCGCCCAACGTGCTGCTGATCATGACGGACGACAGCGGGTTCGGCGCGCCGGGCACGTTCGGTGGCGTCGTTCCGACACCGGCACTGGATCGCATCGCGAAGAGCGGGATGCGGTACACGAATTTCCATTCCACGTCGCTTTGCTCGCCCTCGCGTGCGGCATTGATCACCGGGCGCAACCACCACGTGACCGGCTTCGGGGTGGTGGGCGAAATCGCGACGGGATTCCCGGGCTACGACTCGGTCATCAGGAAGGAGAACGGCACCATCGGCGCCGTCCTGAAGGAGAACGGGTACGCGACGTCGTGGTTTGGCAAGGATCACAACACGCCCTTCTATCAGTCGACCCAGGCCGGGCCCTTCGACCAGTGGCCCAACGGTATGGGCTTCGAGTACTTCTATGGCTTCGTCGGCGGCGACGCCAGCCAGTGGCAGCCGAACCTGTACCGCAATACGACGGCCATCTACCCCTTCCATGGCAAACCGGGCTGGAACCTGACCACGGCCATGGCCGACGAGGCGATCCAGTACATGAAGGAGCTCAAGGAGATCGCGCCCGACAAGCCGTTTCTTGTCTATTACGTACCGGGCGGCACTCACGCACCGCATCATCCCACACCGGAGTGGATCAAGAAGATCAGCGACATGCACCTCTTCGACGGCGGCTGGAACAAGCTGCGCGAGACCATCTTCGCCAACCAGAAGCGGCTGGGCATCATGCCCGAGAACGCGAAGCTCACGCCGTGGCCGAAGGAACTGCCTGAGTGGGACTCGCTCAGTTGGGACGAGAAGAAATTGTTCATCAAGCAGGCCGACGTCTTCGGGGCCTACCTTGCCTACACGGACTACGAGATCGGCCGCGTCATCCAGGCGGTCGAAGACCTGGGCGAACTCAACAACACCCTGATCATCTACATCGCCGGCGACAACGGCGCGAGCGCGGAAGGCATGCTCAACGGCACGCCGAACGAGTTCACCACCTTCAATGGCGTTCCCGTGCCCGTCAGGGACCAGTTCCTCTGGTACCCATTCTGGGGGTCCGACCGCACCTTCCCGCACTTCGCCGCACCCTGGTCTTTGGCGATGGACACGCCGTTCAAGTGGATGAAGCAGGTGGCGTCGCACTTCGGCGGCACGGCCCAGGGCATGGCCATGTCGTGGCCCGGCCACATTAACGACGTGGGCGGCACCCGCCGTCAGTTTCACCACCTCATCGACATCGTTCCGACCATCTTAGAGGCGACCGGCATCCCGGCGCCGGAAACGCTCAACGGCATCCAACAGCGCCCCATGGACGGCGTGAGCATGGCCTACACATGGGACAAGGCGAACGCCAACGCCGCGTCCCGGCGCACCACGCAATATTTCGAGATGCTCGGCAACCGCGCCATCTATCACGACGGTTGGTTGGCAGCCACGACCCCGGCGACGCTCCCGTGGGAGCTGAGCAGCGCCCCGCCGCCCGACGTGATCACCGGGTACAAGTGGGAGCTCTACAACGTCGCCGAGGATCCCACCGAGTCCAACGACCTTGCGGCCCAAATGCCGGACAAGCTCAAGCAGATGCAGGACATCTTCTACGCCGAGGCGAAGAAGCATGACGTGCTGCCGCTCGACAACACGACGCTGCAGCGCTGGAACGCGCCGAAGCCGAACCTCACCGCGGGGCGAACCAACTTCACGTACACAGGAACATTGACCGGCGTGCCCAACAGCGGCGCTCCGAACATCCTGAACAGGTCGTTTACCATTACCGCCGAGGTCACGATTCCCAAAGGTGGCGCGGAAGGCATGATCGTCACCGACGGCGGGCGTTTCGGCGGCTACGGACTTTTCTTGAGCAAGGGTGTGGCGGGTGTTCGTCGGGGCAAGCCGGTGTTCCTCTACAACCTGCTCGACCTCAAGCGCACGATCTGGGCAGGGCCCGAGTTGGGCGCCGGCAAGCATACCATCGTCTTCGAATTCAAGTCCGATGGTCCGGGCCTGGGCAAGGGAGGGACGGGCGTGCTCTACGTGGACGGCAAGGAAGTAGCCAGGAATTCCATGGAACACACCACCCCGATCACGTTCCCGGAGGACGAAACCTTCGACATCGGCCAGGACACGCGCACCGGTGTCGCGATGCTGGAGTATCGCTACGGTGTTCCGTTCAAGTTCACGGGCAAGATCAACAAGCTCACCTTTAACCTCGGACCGCAGCAACTGACGGCACAGGAACGCGAGCAACTCCCGGCCATTGCCAAACGGGTTGCCCTTGCGAAAGACTAAAGGTCTATTGTTTCGCTTGGCGGGCGTGTCAGGAATTTCCGCTCGCCACGAGGGTGAATAGAGATGAACCGACTGCTATCCTTCGCAGCCGTCACTGAAGCCTTAACTGGTTTAGCGTTGATGGCGGTTCCTTCAATCGTGGGGCGGCTTTTGTTTGGAGCGGAACTTTCAGGCGTCACCGTTGCGGTCGCTCGCGTGACCGGCATCGCCTTGGTTGCGCTGGGCGTGGCATGCTTACCAGGCGGCGAGGCAGGCCGGGGGCTTTCCGGCATGTTGACTTACAGCCTGCTTGCTACGTTGTATCTTGTTTACCTTGGGCTCGGCGGTGAGTGGGTCGGGAGTCTATTGTGGCCGGCGGCGGCGATCCACGCTGCATTGACTTTTCTCCTTGCCATTGCATGGCTCAAAGACAGGCAATTTAAGCAATCGAAAGCGCACAGTGATTGAGAAGGCGTTTGAGACGGTGATGCGAAAATATCGAGTTTTAAGGTTACGGATTGAAACTATAAATTCGAAAAGGTCTTGGGTGCCGGTTTAGGAACTTAGCGATTTGGTATAGGTTGCAGGCCTGTTTTGATCAATCGAACTTTGGGATAGATTGGATTTATCTCAGAAAAGGTCGTTCGGTGATATGTCGGATCTGATATCTCCAAAGCATTCAAACTGGAATAGAGATTAATTATTCCAAAAGGCGCCATAGGTTGTGAGAAAGTGAACGGAGTCTCCGTCCAGTACACCTGCCTGGGGTTTGAATCGCTCTTTAAATAAGGATGAACGGAATGGCGCGATCCTGTTTGAATCAATATACCAACGCCCATCCTTCATCCCCGCCCACTCAGCGCAGGGCGCCTCCGCTATAATGCAGGGCGTAGACCGGTAGGGCGTGGTCGGTGATACGTTCGTGGCCCCAAAACGCCTCCAGCGTCCCCTCGCTCTGGTTAGTGTACATGTAGGCCCCCTCCCGCACCACCGCGGGACCGCGATAGGGGTGGGCAACGGTGCCCTGGCGCAAGGCCAAGCGGAGGAAGGCATAGATGGCCCTAAGCACCGCACGGTCCTGGACGGCAGGGCTTACCCCTCCCGCATAACTCATCGACCAGACGGGGTGGTCCTGGTACGCGACGATTTCCTGCCCCACAAAATATGCCATGCCGACGTAGATATCGCGGTAGAAAAACAGGCCGTCGCGATATTCGAGTTGTTTGCTGCCAGACAGCAGGGGAGCCACGGTGGCCTCATCCCCTTGACTCGCATAAGAGTGACGCTTGGCTTGGAGTACAAAATTTGCCAATGCCTCCTGAGGAAATACGTTTGTCATACTTACCTGAGGTTTGCGCCGCCATTTAAATTAAGGGTGAACGGCATGGCGCGATCCTGTTTCTGTTTGAATCAATATGCCAATGCCCGTTATCTCATGCGTGCCGAACTGACCTTCCGAAAATGCCGCTTATAACTTCGCGTCCCCCCCCAACCTTGGTTGGCTGCTGAAATTATTCAAGAATTAACTCCATAGGAATAAAGCGAATGCCGTTTTTAACCTTTTCATCCTCTATACATTTGAATCCAATTATTAGCTTTCTTGTAGCCAACGATGATTAGATGGTTTCTTTATAAAACCCCTATCGCAATCCGTAGGCAGGAAGATTTGCCGGGGGTATGCTCCGTTTAATCTTGCATACCGGTGTTAAATGCTGAGAGGAGTGGGTCTTAAGTTTCGGCAGTGCAATGACCTTATCAGACCGCCTGCGAAGTTGAGAGGGTACGGCGACTGGGTCCCCCATGAAGCAGGCGCCCCACTCCCCACGACCTTAAATCCGCGAGCCGCACTCTGGGCAGATTGAGGAGGGAGGAAACCATTGAGCAAGAACAGGGCGGAAGTCAGACGAGCAGATCCTCAATCTTGATTGGCAGCTCGCGCACGCGAACGCCGGTAGCGTGATGAACGGCGTCGGTCACAGCTGCGGCGAACCCGGCCAAGCCGATCTCGCCGATGCCGCGCGCCCCGACCTCGTTGATCTTCTTGTCGGGGAAATCGAGGAAGTACACCTCGATCGGCGGATGGTCGGCGTTCACCGCCATCACGTAGTCGGCCAGACTGCTGTTGATGGGCGCGCCGTTCTGCGGGTCGTATGTGGTGTGCTCCAGCAGCGCCATGCCGATTCCCATCACAACCGCGCCCTCGATCTGATTGCGGCCCGCTAGCGGGTTCACGATGCGGCCCCCGTCCATGACCGTGACAACGCGGCTGACCCGCAGCCGCGCCATCTCCGGCTGCCAGGTAACCTCGACAAAGTGACAGCCGAACGAGCGCGTGGAGAACTTCGGTCGTGGATTGCCGAATGTCGTTTCGGATCTGCCGTTGCCGTTAACGACTCGCAGGTTGAGGCGGCGGAGTAAATCCGCAAATGGCACGCCGCGCGCAGCACCTTCCACCTTCACGAAGACACGACCATTCTCGAACGCCAGATCCGTTGGTGGACGTTTCTCGAACGGCGAACCCGGAGTCATCGCTGCGATATTCAGCAGCGAGGCGATTGCATTGTCGGCTGCCGCAAAGACGGCCGGAGCCACTGACCCAGTCACCATCGAACCGCCCGAGAGCGGCCCTGGCGGCAGCGACGTGTCGCCGAGCGCTACCTCGACCTTGTCGAGCGGTACTCCGGTCTTCTGGGAGGCGAGCTGCGCGAGGATCGTATACGTGCCAGTGCCGATGTCCTGGGTAGCGCATGCGACGCGAGCCGTGCCATCGTCGCGGAGCTGAACGCTTGCCTCGGCAAGGAACCGTGCGGCAATCCACGAGCAGCCCGCCATTCCCCAGCCCAGCGTCAAACCGTTGCGCTTCATCGATCCAACTTCCGGCGTGCGCGTGGACCAGCCGAACTTCTCCGTGCCCAGTTCAAAGCACTCGAGCAAATGGCGCGATGAGAACGGAAGCCCCAGCCCCTCGTCGATCTTCGGCTCGTTGATGACGCGCAGCTTGACGGGGTCGATCTTGAGCTCATAGGCCAACTCGTTCATCGCCGACTCGGTCGCGTAGAGGCCGGGTACGGCGCCGGGGCCGCGCATGTCGGCCGTGGCGCCGATGTTCCGTTTGGCGCGGCCGAACGTCACACGGAGGTTGGGCACGCTGTATTGGTACGCCGTGGCCTCGCCGCAATCTTCATGGTGATAATCAAGCATCGACCTGTCGTAGACGTAGTCGTGCTGAAGCGAGACGAGCTTGCCGTCGCGCGCGGCGCCCAGCTGCACCCGCTGTTGGGTGCGAGCCCGATGACCGACTGCCTGGAACATCATCTTGCGGCTGAGCACGAGCTTGACCGGTTTGCTGAGCTGGCGCGCGGCCGCGGCGGCGAGTGCACAATGCGTCCAGGGAAAGAGCTTGCCGCCGAAACCCGATCCCAGGAACTTTGAGATGACGCGGACATTCTCCTCGGGCAAGCCAAACATTTGCGCAAGTACGCTGCGCAGGTTGACGACGCCCTGCGTCGAATCGTACAGCGTCAAATTATTCGGAGATTCCCACATCGCGGTCGTGGCGTGCAGCTCGATGGGGTTGTGCGTCTCGGCCGGCGTGACATAGGTTTGGTCAATCTTGATCGGCGCATCTGCGAACGCAGCCTTGGCGTCGCCGCGCTCGCTTTCTAATCGGTTCTGCGGGCCGAATGTGGCGAGAATCACTTCCGATGTGGCGAGAACTGCTTCCGGATCATCGTCGCTTTGGAGTTCGGTCGCGACGTTCGGCTTCTCCTTCTCGTATGTCACGCGAACCGCGTCCGCGGCCGCTTTGGCAGTCTCGAACGTGTCCGCCACAGCGAGCGCGAGGTATTGGCCGTAGTAGCGAACAACATCATCCTCGAAAGGCGGGCGGCGCTCTTCGCAGATCCCTTCGAATCCAGGCTCTGGGACCGAGCGGAAGATTTTTCCGATGTTCTCGCGATGAAAGATCGCGCGCACGCCGGGCATCTTCTCGGCCGCGGCCGTGTCGAGTTTGAGAACTCGGCCATTGGCGACCGTTGCTTCGACCGGGACGGCATACAGCATGCCGGGAAAGTGGAAGTCGGAGGTGTACTGCGCTTCGCCGGTCACTTTCAACGAACCGTCGACGCGCGGCGTGCGCCGACCAATTGGTGATGTCGTCTGGATTTGTTGTGTCGTTGACATGTTCGCTCCTTCAATAAATCACGCCGTCGCCATCTGAAGCGCGGAGGTGAGGCTGCGCTTGGCCAGCTCGATTTTGAACGCATTCTCACTCTGCGGTTTAGCGTCGCGCAGCGCCGCCTCTGCCGCCTTGCGAATGTTCGCCTGGTTTACGGACTGGCCGACGAGCGCGGCTTCGGCCTCGGGGGATCGCCATGGTCTAGTCCCCACGCCGCCCAGTGCGACGCGTGCCCGAGTCACTCTCCCTCCCGCGACCGTGATCATGACGGCCGCTGAGGCCAGCGCGAACTCGTAGGAGACGCGGTCGCGCAGCTTCAGATAGACTTGCCTGCTTCCGGCGACGGGCGGCGGGAGCGTCACATGCGTGATCAGATCGCCCGGCTCAAGCACTGTTTCGCGCTCCGGTGTTTTGCCAGGCAACAAATGGAAGTCACCGATTGGGATCGCGCGTGAGCCTCTGGTTGGCGGGCCTTGAACGTGGATTGTCGCTTCCAACACCGCCATCGCCACGCACATGTCTGACGGGTTGGTTGCGATGCAGTGCTCGCTCGTGCCCAAGATGGCGAGCATGCGATTGCTGCCGGTGATGACCGAGCAGCCGGTTCCAGGCTGGCGCTTGTTGCACGGCATTGCGGTGTCGCGGAAGTACACACATCGCGTGCGCTGAAGCAGGTTGCCGGCCGTCGTCGCCATGTTTCGAAGCTGGGTCGATGCGCCCGAGACAATGGCTTGCGACAGCACTGCATAATCCCGCTGCACCTTCGGATGGTGGGCGAGATCTGAATTTCGAACGGTCGCGCCAATCTTCAGCCCGCCGTCAGGCGTCGTTTCGATCTTGTCGAGCGGCAATCGGTTGATATCGATCAGCCGCGCGGGCGTTTCGACGTTCAGCTTCATCAGGTCGATGAGCGTCGTTCCACCGCCAAGGAACCGGATGTCAGCGCCCTGCTGCGCAGTCTTGGCCCGGGCGGCGGTCGCAACCGCCGCCTTCGCATCCTTCGGCCGAATGAATTCAAATGTATGCATCGCGATGGCTCCTGTTTCACTTCACGGGCGGCGCCCCGATCAGGTCTTTTTACGAACTTCCTGAATTGCCGCCACGATATTGGGATAAGCCCCGCATCGGCAGATGTTGCCGCTCATCAGCTCCTTCACATCGGCATCGTCGGGACCGCACGGCTCCTTCAGCAGCGCGACCGCCGACATGATCTGGCCTGATGTGCAATATCCGCACTGGTATCCGTCGTGAGCGATGAACGCCGCCTGCATTGGGTGCAATTGGTCCGGGGTGCCCAGGCCCTCAATGGTCGTGATCTCATCGCCATCGTGCATCAGCGCGAGAGTGAGACATGAATTGACGCGCCTGCCATTGACGTGCACCGTGCACGCGCCGCATTGTCCGTGATCGCACCCCTTCTTCGTGCCTGTGAGGGTAATCGTCTCACGCAGGCAATCCAGCAATGTCGTGCGCGGGTCGATGCGAAGCCGATGCTCTTTTCCGTTGATTCGCAGTTTGACGGGCACACCATCGGAGCGATGGCCTGTTTCACCCGCGTCAGCGGGCGGACGCTGTGCCATCAGATCGCGTGCATCGATCGCGGTGACGGCTCCGGCCGTTCCTACAGTCGCAAGAAAGGTTCGGCGGCTCACTCCCGACACGCCCGCAGAGGGTTCTCTCGGTTCTTTGGGGTTTTCTTTCGACATGGCGACCTCCAGATGAAATCAGAAGAAGAGAAGCAACGGTATACCATCCCTCGATGACCGACTCTAATTAAACTACAGGCCCGCAGATGCTATCGCCGTTTCATATATTCAGGTCTATGCACTTTGGAGCCTTTGATACCTTAGTAATAGGCTTACTTATATGGGGTTTATAACGTATTTGAGGCTGAGTTTTTAGGTAAAAGTCAATTCTTGGCCCCCTGACGCTCTCAACTCAGCCTCATTTTTAAAGTCAGTATTTCCAAAGACAGGCTCGTTGGTTTTTCTGTGATAGATAGCTATCTGGAACCTGAAATTTCGGCCGACCGCTAAAATTTGACTCGGATATGGCAGCCATCTGCCGCCATGCAGGAATGAGCCGGGGCGCTGCGTGGGTGCTTAAGACATAAAGCCGTATTGGTAGGCTTCATAGGTGGTTCGCCCATCTAACAGCATATCGGCCTTTGAGTGAAGCTCTTTTCTTTGACTGCTGTTAAACCACTTCTGCCAATCCTCCAAAGACCGCCACGTGCTGATCACCAGAAACTCCTGCGGATTTTCTATGCTCCGCAGCGTCTCGCTGGAAATGTAGCCTTCTTGCTCTAAAGCTAGCATGCGCAGCTGGCGGAAAATGGTAACTATATACTTAGCCTTGTCCAAGGGTAAACGCCGTTTGATCAAAATTTTAACTGCCATGATGACCTCCTTAACAGAAGATGGTTTCTTTCTCAGATGATATCCCCGTGTGTTGCATCTATGCCAAATGCGAAAATTTCTGTGAAATATACTTTAGTCAGGAATGCAAAATCAAATGAAATTGGATCGGCGAGGACCGGGGCGATTTCACAGATTTGTTGCTATGGTAATATGTCGGATGATATCCCCAAAGCGTTCAAACTGGAACAGAGATTAAATATTCCAAAAGGCGCCATAGGATGTGAGAAAGCGAACAGCGCTTTCATCCGATACACCTGCCTGGGGTTTGAGCCGCCCTTTAAATTAAGGATGAACGGCATGGCGCGATTTTGGTTCTGTTTGAATCAATACACCAATGCCCATCATTCACGCCCATATTTCCTCCCCAAGCTCTGACACTACTTCCTCTCAGACGCTGTCAGTTATATTTTCTGCAAAAGGACTTTGCGGCCTTTCAAGTCAAATTGCTGTCTATCCGGGGTGAACCCGTGCAATCGCGCAAGGGCAACGCTATTCTCGAAATCTTGTTTGGAAACATGACCCCTTGGTTCTATGATGAGCAATCTTCCGTTCTTCTTCAGCGTTTGACGAATCTCCTTCAGGAACTTTCCTTGGTCCGGCGTTTCGTGGAGCATGTGAATAACGGCGGCCAGATCCACGCTTTCTCGAAGATTTTCAACATGTAACCAGTCGGGTTTGCATAACCGCCGCTCTATCCTGTTAATCATTCCGGCTTTGAAGGCCCTCTTCTCCAGAACCGCGATCATTTTGGGCTCGATATCGACCGCAATAACTCTCCCGGAAGGCCCGACCAGATGCGCCAGTGGAATGGTGAAATAGCCCATCCCGCTTCCCGGCTCCAGAACGATCATACCTTCGCGGACAAAATTCCCAAGCAGTTTATACGGATTTTCGAATAGATTCCTGATGGGATTTATTAACAGATACCCAACCCAGAATGGGCAGACTCTTTTAGCCACTTGAACTCCAGAATCCCCTATGCGACCGAATCGATTCGCGCCGCTATTTATTCGAGCCTGAATGGTCCTGAACGCTTCTTGTCTGTGGCCTCGATCTCGATATGAATCCGTGGGTAAGATCCCATAGCACAGATGTTTTTCCTACGTGATATGTCGGATGATATTAAAAACATGGCAGTATACACAATAGAGTTGTGATTGCGCGATGGGACCCTGATTAAGGCCGCGCAGACGCAGACATAGGCCGATATAGGCAAAATTGATGAGCGGTCCGGAAAGCGAATCAATACCGATATACGCCGCGAACTAGCGGATAGGGTCCATCTCCGTCCACCTCTTCTCTGGAAATACGGGGCTCGTGCAGACGACCGCAACTTTGTACCAATCCTGTGCAGGGATACCCGGGTCTCCAGCGGCTCCACCGTCCCATGTGCCTCGAATTAAGCACGCCACTCCTGCCCTGCGAAACGCGAAGGACGTGCCATCTGCTCCATCTGCGCTGTATGCGGGCATCTCCTCCCACCCTTGACCCGAGAAGCTTTGATGCAGGCGTGAAGCTGCGTCGCCAGTCGCCTCTGCCCCGGCGAAGGACCCCGAAATCGCCAATCCACATCCGAAGACCGGCTCTCGAAGGGTCTCGTCGCGGAAGGTATCCACACATCGCTGCACCGACACGCCATGGGTCTTTGCGGCAATTGCGTACGCGGCATCGCACGCGGCACGAACCTCACTCGGCACCATCCTTGGTACCGGTGGTTGCTTTTGCGCTGTTGCAGCCGGTAAGCTGGTTGTAACGACCAGGAAGACGAGCAGATAGGCCCTAACCAAAACACGACAGCAGAACTTCAACATCCGCTTCGCCCCTTAAATTATTAAGTGTCTTCTTTATGCCGCAACTATAATGTTTGATAGCTTTCCTGGAATTCGCCATCTTTGAAAAGATAATCGATCATTGCTCCATCGTTTAAAAGATTGCCTTTAGTATCAGTTTGTTGAGGATAGGCCAAGGTAAAACCTGTGCCTTCTTTATTTGGCCATAGATAATAGTTCAACCCCGTTTCTTTATTCCCGTCATTCATGTTTTCAAGTTTTTCGGGATTAAGCAGGTCAATCTGGCGTAGTACGATTACGCCGTATCCTTTTGGAGTCGAAATGAGACATATTAGAAGACTATTTTTATCATCATGGCCATCAAGGATAAGATCGTTCTTTTTATCCCCGTTAACGTCGAGGATTAGAGCATATGGATAGCGTTTCTTTTCTATTGAATCTTTTTGGATGGTTGGGGTGTAATCGCCGGTTTTCCACGCTACGAATCGGGGATTATATTTTTTGAGAGCAGCCACCATCTTCTTGTTAATGACCGCCTCTTCCGCATGCGTGGTGAATGCTATTGAGAAGAAGATCGAGACTGCTGTCAAAAACAAACAACGCTTAATCATGTGCCCACCCAGCGGCATAACATTTTTTGGATGTTTTATCTAAAACGATTATAACAGACTTGTCCAAAATCGGTTTTTAGAGTGAACCCTGCAAAGGGCTAAAAAAATCCTCCTTATTGGGGTATGGTTGTGATCGCCAAACCATCAACACTTGCGGCTAGAATAGTGTGTCACCTTACGGTCGCGCTCTGCTGTCGAATTGATGGCAAGAAAGCCAATCGTCGGTTTGAGCCAGCGCAGGGCGGCTGCGCCATAAGCCCAAATTCAAGGCGTGCAAGTGCCGTGGCGCGAGGCGTACTTCAGGTACGACGCAGCGGCGGCGGCACGCGGCACAACGCGGAAGTTGGGCTTATGGCGCAGCCGCCCGCCAGGCAGGAACGGCCTGGCCTTGCGCATCCCGCCGGTAGGGCAGCCAGAGCAACCCGAAAAACTCCTGGGTGATGCCGGCCGGGGTCGGTGCGATCAGGACTTCCTGGAGCGTTTCGCTGCCCGGGTCGAACGCCGCCTCGATCTTGGCGATGTCCGCCTGCAGCGCCTGGTCCAATTCCGCCATCTGGGTTTTGACCGCCTCGGCGGTTTCCTGCGCCCGGGCGGTGTCCATGCTTTCCTTTTGCAGGCGCCCGGCCGATTTCATGGCGGCCCCCAGACGTCCTGCCGAGGTGGCGCTGACGGCCTTGCGGCCGAGGAAGGCCCCGAGGATGGCCGTCCCGAAGGAGATGGCGGTCTCCACCTTCTTGGCGGATAACTGTTCCTTTTCCCGCGTCATGGCCTGCTCCGCCCGCATCAGCCGGTCCTTCAGCGTGGTGAACTTGCCGGCGTAACGGCGCCGCAGCTTTTCCACCTCGAGGTCGCGCTGCTCCCGGCCGGCCTGGGACAGCCGGGCGACGAACTCGGCCTTGGATTCCTCCGGCCGCGATGTAAGACCGAAGCGCGCCGAGCGCATCAGCCGCAGGCCGCAGTTCTGGCGCACCCAGCGTATCAGGTCCTTGCGCCACGCGTCATAGGACTTGGCCTTCCTGGCCTCCGCCGGAAGCTCGGCGAAAGCGGCACCGGCTGCGGGTTTAGCCTTGAGCCCGGCCGGGTCCAGGGTGAGGGCGACGGCCTGGTCCCAGTCGAGCGCGACCGGGCCTTCCGCCGGCGGGGCGGCGAAGGCCATCTTCCGGGAGAGGTCCATCTGCTGCTTGGCGCTGGTGTAGTGAATCTTAAGGCTGGCCGCCACCGCCGGGAAATATTCGATTCCCGGCGCATCCTCGGAAGCCGGCAGGTAATAGGCGGTTATCCCCGGCGGCAACAGCGGCGGCTGGGGTTCCCCGGCAGCACTCGGAGCGGGCGCCGGCAGCCCCTGCGGCGGCAATGTCGCCGGTGCCGGCGGCGCAAGTGATGGGACGGCCGCTCCCGCGGCCGTGAGGGCCTTGATATGCTCGCGCGTCATGGGGCCGCGCAGATAGGATAGCGTCCAGCGGGTCTGGAAAGTGACCGGGGCGTTTTCGTGGACGTTGTTCAAGAGAAATACGCGTTTGCCCAGCCCCGCCAGAATTCTCTCCATGCGGCCGCGATCGAAGCTCTCGCCGCCGGCGGCCCCCTCCAGCCCGGCCATCACCCGTTGTTTGTCGCCCTCGGTCTGCAGGCGGCCGATGAACCAGGTGCCGGTGTTGGCGAGCCCCTTGTAGTCGAGGTCCACCGGGTTCTGGGTGGCCAGCACCACCCCCAGCCCGTAGGCGCGGGCCTGCTTGAGCAGGGTCAACAGGGGTTGCTTGGAGGGCGGATTCTTGACCGGCGGGAAGAACCCGAAGATTTCATCCATGTACAGGACGGCCCGCAGGCTGGAGGTGCCGGGCTGGGTCCGGACCCAGGCCAGGATTTCGTTCAGCAGTTTGGAGACGAAGAACATGCGCTCGGCCTCGCCGAGGTGGCTGATGGTGAAGATGGAGGCCCGGGGCCGGCCTTCAGCCGTGAACAGCAGGCGGCCGATATCCATCGGCGCACCTTCCAGCCAGGCCTCGAACCCGGGTGCGGCCAGCAGGTTGTTGAATCGCATGGAGAGTTGGAAGCGTTCGTTTGCCGGGTAAAAGGAGTCGAGGTCCATAACCCCCAGGCGGGCAAAGGGCGGCTCCTGGATGGCGCGCACCAGGCCCGGCAGGTCCAAGCCCTTGCCCTGCGACCAGGCCGCGTTGAACAGGTTGGCGACGAGGATGTGCTCGCGGCTGCTGATGGGGTCGGCCTCGATTCCCGCCAGTGCCAGCAGGGAGGTGGTGGTGCTCTGGACCCGCTCCCGCACGAGGTCGCGGTCTTCCAAGACGACCGCGGGCGGCGGCACGAAGCTGCCCAGGGCGTTTACCGGCAGGCCCGACCGGCTGCCCGGCGTGTAGACGGCCAACTCCGCCGCCGCCCTCAGACGGGCGATGCGCTCCGGCCCCTGGGTCCAGTCGGCGAGCCCCTTGCGCCAGACCTCGGCCTGCTTGGCGGCGAACTGCGGCCGCGTGAGGCCGGCCGCCACGGCTTCCTGCTCGTCCACCCAGGGCAGGAAGTCCTGCGCGGCCAGATCCGGGAAGGTGAGAAGCAGGTTGGGCAGATCGCCCTTGGGGTCGATGGCGATCACCGGGATGTTGTCGAGCAGCGCCTCCTCCAGCAGGCCGA
>JACRCN010000019.1 GCA_016219005.1 Deltaproteobacteria bacterium
CAGATTATTAATGCGTCTCTCCGTGGTTGCCGTTACAAGAACGTGCATGGCACAACTGAAATCCTGCAGCAACACTTGGCTGCCGTGGCCGATGATTACGCCTTCTCCACTGCGCGCTGCTTCATAAATTACCGACCCTATTAGATTTGCGTAAACTTCGGGCTTGTCCCCCATTAAGCGACTGAACCATGTGGGAACTCTATCTTGAAATCCCTCAAGCTTTCCGACGTCAAGCCCCATACGGATAGCCTCTTCCCTGAGCTTGGAGTCGTCATAGAGATTCACATGGAGATCGTCCGCGACTCGCCTGGCCACTACCAAGCCATCGCACCCCTTGCTTTGCGTAATGGTGATCAAGGGCATATTTACCTCCTGGACACCGTTTGATGCCACGTTGTGGTATACAAATATTTATCCCTCTCAAAGCCCTGTCAAGGGGACCCATGAATGTTTTTATTAAGATCGTGGTCGATGTCGGTGATCTCGAAATGCAGCAGCGCGCCTACTTGCTGTTGATGGCGTCGATCAACTGCCGGAGCCTCGCGAAATCCCTCTTGTTGAAGTCCACCACCAGCCTCGGCAACTGCGCCAGTTCCGGCTCATCGCACTCCCTGGGCAGCGCGCCGGAAAGCACCATGTCGCCGCCGTCGGCAATGAGGTCCGCGAACTCTCGCTTGAGATCCCCAATGCACGGCTCCGCCAGTTCTGAAACCATGCGGATCACGGATTTGCCGCCCACGAAGCGCAGGCTGTGGTAGCGGCGATAAAACCTCTGAATGACGGCAACCGCCTCATCGACATCGTGGGTGTGGTGGAAAAACGCAAAATCATTCGGTCCGATGTAGCCGCCCGACGCGAGGTGGTCTTTCATAAAGCTCATCCAGCCCGACCAGTAAGCATCCTCGGGACGGTCCATCAGCACGACCGGTATGGGGTAACGCTTGCCGGTTTGGAGCAGGGTCAGGGTTTCCATGGCCTCATCGAGCGTCCCGAAACCGCCGGGGAAAAGTGCCACCGCGCAGGCTTCCTTGACGAAGGCGACCTTGCGGTTGAAAAAATACTTGTAAGTGATATCGCGCACGCTTCCATTCAGCACGGAGTTCGACTTCTGTTCGAACGGCAGGCGGATGCCGACCCCGAAGGATCTCTCAATCCCGGCGCCCTCGTTGGCCGCCAGCATGATCCCTGGACCGCCTCCGGTGATCACCATGAAGCCGCAGGCGGCAAGCTGCCGGCCGAACTCCCTTGCCATCTGGTACAGCGGGTTGGCCGCTGTGGTCCGTGCCGAGCCGAACACGGTGATTTTGCGGGTATCGCGATAGGCGCTGAAAACCTTGGACGTGTATCGCATCTCCTTCAAGGTTCCGCACATGATTTTCAGATCGGCCTTTTCCGGGTTTTCCTGGCCGGCCTTCAGTGTGGCGATGATCATTTCGCGAACAATCGAGCGGTGGCGTATGGGGCCGACCAGGTCGAGCAGGTCCTTGATGGCAGTGTCTACTATGCCGTTATTGGCTGTAAATCGAAGATCCATTCAATCCTCCGGCTCAGAACTTTTTCCTGCAATAGCATATCAGGTTATGCGCGGTTTCAAAACTATGGAGATCTATAGGGCGCCGACTCCCGAAGGATGCCGATAAAAGGCAACCGCTTTGGGGCTGGCTGCGAACGACGGCCGGGTGCAGGTTATCCTCAAAGGATAAGGAGGCGTGATGCCGGATCGGCGCGAATCATTCATCCATGAACGGTTTATCCATTGCGCCTATGAGCATGCGCGCCTGCACGAGGACGACGCTTGCACGGTTTTGGAAAAATGACATCGTCCGGCTGCCGGCGGCGGCCGCAGGTGATCTATCTCAGGACCTGACCGGTGCCGCCGAATTTTCCAACTTGGCGATTTTTCGTCTCAGCTCATCCGAAAGAGGAGCCTTGCGGCCTTCCCGGTAATCGAAGCAGACGATGGTGCCTTCGCCCTCGGCGGCGATCTTTTGAAGCCTGTGGCTGTAAACCGCGTAGAACATGACGAAACGGTCTTCGTCGACACGCGCCGCGCGGGCGCCAACCGAAAGCCGATCGGGAAAGGCCAGTGGCGCCCGGAAGCGGCAGGACGTGGAGGCCAGGATGGGACCCAGAGGGTTGCGGTTGACAAAATCGGGAGACTCCAGCTTTTCGAAGTAGGCTATGCGGGCGGATTCGAAATACCTGAAATAGACGCTGTTGTTCACGTGGCCATAGGCATCCATCTCGCCCCAGGCTACCGGAATTTCGATCACGACGGGATAGTCCGCTAATGGGTTGCTCATGGCATCGCTCTCAATTGAAATCGGCTTAAAAAAGCATCGGGATCAGGATTCTCATGCTTCGCCGCGCGCTTGGATCTGCGCTAGTAGGCGGGTGATTTCCTGCGCCGCCACAAGGCCGGAAAGCCAGCGTTCCGGAATGGCGGAGCGCCCGCCCCAGGCACCGAGCACCAGACCGGCCAGCAAACCGCGTCCGGCCGAGTCCCCGCCGGCCATGACGTTTTCAATCAGGCCATCCTCCAACCGGTTTTCGTATTTTGCGATCAGGTGAACCGTGGCAGGGAAGGCTGCTGCGATTTCGCACATCTGACCGAACCGGCGCACCGTGCTGCGTGTGTCCTCGGCAGCGCTCGACAGGCCGGCACTGATCCAGCCCCGGATAGGCTCGCCGAAGGCGGTTTCTGTCGCAACCTGTTCCATGGCTTCCGCAGGGCTCACGGCCTGCAGCACGCGGCAGGCGACCCGGCTGAAGAAATCCGCGCCGGCGAGAACTGCCGGTGAATTGTGGGTGAGGCCGGTCTGTCGTCGGGCGCTGTCGACCAGTTGGCCGTGGTCTTTCCAGTAGCAATAGACCAGCGGTGCAATGCGCGCGGCGCCGGCAAGGTCATCGGAGGTCGAAGCCGCCTCAACCCCTTTCTTGCCCGCATCGAGGTTTACCAAGGTCTGCTTGGTCGCGCCGTCGAAATACCCGCTGTAGGTCCGGAAGAACTCGCGCCAGCAGCGGCCAAAATGATCCTCGTCGAAGCCGCCGCACGCGGAAACCGACCGGAGCAGAACCAGAGTCTGGTCCCCGTAGTGGGTGAGTTCCCCGCGGGCCTTGGTGGGATGGTAAGTGGGAGGCGACGGTTTCAGGAAGTCTGTCACTCGGCCGAGCCTGGCGTCGATCTGCCGCGTGTCGTAGATCCAGTGCGCTCCCAGCGCGAGTGCGTCGGCGGCAAAAGAAGCCAACACCATGGCATCTGCGTTTTCGGCCATGGTCAATCCTCCTTCAATTTCCGGGATGAAGCTGCGTTTGAAGGTAATGTCCCCCCGGTCCCGGTTGTTTGCTATGGATTTAACGATAATATAAAATGCTCCGCAGGTCAAAAGTCAGTTCAGCACCCTGCGCCGCCCATGAAAAATCGGCCTGAAATCTGATCCTCATTTGAATATTTCCAGCTGATGGTATAAATAAAGGGCCAATCCTGCCAAAACCGTTATCGTATCGAAAGGCATTTCGCCGGCTTCACGATTTACGATAATGGGCATCGAGGGATTATGTATCTTAATTACTATGAACTAAAGTCGTATCCCTTCAGGACAAACCCCGATCCTGGGTTTCTTTGGTTTGGTGAAAAGCACAAAGAAGCGCTATCGCTTCTCAAATACGGAATATTAAAGCGGGATGGGTTTCTGTTGTTGACAGGTGATGTCGGCACAGGAAAAACGTCACTTGTAAGGTATCTCTTGAGGATAATTGATTCTTCAGCGTTGGTAGCCATAATCCAAGATGCAAATATGCCGGCCATTGATTTATTCAACTATCTATCTGAAGAATTTAAAATGAATAGCGTATTTACTAGCAAGGCTCATTTTCTGATTCAATTTAAAAAGTTTTTGCTCAGGGCATATTCCGAGCACAAATCCATCTTCATTATAATAGATGAAGCTCAAAGGCTCAATCATGAGCGTTTGGAGGAAATAAGACTTTTGTCCAACATCGAGTTGGATGACCAAAAACTGATTAATATTTTTTTTATTGGCCAAAGTGAAATTGAGAAAATATTAATGGACGAAAGCAATAGGGCAATCAGTCAAAGAATCAACCTGAGTTATCACATTCAACCGTTAGACGAATTGGAGACGGCACACTACATTGCTCATCGTCTTAAGATTGCAGGAGCCAAGAGAGGTATTTTTACAGTTTCTGCGTGCAGAGAGATTTTTGCTATCTCCGGTGGAATACCACGGTTGATAAATTCGATCTGTGATTGCGCGCTGCTGAGTGGATTTACAAAAGACAGGAAAGTTGTCGATATGAAATTGATAAATGAGTGCCAGATCGATTTAAGGATACCGATTGAAACAACAAGAAAGCACAAACACGCAGCAACAGACCCATGATCTGAGCCATGCGGTTGATTCAAAAAGCCAGCTTACCCGAAATGCCCCTGAATTTTTACAATTCCTGTTAGATTTCATGACGAAAGCAATCGTCCCAATCCATGTGCGATACAGCCTATCGAACGGAAACCAGTTTCTGCTGTGGAGAAGCGCACGATTCATAGTCACCGAACCGTGCGCTCACTTTTTTCGACACTTTCGTCATACAACAGGGGGGCGGCCCGACTGAGTCCCCCCCTGTTTTTTCAGCAGCATAATTTTTGTTTTTTCTATCTCAACTATCCCCTCCGATCATCCCAACAGGCCGAAATACATCCGGTTAATTCGGGGCAACAACCGCTTCCTCCGAACCGGCAGCTTCCCCGGACGCCTCAGCCTTGGCATGCATTCCAGCAGCCTCATCGAGCTCGGCATGCTGGTCTTTGTTGTCCTCGCTGTGGCTGGCAATGATGTCGACTGAGCTAACGGACAGCACCGTCACAACTCCAATAACCGCCATGATGGTCAGAGGGTCGGCGTTGGCTCTCGGCACCGAAGAAAAGGCCGCCAGAGCGACCACTATAAAGGCAATGATAAGCACTCGATACTTCATGGTGCCCTCCTTGAATACCACCCCAACGGATCATCTGGGCTGAACAGGTCCGGTTGCGTCGCAACCCGTTTTAGGCGGACCACGTCCTGAATGCCTGGAACCAAGCCGATAATCTCAATCTGCGGAAAATTAAACGCCCAGATCGACCGGCAGGGCGGATATAGTTTGGTGGCAGAGTCAGAAAACTAAATACCCAGCGTTCAACTCCACCATTGGTGCAAATAACTATACATTGTGGTAGGCTTCGTCAAGGCAGCTCCGCTAAAAAAACTGCTGAGCAACTCTCGGATGCTGCGTCGCACGCAATGGTAGAATTGGCGGGATGTCGGCTGGTTGCGGGAATTGCAGGCCTATTCGTGGAGCGTTTAGTCCACCTCACAGGTTAGCTTCGTTTTAATTTCGTTTTGAAAAAGAAGCGCTGCTTCGATGTTATCGCCCCGTTTGACCTCACCCACTCCGGACGGTGTTCCGGTAAACAGGATATCTCCATTCACAATATCAACAACCCTCCTCAAATGAGTGAGAATGTCTGCGACCGAGAATAGTTTCTGCGTGTAGCTTCCTTTCTGCCTGATTTTTCCATTGACGGTTGTCTGTATACTCAAGTGTTTGAAATCAGATACCCTGCATTTAAAGAAGTGGTCTGATATTACGGTGGAGCCTCTGAACGCCTTGGCTTCAAACCAGGGCCAGCCTTTCTCCTTGGCGATGTTCTGGACATCTCTTGCGGTAAAATCGATTCCACTGCCGACAAGCATTTCAGAACCTTCAGCCATGTCGGTATCCCGGGCAAGCACAAACACCATTTCACCTTCGAAATGCAGAAGGCTGCTGTGTGCCGGATAGGGAATCCTGTAATCTCGGGCAATGGTTGAAACCGGCTTGTTGAAAATCAGGGGGTGCTCCGGTTTCTGGTTGTGGAGTTCTTCAACGTGTTCGATATAATTTCTGCCTACAAAATACATGTTTCTGATGTCTTTGATATCGATCTGAAACAGCTGCTTGTCCATACCGAAATTCCTTTCGCATCAAGGATATGATGTTCGCTTGAAGCACTTGCTTGTTCCTAACACAACTGAGCCATGGTTGCCATCCCGGTATCCCCGCGCAACCGGCCCGGCCGGCTGATTGATTTGAAGCGTTCGGGTTCTCGCCGGCTTCATCCTCCCTGAAGGCGCTGATCAAACCTGCCTCAAGCCCCAGTTCATCGGCTGGGAGCCGCCGGATGATCTTCCGGTCGTTGATGGCGGCAAACACATCCTTGGCTCCGCTCCCGTCTGCCATCGGTTCCGGTTTGACGGCACCTTCTCGAATTTTATCGGACGTGCTGGGTCTGTTGATAGAGTCGATGAGTGAGGTATCGATTCATACCGTGAATCAACGGGCTGGCACCGGCTATTGAAAACTGGCGCGGGGAGCTTATGATGGTAGCAAGCACCCGCGAACCGGCTGGCTGACAATCGGCTGATTCGCGGCCGGGTGTTTATGTCCCGCAGGGTGGTTTCTTGAACGCTCGGAAACTGCGTGAGGCGACCGCAAGGTCGCAGGGGATGGTAGAGGAGGTCCGGAGACATGCAGACGTGGGTAAGAGTTCTGTTGGTGGCCCTGCTCGCCTTTGTCAGTTACCCGGGCACCGGAGGCCTGGCGGCCGAGGCCCCACGCATGGAAAAGGAACAGCTCAAAACACAGCTCGGCAATCCGGACGTCGTTGTCCTCGATGTCCGGGCCTTCACCGACTGGGCCATGACGAAAGAGAAGATCAAGGGGGCCGTGAGGGAAAACCCGCGGAACCTCGAGGATTGGAGCGGGAAGTACCCGAAGGACAAGACCATCGTGCTGTATTGTGCCTGAACGAACGAAGGCACGAGCGCAAGTCTTGCGCTCAAGTTCATGGAAAAGGGCTACGGGAAAGTCTACGCGCTCAAGGGCGGCTGGGATGAATGGAGCAAGAGCGGCTACCCCATCGAACCAAAGTAGAACCCCTCAAGGCCCTTGGGGTCCCTTCGATTACCTCAAGGAACTTGCAGGAACTGCATTTTCAACTTCCCCAGGGTGATGACGTCCAGCCGGTTCAGTTTGACCGCGGCCTTCACGACCTGCCCGTTGATTTTTACCCGGGTAAGCCCTCCCACGCAGCTGAGGTACCACCCATCCTCCAGCCGGTTGATCACCGCGGCCGTTTTCCCGACCAGGAGCCCGTCAACGACGATGTCCGAGGTCGGCGCTTTTCCGATCCGCACCGCGTGTTCGCCCAGCGGCAGTTTTTTTCGACCTTCGGAGAGAAATGCCAGGACAGGCTTTTGGGCGTCGCGGCCCTTTACCCCCGGTGGTTTTTTGAGCCCGTTCCGGTTCAGCAGCTCCCGGAACTTTTCGGTGTCCATCTGCATCGTCTCCACGATGGACGGCGACATTGCATCCGGAAGGTTTTTGTTCTTCGGGTTTGAAAACAGCAGGGCGTGCTTGCCGATGGTGATGATGTCGCCGTCCTCCAGCCAATGCGCTTTGATGCGCTGATCGTTCACAAACGATCCATTTTCGCTGTGGAGATCGATCAGCAGGAATTCGTCGCCGATGGATTCGACCTTGGCGTGATGGAACGAAACCGCCAGGTTGTCGATCACAATGTCGTTGGCGGCCTGGCGGCCGATCATGAACGTATCCCCCATGCCGATCGGAAAGCTCTCCAGACGTTTATGGTTGTACATCAACACGAAAACAGCCATCGGCCATCACTCCTTGTCCTGATTTCCCGGCGGCATCTACATGAAGTCCTGCAGGTTTCGCAGGCGGTGAGCCATCTCAATGTGCTCGTTCTGGGCATATCGGATCAATGCCTCGGTGTCGGGCATGAGTTTGCGATCATAGTGGATCACCGATCCGGCGACCTTCACCGGTACCGGCCGGCCGGAGATGCGGATGGGGTTTGCGTTCAACCATCTCAGCAGGCGGCGCGAGGCGAGATGGGCTTCCTTGGGGGTCGCCATCGGCAGCACCGCCACGAACAGCTTGTCGCTCAGGACCCCGATCCAGTCCGTGTTGCGCAGCTTGCCCCGCAGTTTTTTTAGAATCTCGGTCGTCACATCGACGGAAGACACTTCCCCGCCGTCCCCGGAGGCCGGGGCTGCCGTCTTGAAAAGCGAAAAGGCAACTCCGCTGAGGTCTGTCCCGTATCGCACCGCGCGCGCGATCTCGATTTCCAGCAGCATCCGGGTATGTTTTTGACTGAAGACGATGTCGTCTATCTTTTTCTCGGCGCTGCGGTCGCTTTTCTTCACCGCCTCGATCGATTCGAAAATCTTCGGCAAGTCGTTTTCATCCAGCCCCCGCTCCTTGAAATCGGCGCGAACCTGGCCGAGCACCCGTTTCAACTCGTGGTCCTCGGCGAGGCCGTCCTCCAGATTCTGCAGGAGCGTCCGGTGATCGGCTGCCTTCAGGGAACCCTGGTATTCCGCCAGCTCCGCGCGAATGGCCTGAACGCTCGACTCCAGCCGGGCCTGCAGCCGCTGTTCGACCTCGTCGGCGAACCGAGCGTCGCCCGTTCCGCCGCGCAGGCCGCTCACCACCTTGGCGTTGAAATGCAGCACCAGGCTGCGCAGTTTTTCGTCGCTGGCAGCCGGATCCGTTCCGCCGCCGCGGTTCATCAGCATGGGACCGAGGCGTTCCAGATGGTCGACCAGGATGTCGCACAGGGGTTTGGAGCTGCCGGACTCCTTTTCAATTTCGGAGGCCAGGTAAAGAAACCGGGCAAACCCGGTGGGGTCCGATTTCAGCCGGCCCAAAAGATCGCTGCCGTCAACGCCGATGTCCTCCGCGCCCTGTTGGATAGCCTGGACGAGTCCCTCGTTCTGCCGGTCCGCCTCCAGCTGCTTGATCAGTTTCGAAAAATCCGCCAGCGGCATGCCTTCGGCCACGAGACAGGCCTTGATCCTGGGCAGCAGCCGCTTGAGGTCCTCGGGCAGCGGCACGATGCGCTGCAGGACAAAGGCAAGGCGTTCGACCGGCGTTTTGCCTTGGTCGTACTCTTTTCGAACCAGCTCCAGGACGACCGCATCGGTGATGTCTTCGGCTTGGTCCCGGACCTGGCCGTCCCGGTCCAGAAAGGTCCCGAGGGATTTCCGGGCTTCGATCTCGTTCAGCAGTTCGCGCTTCATGTTCACGAGCGCTTCCGCCAGCCCGGAGAGCGCGACCGGGGCGCCTTCGGAGAGCACCTGCTTGATTTCGCTGCTGAGCGCACTCAGGTGGCCCGTGATGGAGCAGGGCTGCCCCGGCGGTCCATCACCCGCACCTTGCCCCGGGCCTGTGGACAGGCTCCTTGCCACTAGGCCGTGGGAGAAACCGGTCGGGTCCGCCAGCAGGCCCTTGAGCGAGAGGTTCTGGTCAAGCTCCTCCATGAGCAGCTTTCCGGCAATCATACCCAGGGCTTCCTGGTAATGCCGGGAAGAGTCCAACTCGCCGCTGAGCCGCTCGCTCTTTTCCGCCTCCGATTTGGCGATAACCTGGTCGTCCTCGGTCACCTTCTGGTAGAAGATGTGGTTGATCTTGATGTGGTTGACCCGGAGGGCTGCCGCGGCGCTTCGCATCTGCTCCGCCGACGGGTAGCGGCGGATATCCAGAAAAATCTTGACGAAGTCCTCGACCTCGCGCTTCTGGATTTCCTTTTCGATGGAGATGGACGTCACCTTCGCCTTTTTGAAATGCGCCGACATCTTGAAATAGTTCAAGTTCCGGTCCAGCGGCTCGTCCTCGAGGAAAAACTGGTCCCGGGTGTAAATCAGAACGACCGGCGAGGTGGTCTTCAGAAGCTCGAGGATGGATTGATAGAACTCCTCGACGGCCTGGACCGAGAACGGATGACCCGGACCGTACATCGAGACACGGTTGAACAGGAGCACAAAGGATTTGCCTGCCTTGTAATAGCCCTTTTTGATCGAAGCGGCGTTCAGCATGTTCAATGCGAGCTCATAAATTTTCGTTCGTAGGCCATCAGCTCCGCCAGGAACTCCCTGCACGAGGGATACCGCTGCAACGGATCGTGGGCAGTGGCCATGGCAATGATGGCATCCATTTCAGGGTTCAGGCGTGGGTTGACCTGAGACGGCGCCTTGATGTAAATCCCGGCCCCCGAAAGTTTGGCCTGCAACAGATCGTCGGCCGATGCAAAGTTTGCCAAGGGCAGCGATTCGACCAGGAGCCTGAAGAGAAGCACGCCGACGGCATGGATATCCGCCCGGGCGTCCGTGTCGCCGCCGAGAATTTGCTCGGGGGCCATGAAGAGCGGGCTGCCCCGGGGTATCTGCAAGGCATCGGCCCGGGCCGAGACGATCCGGGATATCCCGAAGTCCGTGATGACGGGGATGTGGGATTCGGCGAGGACCAGGATGTTTTCAGGCTTGATGTCCCGGTGCACCACCCCGCGCTTGTGCGCGTAGCTCAACGCCTCCAGGATCTGCTTGATCATGGACAGCGCGGTCCGGATCGGAAAAATGCGCCGTGACGGCACCACGTTCCGGGCGATTTTCCGGAGCATGGCCGAGAGTGAGGCCCCCTCGATCAACTGCATGGTGAAGTAGCGGAATTCGCCGGTCGCGCCGATTTCATAGATCGGCATGATGTTGGGGTGCGACAGACCCGCCACGGCCTCGGCCTCCTGCTCGAAGAGTCTGATCGATTCCTCCGTGCACATGCACTTCGGCAGGATTTTCACGGCGATTCGCCGCTTCAGGCTCTGCTGGTAGGCCGTGAACACAACCCCCATCTGGCCGCGGGCCAGCTCCTTTAAAAGAGTGACCGTGCCGATGGTCATGCCGATGGCTTTCGTCGCGTCAAAGGCGTCTATGGAATTCATCGAGTTGAGGTTGTCCATTCGCGTTCGGGTGCCCGGCCGGCTGGGGCCGAGGCCCCATATTCCTATTTTCGACCAATCACCAAAAATCTTAAGTGAATTCGGCACTATCCGCGGGACGCGGGGGCGGCGGGTCCTCGGGGAAGGCGAGCCGCGTTGACTATGGCGGCGAATGCAGGTACAGGAAGCTTTTCGAACACGGCAAGTCCGCGCCCCGGCTTCGTTTCGTTCCGCACCCGGCGCGGGTTTACCTCACGGATGCAGGTGCACCGCTTCAAGCATCGACCCGCTTTGACGGCATGAGCTCGGGGATGGATGGGATGGTACTGCTGGAAACTGCGCGTCTTCGCATGCGGCCGGTCCAACCGAGAGACCTCGACCGCCTCAGCGCCTTAAACGGCGACCCCCACAAGATGAAATTCATCAGCCCGCCGCTGTCCCGGCACCAGATGACGGAAGCCATGGACTGGATGATCGGGGAGTGGCAGCGCATCGGATACGGATGGTTTGCCATATTTGAGAAGAGCTCGCGCGCCTTCGTGGGGCAGGTCGGCCTGCAGTGCTTCGAGTACGACCCTCGGTCGGCGGAGACGGAACTGGCATTCGTGATCAAAAGATCGGCCTGGGGCCGGGGATACGCGCGCGAGGCGGCCGGGGAGGTCCTGAGATTCGGCTTCGAGCGGCACTCGTTTGAAAAAATCGTCTCGGTGATCGCTCCGGACAACCCGGCCCCGCAAGCCATACTCCGAAAACTCGGTTTCGCCTGCACGGGGGAGCGTACCGCCTATGGCCACCGCGTGATGTATTTCGAAATCACCCGGGAGCAGTTCCTGGCCTGAGCGCGATCGGGCATTTTTCAGCTTCTCCGCATTAAGAGTGCTGAGCAGTTCCACCGCGATCTCTTTGACGCGCTTGACCTCGGCGGCGCCGCGATCGGGCTTTTTCAACAGGTCGAAGACGGCTTAGGATTCCTCGTCAAGCCCTTCGCGTATAGGCCGCGCTTCCTCCTGATGATTTATCAACATCGCCCTCTCGGCTTTTTTTAAGGTTTGCCGTGGCGCGTCTTCTTTTATTCGACTTGAAATAGACGGCGAGCCGTCTGAAACCGGCATCATCTGCGGTCTTGTGACGCAGTTGCATCACTAAAGTGATGATGCCGCAAGAGCCGCCCGGCGGCTGAACGCCGCGGAAGGCCTGCTATTTAAAGTCATCCCGCGTTGGTGCAAACACTTCGATTACCTCGGCTGGGCCCTTGAGGCAACGGGCGGAATGAACCGTGTTGGATGGAATGTGGTAGGCTCCGCCGGCCGACACTGCTCGGGTTTCGCCCGCGATGGTCAGCTCCATCTCGCCCTTGACCACCGTGCCGATCTGTTCGTGCGGGTGGCGGTGCTCGGGCAGGGGAGTGCCCGGCGTGAAAGTGAAATAGGCAAAGGTCATGCGCTCGCCGTGGATGACGCGCATCTCGATCCCGTCGGCGGGTTTTTTAGCGGAAATCTCCTGAATGGCGTAATAGGTCATGGCGACATCCTCACCTTCCAAAGCGGAACATTTCAGGCAATGCTACGACGGCCAATAATTGGTTTCGAAATCAAGGGATACAAACCGGCTGGCAAGGGCCGGCCGGTATTCTGTTTTATATTCCGCAGATTCTGCGCACGTCCTCGTTGTTCATCAGCTCGGCGACCGGGCCCTGGCAGCGGATGCGGCCGTTGTCGATGATGTAGCCGTAGTCGCTCAGCCCCAGGGTGAACTTGAGGTTCTGCTCCGCGAGCAGCACGGTCAGGCCCAGGGCCTTCAAACGGGCGATGCGATCCCCCAGGACCTTCACCATGAGGGGCGCCAGGCCCTCGGTCGGCTCGTCCAGGAGCAGCAGCCGGGGGTTGGTCATCAACGCGCGGGCGATGGCGAGCATCTTCTGTTCGCCGCCGCTCAGAAGCCCTCCCCGGCGCGCGTCCATGGGCTTGAGCGGCGGGAAGAGCTCGTAGACCTTGTCCTTGTCCCACGCCTCGGTGCCCGGGCCCTGTCGGGCGGCGATCGCGAGGTTTTCACCCACGGTGAGGTCCGCGAAGATGCGGCGGTCGTCGGGGACGTAGCCGAGGCCCTTGCGCACCATCCGGTAGGGAGCGACCCCCGTAACGTCCTCGTCATGCAGGCGCACCCGCCCCCGGATCGGCGGCACCAGCCCCATGATGCTCCGCAGCGTGGTGGTCTTGCCCGCGCCATTGCGGCCGAGCAGGCAGACCACCTGCCCCTGCTTGATCTTCAGGGAGACGTCGAAGAGGATGTGGCTCATCCCGTAAAACGTGTGAATGCTCTCGACCTCAAGCATCTTCAGGCTCCCCCCAGGTAGGCTTCCTGCACCGTGACGTTGCGCCGTACCTCCTCCGGATCGGCCTGGATGATGGTGCGGCCCTGCTGCATCACCATGATGCGGGTCGCGACATTGAACACCACCTCCATGTCGTGTTCGCAGAAAAGGATGGTGAGGCCCTGCTCGCGCGCAAGGCGGGTCACCAGCCCCATGGTGGCGGCGGTCTCCTCCGGCGACATGCCGGCGGTCGGCTCGTCCAGGATGAGCAGTTCGGGCTCGTTGCCCAGGGCGATGGCGATTTCGAGCGTGCGCTTGTCGCCGTGGGACAGGACGCCGGCGACGGAGCGCTGCTTGTCGATCAGGCCGACGCTCTCGAGTATCCGCTCCGTCTCTTCCACGACCATGCGTTGGGCGGGCCGGAAAAGCGTGTGGCTCAGGTGCTTCTGGGACAGCACCGAGACCTGGACGTTGCGGAACACCGTGAGCCGCGGGAAGATGTTGGCGACCTGAAAGGAGCGGGCGATGCCCTTGCGGCAAATCGCGTGGGCCGGCAGGCGGCTGATCTCCGCACCGTTGAACGTGATTCGCCCCTGGTCGGGTTTGAGGTGACCGGTGATCAGATTGAAGAGGGTGGTCTTGCCCGCGCCGTTCGGCCCGATGACGGCCACCAGCTCCCCCGGGTCCACAGCGAGGTGGGCACCGTCGACCGCCTTGAAGTCGTCAAAGGATTTCCGAAGGTTTTCGACCCGCAGCATCGTTGCCCCCTACTCCGCCGCCTTCATGGAAGCGCGACGCCCGCGCTGCCGGACGAGTTCCCGCAGGTGGATGCCCATGATGCCCTCGGGCAGGAAAAAAATCAACAGGATCAGAACGATGCCCAAGACCAGCGTCCAGTAATCCGTGTAGCTGCCGACGAACGTGCGCAGCGCCACCATGATCGCCGCCCCCAGCATCGGCCCGTAGAAGGTGAACCACCCGCCCAACAGGCACATGATGAAAATTTCAAGCGAGAGCACCCAGAACAGCATGTCGGGAAAGACCGAACCCTCCAGCACGACGAAGAGTACGCCGGCGACACCGGCAAAAAACGTGGCGACGACGATACCGATGAGCTGGTGACGCCGCACGTTGATGCCGACCGCCTCGCAGCGCTGGGGGTTGTCCCGGATCGCCCGCAGGGTCGCCCCGAACGGCGACTTCAGGATCAGGTACATGAGGGCCAGGCAGACGGCCACCACGCCGAGCACGAAATAGTAAACCCCGGTTGCGGACGATAGGAACTCCGGCATGGGGATGCCGTGGATGCCGTCATCGCCGTTGGTCAGACTGTACCAGCGCAGGACGAGGATCCAGATCAGCGAGCCTAGGGAAATCTGCAGCATGCCGAAGTAGAGCTTGTTCAGCCGCACGCAAATGGCACCGACGACAAACCCGGTGGCCGCCGCCGCGATCGGCCCGGCGCCGAAGGCCACCCACGCCGGCAACGACGTCCGGGTCAGGATGAGCGCGGCGGTGTACGCCCCGACCCCGTAGAACGCCGCGTGGTGGAATTGGTAGGCGCCGCCGTGCCCGGCCAGCAGGTTCAGGCTCATGGCCAGCAGCCCCGTCACGAAGATCACGGCAAGAATGTAGACATAGAACCGGCCGGCGACGGCGGGCACCAGAAGCAGCACCGGCAGCAGCACCACGTGCTGCACAAATGCGCGCGAGCGGACGATGTCGGCGATCACGGGGGCACCCCTTTCTACCAGACTGATTTCAGCAGACCGGTGGGCTTCAAGGTCAGGATGACGACCACCGCCAGGTACGGAAACACGATTGCGAACTGGGGCAGGATCAGGACCCCGATGGACTGGGTGATGCCGAAGATGAGAGACCCCGCCAAGGCGCCCCAGATGTTGCCCAAGCCGCCGATGGTGACGATCAGGAAGGTCTCGATGATGATGGTGTGATCCATGCCCAGGGTGATGCTCACCGTCGGGGACACCAGGGCGCCGCCCAGCCCGGCCAGCAGGCAGCCGAGCACGAAGGCCAGGGCGAAGACCCAGCTCACGTTGATCCCGATCGCGCCGACCATCTCGCGGTCCACCGCCGCGGCGCGGGCGATCTTGCCGAACATGGTCCTGCTCGTCAGAAGCCACAGCCCGACGGCGACCACCGGGCCGACGGCGAGCAGGAAAAGGTTGTAGCGGGGGAAGGCCGTGCCGAGCACTGACACCGATCCCTGGAGGAAGGGCGGCGCGGTGAGGGAGCGGTAGTCTGCGCCCCAAGTGATTTTCGTCAGGTCCCCCAGGATCAGCATGAGCGCGAAGGTGAACAGGAGCAACATGAGGTGCTCGCGCTCGTAGAGATGGCAGAACAGGGTTCTCTCGGCGATCAGACTGATCACCGCGACGGCCAGCGGGGCGAGCACGAGGGCCAGCCAGAAGCCGGAGACGCCGCCGACGGCCGTGGCCACGCTGTGGGCCACAAAGGCTCCGATCATGTACAGGGAGCCGTGGGCCACATTCGGCACGCGCAGCACGCCGAGGATGAAGCTCAGGCCTGAGGACACGATGAAAAGAATCATGGCCCGGCTCAGGCCCACCAGCAGCTGGCTGGTGAAGCCGGCCAGGGTGATGCTTTGTTCCATTTAGCGTCTGAATCCTTCAGCCGCCCCGAAAAATCATCTGCCCGCCGCGCCGGACACCGACGGGGCGGGCAGAGGGGCGAGCGGATTTATTGCCCTTTGCGGGCGGCCTCGATCTCCCCGCAGGCGGGCATGACCTCGACCCCCCGCAGGGTCATGATGTCGGTGGCGACGGCAAACCCGAATTCCTTGGAGATCTTGGTCGTCCCGAAAAGAATCGGCAAAATGGCCTGGTGGTCGCAGGCGCGCATCTCCACCTTGCCCACGGGCGAGTCGACCTTCAGCCCCTCCAGGGCGTCGATGAATTTCTCCTTATCGATCTTGCCGGCCTGGCGGTAAGCCTCGGCAATGAAATGGGCCGTGGTGTAAGCGTGGAAGGCCGGGAAGCCCGGGGGGGTTCCGAAGCGGGCCTGGAAGTCCTTCACGAACTTCTGGTTCATGCTCAGCTCCGGATAGTAGAACAGGTAGTCCATGGTGCCCATCACCCCTTCCGGGGCTTCGACGCCGAGCGGCTTCAGGACGGCATAATCGATCGCGGTGTGGATGTAGACGGGGATCTTCCGGCTGATCCCCGTGGTCTTGACCGTCTTCAGCACGTTGGCCATGCTGGCGCCGCCGGTGCAGAAATGGATGGCGTCGGGATTGGCGGCCTGGATGCTCGTGAAATACGGAACCAGGTCCGGCTCGCCGAGCTTCCACCAGGTCTTGCCGATGACCTCCACGTCCGGCTTGGCCTGTTTCAGGTAGCGCCAGAAGCTCTCGTCGAGGGCGTGGCCGTATTCGTAGTCGTCGCCGGCGACCCAGTATTTTTTGTAGGGTTTCTTGGAAAGCATGTTGGCGGCGGCCTTGCCGGCCATGGCCGTGTTTTCGGTCACGGAGAAGACGTAGCGGTGGCCGTTCCTGCCGGTGATGTTCTCGCTCTTGCCCATCCAGGTGATGAAGGGAATTTTCTCCTTCTTGGCGACGCCGTCGGACACGGCCAGGGATACGCCGCTGTTGACGGTCCCGACCAGGAGGTCCACGTTCTCCTTCAGCACGAGCTCCTTGGCCATGTTGAGGGCGATGTCCACTTTGAACTTGTCGTCCCGGGTGACGAACTCAATTTTGCCGCCGAGGACCCCCTGCTTGTTGATCTCGTCCAGCGCCATCTTGAAACCGTTGAGGGCGTCGTTGCCGAAAACCGCAGGCGGACCGCTGTAGGTGTCGATGATGCCGACCTTGATGTTGCGGGCCTCAACCGCTCCCGGCACAAGCATCGTTGCGGCGGAGACCGCTGCTGCTGCCAAAACTAGCCAAGAACCGAAAGCCTGCTTCTTTTTCATGAAGATCTACTCCTTTTTGCATGAATGGGTGGAAGACCTCCTGACTTTGGGCCTCTCTCGTTGAACCCGCTGCGCAGATTAAGGATGCGGAGCTTGAAATAGTTTATTTTTCCTAATAAGCTTGAGTGCCGAAGTCAAGAACTAACTTTTTACGATTTGGGTGTTCGTTCGGGTTGCCTCACGCACTACACGATCAATGAGATTGGCGATATTGCCGTCGAAAAGCCTGGACACAACGGCTTGACTCTTTTTGCCAACCGCGTCGTTGAGAAGATGATGGAGTCATTGTCTTGTTTTAGTAAAATCCATAATATAAGAGGTGAATCATGATCAAGATCAACGAGAACTACCTGAAGCTCCAGGCCTCCTACCTGTTCTCGGACATCGCCAAGCGGGTGGCGGCGTTCCAGAAGGCCAACCCGGGCAAGGACGTGATCAAGCTCGGCATCGGCGACGTCACCCGGCCGCTGCCGGCGGCCTGCATCAAGGCCTTCCACAAGGCCGTCGACGAAATGGCCGAGACGGCCACCTTCCGCGGCTACGGTCCCGAGCAGGGCTACGACTTCCTGAGGGAGAAAATTGCCCGGCACGACTTCCAGGAACGCGGCGCGGACATCGCCGCAGACGAGATCTTCGTGAGCGACGGCGCCAAGTGCGACAACGGCAACATCCAAGAGGTCTTTGCCACCGACATCACCGTGGCGATCCCGGACCCGGTTTACCCGGTATATCTCGACACCAACGTCATGGCGGGCCGCACCGGCAGCTTTGCCGACGGCCGCTACGCCGGGGTCGTCTACATGGACTGCACCCGCGAGACCGGATTCATCCCGTCGCTTCCCGGGCAGCATGTGGATCTGATCTATCTCTGTTTCCCCAACAACCCCACCGGCGGGACCATCACCAAGCTCCAGCTCAAGCAGTGGGTGGACTATGCCAGGGAGAACAAGGCCATCATTCTTTTCGATGCGGCCTACGAGGTCTTCATCCGCGACGCCAGCCTGCCCCACTCGATCTTTGAGATCGAGGGCGCCCGGGAGGTGGCAATCGAATTCCGCAGCTTCTCCAAAATGGCCGGGTTTACCGGCACCCGCTGCGCGTACACGGTCGTGCCGAAATCCTGCCGGGCCTACACGACGGCGGGCGAGCCGCGGCCGGTGCATGCGCTCTGGCACCGGCGGCACGCGACCAAGTTCAACGGCGTCTCCTATCCCGTGCAGCGCGCGGCCGAGGCCGTCTACAGCACCGAAGGCCTGGCCCAGTGCCGGGAGCTTTCCGACTATTACCTGCGCAATGCGGCCCTGATCCGCGCGGAGCTATCCGCCCTGGGCTACGAGTGCATCGGCGGCGAGAACTCGCCCTACGTCTGGGTCAACGGCCGGATGGACTCGTGGAAGTTCTTCGATCGGCTGCTGGAGAAAGCGAACGTCGTCTGCACGCCGGGGGAGGGCTTCGGCCGCTGCGGCGCGGGCTACATTCGCATCAGCGCCTTCAACCATTACGAGAAGGTGCAGGCGGCGATGGCACGTATCCGCAAGACGCTCAAAGGCTGAGGGGGCGGCGGGTGCACCATAAAAAAAGGGCGGTTGCCAAAACGGCTAACCGCCCTTAATTTTTTGGCCGGGTCTCAGATCAGACCGCGTCCTTCAATTTTTTGCCGGCCTTGAATTTGACGACCGTGGATGCCTTGATTTTGATCTCGGCGCCGGTCTGGGGATTTCTGCCCTTGCGGGCTTTGCGGCGGCCCTTGGAGAAGGTGCCGAATCCGACCAGAGTCACTTTGCCTTCTTTCTTCTTCAGGTTCTTCACGATCCCGTCGATGAAAGAATCCAGCGCGGCACCGGCGGCGACTTTGGTGATGCCGGCGTCTTTGGCCATGGCCTCGATCAAATCTGCTTTCGTCATTCTGACCTCCTTGTTGGATGATGGGCGATAGTGCAACGCTTTCGTTCAGGTGAATAGCCAAATATAGAGATCACATGGGATTGTCAATAGGAATGTTGCGTCACGCCTTAAGTCACCTGCGTTTGGCGCGAACCAGCATCATCGGTTTAAGCTGGGCCATCCTGGTGCTGAGCGGGCCGGCCTTCGCCGCCGGCCCCGCGGAAACATGCCGCCAGACCATCGCAGCCAGCCTTCGCATCCTGAATGACCCGCATGACCGATCGCCGGAACGCAAGTCCCTGCAGCAGGAGCGGCTCTGGGCCGTGCTGGCCGAGGGGTTCGACTTCACCGAGTTTTCCAAGCGGGTTCTGGCGGAAAAATGGGATGCGTTCCTGCCGGCGCAGCGGACCGAGTTTGTGGACGTCTTCTCGAAGTTCCTGGGTAATTACTACCTGGCGCAGCTCCTGAACCATTACACCAACGCGACCGTGACCTGCCAGGGACAGGCGATGCTGGGGCCGACGCGGGCCGTGGTGAAAGCCGATGTGGTCTGGATGAACCGATTGATCCCGGTGGAGGTGCGCATGCTGAAACATGCCGGACGCTGGAGGGTCTATGACGTGAGCGTGATCGGCTTCAGCGCGGTGCAGTCCTACCGGGCCCAGTTCCGGGAGATCATGCGAACCCATACCCCGGCGCAGGTCATTGCGCTGGTCAGAAGCAGGATGGACGAGTAAGCATTGCGGTCGGGCGCCCCCCGGCACCTTCTATTCCTCCAGTTGTTTCTTGAAGGCGTCGATGGCTTCCCGCAGCATGCGACGGATAAACACTTCCTTGTCTCCGCGCGCCAGCTGCCGATAGGCCCCGTAATCGGGATGGTTCTCGTTCAACTCCGGCGGGCTTGTCTTCGCCTGCAGTTTCAGCTTTTCGAATTGCCGGACGATCTCGATCAGGCTGAGCTGCTCCGCGGGAAGGTTTTTGATCCACCCCAGGCGGCGCATCATTTCGAAACGTACCTGATCGGCCAGCAGCAGGTGGATGTCGACCACCCGCATCTGTTCATCGTTGCTGAGGTAGTAAAACTTGGCGGCCGGCCCCAGATCGAGCGCCCCCATGATGAGCTCGTAGAAGGCCATCGAGCTGTTTTCGCCGGGTTGGGCCAGGAAAAAAACCGTCTTGTCCGAAAGGTCCGATGCGCGTGCCGGGGTGCCGTAGGTTTCCCCGAAGCGCTGCTGCCAGGCACCGAAGCACTTCTGTTCGAGGGTCTTGTCACGGAAGGATTGTAGGTCCACGATTTTGGTCATGAGCGGATCCTGCGGTGCGGCCCCGGCCTGACGCGCTGTGGTCGCTCAAGCGGCGGGGCGTGCTCATCCCCGCCGGCGCGCATCATCATGTCACCGATCCCCGCGACCGTCAAGAAGTCTGTTCCGGGAGGATGCGGGCGATTCGACGCATATCCCAGGCGGCTTCCCCTCAAAAGCCCGAGCCAGGTCGATGGCCCGAGTGCGGCTTGCCAAAAACGACGAAGAGCTATAAAGTCAGGACCACCTGAAAGGAGCATGGACCCGATGGAAATACTGGCGCACATTCCGCTTGAGTTAAACCCGACATCCGTTCACAGCAAGTTGAAGTCCCACGACCGCGGGGCGGTCGAGGGACTCATCACCCGGGCGCTTTCGTTGGCACAGGCCCGGGCGGTATTTGTCCCCGCTTACGTCGAAGCCCGAGAGGAAGACGCGGTCGTGATCGAGGGCCGGCGGTTCAAGAGCCGCGTGCTGCGCAAGAATCTGGACGATGTGGGCCGCGTGTTTCCCGCCGTGGTCACCCTGGGTGGCCGATTCGACGAGGCCGTCGAAGGGACCCGGGACATGCTGGAAAAATACTACCTCGATGCCATCGGGAATCTGGCGCTGGCGGAAGCGCGGGCGCACCTGATCGCGCATCTCTGCCAGCGCTTCGCCATCGACAAGCTCTCCTGGATGAGCCCGGGGTCTCTGGCCGACTGGCCGCTGGAAGAGCAGCCGCCGCTTTTTGAACTTCTGAGCGGCGTCGAGGCCGCCATCGACGTGCGGCTGACCGACAGCCTCCTCATGCTGCCGCGCAAATCGGTTTCCGGAATCCTCTTCCCGGCGGAGAGCACCTTCTTCAGCTGCCGCCTCTGCCCCCGCGACCGCTGCGACAACCGCAAGGCGCGTTATGACGAGGCCGCCGCGCGCGAATATGGCATCCTCACATAGGCGGCCTGGCAGTTTCTTCAACCGCTAGCCCCCAGCCCGCGCTGCCGCCGAATTGAAGCGCATGCCGAGTAACCCCAGTTCGAACAGCAGGTAGAGCGGGACAGCCATCATCGCGAGGTTGAAGGCATCCGGCGTGGGGGTGAGCACGGCCGAGACGATGGTGATGACCAGGGCGGCATAGCGGCGATTGCGGGCGAGCTTCTGATACGTGACGATCCCGATACGCCCCGCGAGGATCATGGCCAGCGGCAGTTCGAAGATGAAACCGAATCCGAAGAGAAACAGCAGGCAGAAGGACACAAACTTCTGTACAGAGATGATGGCCTCGATGTTAGGCCCTTCGAACTCGAGCAGAAACTGTACCCCGTAAGGCAGCGAAATGTTCAGGCAAAAGAGCACGCCGGCGCAAAACAGGACCACGGCCGCCAGCCAGAAGCCGCGCATCGTGCCGCGGTTCAACGTCGGGTAAAGAGGCCGTACCCCCGCCAGGATGGCATACAAGATGTAGGGCATGCCCGCGCAGACGCCGAATGCGAGGCCCAGGTTGAGGAAGCTGAAAAACGTCTCGGGAATGCCGTAGGCCGCAAGCCTGACGCCGGTCAGGCGCTGCAGAAGCCTCAGGATCGACTCCGCCAGGAAATACCCGCCGATCGAGAACAGCAAGACCACGACGCCGATCCGGATGAAGGACGTGCGCAGCGACTGCAGGACCCGATAGAGCCGGTCCGCGCGCTCGTCCGCTGGGGGTTGAGTGGTGGCATCAGTCGTTGGCATGCGGCTGCTTTCCCGGGCACCGGCGCCCGTCGCAAATAGGTGCCCCTAGTGCCATGATCGTCTGCAGCGTGTCAAGCTGGCAGGCGCACGCGGGTCCGGCCCCGGCGTTCATGCAGACCGCCGGCTGCCCCGGTCGAGGCTGCGGTACTGGATAGCCTCGGAGACATGCGCAACCCCGATGCCGGCCGCGCCGGCCAAGTCGGCGATGGTGCGGGCAATCTTGAGCACACGGTTGAAAGCCCGGGCGGAGAGGCCGAGTTTGTCGATGGCGGACTCGAGCAGGCGGCGGGCCTCCTCGTCGATGCGGCAGAAGGTTCGGATGTGCCGGCTGGCCATCTGGGCGTTGCAGAAGATCCGGGTGCGCGCAAAGCGGGCGGACTGGATCTGCCGGGCGCTGGTCACGCGCTGGCGGATGTCGGCGGAGGGCTCCGCCTGGGCCTCTTCCAGGAGGTCTTTGTAGGGCACGGCCGGCACCTCCACGTGGATGTCGATCCGGTCGAGCAGCGGCCCCGAGATCCTGGACCGGTAGCGGTGGATCTGGGGATAGGTGCACCGGCACTCGTGTTTGGGGTCCCCGAGATAGCCGCACGGGCAGGGGTTCATGGCAGCCACCAGCATGAAACTCGCCGGATAGGTCAAGGCCGAGGACGCCCGCGAAATGGTCACCTGCATGTCCTCGAGCGGCTGGCGCAGAACTTCGAGCACGTGCTTCTTGAACTCCGGCAGCTCATCCAGAAAAAGCACGCCGTTGTGCGCCAAGCTGACCTCGCCGGGTCTGGGGATGTGACCTCCGCCGATCAGGCCGGCATCCGAGATGGTGTGATGCGGCGAGCGGAACGGGCGGTGCGTGACGAGGGCCTGACCGTCCGTGAGCATGCCGACCACGCTGAAAACCTTGGTGGTCTCGACGGCCTCCTCGAAGGTGATGGGCGGCAGGATGGTCGGAAGCCGCTTCGCCAGCATGGTCTTACCCGAGCCGGGCGGACCGACCATGATGAGGTTGTGCCCGCCGGCCGCCGCGATCTCGAGCGCCCGCTTGGCGTGCTCCTGCCCGCACACCTCGGCATAGTCCACGTCGAAGGCGTTTTCCCTGTTGAACATGGCGTGAATGTCGGCCTTCTCCGGTGCGATGGCGGTCTGACCCCGCAGGAAGCCTACCACTTGGGAGAGCGTTTTGACCGGCAGCACGTCGATATCGCCGATGACCGAGGCTTCGCGGCCGTTGCTGTGGGGGACGATGATCGCCAAGTACCCCGCCTGGCGCGCCGAAAGGGCCATGGGCAGGGATCCCCGGACAGGTTTGACGCGGCCGTCCAGAGACAACTCGCCCAGGACCAGGTAGCGGGAGACCATTTCCTGGGGGACAACGCCCGTCGCCGCCAGGATCCCGAGGGCGATCGGCAGGTCGAAGCCGGTGCCTTCCTTCTTGATGTCGGCCGGCGCCAGGTTTACGGTGATCCGGTCGTCCGGGAAGCGGTAGCCGGAGTTGGTGATGGCGGACTTGACCCGTTCCCGGCTTTCTTTGACCGATGCCTCCGGCAGCCCGACGGTGGCAAAGCTGGGCAGACCGGAGCTGATGTCGACTTCCACTTCCACCCGGTAGGCATCGATTCCAAGGACCGCACTGCTCAAGACTTTGGCAAGCACATGGCCTCCGCGATCGTCCCCCAGCGCGCGCAAATCACGCGTCTGCGGCCGAAAACAGGATGGCAGGATGGTTTTCTCCCCCGCCGATCCTGTGGCGGTCGATCATAGCAGAAGCCTCTGGTGCCGACAATCCCCGGATTCACCCGGGCTTCTTTTCCGGTCCCGGCGAACAGATCCGTGCAGGCGAAAGAGTCCCCGCCCGGATTGCCGCGGAGATCTTCCGCCACCGTCCGGGCAAGCCCTCTGTCACGGCCGCTTCAGGCCGTTGTCGTGCTTGCAATTTCATTTCCGATCGGTTAATGAACTCCCATCGGACGCAGCGCCCCGTTCAGGTTCAGACGGCCCGGCCAAAACCCAGAGCGGATCGGTGTTTGCTGCCGTCCATCTCCCCTTCCCCCTCGCCGCGAAAGGCCCCGGTCCAGCGGTGATAGAACGAGGTTCCAAAACGCGATGGCCTCGCACAGCAAACCTACGACCTGCGCTCTGCTGATGTGCGTTCTGGTGCTCGCTTCCCCCGCGGCGGCGGCCCAAACCGCCGCCATCAACTCCATCACCCTGTCGAACACCAATGATGACCTGCTGCTGTATGCCAGCCTGCAGGGGGCCTTCACCGAGGAGATCAAGCAGGCCGTGCTGAGCGGAACGACAACGTCCGTCGTGTTCATCATCCTGCTCAAGCAGGGGCGCTTTCTCTGGTTCGACGACAAGATCGCCGACATCAACGTGGTACACTCGATCGCCTACGACAAGGTAAAAAAGGAATTCGTGGTGCGGCGCTCCTGGAGGAACAGCGAGCCGGAGATCACCCCGTCCTTCGAGGAGGCTCAGATGCTGGTGAGCCGCATCGAGAGCCTGAAGATCATTCCGCTCAGCCGCATCGCAAAGGGTTCACAGTACCAGCTGCAAATCAAGGCCGAGGCCAGCCGGAAAACCCTTCCCCTGGGCCTGAACACCGTTCTGTTTTTCATGTCCTTCTGGGACGTGGCAACGGATTGGTACATCATCGACTTCACTTACTGATCGCGGGCTCTTCCAGCCCTGTATGAAACCGATTCATGCCGCTCAGAGTCATCGCCGGGCAGTTGCGGGGAAAGAAGCTGGTCACGGTGCCGGGGCTTGCAACGCGGCCGACCGCCGACCGGACCCGCGAGTCGATCTTCAATATCCTGGGGACCGCCGTACGCCACGCGCATGTGCTCGACCTGTTTGCCGGGACCGGCGCGTTTGGCATCGAAGCTCTCAGCCGCGGGGCCGATTTTGCGCTGTTCATCGAAAACGGGCGGGAGGCGATCGGCGTGCTCAACCGCAACATCCAGTCCTGCCGCCTGGCGGACCGGGCCCGCGTGGTGCACTGGGATGCGGCCGGAAACCTGAACGGCCTCGCGGACGTCGACCGGAAGTTCCACCTGGTGTTCATGGACCCCCCCTACCGAGCGGGCATGATCGCCCCGGTCCTGCGTCATCTCGCCGACTCCCGGTGTCTGGAGGACCAGGCCCGGATCGTCGTGGAGCACGTTGCCGGGGAGGCCGTCGGGGAGCTCCCGCCCTTTCTCCTGAAGGATCACCGCCGTTACGGCAAAACGCTTGTGTCGTTTTTGACATTTGTGCTATGAGTCGGGCGTCCGATTCCCCCCGGACATACGCGCTTCGGACCTTGACCAGGAGGAGACCGCTGAATGGAACGCATCGCCATCTATCCGGGCTCGTTTGACCCCGTCACCAACGGCCATCTGGATCTGGTCCACCGCGGGCTGAAAATCTTCGACCGCATCATCGTGACCATCCTGACGAACCCGAAAAAGCAATTCCTCTTTTCCCTCGAGGAGCGGATGCAGATGCTGCGGGCCAGCCTGAGTGGAGCAGCCCGGGTGGAAGTGGATGCCTTCGACGGCCTCCTGGTGGACTATGCCGCCCGGCGCGGCGCGCAGGCCGTGCTGCGCGGCCTGCGCGCCTTGTCCGATTTTGAGCTTGAGTTCCAGATGGCGCTCATGAACCGGCGCCTCAACCGCGAGATCCAAACCGTCTTCCTCATGACCGGAATGCGCTGGATCTACACAAGCTCCTCCATCATCAAGGAAGCCGCCCAATTCGGCGGCGATGTCAAGGGCATGGTCCCGCAGCTGGTGCTCGAGCGGCTCACCACCAAATTCCCCCAACCCGTCACCCCGCGGTGAGACAAGACCCTGGTTGAATGGACCTCTGGCAGCTCCATATTTTCTGCAGAGTGGTCGAGCGCAAGAGCTTTTCCAAGGCCGCCGAAATCGTGCATCTGTCCCAGCCGACGGTCAGCAGCCACATCCAGGACCTCGAAGCGCATTTCGGGTGCCGGCTGATCGACCGGCTCTCCAGGCAGGTCGTCCCCACCCAGGCCGGCCGACTGCTCTACAGCCATGCCCGCCGGCTGCTCGCCCTGAGGGATGAAACCGAAACGGCGATGGCCCAGCATCAGGGCCGGCTGACCGGCAACCTCGTGATCGGCGGCAGCACGATCCCCGGCGGCTACCTGCTGCCCGGGGTGGTCGGTCTTTTCAAGAAGCGCTATCCCCAGATGACGGTCTCGCTCATCATCGCCGACACGGCGGCGGTCGTTGCCGGAATACTCGAGGGAACGCTGGAGTTCGGGGTGGTGGGAGCGGAATCCCGGGACCGGAACATCCTGCAGGAAAAGTTGACCGATGACCAGATGCGGCTGATCGTCCCGGCCGGGCATCCCTGGGCGGCGAAAAAAAAGATCCCGCTCGCCTCTCTGCTGGCGGAACCCTACATCGCGCGCGAACGCGGCTCCGGGACGCTGAAATCCATCCAGGACAGCCTCGCGCGCCTGGGCCACGGTGCGGGCGAGCTCAATGTCGTGGCCGAGATGGGCAGCACCGAGGCCATCCGCCAAGCCGTCAAAAGCCACGTGGGGGTTTCAATTCTGTCGAGCCTGGCGGTGGCGGAAGACCTCCGGTCTGGCGCGCTGAAAGCACTGGCCGTGGAGGGTCTGGACCTGACCCGCAGCTTCTTCCTGGCGCACCACCGGCAACGCAGCCTCTCGCCCCTGGGGCTGGCTTTTATCGAACTGTTGAAAGCACACCTCAAAACGCCGTAACGAAAAAGAGCTTTGAGCTCGCTCAAAATTCTTTCCAGCCCTGCTCCCCTACCAACTTCACGAAGCGGCAGCCGCCCAGATTGGTCTGGTGCACGCCCCGCTTGTCTTTGGTGATCCGGATCAGGTCCTGGGCGTGCTGATTGCCGACCGGGACCACGAGCCGCCCGCCGACGGAGAGCTGGCTGAGGAGGGCCGAAGGGAGCCCGGGGGCGCCGGCCGTCACGATGATGGCGTCAAACGGGCTTTCCTCCTCCCAGCCCTTGGTACCGTCCCCGTAGCGGGTCACGATGTTGAACAGCCGCATCTCGTCGAACAGCTTCCGGGCCTGCAGGTACAGGGAGCGAATTCGCTCGATGGTGTAGACACGGTAGGCGATCTCGGCCAGGATGGCCGCCTGGTAGCCGGAGCCGGTCCCGATTTCGAGCACCCGGTCCTCCTCCGTCAATTCCAGCGCCTGGGTCATTTCGGCCACGATGTATGGCTGTGAGATGGTCTGCTGCTCGCCGATCGGCAGCGGGAAGTCTCCGTAGGACTGGTCCCGAAGGGCCTCGCTGACAAAAACGTGCCGGGGCACTTTGCGCATGGCTGCGAGCACGCGCGGGTCGGTAATGCCCCGGGCCTCGATCTGCTGGCGCAGCATCTCTTCCCGGAGACGCTGATACTTGAGGGATTCCTTCTCCACGGCAACCTTTCCGGAACAAGTTGGAAACTCCAGGGCTTCTACCAAGTTGAGGCAACGCGGTCAAGGTGTGCGGGTCACGAGGCGCGCCGCGGTCGCCGCTTTCAACCGCACCGAAGATTTGATACACGTTCATCTCGGACGTATTTCGATGGATTCACAGGAACGGTTTTCACCCGGGGTGGATGGCATGGGGCCGTCGAAGCATTTCGTGATCAGCGTTGCGCTGTCGATCTTAACCATCGCGGTCGGCACGATCGGCTACCAGTCGATCGAGGGCTGGAATTTGCTGGATTCGATTTACATGACCATCATCACGATTGCCACGGTCGGCTACGCGGAAGTCCATGAACTGGGAGACGTCGGCAAGGTCTTCACCATCGTCCTGATTTTTTTCGGCATGGTAACCACGACGTACATGGTCGGCAGCGTGGTGCAGTTCATGGTCGAAGGCCGTATCCGGGTCGTCATGGGGAGGCGCCGCTTGGACAGAAAAATTGACCGATTGAAAAATCACTACATCGTCTGCGGGTACGGGCGCATCGGCCGGACGCTCTGCCAGAGCCTGATGCAGGGACGGGTGGGTCTGGTGGTCGTGGAAAAAAGCGCCAACCTCATCCCGGCAATGGAACAGGACCGCGTGCTGTATCTGCACGGCGACGCCGCCAGTGAGGCGGTCCTGGAAAAAGCCGGGATTCAGCGGGCGAAAGGGCTGGTGGCCGTCCTGGCAACCGACACGGACAACGTTTTCCTGGTGCTCACCGCCCGGCAGATGGCCCCACACCTCGCCATCATCGCCCGGGCCGGCTTCGAGGACTCCAAGAAGAAGCTACTGGCGGTCGGCGCCAACCTGGTGGAGTCCCCCTATGAAATGGGCGCCTTCCGCATGGCGCAGCGCATTCTGCGCCCGACGGTCACGAGCTTCCTCGAGTCCGCCTTTTCCAGCGCCCGCAAAGACATCCAGATGGAGGAGCTCGCCGTGAGCGCGGCCTCCGCGCTGGCCCATCTCAGCCTGAAGGACTCGGGGATACGCCAGAAATACAACCTCATCATCATCGCCATCAAAAAGCCGGCCGGGGCCATGCTGTTCAACCCATCCTTCGAGGCCGTCATTCAACCGGGAGACACGGTCATTGCGGTGGGCGAGGTGGACAATCTGGACCAGCTGGAAAAGGTGCTGAATCCATGAAACGGAGGCTGCAGGGATTCGAGGGGTCAAGGGTTCGAAGGCTTAAGAATCAGTCTGCGACCATAGCCGCGGCCCCCCTTGAACCCTCGGCCCCTTGGACCCTCGAACCCTATATCTTGTAAACGATTCGTTTGTCGGTGATGATGATGTCCACGTGCTTGTCGTGGGACTCCGTGGGCACCTGGGAGATAATCTGCTCCTCGAAGGCCAGGGCCACTTTGCGCGTGGTAACGGGCAGCTCGGGGATGAAGCGGTCGTAGTATCCCTTCCCCGACCCGATGCGGGCGCCCTTTTCATCGAAGGCGAGCCCCGGGATGATGGCGATGTCGATCCGGTGCAGGGGCACTGGCTTGCAGCGCGCGGGATTCGGCTGCGCCACACCGCGCGGCCCCGGGACCAGGTCCTTGGCGGGGGTGTCGATCTTCAGGGTCGTGACCTTGCGGCGCTCGGCGTCAAACACCGGCAGGACGACGATCTTGCTCATGTCAAAGGATTTGCGGATGATGTTCTGCGTGCGGACCTCGTTTTCGCCATGAACATACAGCAAGGCGATGCGGGCTTCCAGGAAATTGGCGAAATCGAACAGCCTGGACTCGATGGCCCGGGTTCGTTCATTGCGCTGCTTTTCCGTCAGCGCGCCTACGGCTTTGGCGATGTCCTTCCGGATCTGCTCCTTGGATGCGCGGATTTCCTCCATTGGCCCCTCTCCGTGACCCCCCGAAATAGTTGCCGGCATGCGCCACCTGCGGGTCGGCATCCCGGAATAGCCATTGACTAAGCCCTGCTGTGCGTGTAAACAAACCCCAAATCAGGCCCACCGGGTTCGTCAAGCAAAACATTAAATTCACTATTATAATCGGTTTATGCTGGAAATCAAGCTCGTCAGACAAAATTTGGCGGCGGTGGAAGCCGCGCTGGCAACGCGGGGGCAAAGCGCCGACCTGGAAACGTTCAAAACCGTCGACGCCCGGCATCGCCAGGCACTCCAGGAAGTCGAAGAGCTGCGGCACCGTCGCAACGTGGTCTCCGACGAGATCGCCCGCCTCAAGCGCGCCGGCGCCGCGGCCGAGGCCTTCGTGGTGGAGATGCGCACCGTCTCGGCCCGCATCAAGGTGCTGGAGAAAACGCTCGCCGAGACCCAGGAGGCCCTCAGTGCCATCCTGATGGCCCTTCCGAACCTGCCCCACGTCTCGGTGCCGGTCGGAAAGGACAGCACCGAGAACCCTGTCATCAAGACCTGGGGGCGGCCGCCGCAGTTCGAGTTCGCACCGAAGGCCCACTGGGACATCGGCGCCGACCTGAAAATACTTGATTTCGAGCGCGCCACCAAGATTACCGGCGCCCGCTTCCCCCTCTATTTCGATGCCGGCGCCCGACTCGAACGCGCCTTGATCAACTTCATGCTGGACGTCCACACCCGTGAGCACGGCTACCACGAGGTGCTGCCCCCCTTCATCGTGAACCGGCCGTCCATGACCGCCACCGGCCAGCTCCCCAAATTCGAGCAGGACCTTTTCAAGCTCGAGCAGTGGGATTATTTTTTAATCCCGACGGCCGAGGTGCCGCTGACCAACATCCATCGCGGGGAGATTCTGGACGAAGACGCGCTGCCCCGCTGTTACACCGCCTGCACGCCCTGTTTCCGGTCGGAGGCCGGCTCCTACGGCAAGGACACGCGCGGTCTGATCCGCCAGCACCAGTTCAACAAGGTGGAGCTGGTCAAGTACTGCACCCCCGAGGTTTCCGATGCGGAACTGGAAAGTCTGCTCGCGCAGGCCGAAACCATCCTGGTGAAGCTCGGCCTGCCCTACCGGGTGGTGCTCCTGTGCACGGGGGACATGGGGTTCGCCGCGGCCAAGACCTATGACATCGAGGTCTGGATGCCGGCCCAGGGCGTTTATCGGGAGATATCCTCCTGCAGCAATTTCGAGGATTTCCAGGCCCGGCGGGCGGACATTCGTTTCCGCCGCAAGGGCAAAAAAGGCACCGAGCTGGTGCACACCCTCAACGGTTCCGGACTCGCTGTTGGCCGCACGCTGGCCGCCATCCTCGAGAACTACCAGCAGGCCGACGGCTCCGTTGCGATCCCAGAGGCCCTGCGGCCCTACGCGGGGGGGATGGAGGCGCTCAGGCCCTGAGGGCATCGAAAAGGCCGGTTCAGGCACGCGGCGCTTTCCCGTCATGGCGAGAAAGCTGAATTTTTTCCAAGGCGCCACCCGGTGCCTGGATTGCGAGGGGTTCCAAAGTGCAACTGAACGACTTTCCAGCAGACATTCAACCCCATCTGTTGCCCTCCCACGCGGGCCGGATGGTCTACCGCTGCCTGGGGTGCGGGGAAGAGTTCGGCATCGAGCAGCTGCTCTACGTGTGCCCGGAATGCCGGCAGGTGCTGCTGATCGAGGACCTGAACGGGCCGCGGCTCAAGCAAATCCCCGGCGGCCTGTGGCGGCGCATCTTCGATTACCGCAAGATGCTGACCCTGACCGCCCTCAAGGGCATCTACCGCTACCACGAGTTCATCGGGCCGGTGATCCCGCTGGAGGCGGTGATCTACCTGGGCGAAGGCCACACGCCGCTTGTCTCCGCGAATGGCCCCCTGCGCGACAAGGTCGGAGCGGATTTTTTTTTCAAAAACGACGGCCAGAACCCGAGCGCATCGTTCAAGGACCGGGGCATGGCGAGCGCGTTTAGCTACATCCACGCCATGACCCTGCGGGGGGCGGTCCCGGAGATCCTGGCCATCTGCGCCTCCACCGGCGACACGTCGGCCGCCGCCGCCCTCTACGGCTCGTATCTGGCGCCGCGGATTAAATCCGCCGTACTGCTGCCCCACGGGAAAGTCACTCCCCAGCAGCTGGGGCAGCCCCTGGGCAGCGGGGCGACGGTCTTCGAAATCCCCGGAGTGTTCGACGACTGCATGAAGGTGGTCGAGGCCCTGTCCGAGCATTACCACGTGGCGCTGCTCAACTCCAAAAACGCCTGGCGCATTCTGGGGCAGGAATCCTACGCCTACGAAATCGCCCAGGATTTCGAGTACGACGTGTCCCGGGCGGTGGTAGTGGTCCCGATCGGCAACGCCGGCAACATCACGGCGGTCATGCGCGGTTTCCTCCGGTTCCACGAAGCGGGGATCATCACCACGCTTCCGAAAATCCTCGGTGTCCAATCCGAGCACGCCGATCCGGTCTACCGCTACTATCTGGAGCCCGACGCGGCCCGCCGCAAATTCGCCCCGGTCACGGTCCGGCCCAGCGTGGCCCAGGCCGCCATGATCGGCAACCCCGTCTCGATGCCGCGCGTGATCCACCTGGTTGAGCGCTACAACGAGACCGCCGGCCGGCAGCGGGTGTTCTTCAGCGCCGTCGCCGAGCAGCAGATCATGGACTGGCAGCTGGCGGCCAACCGCAACGGCCACGTCGCCTGCACCCACGGCGGCGAGGCGCTGGCGGGCTTGGCGGCCGCCCGGCAGCGCGGTCGTGTCGAGCCGGGCGAGGTGGCCGTACTCGACTCCACGGCCCACGCCCTTAAGTTCTCCGTGTTCCAGGAGATGTACTTCGAGAATCGCTTCCCGGCCGGCTACGACATCACGCCGCGGCCGGAGCTGATGAACCGGCCGATCCTGATCCGGCCGCAGGACCTCGCCAAGGTGCCGGCACCCGGGGCACCTCTGGCGGGGGAGGATTTCCAGCGCTTCGTGCGCAGGACGGCCGAAGAGGTCGCCGGCCGTCTCAATCTGAAGATTCGAAAATGAGGTGTGGCATGAGAAGGATTTGCGTTGCGTTGACCATCCTTATCGTTTTCACCGGGCTTGCGGCCTGCAGCTCGCCCGGATCGAAAAACGCGGCCGAGGCCGACGCCTCACCCGAACGCAAGCAGGCATTGGCCGAGGCGACGCGAAACGTGGGGGAAGCCTATCTAGCCGGAGGCAACCTGATCGCCGCTCTGCGGGAGCTCAAGAAGGCCGAAGCGCTGTACGCGGATGATCATATCACCCAGTTTGATTTAGGGCTCACCTATTACTACCGCGACCGCTACGAGCAGGCGATCGAGCACCTGCAGCGGGCAATCCAACTCAAGCCCGATTATGCCCCGGCCATCAACACGCTCGGCAACACCTACAGCGCCATGGGCCAGTGGGACAAGGCCATCGAGGTCTATGAAAAAATCATCGAAGACGCTTTTTACGGCACCCCCCACTTCGCGCTGTCCAACATGGGGGTTGCGTACTACCGTATGAAAGATTACGCCCGCGCTGAGTACTATTTTCTGGAAGCCCTCAAGATGAACCCCGATTTCATCAATGCCCTGGCGGGACTGGGCAGCATGTACATCGACCAGGGCCGCTACAATGAAGCGGTGGTGAAACTGGGGCGCGCGGTCAGGAAGGATCCCAAGGTCGGCAAGCTGCACTTCGAGCTCGGCCGTGCCTATCTGGGACAGGGTGACGTTATCCAGGCCCGAGCGGAATTTGCCAAGGCCGCGGAACTCGCACCGGATACGCCGCTGGCAGCCGAAGCTCAGAAGGAATTGAAGAAAATTCCGTAGACGCCGATACCTCTGGGTGTTGCCGAAAAAAATGCGAATGGCAGAGCCTGCCATTCGCATTTTTTTCGGGTGAGGCGACCGGGTTAAATCGCCTGGCGCTGTTCCATCTGGATGATGCGCGGCGTGATGAATATCAGCAGTTCGTTCTTGCTCAGCTCCGTTTTTTCAGACCGGAACAGCCAACCCATGGCCGGCAGCTTCCTCAAGCCGGGTATCCCCTGGTCCGTCAGTTTCTTGGTGTCCTTCAGGATGCCGCCGATAACGATCGTGTCGCCGTCTTCCACCAGGATCTCCGTTTTGGCCTCGTTGGTCGAAAGGGCCGGCTCCGCGGCCGTGGGGTCGACGATGTCGTTCTTGGTTATAAAAATGGTCATGACGATCCGCTGATCCTGCGACACATTCGGCGTCACCTCCAGCAGCAGGTCGACGTTCTTGAACCGCACGGTGGCATTCCCGGAAGAATCCCGTTCAAGATAGGGGACCTCGAGGCCCTGCTTGATGACGGCCTTCTTGTGGTTCAGGGTGACGATCTTCGGCGAAGATATGATGGTCGCCTTGCCTTCCAGTTCGCTCGCCGACAGCTTCGCGTCCACGATCGAAATGTTGGTTCCGAACAGTGTCGAGAAATTGAACCCCATCTGGTTGTCGGGTCTGAACGTGGTAGGGATGTTGTTGGCCTGGAACGTGGTCGGGCCCGTTTTCAAGGCGCCGCCGATCTTGAAGGCATCGATGGTGATCGTACCCCAGTCGAACCCGATTTCGCGGTTGAGGCTGCTGGTGGCCTCCACCACCCGCGCCTCGATGCTCACCTGGGAGGTCACGGTGTCGATCCTGGCGACGATCTCCTTGGCCTGCTTCACCTTCTCGGCGATGTCCGTGAAGATAATCTGGTTGTTGCGTTCATCCACGATGGCCTTGCCGCGGTCCTTTGTAAGAATAGTGCTCAGATGGGGCAGAACCTCGGTCTTGGCGGTGGAGTAGTTGACCGGGATGTACACGGTAATGAGCGGCTCGCCGTCCTCCTTCTGTTTTCTCGAATCCTGCTCGGCTTTGAGCTGGGCCTGGTGCATTTTTTCTTCCTGCTGCAACGTGGCCAGAGAGGCAACCCGGATGATGTCGCCCTCCTGGGCTACACCCAACTGATTCATCTTCAGCACGAGGTCGAGCACCTGGTCCCACGGGACCGGTTTTTGGAGCGCCAGAGTGACCTTGCCGGTGACGTTCTTGTCGATCGCAAAGTTCTTGCCGCTGATCTCCTGGAGTATCCGGAAAACGTTCTTGATGTCGGTATCGTAGAAATCCAGAGCGATTTTCTCACCCGTGTACACCTTGTCCTTGGAGTCGGTTGCCACTGCCGAGCCGGCCCTCAGTACCGTCACCGGCTTCGGTGCGGCGGCGGCCTTCGCCAGCACGGGCTCATAGGCGGGCATGGGTCTACCTTCGCGGATCGGCGCCGCACCGGCTTTCCAGGCCGGGGGTTGCGCATCTTCGTAAGGTTTCGGCGGTATCGCGGAGTCGGCGAAAGTGACACGAATCACGTTTCCGACCTGCTCGGCGCTGTAAGAAACGCTCTCGCGCAGATCGATCGCCACGACAGCCGCCTGCTTGTCCTGAGACGGGCTTACCCGGTCGATCGCGCTGTCAAACCGCGAGGTGATGAGCGGCCGCAGGTGCTGCTCCGGAACATGGGTGTTCATCAGCTTCAGGCTGACGCGATGGTCGCTCGTTTTAACCAGGTCGTACTGCACGGGCCGGGAGGTCCCGATGATCACCGTGGATTTCCCGGCATCCTCACCGACAAACTCCACCCGGTTCACCCGGGCGGCCGCGCCGCTGGCAACCGGCTCGGGCTTGGCCGGGGCGGGGGCGGCTCCGGAAGCAAGCTTCAGCTCTCCGCCGGTTGCCGTGGCGGGAGCGGCCCCCACGCGGATGACGAGCCCGGTATCCGTTGGCTCGGCCGAATACTGGGTGAGATAAGGCTTTTGAGTTTGAATGACGAGGCGGACCTTGTCCGGGTAGCCTAAATAGCGGACCTGGTCGACCGGGCCGCTCTTGACCGCTATCCGTTGCTCGGACTTGGCCGAGCTGCGCACGGCCGCCAGGTCGAACACGATGCGCGGGGGGTTTTCGGTGAGGGTAAAGGACTTGTAATCCTGGAGCGCGCCGTTGGCCACGACGTCGATCAGCACTCCGTCCGGACTTGGCGTCGCGTTGACACCCGTGATCTCGGTGGCGGCCGACCACGGTTTAGCCGGGACGACGTCCGGGGCAGGAGGCGCTGCAGCCGCCGTGTCGGTTTCCTGGATGGCGACCGGTTGAGGCTGAGCGGCCTCAGTGACGGCCCGCGGGAAAGCGATCTTGATATCGGCCCCTTCCGGGATCAGCTCATAGGTCACGTCCCGCTTGAGGGCGATGAAAATCCGGGACGCCTTCCCGCCCTCGGCGACTTCGGTGGCGCGGATGGTGCTGATGGTGTCGTTGTCAGGCGGGTAGTAGCTCTCCCGGAGGTTGTCCAGAGCGGTGTCCGGGAAGTAAAACTGGACCCCCAGCGGGAAATCCTGCTTTACCGCCGTGTAGGCAAGCCGCTGGCTGCCTTTGACGGTGACAAACAGGTTCGCGGCATCCTCACTGGTGACGATGTCGGTGATCAGCTTGTCACTTTCCGCCCGATTGACCTGGCTTGCGCTCTGGGAGGCGCAACCGGTCAGCCCGGCTGTCAGAAGCAGGGCGATCAAAACAGGGATGATACAGCGTCGTTGGATGTTGGGGTAGGTCATCATGTTACAACTCTCCAGGAGGCTTCGGAAGGGTTATCGCTTTCTTTTGCGTAATGGATTTACCATGAATGTCTTCGAACTCTTCCTCGACGAGGACTTTGTCGGCTTTAATGCCGGTCACCTTCCCCGAATTCAGCCCGATGTAAGTGCCTTCTTTGATGATGTATCCCTTGCCCGAGGACTCTTCCACCAGGGCCCGGTTGCCGCCCATCGACGTGATAATGGCCACCAGTTTCAGTTGGCCCAGGTCGATCTTTTCCAGCGGGGTTTTCGGCCGGTCCGGGTCGGCTTTTGCTCTCAACTTAGCCACCACGGCCGCCGCCGATTCATCCCGCAGCAGCGGCTCGAACGGGTCCGTCTTGCCCTGCGGGTTGTAGGGCGGCGGAGCCTGGATGTTCAGCAGCGCGGCTAGGGAATCGACGCCAGCTATGCCGCTCGGCTGGGGATTGCCATCCAGGGAGAACGGCTTGGCGCCGGTTGGGGGCGATAATTCGGCTGCGGTTGCGGGCTGCGCCTGGGTCGGCGGCGGCTCGGGAACCGATGGAGGCGTCTGCGGCTTGGCCACTTGAGCCAAAATCGGTTTCTCGCCCGCGGCGGCTGCAGGTGCCGGTTGAGCCGGTGCCGCCGCCACCGCAGTTGCGGCGGGTGGCCCGGTTTCGGCCTTGGCCGTAATTTTCTTCCGGACCGTCTGGGGTTGCGCCGCCGTTTTGTCCGGCTCGTCGCAGCCCACCAGTAGGAGCATGGCTGCAATCAGGCAGAATAACGCGCGCATCGTGGCAATGCTGTTTTTCATAATCGGCAGCTCGGGTGGTTTAGAAATCCATTTTAGTGTTCTTCTTTTGATGGCCGCCCCCCGGCTTGGCCGGCGCGGCCGTGGCCGGTTTGGCCGGTGCGGCCGGTTTTTCCGGCGGCGGTTCCACGAACTTGTAGGTGACCGCGAAACAGGCGGTGTTGAGTTCCCGCCCATCTTTGGTGGCGGGGGTCACGCTGATGTTGTTGATGTTGACGATCCGGGACAGCCGGGCCACCTTGTCGAAAAAGATGGCCAGGTTGTGATAATCTCCGCGCAGGCTCATGGCCACCGGGATCTCCGCGTAAAACTCCCGCCGAGTTTCCGGTTTGGGCTCGAACAACAGAAACTCAAGCCCGACCTCCTGGCCGGATTTGGAGATGCTGGTCAACAGGGAAGGGATCTCCTGGTTTTCCGGAAGCGCGCGCATGGCGATCTTGAACTGGGCCTCGGCCTCCTGCATCTTGGCCTGAAATTTTCCCAGTTCAGCCGCGTTGACCTTGGCAGTGGCCAGCTTCTTCTCGAGACCCTGCAACTTTTCATCCAGCGTGCTGATTTCCTCATACTGCGGCAGGAACTGGAACCAAACCGCGGCTCCCACCAACAGGACGACCAAGCCGGCGAGGATGGCGACCCGCTGCCACAGGACAAGCTTTTGGAGCTTTTCCAGGAACAGACTGCCGGACTTTTGGGTGGCCAGTTCTTTCGCGCTCATTTCTTTTTCGCCCCCGCTTGTGCGGGACCATGGGTCTCCGCCGTTTTCAACGATTTCTTTTCGCAGCTGATCTCAAAACTTTTGAGGGAGGTCTTCTGCACTTCCACCTGTTTCAAGGTCTTGAGGGAAACCGCAGTGAACAAACCGCAGCGTTCCAGCCGGACCATGAAATCCGCCACGGTCTTGTCGTCCATGGCGATACCGTTGATGACGACCGCCTCAGGCTTGGTTTCCATGCGGGTGAACCACATCCGCTTTTCGATGATCGCCTGCGTCAGGACTTCCATCAGCCGGACCGGCTCGTAGCGGTTGGCCTCGAGCTGCCGGATGACGTCCATTTTCTTGTTCAGGTTGTCCAGCTTCTTCTTGATTTCATCGATTTCCTTGTTGATCTTGTCGTATTTTTCCAACTCGGCCGTGGTGGACTTGATGCGGCTGTTCAGGTCGTCGATCTGGCTGCTCAGCAGCAGATGGACCCCGAACAGGCTGACCAGCATCATGATCACCACCAGCAGGAAAATCGACACCTGGCGCCGGATGTTTTCCTTCGTACGCGCGGACCGGAACTGAAGTAAGTTGATGCGTATCATTTGTCGTCTACTCTTCTAAGGGCCAGTCCCATGGCGATGGCGGCTTGCGGGCCGATTTGTCGGATGTATTCCGGGTCGAAGCTCTTTTCGTCAACGACTACCCCGTTAAACGGGTTCAGGGTCTCCACCTGGGCGGCGGATTCGGATGCGAGCAGCTGCCGGAACTCGGCGATGTTGGCGCCGCCGCCGCTCAGGATGATCCGCTTGATCGGATCGTCCGGATAGTTGGTGTAGAAGAAATCCAGGGCCCGCCGAATTTCCGTGCACCAGTCGGTCACCACCGCGGAGATGATCTGTTTCAGCTCGTCGGCGGACAGCTTTTTAGAGGGCTCGCCGAATTTGATGAGCTCGGCCTGGTCGTAGGAGCAATCGAGCATCGACATGATCTTCTGGTTGATCTGGATGCACCCGAGGGCGACATCCCGCATGAAGACGGAGGAGTTGTCCTTCAGGATATTCAGCGAGGTCTTACTGGCGCCGATGTCGATCAAGGCGACGTTTTCACCTTGAATGTCGTAGTTGGTCTCAAAGATGTTCTGCAGGGCAAAGGCCTCGACGTCGACGATGCAGGGGGTGAGACCGACCAGGGTGGCCAGGTTGATGTAGTCGTTGACCATCTCTTTCTTGGCGGCCACCAGAAACACGCTCATCTGGCTGGGGTTGTTCTCGACCTCCCCGAGGAGCTGGAAATCCAGGTTTACATCGCTGATGTCGAAGGGGATGTACTGCTCGGCCTCGAAATGAATGGTTTCCTGCAGTTGTTCCTCGGGCATCGTCTGGACGTTGATCTTCTTGATGATGACCGAGTACCCGCCGATGGACATGGCGACATTGGTTGCCTTGATGTTGGCGGACTTGAACAGCTGGCGGATGACCTGCGCCACCGTATCCGGGTCACTGATGGCACCGTCCTCTATGGCGCCCGGCGGGATATCGGCCAGTCCGAACCGCCTCAGCTTACGCCCGTTCTTGGTCTCGGTGATTTCGGCGACTTTCACCGAACGTGATCCGATGTCCAGGCCGACGAGAGAGTCTTTTTTTCCGAGTATCATGGGGCGTCTTCAGTCCTTAAATAATTTGGGTTTATCCGAAAGCTTCAACCCCAAGGCCAGCAAAATCTTGCGTTGGGTCTCCATCCGGCAGGGCAGGCCTTTTTCAATCCTGGAAACGGTGATGGGGGATACAGCGGCCTGTCTGGCAAGCTCGGTTTTGCTCATCAGAAGGGATTCGCGCATTGCTTTCAGTCGATTTTTCGCCATGGGTTGCATCTGACTTTGCCGTAATGGCTTCATAATGACTATCTATATGTTATTTAATTTTCGCATGAATACTTGAATTAGTCAAAAAATTGATCATAATTATGTTTAATTAGCATTAATTGTCTGTATCTTGTGCCCGCTCAAATGCTATTTTCAACATATTGTAGTAATTTATGAACCGTTAAGAGTTGCTCATGTTCCGGGAAACAGCGGCTTCCGCGGAAGGCGGGGACGCGGTTCTTTCGATCGGCAGCTGCCAACAGACGTCGTAGCAATTTCCGCGCCAAGACCAGTCATTTGTTTGCCCGGGCCGGACGCACGGCCGAAACCCCTTTGTTATCAATGGATTCATCGATTTTCCCCGGTCGGCCGGCGCGGAGTCATCCGCCGGATGGATTTCAAAATGAGGCATTCGCATGACCTTTTACCGACAGGGCGTCAAATTTTTGAAATTGGTATTTCGAATCTGCATCTGCGCCGTCGGTGCCTGCGCCGCGGAGCGCCTTTGAGCGACCCGCTTTCGGGACCTTTTGTCCTGCGCCCTTGAATTGAACTATCGACCCATCGCGAAAAAACTTTAGACAAATGCACTCCCGGAGCTTGCAACGCCTGGCGAATGTTTCTATAATCCCGCCCATTAGTTACAGGATATAGCCATGGTTGCCTCTATGAACCGACGCGTTCCCGAGGAAAAAATAAAGCCGTTTCGCCTCGTCAAGTATTTCACCTTCACCGGTCTTGTGGTCATTTTCCTCGTCACGCTCATTCTCACCATCCTGAACACCCACTGGGTGAAGTCCATTCAGCGTAAAAAGGCCGAGGACTACGCCCATGCCTTGATCGAGAATCTGAACCACCAGGTGTTCATCCAGTTCATCCTGCCAGTCGGCATGAAGTTCGGCAGGGTTCAGCTCAGGAATCCGGACCAATTGGAGCGCATGGACAACGTGGTGCGCAGCACGCTGTACAGTTTTAAGGTGGAAGACCTGAACATCTACAGCATGAACAACACCATATCCTACAGTTTTGACGAGGGACGGATCGGGGTGGTGGCGGTCGGCGGAACGGCGCTGGAACAGGCCAAGGTCGGAAAATCCACCTCGAGGCTCGTCCGGCGCGGCGGATTCCTGGAGATCCTGCTCGGCTTTCCCAAGGAGGTGCAACTGGTCACCTTCGCGCCTCTGCGCTGGGAGGAGCCCTTGGGGCGGATCACCGATACGGTCCTAGGGGTCGTCGAAATCGTCCAGGACCTGTCCGAGGACTACCAGACCATCTTTCGGATTCAGATTCTGGTGGTCATTACCTGCACGGTCTTGATGGGAGCCCTGTTCGTCGTGCTGCTGTTCGTCGTGAAGCGGGGGGAGGCCATCATTGAACAGCGGGCGGAGGAAAGGCTGCGGCTCAAGGAGCAGCTCGGCCGGGCGGAGCGGCTGTCGGCCATGGGGGAGATGGCGGCCGGTATCTCTCACGAGATCCGCAACCCGCTCGGCATCATCCGCAGTTCCGCCGAGCTGCTCAAGAAAAAGGTTGCCAAGATAGACCCCACCAGCGCTATCCCGGACATCATCATCGAGGAGGCCACCCGGTTAAACGGCATCATCACCGACTTCATCAACTTTGCGAGGCCCCGCAGTCCGAAGTTCAGCCCCTGCCGGATCGAGGACGTGATCGAGAAGAACCTTGCTTTCCTGGCCGCCCCGATCGCCAACAAGAACTACACGATCCGCAAGGCCTTCCAGGACCCCCTGCCGGAAATCATGGCCGATGCGCCCATGCTGCACCAGTCTTTCCTCAATCTGTTCATCAATGCGATGCAGGCCATGCCGGAGGGCGGCGAGATCGGGATCCGCCTGAACGCCGACGGGGGCAGCGTCACCATCCAGATCGAGGACGAGGGCCGGGGCATACCGGGCGATCTGCTCGAGAAGGTCTGGGATCCGTTTTTTACAACCAAAGACAAAGGCACCGGACTGGGGCTCGGGATCGTCAAGAACATCATCGAATCTCACGGCGGGAGCATCGGGATCGCCAACCGCGACCCGCGCGGGGCACGGGTGATCGTAACCCTGCCGGTACGGCTGCCTGAAAGCAACGTGTAGCCATGGAAACCATACTGGTCGTAGACGACGAAAAAAACTACCTGCTGGTGCTCAGCGCCGTGCTGGAGGAGGAGGGCTACGAGGTCCTCACCGCACCCGGCGGATTTGAGGCCCTGGAGATCCATAAGGCGTCGGACATAGACCTGGTGCTGACCGACATGAAGATGCCGGGCATAGACGGCATCGAGATCTTGGAGCGCATCAAGGCCTACGACCCGGACCTGCCGGTAATCATGATGACCGCCCACGGCACCGTCGACAAGGCGGTCGAGGCCATGCAGAAGGGGGCCTATACCTATGTGCTGAAGCCGTTCGACAACGAACGGCTGATCCTTTACGTGAAGAGAGCCGTGGCCGGCTTCCAGGTGGTGAAGGAGAACCGCCGCCTGCGCCATGCCGCCGAATCGCAATACCGGTTCGGAAACATCATTGGCAAAAGCAAGGCCTTGCGGGATGTCTTCGAAACCATCCAGAAGGTCGCTCCATCCAACGCCACCGTACTGATTGAAGGTGAGAGCGGTACGGGCAAGGAGCTGGTGGCCAAATCAATTCACTTCAACAGCCCGCGGCGTGAAAACCCATTTGTTGCGGTCAACTGCTCCGCCCTGGCGGAAAGCCTGCTCGAAAGCGAGCTCTTCGGCCACGAAAAGGGGGCCTTCACCGGCGCGATTTCCAGCAAGAAAGGCCGCTTCGAGCTGGCCCATGGCGGGACACTGTTCCTGGATGAGATCGGGGAGCTTTCCGCCAATCTCCAAGTCAAACTGCTGCGGGTGCTGCAGGAAAAAGTGTTCGAGCGCGTCGGCGGCATCCGGCCGATCACCGTGGACATTCGCGTGATCACCGCCACTAATAGGAATCTTAAGGATGAAATGAAAGCCGGGCGTTTTCGCGAGGATTTATTTTACCGACTTAATGTAGTCCATATCGTGATTCCTCCCCTTCGACTTCGTTGGGAGGACATTCAATTGCTTGTAGACCATTTTATCAAAAAATACGAGTCTTCCAATCAATCGACTGTTCCTGTTAAGGGGTTATCGCAAGAGGTAATCCGATTATTTTACGAATACAGCTGGCCGGGGAATATCCGTGAGTTGGAAAACGTAATCGAGCGTGCAATCATTTTATGCGAGGACGGCCTTGTCACGATAAAAGATTTGCCGAACTGGTTCAAAACGAACGTCTTCAATGCAAAGCTCATTGACAGCGTCCCGACAGGCGCCAAACTCTATGAAACGTTGGAATTGATTGAAAAAGAAATGATTGAACGGGCACTGCAAATGGCCAACAACGTCCAGTCCCACGCCGCGGACATCCTGGGCATCGGCAAAAGCGGCCTCAACCAGAAAATCCGCAAATACAACCTGGGGGTGGGCCCGCGGCGCTGACCCCTCCCCGCGCCTCATCCACTGACCCGCTCCCGCGCCAATTGGAGGTAGACCGAATCCTTGTGGTCGGAAAGGATGCGTTTAAACGCCTCTGCGCTTTTCTCCTTTTCCCCCAGCTTGGTGTAGATGTCACCCAACTCGAAGAGCACATCGTCGAGCAGGCGCTTATCCCCGGCGGTAAGGGCCGCTTCAAAGTAGCGTGCCGCCCCCGCGTAATCCTTCAGCCCCTCCGACGCGTAGCCCAGGCTCTTTAGAATCTGGAAACGAATCATCGGCAACTCGTCGAAATGGCTCAACGTGGCTTTGTAATGCTCTGCGGCCTGGGTGAAGTCGCCGACCTCGTAACAAATGTTGGCGTAAGCGAGCCGGGCGATGTTTCCGTTGGACCGGTTGGCGTACGAGGTGAAGATCCGCCGGAAGTCCTCGGCCACCTCCTGCACGGCCTTTGCCTGGGGCTGGTCTTTTTTGAGGCGCTCGTATTTGGCCAAGGATTCCTCGAGGAGCATGGCAGCCTGGGCCTCTTCGCGGCTGGCGTAGAACCGGTAGCCGGAAAAAAGAGCGGCAACCAGCAGCAGGCCGATCACGCCGTAGAACACCGCATCCTTGTACCGGGCGGCCAGCCCGAGCAGTCGGGATGACCACGTCAGAACCGCGTCCGGCTCCTTCAGAAGTTCTTTCCGGGATTTCTTTTTCGCTGCCGCCACATCACCCTCCTTAAAAAAACCAGGCGATCTCGCACGTCGCCTGGAGCAGTTTTTGCGTCTTCGCTCGTCACTCCGCAAACGAGGGGGCGTATTCTATAGCGCTATTTCCCGGATTATTCCAGAATTTTCCGGATGCGCCGCCACCCGGCGTCCGGAATGCTCGCCCCCACCACCTGACAGACCTCGTAGCCGCAGGCCGAGCCGAGCTCGCCGCACTTTTCGAGCGGCAAGCCCTCCACGAGGCCGTAGAGAAAACCGGAGGCCCACAGGTCGCCGGCCCCGGTGGTGTCCACGGCCGGCCGGCCGTCGCCGGCGGGCGGCACCGCGACGATCCGGCCGTCGCGGACGATCAGGCTGCCGCGCGGACCGACCTTCAGCGCGGCGATGTCGACTTCCCGGCCAAGGGCCTGGACGGCCCGCCGCGGCTCGGTTTCACCGGTGTAGGCGCGGGCCTCGTCCTCGTTGGCGATGAGGATGTCAACGAATTCCTTCACGATGTCGGCAAGAAATCCCCGCGCCTCCTGCACCACGTTGAAGCTCGCCAGATCCAGGGACACCCGGGCGCCGGCCGACTTGGCGGCGATCACGGCCTTCCGCATCAGGTCCGGGTTGAAGAGGATATAGCCCTCGATGTGCACGACCGCAGCGTTTTCGAACAAATTCTCGCCGATTTCCTCCGGCCGGGTTTCGGCCGCCGCGCCCAGAAAAGTGAACATGGATCGCTGGGCATCCGGTGTGATGATGGAGAGCACCCGGCCCGTGGCAGTCTCGGAGCGAAAAAGCCTGGGGTCGACGTTGTTGGAGCGCAGGGCATTCTCAAAAAACCGGCCCATGGCGCCCGGCCCGCACTTGCCCACGAACCGGGCGTTGCCGCCCAGCTGGCCGATCCCCACCATCGTGTTACAGGCCGAGCCGCCGGGTACCACATGCGGGGTTCCACCGGCCCGCGACAGCGTCCGCTCGATGTGATCCCTGTCCACGTAGATCATGCCGCCCTTGACGGCCCCAGCCGCTTCGAGAAAGTCGTCGCCCGCGCGCGTGAGGATGTCCACGAGCGCCGAGCCGACCCCCACGACCAGCTTGCTTTGTTTCTTCTCTGGCAATGCAGGTGTCATTTCCTTTTAGCTTTCAGCTTTGGTACGAACCCACTTTTGCTACCACACCAGCGAGTCGTGGAGCCAGCCCTTGTCGCCATCGGCATGCTCCACCTGGATCCAGCGGCCCTCGCGCTTGAGCACCTTGAACGGTACACCCTTGTCGATCTTGACCAGCACCGGCTGATCGGTGCCGGGACCGGCGCGCAACTGCACACCGTTCTGCTTGGTGATGACGCAGGCAGTCTTGTCCACCAGCGATTTATGTATCCAGCCGCTGTCGCCCTCGAAGTCCTTGAAGTGCAGCCACACCCCAGAGGCTTCGAAGACCTCGATGGGGTGATATTTTTCCACTTTCCAGAGCGTGTCAAAGTTGGGTCCGGCGCCGGAGCGCACGTTGGCGTCTTTGGCGCTCACGGCCATGCGTTCAGCCGCCTCGGCGCCACCACCGGTCGCCACTAGGAACAACACGATCATGCACAACCGCTTTATCATTCGGCGCCTCTCATCTCACGCCTGAAAAAAGACTTCATCGGGAAGCTGCACACAGGTCAGCATGTTGCCGTATACGGCGCCGGTGTCGATCCCGATTTTATCCGGCTCCACCAGAGGCTTCTCAAACGGCGTGTGGCCGAAGACCACCCGTTTCTCGAACGGGTGGGGGGAGTAAATAAATTTTTCCCGGATCCAGAGCAGGTCCTCGACGGATTGCCGGTCCAATGGCACACCATGGCGCAGGCCGGCGTGCACAAAAACGAAGTGCTCGGTCTCATGGTAAAGCACCAGGGACTGGAAGAACCGCAGGTGCTCCGGCGGGATCGCGTGCGGCGCGGAGGCGCTCGCCCGCCTCAGGTAGCTGTCCAGGGTCTGCTGGCCGCCGTTGTAGAGGTAGGTCATGCGGTCTGCCCCGGAAAGATACTCTTCCAGCATGGCCTCGTGGTTGCCCTTCAGGAACACGATGCCCGGGTGCAGTGCCTGCAGCCCCACCAGATGCTCCACCACGGCGAAGGCGTCCGGACCACGGTCAATGTAATCGCCGATGAACACGAGGCGGTCGCGCGACCAGTCAATGGGGATTTGGTCCAGCAGCGCGCGCAGCTTGTCGTAGCAGCCGTGGATGTCGCCTATGGCAAAAATTCGTCTCATCGGGGCATAATGGTCCTCGGCCGAATCGCCGGGCGGTTGGCGGCTTAGTGGTCCTCCGGTTCAACGATGATTTTCTGCGCCAGACCGCGGCCGAGGACGTAGCGCCGCATGTCGACGGATATGGCCAGTTGGCCCTGGCCGTTGTTGGTAATCACTTCGACGCGGTCCCCCGGGCGCAGGCCCATGGTCATGAGGCGCAAGCGCGATCCGGATCCGCCGCTAATTTCGCGGATCAGCAACCGCTCACCGGCCTTGGCCATGGTCAGCGGCAGTCGCCGGGAGCGCTCCTTGATGCAATCTCCGCAGATTCCATAGATTTCCATGCGATGCTGCAGCATGTGGAAGCCGCGGGCTGCGGCGATCTGGATCTGGTACTCTTCCAGCCGATCTTCCTTGAACTCGAGAATCTTGCCGCACTTGGTGCAGATCATGTGGTCGTGGTGCTGCCCCAGGTGATGATGCTCGTAGCGGATCACTCCGTTGTCGAAACGGCTTTGGCGGGCAAAACCGTAACGGCTCAGCAGCTTGAGTGTGTCGCGGACGAAATCCGGGGCGAGGCGCACACCCTTCGCCTCTAGACAGTCGACCAGTTCATCGGCTGTCAGATGCCGTTCGGTTGAAAGGAACACTTCCAGAACTTTGAAGCGATCCTCGAAATTTTCGACCTGCTCCCGCTTGAAAAGCTTTTTAAACTGCTCTTTTTCCTGGACATGAATCTCACGCATCGTGCAACCGCTCCGAAGGCAGACTCAGCGTGAGTGGCCGGGAATCTCCCAGGACGTGCAGAACCCGCCCGAACAGGTCCGACTCTGGGATGCAACCCCCTGTTTTGCCCCGCCGCCCGGCCCCATCGCGTAGCAGGTTTTGCTCAGAATGCGCTCCAGCTCTTCGGAGGCGCACTTCGGGCAGCGCAGTTCGACCTCGTCGCCCTTTTTCAGCATGAGCGTTTCAAAGCATGCATTACAGGCCAAACAACGGAATTCAAAAATTGGCATACGCTCCAGCCTTCACGTTAATCGTTTGCGTAAATTTTAAATATTATCCATACCATCACGAATGTCAAGCATTCCGATGGCGCCCGCCGCCCGTGACAGCGGCCTGCGGGCGTCATATTATGTCCCAGACACCAGTTACGATTCGCGCGGGCAAGGCGGAATTTCCGGAGCCGACCGTCATGCAGCCATCATCCCAAAAGATCCTCTGGATCAACCAGATATCCGAGATCGACCGCGAGGCGTGGGACGCCCTGGCGCAGCCGCTTAAGACCCCGTTCCTGGAGTGGGACTGGTTGTGGCTGATGGAGGCATCCGGCAGCGCCGCCGCCCGGACCGGCTGGATTCCCCGGCACCTGAGCGTGTGGTCGGGCAGCGAGCTGTTGGCCGCCGCCCCGCTCTACATCAAGACCCACAGCGCCGGGGAGTTCGTGTTCGATCAGGCCTGGGCGGAGGTGGCCGGCCGGCTGGGCCTGGACTATTACCCCAAGCTCGTCGGCATGAGCCCGTTTACACCCCTGATCGGGTACCGCTTTCTGATGGCCCCCGGGGTGGATGAAACACAGCTGACCGGGCTGATGCTGGAGGAGATCGAGCGCTATTGCCGGCGCCAGCGCCTATCCGGAGCGAGCTTCCTCTTTACCGACCCGCAGTGGGCCGAATTCATGGAGGCGCAGGGCTACACACGCTGGGTTCACCCAAGTTTTTCATGGATCAACAGTGGGTTGCGCGATTTTGACGATTACCTGTCCGGGTTCAGCGCCAATCAGCGCCGCAACATCCGCCGGGAGCGCTTGGGCCTGGAACGCCAGGGGGTCACGGTGCGGATGATTCCCGGCGATGAATTGCCGCCGCAGCACTATTCCCGCATGTATGGATTTTATGCCCGCACCAACGACAAGTTCGGGCCCTGGGGATGCAAGTATTTGACGCGGGATTTTTTCAGCGCGCTGCCCGGCCGCTTCCGGCATCGACTGCTGTTCGGTGTGGCGAGCGGCGAGGACCCGCGCGAACGTCCGCTCGGCATGTCGCTCTGCGTGACCAAGGGAGACCAACTCTACGGCCGATACTGGGGGGGGCGGGCGGATGTTGAATTCCTGCACTTCGACGCGTGCTATTACCGGCCGATCGAATGGGCCATCTCACACGGGATCCGCCATTTCGACCCTGGCGCCGGCGGTCCGCACAAGCTGCGCCGGGGGTTCCGGGTCGTGCCCAACTCCAGCCTGCACCGTTTCGCAGACGCGCGGCTGCGGCAGGTGATGGATCGGCACATCGGCGCCATAAACCGGCTGGAGCATCACGAAATTTCGGCGCTCAACTCGGAGCTGCCCCTTCGGCTGGCGCCGTCTTGAGGCGCTCAGCGATGTACTCCTGGAAATTCACTGAGAAATCCTTGTTCCAGTAGCCGACGATCCCGGTCCGCACGGAAACCTCCGTCACGTCGAAGCCGATAATCTTCACCTTGATCGTCATTGGCGTGCCGTCCTTGCGCTCGGTGACAATGGTGGTCTGAACGCCGTCGGAGCTCTGTTGCTTGACCGGCATACCCAGGTCCTGCAGGAGCTGGGTGCACACGGCCATGGCAGCGGTGTACCGGGCCGGATAGGTGCGCACCAGCTCGCCGTTGACGTAGGTGTAGGCCCCGGTCCCGGCTCCCGCCCCAACCACCAGCGCGGCACAGCCGGAGGCACACCACCAGCACACTCCCAGAATCCACGGTAAGAATTTGTGCGGCATGGCTTCTCCACGGAACTGAATTTGGGTTTTTAAAGCTAGCGCCCAAACTATCACGCCCGACCGGGGTGTCAAGTCGGCTCGCGGCAACCTTCGGCGTCTGCAGGGTCTGTCGCCGTGGCCGCATGCAGGTTGAATTCATTGACAATGCAATCCGTTGCGAATAGAGTCCGACTGTTGCCCAAACCATGTTCCGCCTTCATGCGGATATCGCCGACGGAGAGAAACCAGATGGAAATCGCAGAGCCCGCCCCCACTTCATCCAAGCTGCTCAAGATACTCATCGTGATCCTGCTGGTGATCCTGCTGGCCTGGCCGGTGACTTTCGGCCTGATCTGGAGCCTGAACCAAGCCTACACCGCGATCGATCCGACCCGGTTCCCCTTCTCCGATTCCAAAGTCCAAGGCATCCTCCAGAAAACCAAGGCGGATGCTCCCGAGCCCGAGAAGGGCATCGCCCTGAGCCGGGCCATGACGGCTCGGCTGGAAGCGGAGTTCGACTCCGCCTTCGGCTGGTCGGTCAACGACCTGTGGGTGTCGCCCACGCGCTGGTTGGACAACCGCGGGAACCGGCAAAAAGGTGTCATTTTCGCCACCCGCATGCTGGTCACCTTCTTCGCCACCCACCTGGCCAAATACGGACAGGTGGACGCCGAGAACGAATGGCTGAAAGCGGCCCGGGAAAAGCATTTCGCCTTCACCGAGGAAAGCTGGTGGCTGCCCTCCAGCGAAAGCGAATACGAAAAGGGACTCGAGCTCATCCGGAAATACGATGCCGCGCTCACCCAGGGCAAGGCGGTCTTCAACATGCGCTCCGACGACCTCTACAACCTCTTGACCTTCATCCTCAGCAACCAGTTCCTGGACCAGCCCATGGGCCTCCTGGTCCAGGCGACCGAGAGTGTGCCCTACACGGAGCTGGACGACCGCATCTACTACACCCAGGGGGTGATCCTGGTGCTGCGGGACTTCATGGGCACGCTGGTCGAAATCTACCCGGTGATCCGAAGCAAAGGCGGCGATGAAAACATCAAGATCGCCTTTCATGAAATGGAGCGGATCTGCACGTTCGACCCGCTGGTCGTTCTGAGGGGACGGCACGATTCCGTCATGGCCGATCACCGCGGCAAGATGGCAAGCTATCTCATTTCGATCCGGGAGAGGCTGAACGATGCGGCGCAGTCCATTCGACGGTAACGGGGCTCAACCGGCGAGCCGTGAGGGGATGAAAGGAACGAGAGGCAACGGACGAAGGCGGCGGGTTGCCTCAGCAGTACCTGACGCCGACCCCGACAGAGTAATAGGACTCCTTCAGCGTCAATGCGCGGCTCCATACCACCTTGGCCCGGAACACGTCGTAATTGGGGGAGTAAGGCGATTTTTCGACCCCGATGAATATTTCCGCGCCGATTTCAGGAACGATATCCGACTCGAAGCACATCCCGTCCCGGCTGTAGTTGACCATGCGGCCTTCAAAGTAGTTGCCGGTCAGGTAATTCTCGAACATGACTGTCGTCGTGCAGTTGCGCCGCGGGCTTTTACGTTGCTCGACAGTGGCGGTCCCTTGAGTGGCTTGCATACCAACGAGTCCCCTGGACGCTCCAACGGCGGTCAGGCTCATCCGTCCTGTCTGATGTCGCCGCCGCCCGCTTTCTCAGAAGATCATATAGACTTGGCAGAGAATAATCAAAGCAAGCGCGCTGATCACACCCTTTGCCATGCCGATGAGGTTATTTTCCATTTCTAAACAGGCTCCATCATAATGGTTTTCCGGATACTGATAGCACAGATTGTGCCTAACTGATCAAATTCTATTCTTTCCAATGATATCAGTACGTCATATACCTTGATGCGAATTCGGTATCTGAGCGGCACCCGTGAATTGTTAAAAAAAATCCACAGTTCGGTGGAATTTTATTCACATGGAAGCGCCTGAGAAAGGATGGTCGAAGGATGAGTCTTTACGGGTTGGTGGGGGTCGTCGCTCTGGGTGGAGTGGCAACCGCTCTCCAGGCCCATTTCATGGGCATTTTGGACAAGCGCATCGGCACGCTGGAAAGTGTTTTCATCACCTACTTCGGCGGCGGGCTTTTGATCGGGGTGATCATGCTGATCCAGCGCGGCGGACATCTCGGCTCAGGCGCGGGGGTCCCGTGGTATGCCTACACCTCCGGGATCCTGGGGCTTGTAATCGTCGGCACGCTCGCTTATAGCGCCCCCCGCCTGGGCCTGGTCGCCGCGTTCACCGTTTTTGTCGCCGCGCAGTTTCTGATGGGTGCGTTGGTCGACCACTTCGGCTGGATGGGCGCCGAGGTGCGGCCCTTGAATCCCGCGCGCCTGGCCGGGATGGGGCTGCTATTGGCCGGAACATGGCTGATCACCCGGAATTAGCGCTGACGTGCACGCTTTAGGAGGCATCGATAGTCGCTGGATGGTTCCGATGGCGGCCGCCGCCATCGCCGGTTGCGCCAGCGCGTCATCGCAGCCTGCGGCAGTTTCAAAGCCGCACCCGGCGACGGCGGTGGATGGCAGGTGCCAGGCGATTGCCAAAGCCCTCCGCGGGACCTATATTATCAGCCATTCAATCCTGCAGCAGAAAGGGGAAACGTATGCGCGCGTTAAGCAGATCGACTCTCGCGTTCGCTGCGATGCTGGCTGTCCTGATCGGTTTTAATTCGGCGGTTGCCGCCGACGCCAAGGACCTGAAAGGCTGGGGCCTGGACGACCCTTACAACAAGCTTTACAAGGCCAAGGAATCCGAGCGGCTCAAGGCGACGGTCGTCAAGGTGCTGGAAGTCATGCCCGTGCCGGGCATGAGTCCGGGTGCGGCCCTTGAGGTGCGCGAAGGCAGCGAAACCATCCTGGTCCACCTCTGCCCGGTGGGTTATGCCAAACCCGCGGAGATCGGCTTCAAGCCGGGGGACAAGGTGTCCATCCGGGGCTGCTGGGCGGAGGTCGGCGGCAAGGATGTGTTCATGGCCTCCAAGGTCAAGAAGGGCGACACCTTCGAGTTCAAAGTGCGGCTTTCCAAGGACGGCACGCCCTTCTGGACGATGACGCCGGAGCAGCTTGCCAAGGAACAGCAGAACAAGGACGACTGAAATGAGGCGTGCCGCCTCGACCCCAAGGCATCTTCAACCGGAGCGACGGGTATGAGTCCGCGAGACTGGAAAGCCGGGGAGCTGCTCGAAGCCTCCGGGGCCTATTGGAGCAGTTGCGCCCTGCATGCGGCGGTAAAGCTTGACCTGTTTTCGCGCCTTGCGGACGAGCGCTTGACCGCGGCGGAAATCGCCGGCCGGGTGAACGGTGCGATACGGGGAGTGGAGCCCCTGCTGAACGCGATGGCGGCATTCGGGCTGCTGGTAAAAACCGACGGCACTTACTCCAACTCGGACTCCGCGCGTCTACTGCTCTGCCAAGCGTCACCCGCTTACATCGGACACATGCTCCTGCACCACCATCACCTGGTGGAGTCCTGGTCGCGGCTGGACGAGGCGGTGCTGGCCGGCCGGCCGGTGCGCGAACGGTCATCGGTGAGCGACGAGCAGTGGCGCGAAAGCTTTCTCATGGGCATGTTCAACATGGCCATGGCCGTGGCCCCCCGGCTGGTTCCCGCCATCGACCTCTCGTCCCGGCAGCGCCTTCTGGACCTGGGCGGCGGGCCCGGCACCTACGCGATCCATTTCTGCCTCGCCCACCCGGGGCTAACGGCCGACGTATTCGATCTGCCCACCTCGCGCCCGTTTGCCGAGCGAACCATCGCCCGCTTCGGCCTGGGCGGCCGGGTGGCTTTCCTATCCGGGGACTATCATACCGACGAAATCAGCGGCCCCTATGATGCGGCCTGGCTCTCGCACATCCTGCACGCCGAGGGGCCCGAGGACTGTGTCAAAATCATCCGCAAGGCGGTTTCGGCCCTGGCGCCGGGCGGGATGGTGATGATCCACGAGTTCATCCTCAACGATGCCATGGACGGGCCGGTTTTCCCCGCGCTCTTCGCTCTCAACATGCTGCTGGGGACACCCGCCGGCCAAGCCTACTCCGAGCGCCAGCTGATGGACATGCTGAAAGCGGCCGGCGCCCACGACCTCCGGCGCGTCCCCGTGCAAACGCCCAACGACTCCGGGGTCATCGTTGGCCTCGTTTGAACTAAGAGCCCGTTTCACGTCAAGGTGTACCCCTTGACAATCCAACATCCGCAGATTAGGTTGCCGCTTCGCCTTCATCTCACCGCCACCCTGTGCAGGCCACATGAACCCTGATATGCCACCCATCGTCTCCATCGTGGGACGCTCAAATTCCGGGAAGACCACCCTGATCGAAAAACTGATCCCCGAGTTGAAACGGCGGGGCTACCGCATCGGGACCATCAAGCACACCCATCATGCGCCGGACATCGACCGGCCCGGGAAAGACAGCTCCCGCCACTCCGCCGCCGGGGCTGACACGGTCGTGCTCGCCTCACCGGGACGGGTGGCCATGATCAAGCAGACCGACTCCGAAGGCATCGACGCGCTGGCCGGTTATTTCAACGACGTCGACCTGCTCATGACGGAAGGCTACAAGCACGAACCCAAACCCAAAATCGAGGTGGTACGGGCGGCCATGGGGATGGAGGTGCTGTGCCGGAACGACCCTCGCCTGGTTGCGATCGCAACCGATGCGCCCATCGTCGTCGACGTTCCCGTCTTCCAGCTCGACGATCCCGGGCCCATCGCCGATTTCATCGAGCAGAAATTCCTGAACCGGCGACGGTGACAGACGCCACATGGCCCATCCCGATCTTGAGCGCCTGAAGTCATGGTTTGGAGCGTACGCCTCCGGCTTCTACACCGGTGACCCTGAGCACGACCGGGTCTTCAGACTGAAACAGAACCACACCGTCCGGGTGGCAATGGTGACCCGCCGGATTGGGCGATCGCTGGGGCTGGGCCCCGAAGAACTCCGGGTGGCCGAGACCGCGGCACTGTTGCACGATGTCGGCCGGTTTCGCCAGTACGCGGCATACCGGACCTTCCGCGACGAGACCTCCGAGAACCACGCGCGGATCGGTCTGCGGTTGATCAACCGCAACCGGCTACTGGCCGGGTTCAGTCCTGCGCAAAGAGCCCACATCGCCCGGGCGGTGGCCTTCCACAACACCGCGCATCCGCCGGATCTGAGCGATCCGGATTCCCGCCTCTTCCTGGAGCTGCTTCGCGATGCGGACAAGCTCGACATCCTGAACATCGCGATCGGGCATTACATCGGCCGCGCCCGCCAGCCGAAGGCCTTCAGCGGACTGGCTTTCACCCAGACAGACGGATGCTCACCGCAGGTGCTGGCTGCCCTGCACGAGTCCCGGTTCGTCCATCTTGAAGCGGTCCGGACGATCAACGACGTCAAGCTGCTTTACATCTCCTGGGTCTTCGACCTGAACTTTCCCGCATCGTTCCGGGAGATGCGAAAAGGGCGCTACATCGAACGCCTCTCCGCCTCGATGCCCGCCACCGCCGAGGTGATCGAATGCGTTCGGATGGCCCGGGAGCACCTCAACCGCCAGGCCGGGCGAGCGGTTTGACTTTGGTGCTTAAATCTTATACGGGCTGAGTCGAAAACCGCCTGCAGGGCCGGGTGCTGCGGTTGGATCGCAAACCATCGCACCCCGGTTGAGCCCGGCTCGAGAACCCGGCCACGTCCTGTCGCAAGGGCGGTATCCGCTAGCGAGCGATTGAGCAGCATGACTGAGTTTCCCCTCGAATCCCTGATGTGCCACCGGGACAACCTGGAGCATGTCCTGGACAACCTGAAAGAAGGGATCATCGCCCATGACCTGCAGCGCCGCATCTTTTTCTTCAACAGGGAGGCGGAGCGCATCACCGGTTACGGCCGCGAGGAGGTACTGGGCAGGGATTGCCACGAGGCGTTCGGCACACCCTTTTGCGGACGGCGCTGCACCTTCTGCGAACCTTCGCCGGATCCGCCCGAAAACACAGACTATTCCCTCAGCGTCAACACCAAGTCCGGAGAAATGCGCCGCATCGAGATGACGGTCACCCGCATGCACGACGACGTCGGCGACCCCACCGGCATCCTGGCCTCTTTCCGGGACGTGACCGACCTCGTCCGCCTGCAGCTGCGCACCGGCGACATGACGCGGTTCGGCAACATCATCGGCCACGACAGCAAAATGCTCTCCGTCTTCAAACAGATCCGGGATGTGGCCGGCTACGACTACCCGGTGCATGTATCAGGCGAAACAGGCACCGGCAAGGAACTCGTGGCCAACGCGATTCACAACGAAAGCCGCCGCGCCGGGGCGCCGTTCGTCCCCATCAACTGCGGAGCACTGCCCGAGGGGCTGATTGAAACGGAGCTCTTCGGACACGTCAAGGGGGCCTTCTCCGGCGCCATCCGCGACAAAAAGGGCCGCTTCGAGTTGGCGGATGGCGGCACCGTCTTCCTGGACGAGGTCGCGGAACTCTCCAACGCCATGCAGGCCAAGCTCTTGCGGTTTCTGCAGGAGGGGAAATTCGAGCGGGTCGGCGGGGAGCAGACCCTGCGCGTGAACGTGCGGGTCATCAGCGCGACCAACCAAAACCTGAAAAAAGAAGTCGAGCGCAACCGGTTTCGGGAGGACCTCTTCTACCGGCTCAATGTGATCCCCATCCACCTGCCCCCGTTGCGGGAGCGCAGAATCGACATCCCGAACCTGGTCGATCACTTCCTGAAGGAGGCGGCCGAGCGCTATGGCCGGGAACCCCTCGAGATTTCCAGCTCGGCCCTGGCCCTGATGCTCGATTACCGCTGGCCGGGCAACGTTCGCGAACTGCAGAACGCCGTACAGTTCGCCTTCGTCAGAAGCGGCGGCAAGCGGATCACGCCGGAGAGCCTGCCCATGGAGCTGCGCGAGGCGGAGGCGGTGTGCGGGCACCGGGGTCCGGCGAAAAAGCTTGAGATCGAGACGGTGCGGACGGCCATAGAACGCACCGGCGGGAACAAAGCCAAGGCCGCCAAGCTCATGGGCGTGGGCCGGGCCACCCTCTACCGCTTCCTGAACGAGCACCCGGAGCTGTCCTGAAAAGCGGGCCTTGCCGCTCAGCGCGTGAAACCCAGTTCCTGCTTCAGCCAGACCTTGATGGCCTCGTCCAGCGCATAAACCCCTTTCAGCTCGCATACGTCCTTCTCAAAACGCTGGGGCAGCTCGAATTTCGCCAACTCCTGGGCCTCGTCGGAGTTGCGCCGGATCAAATAGATGCAATACGGCCTGGCCCAGCAGTTGACCACAAAGTAAGTGGTGTAGTCGCTCTTCGAGCGGACCACGTAGCCGTCCCCCCTGGCCCAGTTGTTGCCCCACTCCAGGTAAAGCCGAACGGCCTCTTCAGGGGTCATGTCCCAGTTGATCTCATCGATGAGATCCGTCTTGATTTTCAACTCCTCGAGGCTGAGCATCCCGTCTTCCTCCTGCGCTGCAATGGCCCCGCCGTCTTAAAACCGGTCGATGTTGCCGCGGCCTCAACGGCCGGCCGTTGAGCGGGCTTTTAGCGCCCGTGCGCGGCGTTCAGAACTCTAAAGCATCCACGCCGTTCTGTCCACCATGCCCACAGAAAACAAACAGGGCGCCCTGTGGGCGCCCTGTCTTCGAATCTGCAGGTTCGGAAATGCTCTACGCGGCGGCGTCGAGCGAGCGCCGGTCGGCCATGGACATCAGGGTGCGTTCGCGGGCCTTGTCGATCCCCAGCGCTTTGCGCTTCTTGTCGATATGCGCGATGATCATGCGCGCCATCTCGTAGGGGTCGGTGGCAAAACCCCACTTGCCCATGCCCATGTTTTCGAGGTCTTCGAACAGGTGCTTGTGGAACTTCGTGCCCTCCACGATGGGGAAGGTGACGCCGAAGACCGTGAAGACGCCGGAGGCCACGAAGTACTGGCCGATGCAGATGGCCTTCTCGCTCATGTACTCCGGCGCGGCGCCCGCCACCGGCAGATCGGCGATGCTGTTGCCCAGGCCGCCGGTCCTGACCATTTCGGAGGCGGCGATCAGGATGCGGCTGTTGTCGACACAGGAGCCGATACCGAGGACCGGCGGCATGCCGACGGTTTCACAGACCTCCTTCAATCCGGGGCCGGCAAGATGCGCCGCCTCGGGGGTTGTCAGCCCGGCCTTGGTCAGTGCGATCTGGGAGCAGCCGGTCTGCAGCACCAGCACGTCGTTCTTGATCAACTCCTTGACGAGCTCGACGTGCACCCAGTCCTGCTTCGTCCGGGGGTTGGTGCAGCCGACCACGCCGGCCACTCCGCGGATGCGGCCGTTGATGATGTTGTCGTTGAGCGGCGTGTAGGAGGCACGGAAGGTCCCGCCGAGCATGTAGTTGATGTACTCGTGGGAGAAGCCGTGCACGCCGATGTTCTTGATTTTGGGAATCTCGATCTTGGCCGTGCGGTTCTTGAAGCGGCCGATGGCTTGAATGACCAGCTCATCCGTGCACTCCTTGGGCTGGTGGTCGTTGAACTCGATATGGGTGACACCCTCGATGTGACAGCGCGGGTTGGTGGTGATGAGCTTCGTACCGTAGCATTCGGCCACCTTGGCCAGACCCTGCTTGATGCACTGCACGTCGACGCACATGGCGTCCACGGCGCCGGTGACCAGGATGGCCTCCGTCGACATGAAGTTTCCGGCATGCGGGATGCCGTGGCGGACCAGCACTTCGGCGCCGGAGCAGCACATCCCCACCAGGTTGATGCCCTTGGCGCCGGCAGCCTTGGCGGCCTGCACCAGGGTGGGTTCGCTCACCGACTCGATCATGGATTCGAACAGGTTCGGCTCGTGGCCGTGGATGATGATGTTGACCTGGTCCTCCTTGAGAACCCCCATGTTCACCTCGATCGACACCGGTGTCGGAATGCCGAAGAGAATGTCGGAGATCTCGGTCGCGACCATGGAGCCGCCCCAGCCGTCGGCCAGTGCCGTGCGGCTGCACTGCTTGGTGATGTTGACGTAGTCCTGGTCGACCCCCATGTGGGAGCGGTGCATCAGCTCCATGATTTCCCGCATGGCCCCGCGCGGCACGATACCCTGCTTGCGCCAGGTTTCCAGAGTTTTCGGGGGCACGCGTTTGGCAAAGGGGATCTCGCCCTCCACCTGGGTGTAGGTGCGCTCGAGCTCTTTGTATAGATCCTTGGCGATGTCCATCACCTCTCGGCCCTCGGTTTCAATGCCGATGGACTCGGCGACCGCCTTGAGCTTCTCGGGGTTTTTGATCCTGTAATCTTTGATGTGGCCGTTGACCACTTCGCGAAAGAGGTCCACCATGCTCATGCCGTGGTCGGTGTGGGCGGCGCAGCCGGCGGCCACGTGGCGGGCGAAGTTGCGGGCCTCGATGGTGTCGATCGTGGCGCCGCAGATACCCACTTTGGAATAGGGGTCGCGGGCGTTCAGGCGGCAGGGGCCCATGAAGCAGTGCTTGCAGCAGGCCGACTCCGCGCCGATGGGGCAGGCCTTCATGTTGTAGGCGCGATCGAAGGCGGTTTCGACGCCGTCACGCCGGGCCTTGGCGATCATCTGGGCCGTGGCGTCACAAATGGTGAAATCCCTGGGATCAGGCATCTCCTTGTCTTTTTTCTTGGAGATGAGTTCTTTTTTTTCTTCCATGCGGAGTTCCTCCTTCGTGGAAAGATTGAAAAAACGTATAGGTGTACGCTGGTATCTTTTATCGGCGCGGTAGGCTGCCGAGTCGGTGCTTTGCCTTTTTTGCCTACGGGAAAAAGAATGTTTTGTCAAGGGGCGCGAATACCCCCATGTTTTGACGGATTAGAACAAGTTCCATGCTATGCCATGCCTGGCCTGAAGGTGCGATGCTTGCCAACGGCCGGACGGCCATGGCGTTTTTTTCCTTGTCAGTTTGAAAGATTTCGTGTTTTATACTATCCATGTCAAACATCCACCCGGACGAACCGAATCAGGCCGCCGGCAACGCGTCACCCATCATCAGCGCACTACCCCCATGTGGCTGCGCACCAGGAAAGGAAATCTGCATGTCGGAATCTGAAAACAAGCCGCCTTCGAAGGACAAATCCCAGCCGGATGTAAAGATATTCTCCTTGAGCACGTGCAGCCACTGCAAGGCCGCCAAGAAATTTATCAGCGAGTGCACCATCAAGTATGATTTCATCGATGTAGACATGATCGAGGGGGACGAACGCAAGGCCATCATCGAGGACATCCGGAAATTCAACCCGCGCTGCTCGTTCCCCACCATCATCATCGGGGAAAAGGTCATCGTCGGCTACAAGGAAAAAGAAATCAAGGAGGCGCTGGGCTTGGGATGAACGCACAGCAGCTCTATGATATGATGAAAAAGGTGCAGGAGCCCAAGGGCTACTACTTCAACACGGACTCCGGGCGCGTCTTCGAGCTGCTCGACGCGCTGATCCTGAACAAGCAGCGCTACGGGTACATGGGCTGCCCCTGCCGCCTGCTCGCCGGCGATCGGGATAAGGACCGGGACATCATCTGCCCCTGCGTATACAGCGTCCCGGACATCGCCGAATACGGCAGCTGTTACTGCAACCTCTACGTGTCGAAGGCTTGGAACGAGGGCAAGCTCCCGCGCGACTACGTGCCCGAACGCCGCCCTCCCGGGAAGGTGCCTTTCTAACCGCTCTTGACTTTTTAAGGCCGGCGGACCAATTTTCTAATAATTCAGGCGTTGCCACCGAAGGGAGCGCTGGTGCGGGGTGAAAACCTGATAGCGGAATGAGGGGTTCCCATGGAAGAAGAGTGCAAAATTCCACTCAACACCGGTTTGCGCGGTGTCACCATCGCCAACACCCGCATTTGTGAGGTCGACGGAAAAAACGGGCGTCTGATCTACCGCGGCTACATGATTCAGGATTTGGCAAAAGCCAGCTACGAGGAGGTCGCCTACCTGCTCCTCTATGAACACCTGCCGGCAGCCGAAGAGTTAAAGGGCTTCCACACCCAGTTGGCCGCCGAACGGGCAATCCCCCCGGAACTCGTCGCCGCTCTTAAAACGCGGCCACCCAAGGCGCTGCCGATGGATGTCCTCCAGGCAGCGGTGCCCATGCTCGCCCACCACGACCCCGACATCGCGGAATACTCCAGGGAGGCCGCCCAGCGCATGGCCCATCGGCTGATCGCCAAGTTCCCGACCGTTGTCGCCGCCTGGCACCGCATCCGCAGCGGCAAGGATCCGGTGGCGCCGTCGCCTGAGTTCGGTCACGCCGCCAATTTCCTCTACATGCTGAATGGGCGAACTCCGGACGAAACGGCGACCCGGGCCATCGACACCGCGCTCGTCCTGCACGCCGAGCACGCGTTCAACGCCTCCACGTTTGCCGCCCGCGAGGTGGCTTCCACCCAGGCGCACATGTACGCGGCGGTCTCCGCCGGCGTGGGCTCGCTGTCCGGAGCGCTCCACGGCGGGGCGAACGCCAAGGTCATGCAGATGCTGCTCCGGCTCGGCAGTGCCGACAAGGTGGCCGATTTCGTCAACGCCGAGCTCGACGCGGGCCGCAGGATCTTCGGGCTCGGGCATGCGGTCTACGATGTGGACGACCCCCGGGCGCACATCATAGCATCGATGTCCAAGACGCTGGGGGAAGGTGTCGGCAATCCGCGGTGGTACGAGATGTCGACCTTGATCGAGAAGACCGCCAAGGAAATCTTCCGCAAGCGCAAAAATGCAGATATCCCCGTAAATGTTGATTTTTACAGTGCTTCCCTGTACTATTATCTCGGGATTCCGGTCGATCTGTTCCCGCTGGTGTTCGCCATCGCCCGCGTGGCCGGTTGGACGGCGCACATCATCGAGGAGCAGTTCGCGGGCGCGGCTCTGAAACCGGTGCTCTACCGCCCGGAATCCGATTACATTGGGGATTACTGCGGACCCGAGGTGTGCGAGTTCGTGCCCCTCGAAAAGCGCTAAGTCAGTTAGCGCCAGATATCCACCGCGGCGACGCCCGCCGGAGGACCGCCCATCGACATCGAATCGGAAGGTTTGACAATTGCGGAACCGGACCCATCTCCGAATGACCCAGCAGCGCATGGTGATTCTTGAGGAGTTGCGCAACGTCGACAGCCACCCGAGCGCCGACGAAGTGTACGCGATGGTGCGCAAACGGCTGCCCCGGGTCAGCCTGGGGACGATTTACCGCAACCTGGAAATTTTGTCCAAGTCAGGCGAGATCCGCCGGATCGATTCGGGAGGCAACCTTAAGCGTTTCGACGGAAACGCCGACGACCATTATCATATCCGCTGCCTGCGGTGCGACCGGCTGGTGGATGCCTTCATCGAGCTGGGGCTCGACATCGACGAGCAGCTCAAGGGCGCCACGGACTTCCTGGTTTTCGGCCACCGGCTGGAGTTTGTCGGGCTCTGTCCGCGCTGCCAGCCGGCGACCGCGGAGCCTTCAAGCCTTACGAACGAGGAGCCATCTTAAAAACAGCCGATCACGACCCAGGACAAGGCGCCCCGTTCCGTGGAACCGCAAGGGCTGCGACCACGCCCATACGTGAGGCTTTCGGTCTGCGGAACACCGCAGGCCTTGGGCGCCGGATGCATTTTTAAGATGGCTTGTATCGAGGGTGTTGAAAAACAAGCATCCGGCCGTCATCCAAGGCGTGCGGCGTATTGGAGCGCACAGCTTATTCAGCCGATAGGTACGCATTTAGTAAAGCCGCACAACGCCGGTTCCTGGCCTCAGGCACGGTTTTTCAACGCCCTTGCATGCCCCGCACTCTGCCCCCGGGTGCCTGCCCGCGGTTGACAAACCCAAACCCGCTCCATAGCATTGCGTCGTCACCACTGCATGAAGGCGGATCGATGAAAATCGTGATCATCGGAGCGTCGGGCTTCGTGGGCTCGCGTTTGAACCGGGACCTGCTCGAAAGCGGCCACCACGTGACGGGTGTCGCCCGCTCGGAGCCGAAAACCGCAACGGCGCACCCAAACCATCGCTTCATCGCGGCGGACACCACCCAGCCGGGAGAGTGGATGAAGGCCCTGGCGGAAGCCGACGCCGTCGTGAACCTCGCCGGACGGTCCATTTTCCAGCGCTGGACCGACACCATCAAGCAAGAGATTCGGGAAAGCCGCATCCTGACGACGCGCAACGTGGTGGAGGGCCTTGCCGCCGCGAGTTCGGCCACCCTCATCAGCACCTCCGGGGTCGGGTTTTACGGCGACCGCGGTGATCAGCTCGTCACCGAAAAGGAACCGGCGGGGAACGATTTCCTCGCCCGGCTTTCCGTCGATTGGGAGGGCGCGGCACTGCGGGCTGCGGAGAAAGGCTGCCGGGTCGTGCTCATGCGCCTGGGGGTCGTCCTGGGCCGAGGCGGCGGCGCCATGGCCCAGATGGTTCCCGCCTTCAAGGCCTGCGTGGGTGGACCGATCGGCAGCGGCAAGCAGTGGTTTGCATGGATTCACCTGGACGACCTGTCGGCGGCGGTGCGCTTCCTGCTCGAGCACCCCGGCATCAGCGGGCCGATCAACCTGTGCAGCCCGAACCCGGTGCGCAACCGCGATCTGGCCGATGCCCTGGGCCGGGCCCTGAACCGACCGGCATTCATGCCGGCACCGGCGTTTGCGCTCCGCCTGGTGCTGGGCGAGTTCGCAAGCGTGCTGCTCGGCAGCCAGCGCGCCGTCCCGGAAAAGCTGCTCCAACACCGCTTCGCGTTTCAGTACCCGGACATCCTACCGGCCGTGCAAGCGGTGGTGCAGCCCGACCGGGTGGCCGTCTGACCCCGCGTTGCGCGGACGTTTTGTCCGATCCGGACCTGGCTTGGCGAACGGGCGTGAGGCCGGCAGCGAGAAATCCCAGATGACCAGACCGAAAAAGACATTCAGACTGGTTTCATGGAACGTCAACGGCCTGCGTGCGGCCATGCAGAAGGACTTTCTCGGGTCCATCGCCAAGCTCAACGCGGACGTGGTGGCCATCCAGGAAACCAAGCTTCAGCAGGACCAGCTCGACGACCGCATGACCCGCATCCCCGGCTACGAGTCCTTCTGGTCCCACTGCGACGGCAAGAAGGGTTACAGCGGGGTGGCTGCCTACACCCGGGTGGCCCCGCTCAATATCCGCTGTGGCTTCGGCGCGGAACGGTTCGACGTCGAGGGCCGCGTCATCGAAATGGACTTCGGCGGTTTTCTTTTTTTCAACGTCTATTTCCCGAACGGGCAGATGAGCGAAGAACGCCTGCAGTACAAACTCGACTTCTACGAAAAATTCTTCGAATACACCGAAGCCTGCCGCAAGCGCGGTAAAAGCGTCGTCATCTGCGGAGACTACAACACGGCCCACAACGCAATCGATCTGGCCAACCCCAAGGCCAACGAAAACACGTCGGGGTTTCTGCGAATCGAACGCGACTGGCTGGATCGCATCTCGGCCGATGGCTACGTCGACACTTTCCGGCACTTCCACCCGGACACGGTCAAGTACTCATGGTGGACCTACCGCTTCAAGGCGCGGGAGCGCAACATCGGCTGGCGTATCGACTATTTTTTCGTGAGCCGGGACCTGATCGAGCAGGGACGGGTCACGGAGGCGTTCATCGACAACGAAATCTTCGGATCCGATCATTGCCCGATCGGCCTGATAGTGGAAACTTGAACCGAAAAGCGGCTGCTCGATCATGCCAAGGGACTGGCCGGCTGGGGCATGGCCGGCGATGCTAAGAGTGTTATGGACCCTCAACGTATTGTTGCCATTTACGGCAGCCCTCGCCGCCGCGGCAACACGGCGACGCTGCTGAAGCAGGCGGTGGCCGGGGCGCGGGAGGCCGGCGCCCGGGTAGAAGAGATCGTGCTGCGCGACCTCAAGCTGTCCCCCTGCCTAGAGATCTACAGTTGCAAGCAGAACGGTGAGTGCCGCATTCAGGACGATTTCCAGAAAGTCCGCGAACGGGTCCTCTCCTCAGGCGGCCTGATGCTCGCCTCACCGATTTTCTACTACGCGGTGAGCGCCCACACCAAGATCCTCATGGACCGGTTTCATTCGCTCTGGGTCCAGAAGCGCTGGATGCCCAAGAGCCAAAACATGCCGCCGGCTGCCCGGCGCAAGGGGCTTTTCATCTCGGCGGGAGCAACCCGCGGCAAGCGCTTGTTTGAGGGCACGCTGCTCAGTGTGCGTTATTTTTTCGACACACTGGAAATGGACCTCTGGAAGTCATTGCTCTATCGGGGGCTGGAACACGAGAGCGAGGTGCAGGAGCACCCGCATTATTTGTACGAAGCCCACCAGGCGGGCAGGGAGCTTGCTGAAGAACTCGGAGCCGAGAACCTGGTCACGGCCATCGACTCATGAACGGAAGGCAACATGCCACTCAGTTTTGAACCGATTTCACTCGACGGGCAAAAGGACTATCTCGATCTTCTGGCCCGGTGTCCCCAAGTGGCATCGGACTACAGCTTCCTGAACATCTGGGCCTGGGCCGAAGACTACGGCCTGCGGTGGGCCTGGGATGGAAAACTGGCCTGGATCAAGCAGACCCGGCCCCATGAAGCCCTCTGGGCACCAGTAGGCCCCTGGGCCGCAGTTGATTGGGAATCCCATCTGCCTTCGATCCAAGGCGGCGGTGGGGTGTTCATCCGCGTGCCCGAACAACTGGCCGGGATCTGGCAGTCGCGCTTTGGCGAGCGCGCGGTTGTGGCGCCGGAGCGAGGCCATTGGGATTATCTCTATGCGGTGAGTGATTTGGTGGATTTGCCGGGAAACCGGTTCCACAACAAGAAAAACCTCCTCAACCAGTTCCTCAAAAGCTACAAGTTCAGCTACCTGGATTTCGGCCCCAAGCTGATCGAGCAGGCCATGGCCATGCAGGAGGACTGGTGCACTTGGCGCGACTGCGAATCCTCCGACCTTCTGGCCGCTGAAAACCGCTCCATTCTGAGGATTTTAGACCATTGGAATACGTTCGACCGCATTCTGGGCGGGGCGCTTTTCGTCGAAAACATCATCGTGGCCTACACTCTCGCCGAGCCGCTGACCGCCGACAGCCTAGTCATTCATTTCGAAAAGGGCTGCCCGTCCTACAAGGGGGCGTACCAGGCCATCAATCAGATCTTTCTTGCGCGTTCGGCATCCGGTTACCGGTTCGTCAACCGCGAACAGGACCTGGACAACGACGGGCTGCGCAAAGCCAAGCTGTCCTACAACCCGGTAGACTTTCTGAAAAAATGCAAGGTGACAATCACCGATTGAGAAGGGGAATTGCGACCTCGCGCGGCGTCTTTGCGCCCATGACAACGGGAGCAGGAGGTGCAAGATGAGCACGGATGCCACCAAGCAGGATACGTGCAAAATAGGGGCCACGGAGCTTTCCGGCTATCGGACGCGGCTTCCTACCATCACCGAGTCGATCATCGCCAGTTGCTCGGAGCACGATTGCCAGACGCTCATCGACTACGAGCCGTTCCCGTCCCGGCCGGTCGTGGTGGAGATCATCGCCCGCATTCGCGAACTGCTCTTCCCCGGTTATTTCGGCCGTGAAAAAATCGACCCCGTGACGTTGCGCTACAGCATGGGCCAGGCGGCCACCGGGGTCTTCGACCGGTTGGCCGAGCAGATCTGCCGCAGCATCCGTCACGAGTGCTACCGCTACGAGCAGCCTTGCACCGACTGCGAGAACCGCGGCCACGAGCTCGCCCTGCAGCTCCTCCAGGACATCCCGGCCATCCGCAAGATTTTATCCACCGATGTGCGCGCTACCTACGACGGCGACCCGGCCGCGCGCAGCTACGATGAAATCATCTTCAGCTACCCGGGCATCTATGCCATCGCGATCTACCGGGTTGCCCACCGCCTCTTCGAACTGGGGGTGCCGCTCTTGCCGCGGATCATGACCGAGCATGCCCACAGCCTCACCGGGATCGACATCCATCCCGGAGCCGAGATCGACGAGAGCTTTGCCATCGACCACGGGACGGGCGTGGTCATCGGCGAAACCACCCGCATCGGCAAAAACGTCCGCATCTACCAGGGGGTGACGCTGGGGGCGTTGTCGCTTCCCAAAAACGCCGGCGAACAATACCGCGGCCGGAAACGCCACCCCGACATCGAGGATGACGTGATCATCTACTCCGGCGCCACCATCCTGGGCGGTGACACCGTTATCGGCGCCCGCTCGGTGATCGGCGGCAATGTGTGGATCACCGCCTCGGTCCCACCCGACACCATGGTGGTCATGGAGACCCCCCGGTTGATCTACAAGACTCAGGGAAGCCCGGAGCATTTCGAACCGTAACCGTCCCCCATCAATGGCAAAGGAGCTCGCCCATGAAATACTACGCAACCATCGGCAGCACCATCGGATCGACCCCACTGGTCCAGTTGAACCGCATCACCGCCGGCCTGCCGGCCCGGATCTTCGCCAAGCTGGAATTTTTCAACCCGCTGGGAAGCGTCAAGGACCGCATCGCCGCCGCCATGATCGCGGCGGCGGAGCACGAGGGGAAAATTACGCCCGACAGCCTGATCGTCGAACCCACCAGCGGCAACACGGGCATTGCGCTGGCCTTCATCTGTGCTGCCAAGAATTATCGCCTCTGCCTCACCATGCCGGACACCATGAGCGTCGAGCGGCGGAAACTGTTGACGCACCTGGGTGCGGAACTCGTGCTCACGCCGGGCGCCGGCGGAATGAAAGCTGCCATCGACACGGCTCAGGAAATCCTCGCCTCCCGCAAGAATGCCTTCATGCCCAATCAATTCGTCAACCCGGCCAACCCGCGCATCCATCGCGAGACCACTGCCGAGGAGATCTGGCACGACACGGAAGGTCAGGTCGACATTCTGGTTGCCGGGGTCGGCACCGGCGGGACCATCACCGGCGTCTCTCAAGTGATCAAAGCGCGCAAGCCCTCCTTCAACTCCATTGCGGTCGAGCCGGCCGGCTCCCCGGTCATCTCAGGCGGCCAGAAGGGCCCGCACAAAATCCAGGGCATCGGCGCCGGCTTCATCCCCGAGGTGCTGGACCGCTCCATCCTGGATGACATCGTCACGGTGACCAACGAGGACGCCTTCGAAACCGCGCGGGAGCTGGCCAAAACAGAAGGTATCCTGGGCGGCATCTCCTCCGGTGCCGCGACCTGGGCGGCCCTGCAGGTCGCCCGGCGGCCGGAGTCCGCCGGCAAGATGATCGTCGTCATCCTCGCCAGCAGCGGCGAGCGGTACATCTCAACAGAGCTGTTCAAATCATGACGCGCTGAAAGCGATCAAAAATCAAACCGCTTGAGTTCATCCTCCACGCTCCATGACCACCACTGCTGCCGCCTGGGGTTATGGAAGAGGGATGTATCCTCATCGAATTCCGCCTGCCGCCTTAAGTTCGCTTCCATGGCGGTGTTAATCCGGTCCTTGATCAGCCGGGTCAATTCCGCGCGCACCTCTTGAGGCGTCGGCTTTATCACCAAGATTTCCGGTGCCCATTTTGAACTGTCGCTCGCCAGCTGGCGTGCTGCAAGTTCCGTGAGCCCAAAGTGGATTTGCTCGTGCTGCAGCACGTAGCCTCGCATGTTGGCTGCAATTTTGGGGTTCCACCATGATCGGTCAGGCAGCATGACGGCTTCAAACCCAAGACGCTCAATTTTGCCGAAGAAATAGGTCTGGCCGTACAAATCCCCATGCGTGATTCTGAAGGTTGAATCGGCGGTCACCCGAATTTGGATGGCCGCGTGTGCGTTGATTCGATCCGCATGCTCCGACATCTGCTCCGATAAGGAGGCTGCACGAAAATCCTCCGGGGTCAATTCCCGGTAGGCAATACCGTTCGTGAGTGTCTTCGACGGTTCATCCGCCTCAACCACGCGCGGCCGGGCATATTCCGGCAACCGGGCGCAGGCGGGGATGAGGGCCAGCGACAGGGCTAAACCTGCGTATCTGAGAAAGCGATTCATATGAGAAGTCTATAAACAGGGTGTTGAAAAACAAGCATCGGGCCGTCAGCCAAGGCGCGTGGCGATTTGGAAAGCGCAGCATATGGGCTGAAATGTGAGCAGCTACATACGCTGCGCACCCCCGGATCACGGTCTGAGGCGCCGTTTTTCAACGCCCTGTTCGGTTCGCTCGATTTCACCATGCCGACATGATGTAACGATCCACGGGGGCGTAGTCATCGGTCAATGGTGCAACTCCCGCTCCCGCGGGGAGTTCCAGCCGCTTGGCCAGCATGGCGGCCATGTCCGGGTCCGGATTGGCAAGAGGGGGCTCATCCGGGGAGGCAAGGGCAGCCAGGATAATGTTCTGCCAGCTTGAGCCATCCTGCGGGTTTCGCACGGCAAAGGCCAGCACCCTTGGAAACACCCGTGTGTAGGTAGCAAACATGGCGTGGAAAAGGCGGCCGCGTTCGCCACTCTGGGCTGAGATCAGGTTGACCAGAACTACCCCGTTCGGCGCGAGGGCTGCATGCATGCGCTGCACTGCCTCCAGTGTCGTCAGATGAAAGGGAATGGCGTAATGGGAGTTGAAGGTATCGCAGAGGATGGCGTCATACGTCTCGCGGTTCCGGTTCAGAAACGTGCGCGCGTCCTCGGCGATGATGCGCTGGCGCGGATGGTCCTTGAGCTCGAAATGCTCCCGCGCCAGAGTGGTGACGCCGGGGTCCAACTCCACCACGTCCACGCGCACCTCCGGGTAATGCGCCAGGGCGTACTTCGGAAAGGAAAACCCACCGCCTCCCAGAACCAGCATACGTTTCATCTCCGGCACGAAATGCTCCACCAAGCGGAAATAACGCGTGTAGGGCAAGGCCAGCGCCGAAGGGTCATCCAGGTACATGGCCGACTGTTTCGCTTGCGGGCCCGTGATCATGACCCGCATGAGCCGGCCCGTGTAATCGCCGGCACCCTTGAAGACGATCACCCGGTTGTAGGTCGTGTCCCGGTCCACGAAGCCCTCCGCTGCCAGCTGAGTATCGTAGTCGGCCATTACAAGAAGCAGGGCCGGGAACAGGACGCAGGCTGCAGTCTTGAGGCTCACGTCCCTGCGCGCCGCCAGCAGGGAGGCGAGCGCCAGCACAGCGGCCATGAGCAAAAGAATGTTCGTGCTGCCCAGCCAGGCGATGAGCACGAACCCGGCCAGAAACGTGCCGACGATGCTGCCGATGGTGGAGATGGCATACAAGTTGCCGGCTGTTCTTCCGCTGGATTGCGTGTCGGCAAGTGTCAGCCGCACGGCAAACGGCGCCACCATGCCTAAAAGCACCGAAGGGGGTGCGAACAACAGCAGCGTGGACCACACGGCCGCCGTGTGCAGGCCCGCGCCCTGTGACTGCAGAAAGCCAAGCACGAAAGACTTGGTCAAGGCAATGGCAGCCGTCGCCAGAGCGGCCAGCAGGATGATCCACCCCAGCAGCCGCGCGTCGGGGCGCCGGTCCGCCACGCGCCCGCCCCACCAGTACCCCAGACTCAGCGAGGCGAGGATGATTCCGATCAAACTCGTCCAGACGACGAGCGAGGTCCCGAGATACGGGGCCAGCACGCGCGAGCCCGTCAACTCGATGACCATGACCACCGCACCGCACAGAAAAACGGAAATTTTCAGCATGCAGCTACCTTGTTGACTGAAAACGTCGGGAAATTGATGAGGGAAGGGTAGCGAACGTGTACTCGGTTTGTCAATTGGTTTGAATCATGGAAGCCTTTGATAGGCACTGGAAGCCACCTCAAAACTAGCAGATCACGGCCGAGGCCAAGGCGCATGCCCATGAAAATACGCAGCCGCAGCCGCTCGTGAGCATTTTGCGGAAGCGTGCAACGCCGCCAGCGACGGTCAGAAGCATTTTTAAGATGGGTATAGTAACAGTTGATGAAGAAAAGGGCCGCCTGAAGCCTACTCGAAGCGCAACTTGTAGCCTACGCCGTAGACCGTCCGGATGATCTTGCGATCCGGCAGTTTTTCCGATATTTTTTTCCGCAGATTTTTGATGTGGGTATCGATGGTCCGGTCATAACCTTCAAATTGGTATCCCTGAACTTTGTCCATGAGTTCGCTTCTTGTGAAAACCCGGTCCGGATGGGTCATCAGGACTTTTAGCAAGTTGAACTCGCTCGGCGTAAGGTCAAGAATCTCTTTGCCCACGGATGCCCTGTGAGCTGATTCATCGACCGTCAAGTCGCCGAAAACAAGATTATCCGGAACCTTGCCGGGGCTGGCAATCCTCCTGAGCACCGCCTTCACCCGGGCCACGACTTCTCGAGGGCTGAACGGCTTGCAAATATAATCATCGGCCCCCAATTCAAGGCCGACAAGACGGTCCACTTCTTCGGCTTTGGCCGTGATCATCATAATGGGGATGTTCGAGAACTTCCGGATTTCCCGACAGATGTCCTTTCCGTCCATGTCCGGCAGCATGATATCGAGAAGAATCAGTGTGGGTGGGCTTTTTCTAACTAATTTTACGACCTGACCGCCGCTGTCATGCCAGGAGACCTCAAAGCCGGCACCGACCAAATAATCGCGCAGCAATTCGGCGATTTTTTTCTCGTCCTCGACAATTAAAATATGTTCATGCGCCATTTGACTGCCCTCACTGTCAGGCATTAGCTTCGTTCAAGGGTAGTTCGATTCGAATCAGCAATCCTCCGATGGCAGCCGGTGCGGCTGTTATTTTTCCCCCGTGGGATTCCACGATCTGTTTACAAATGGCGAGACCCAAGCCGCTGCCTCCCCTTTCGCGATTTCTGGATCTATCGACCCGATACAGCCTATCGAACAACCGCTCCAGAGCTTTTTCCGGCACACCGGGCGCGGAGTCCTCAAAGCAGATGGTCAGTTGGTTGGCCTCGCAGTTTTCATAAATTTTAAGCGCTCCCGGTGAGTCTGTGTAGTTGAGGGAGTTCTCCAAAATATTCGAGAAAAGTTGAGCCAGCCGATCGGCATCCCCAATTATAGAAACCGCTTTCTTCTCGCTGACCTCGAGGCTTACGGAAATCCGTTTGCGTTCAAAACGGCTGCGAAAATGAGTAACCATTTCCGCCAGAACCGCCAATGGTGCAACCGATTCCTTCTGCATCAGCAGGCATTGAGAGTCGGCCATCGAAAGCTGGTGGAGATCCTCCACCAGTTTACTCAGGCGAATAATTTCGGAGTGCAGCGATTTCAACGTCCCGGTGTTCACAGCGCGCACTCCATCCTGAAGTGCCTCGATTTCGCCCCGCAGAACCGCTAAAGGTGTCCGCAATTCGTGGGAGATGTCTGAAATCCACTGTCGACGAATGGTTTCATAATTTTGCAGTGTCTGGGCCATTCGGTTGAAATCGGCTGCCAGTTGCCCGATTTCGTCATTGGTGTTCACATCGATTCGGGTGTCAAAGTTGAATCCGGCAAGCGACTTGGTGCCATCCGCGAGCTGGCGAACCGGCGCCAGGAAATGCTTTGATAGCAGAAACGAGGCCAAGCCGGCCAGTATTAGTATCCCCGCACCAACCACATAAAAGGCTATGGACTGATTCTTGAAAAATGCGACCACCAACGGGTCGGACATCTGTTGCCTCTTGTGAAGGCCAATCCAGCCGACAACCCGACCGTCCACCGTGATTTCCTGCAAGGTGTAATGATCAGGCGCGCTGTCGCTCAGACCTCCTGCAACCATCTGTTTGTCTGCATCAAACAGAGCAAGGCCCCGAGAAATCCTTAAGAGAAAGTTTTGAATCCTCGCCGGGCGGAATTTACGAACCGCCGTTTCCGGCGGCTGGGCTCCGAGCCGATCCGGTTCTGCTTGTGAAAGAGTCGATTGCACCAAGGCATTCCACCTGCCCGGGTTGGCGGTTAATCGCACCCATCCTGAGTGGGCCTGATATTCATCCGACAACTCGGCCGTCAGCGCTCCGAGTCTGTCCAGAATGGTTTGGTTGACATAATCAGCAAAATTGAGGAACACATAAAATCGCATGGTGCCCACCATGAGAACCACTGCCAGTATGGATGTCACCAGGAATGCCAGAAAGATTTTGTAGGCAAGCTTCATCTTCATCGTTCGGGCGCTTTCAGTGATCAAAATCAACCTTACGCTAAAAGCAGTGTATCCCATTTAATCGGAAGGATCAAAGATCGTTGCCGGCGTTCATGCAACCCCCATCATCGACTCACATTAACTTCGCAATTCGATCCTCTCTACAGCTGAATGTGAAGGTCCATGACCTGACGATTTGAAATCAGCTAAGGAATCTCCTCAACCTTCACATCCTTGCGTCATAATTCCCACACAATTGACAGCTATCTTCTGAACGTCAGCGACAGACCCCAAACAGGGGATTTCTCAATTTCAAGGAGGATCGTATGAAAAGTGCCCTATTGGTCATTGGCGTTGTTGTTGTTCTTGGCCTCTCCATCTACCTTGTGGCTTCCGCTGCAAATTTCCCGGATCAAGACAGTCCCAGTTCCGGAAACCATCAGACGAAAAGCGGACCCCATCTTCTGATGCGGTATGTGCGGGCGAACATGGCAGCAAGGACGATCGCCGAAATCAGCAAGCAGCCGGTCGACACTATCCGTAAAAAACTCGAAGAACAGCGCCTCCCGGCCGTGCTGACGGAGTACCATGTCGACAGAAAAGCATTTGCCCAAGGTATGCGTACCAAATTTCAAGACCTGCTGGGGCAGCTGAAGGATGACGGTTATCTCACCATCGACCAAAGGGACCATATCCTTATGCAGGTTGATCGGTACAGGCAACGGCGGACTCTCATGAAAGGTCTGATAGATAAAGGACTCACGGACGGGACTATCACGCCGGACCAAGCAGAGATGTTATTGAAAAGGCCTCACTGATGCTTTCATTGCTTTCGACATGACCCAACTAAGACTGATACCCAAATTGCGCAGCGCAGCACTTTTGCTTACAAGGCATCTCAGCGTCCCAGCGCTGTTCTATTTTAACAGCCAGTTTCCGGAACTGTTTTGGGGAAACTATCTCCAAGGTACGGTCAGGATGGTTGCTGCAATACTTCTATCATTTCGGCGAGGTTTTCAAAAAATGGTAACGCGCCGGGCGAATTAGGTTGGCTGGAGAAAAAACAATGAGCCTCCTGGTTCTTTTCGTTGTCTCCGATGCAGTGTCCGGCCCGGCGCCTATGGCCGGTCAAACATTTAGAGCGGCTCTGTCTATATCGGAGAAAATAGATCACAACAAACCGGATTCACTTAGGGTATCTCCCGGAATTCCGGATGTCGTCAATCATAATCTTGAACCGTTGCAATATCGTCAAGGGAGCGTGCATGAAGCGATTGGTTAAATGCATCGTCATGGGAATCATTCTGCTGGCGGTGCTTGCAGGCGCAGTTGCCGGGTATCTGCAGCAAAACAACGGGCAGGCCCTTGCCTATCGCACGGTGCCGGTGAAACGCGGAGACCTGCTGGTGTCGATCAGCGCCACCGGCACGGTGGAGCCGGAGGAGGTGATCGACGTGGGCGCGCAGATTGCCGGCCAGATCATGGCCTTCGGCAAGGACGCCGGCGGCAG
>JACRCN010000020.1 GCA_016219005.1 Deltaproteobacteria bacterium
AGGGCGGCAAAGTTTTTTAGCAGTGGTATGGCGACAAATGAAATTGCGCAAAGAATAAGCCCGGAGACGATGATCGGTTTTCGTCCGAAGCGATCCGATATCCTTCCCATTAAGGGTTTGGACACCATCGTGGCAACAACCTGCACCGCCCAAAGCAGACCCGCCTCGAAAGCGCTGAGCCCGGCCACTTCCACCGCATAAATCGGCAAAAAGGCTTCCAGCGTTCCCATGGTCATGTTTTGCAGGCCTTCCACCGAGGAGGTTATCACCACCCGGACATCGCTGATAACCTGCCTGATTCCGGAAATGAATTGGGACAGTCGTGTGCGAAATCCATTACCTTGCACATGTTCATCTCGTAAAAGCGTTCGAATGGCTAATGCAAGGGCCGTGACACCGCTCACGCCGCAAACGATATATACCAATTGGAAGGTCCACGGCTCGTAACTGCCGCCGGTCGCACTCAGGGAAAGAATGAGCCCACCCAGCGGCGCACCCAATAGGCCGCCTATAATTCCGACGGATGAAAACCAGGACAGGAGCTCTCCCTTGCGCTCTCCTGCTATATCGGCCACAACCGCCATGGCGACCGGCCCATAAACAGCCGTGGCGAAACCGTGCATGAATCGCACCGCCACCAGTTGAGCGTAATTGTCGATCAGAAGATAAGCGAAGGGAACCAAGGCAAAGAACGCAAGACCGATCAACATGGTTTTGCGTCTGCCGATAACATCGGAAAGCGCACCGGAGGGAAGTTTGAAGAGGATGCCGGTAACCGTTGAAATCCCTACGGCAAGCCCGATGGCTTCAGGTCCGGCTCCCAGGCTGAGCGCAAACAGGGGCAGAACCGGATTTCTGGCGAGGGCATAGGAAAAACGAGCCAGAAACCCGATCGAGCAAAGAACATTGAACTTGGAAAATTTGAACATAACCCCTCGGCACACATGGACTATTTTGCAGCAGGTTTCTGACGGTCATAGAAAATGCTTTTTCCGTAGATACCTACCGGTATCCCCATGACCACGTCGGCCTTGATAAGACCAAGAGCTCTTGCGGCAGCTCCAACCCGCTGCTGCACGCGATTGTCGATATTTAGGATACTGGCCGTTTTTGCCGCTGATGCCAGCGCACAGCCGATGTCGATCATTCGCATGACGCAATGGGGCCCCCCGTATCCCATTTCCTTGTCAGCCTCCTTGCGGTCTTTCACAAACTCTTTGCAGGAGGAGAAGCCGCAGGCCCCACAATCGTATCCGGCTGCGTTCAATTCCCGAACGCCCACCAATACCAGTGCATGACAATTGGCAATGTTGTCCGCATCGCGCTGCCAATAGGCCTCGTTGGTGCTCTGCGGTGCAAACGCCTGCATTTTCTTTGCTATGCGTTTCAGGTCTTCGTTGTTTTCCACCACAGCGATTTCCAGAAAATCCTTGCCTCCGGCCTTAGGAGCCGTGCGCATCGAGGCTGCCATCAGTTTCGCCGCCATAATCGAAATATCTTTCATTGTCTTCCTCCTTAGGTTAGTTGCAACTGTATGATATAAATATTTAATGAACTAACAGTTGCCATTTGGACGATATAAATCACCACGTTTGACATGTCAACTGATATTATTTATAGTTGTGTCTATATCAACTGATACACAGGAGGGGTTGTGAAAAAAACTGAACCTTATCGATGGATTATCCTCGCGCATCACATCCCGCCAAAGCCCGGTTATCTTCGTACGAAAATTTCCAAGCGCTTGGCTGCACTCGGGGCCATCGGGCTGAAGAATGCGCTGTATGTGTTGCCGGATAGCGAGGACACTCGCGAAAGTTTTTCGTGGTTGGTCAAAGAGATTGAGGACGGCGGGGGTCGAGCATTCCTATCCGCCGGCATCTTTTTTCTGGGGATAACGGGCGAACAGGTCAAGGCACTGTTCATAGCGGCACGCAATACCGAGTATGAACAGTTGGTGCAGAGCGCACGGGCCTATTTGGAGCAGCTTTCGTCCACAGCGAAACGTCCTGAAACACTTCGAAATGATGCTTTCGAATATGTAAATGAACTGCGCAAGCGCTATGATGAAATTCGCGGCAAGGATTTTTTCGGCGCACCGGGCCGGGACTCAGCTGAAGGCGTCCTTTCCGCGATTGAACGAAGGCTGCATCAACAAAGCAAGAATATCTCCGATGCACTGCAGCAGGGGCCTAAAAATATTGAAGACTATCGAGGAAAAACCTGGGTCACCCGCAAACGCATCCACATCGATCGGATCGCCAGCGCCTGGTTGGTCTTGAGGTACTTCGACGATCAGGCGCGATTCAAATTCGTATCCTCCAAGGACTACAAGCCGAAAAATGACGAAGTTCGCTTTGACATGTTTCAAGCAGAATTCACCCATGAAGGGGATAGGTGCACCTTTGAGGTGATTCTCGGCCGCTTGAGTCTCGATGACCCGGCCCTGACCGCTATTGCGGAAGTGATTCACGATCTCGACATGAAAGATGCAAAATACGGCAGGCCTGAAGCGCATGGAGTATTGGCACTTTTATCAGGAATCACCCTGAGATATGAAGCGGACGAAGAACGCATTTCCCGCGGCATGCAGCTCCTTGATGATCTTTATCGTTATTTCCAGACGACAAGGCATTGAACTTTCGTTTTTTGGGCATCCACATGGTACCTCCTGAGCTGATCGGCCTTTTAGAGGATTATTGCGAATCGGCATCGCCGCAAAATCCTGATTCCGGCGGCTTTCCAATAGCCTGCGGTTTCTTTAATCAAGCCCGCCATCAAGCCCTGAGCCGCTAAGGCGGCATCATGGGAAGGCTAAAGCCAAGGAATTCATATCCAACGCTGAATTTGGAGACGTAGTTTTGTAAAAAAAAACTTGACATTCAAAATATTTTGATTAATCTTAATAATACTATTGTACAAACTTATCGGAGGTTGTTCTGATGGCCACTAAAAAAGAAAAACCGCTGTCGTGTTTTTCGGGCGCCGGCACGGGGTGCTGCCAAGTGGAGGCGATGGTCAGCGTCGATGAGAAAGGCCAGATGGTGCTGCCCAAAACCATTCGCGAAAAAGCCAACATTCAACCGGGGGACAAGCTCGTTCTCATCGGCTGGGAAAGGGAGGGGCAGATGTGCTGCATCACCATGGTCAAGGCGGAGTCCCTCGCCGGAATGGTGAAGGGCATGCTGGGGCCCATGATGAAGGACATTATGACATCCTGATCCAATCTGGATCAGGATATGGGAGGTGGTTATGGACCAAGAAAAAATAAAAGAAAAGGTTCGGGAAGGCTATGGACGGGTGGCCCTGGAAAACAGACCTTGCTGCGGGGCCTCATCTTCCTGCTGCGGTTCAGGTTCTTCGAAGCAATCGATCGGGGAAATGATCGGCTATTCCAAGGAAGAAATGAGTCAGGTTCCGGAAGGAGCCAACCTGGGCCTCGGCTGCGGCAATCCCGTGGCTTTGGCCTCTCTCCGGGAGGGGCAGACGGTTTTGGACCTGGGCTCAGGGGCGGGGTTCGATTGCTTTCTGGCAGCTAAGGCGGTCGGCGAGAAGGGCAGGGTGATCGGTGTCGACATGACCCCGGAGATGGTCAAGAAAGCATGGGAGAATGCCAAAAAGGGGGGATATCGAAACGTCGAATTCCGACTGGGCGATATCGAGTACCTGCCGGTGATTGACGAGTCGGTGGATGTGATTCTATCCAACTGCGTCATCAACCTGTCGCCGGAAAAGCCGAAGGTCTTCGCCGAGGCATTCCGGGTCCTCAAGCCGGGAGGAAAACTCACGTTATCCGACGTGGTCCTGCTGCGACCCCTGCCTCCGTTATTGGCGAGCTCCGCCGCCGCCTACCTGGGCTGTGTTGCCGGCGCCAGCCTGAAAAACGACTACCTCGAAATGCTGCATGCGGCAGGCTTCAAAGATGTCAGAGTGGTTGGGGAAAGCCCCTTTTATTTGGGAGAAGCGGCCGCCGACCCGATCGTCCAGACGATCATCGAAGATGCAAAACTCACTCTCGAAAAGGTTCAGGAGATCGGAAAATCGATTGTAAGCATCAAAGTTGTTGCGACCAAGGCGGTCTGACAAAAAGAATCCGCACCCTGATGAATGCGGATTCTTTTAGAAGCGGCTGGCAACGCCGCAGTTGGTCGTCTGATGCATTTATGAGATGAATTCTAAATGCTTGACCATGAAAGCCGAGCTCACCGGGCAGATGCCCGAGAATTCTTTGGTGCTTTTGATGGCTGTGGGCGCTTGGGCCTTCTCGAGCCGGGCATAGCCCCGACGCAGAAAAAAGTCCTCGGCGGTGGTGGTCAGCAGGTAGATGTTCCTTATCCCTTGAGCCCGAGCGTGGCGCTCGGCGTGGGCGACTAAACCTGAGCCCAAACCGGCGTTGCGGCAAGAAGAGACCACCGCCAGCGAACGCAGCAGCGCCACCTCGTCGAAAAGTTCAAGGCCGATTACACCCTCAAGTCCCGGACCAGAACCGCATCCGAAGAAATGTTGAAGATGCCGAGCGGAGATGTCCGATATCGGCAGGCTCGATTCGGACAGCAGTTGTCTGACAGCTAATAGGTCCGGGTTTGCGAAGATATCCATACCGGTCCCCTCAAGGTTTTTGAAGGTTCGCCTTCAATAGTTTGAGCCCCTCTTCCCGAGCGTGCAAGATGCGCGTGATGTCAGCTCCCTTGAGCTCTGCGCGTTTCAGGATGACCTCGCTCAGGGCTTTGCGGTAAATCATGTATTCGTCCTTGGCGGAAATGGTCGCCTCCACCCGGTCCGTGTAGAGAAAGTTGTCTATCGGTCGGTTTTTCCCATTGCGGTTTCCCTCGGTGAGATCAATCCGGTACTTACCATATTCCAGGAAACAGTGAATCATAGGCACATAGGGCAGGTTGTATTCAGCTAGAATTTTTTCTGTCCCGGTCACAATCGCTTCAGTCATTGCGTAGATCCCGACCCCTCTGGTAATAAGCAGGCCGAGTTCCGCCGCGAGTGTAGCGATCACCGCATGCTTGGTGCTGCAGGTGCCCATGTTTTCCTTGAACAAGATCATCAGGTCGTCGCGGTCCGAGTTGTAGCCGTAGGGTAATTCATAAACGTAGCGGCAGGCATCCTGGAAACTTTGAATGCCCATGTCCAGAAACGCTTTCGATACCGGCCCGGTTCCGGTGATAGCCTTATCGGGAAAGACAGTGAACTTGTCCATTCTGCCCTCGCAACACTCCGATCTATATGATCATATTAAACAGGTAGCCCACGATGAGTATCCCCAAGCCGACCACGCCCACAAAGGTTGCGATAAGCCGGACCCTGAGTACTTTGCGCAGGATGAGGATTTCCGGCAGGGACAGGGCGATGACGCTCATCATGAAGGCGAGCACCGTACCTAAAGCCGCGCCCTTCTCCAGCAGCGCCTGGACGATCGGGATCATCCCCGCCGCATTGGAGTACATGGGGATGCCGATGAGAACCGCGATCGGCACCGACCACCAGGCCTCCTTGCCCATGATGGCCGCCAGAAAATTCTCAGGCACGTAGCCATGAATAAGGGCGCCCACGGCAATCCCCAGAACGATCCATTTCCACACTTTGCCGACAATGTCTTTCACGGCATCCAGCCCGTATCGCACCCGGTCCCGCAGAGTTTGGGCGCCGGATTCCACTGGGGCCTCGGCCGCCCGGATCTCGGTGACCCAGCCTTCGATATGCCGTTCCATCTTCAGCCGCCCGATCACCCAGCCGGCGACCATGGCGATGAGAATCCCGGTGCCCATGTAGATGGCGGCCACTTTCCAGCCCAAGAGCCCATAGAGCAGCACCAATGCGACCTCGTTCACCATCGGCGCCGAGATCAGAAACGAGAAGGTGACGCCCAGAGGAATGCCGGCTGTCACGAAACCGATGAATAGCGGGATGGCCGAACAGGAGCAGAAAGGGGTCGCGACCCCCAGGAAGGCTGCCAACACATTGCCCAGCGTCTCTTTTTTCCCCGCCAGAATGCGGCGGGTGCGCTCCGGCGTGAAAAACGAATTAATGATCCCAACGCCGAACACCACGATGGTGAGCAGCATCAGGACCTTGGGCGTGTCGTAAATGAAAAACTCAACGGCATCCGCCAGGTGCGATCCGGGTGTCAATCCGATGAGATCATAGGTCAGGTAGCGTGCAACAGGCAAAAGGCTCTGATAGACCAGCCACCACGCGGCCAGAGTCGCAATAAAAACAGCCACCTCCGGCGGTTTGATTTTTTTAGGGGCTGCAGCGGTCTCTAAGGAAAAGGTCGCTTTCGGTCCGGCGCAGCAGGTTTTGAACTCGGCCATTGGTTTCAGTTGCATTGGTAGCACCTCAGAAATAATCTCGCGTTTGAACCACGCGAGGCGTTTGCCCGTCCGGCCACATCTTGCAGCGCTTTGACGGCTATCTTGTTGGGGACCAGCAGGACTTTAGACTTACCTTGCTTTGAGTCCTGAGCTTCCAGCTTTGAGCCTCCTAAGGCTTACACGTCACGTGACAGACGCCCGTTGGCCCCTGGACCGCGTAGGGGTAGTATTTGCGCTTGAACCAAAAAGCGGCATTCACGAGGGTGATCAGCACCGGCACCTCGACGAGGGGGCCAATGACCGCCGCGAAGGCCTCGCCGGAGTCGATGCCGAACACCGCCACGGCCACCGCGATGGCGAGCTCGAAATTGTTCGAGGCCGCGGTGAAGCTCAGGGTGGTGGACTGCTCATAGGTCGCCCCGGCCTTCATGGAGAGGAAAAAGGAGACGAAGAACATGATCACAAAGTAAATGCACAGCGGGACGGCTATCCGCACGACGTCGAACGGCAGCTGGACGATGTATTCACCCTTCAGCGAGAACATGACCAGGATGGTGAACAGCAGCGCAATCAGCGTGATCGGGCTGATTTTGGGAATGAACTTCTGCTCGTACCAATCCCGGCCTTTGGTTTTGAGCCCGATGAAGCGGGAGACCATCCCGGCGATGAACGGGATGCCAAGGTAGATGAACACACTTTCGGCGATCTGCCCGATGGAGATATCCACCACCATCCCCTGCATGCCGAGCCACTGGGGCAATACGGTAATGAAAATGTAGGCATAAACCGAGAAAAACAGCACCTGGAAGATCGAGTTGAAGGCCACCAGCCCGGCGCAGTATTCCCGGTCGCCGGCCGCCAGATCGTTCCAGACGATCACCATGGCGATGCAGCGGGCCAGCCCGATGAGTATGAGACCCACCATGTACTCATGATGACCCGACAGGAGAAGGATGGCTAAAAAAAACATCAATATCGGGCCGATCACCCAGTTCTGGATCAGCGACAGCGTCAGGACCTTCACGTTGCGGAACACCTGGGGCAGTTGCTCGTATTTCACCTTGGCGAGCGGCGGGTACATCATCAGGATCAGGCCGATGGCGATGGGGATGTTGGTGGTGCCGACCTGGAAATAGTTGATCAGCTCCCGGATGCCTGGGAAAAGATAGCCCCACATCACCCCCACGAACATGGCCAGAAAGATCCAGAGGGTCAGGAAGCGGTCCAGAAACGAAAGCCTTTGGGTCGTTGAATCCGTCATGGGATATTCTCCTCCTTGCGTCTCCAGCTTCTGTTCAAGTCGGGATGCGCCCCCGCCGATGCCGCCAGCCGACTCAAGGTGTTCCGGCGGCGGTGCTGCCAATCGGGCAGGGCTTTCGACGCGCATTCTGGCGGCCGCAGAGGACCTCGCGGCCCGTCTTTAAAATTTTGGCCATTCGAGTAGCGTCCCTGCGGGCGACCGGGTCGTTTGTCAGGGACCGCCGCAGCCAGGCGATCGCCTCCTTCACGGCCGGTGATGCATGCTCACCGGCCAGCCGATAGTTCATCCAGCGTCCTTTTTTCCGGCCGTCGATGAGGCGGGCCTGGCGCAGGATGGTCATATGCTTGGAGACCGTCGACGGCGCCAGTTCCAGGAACTCGATCAGCTGACAGACGCACAGCTCACGGCCGTCCAGTACCAGCAGCGCGCGCACGCGGCTTTCATCCGCAAGCGCCCGGGTAATCGCCAAGACTGATTCCATGCGAGCACCTCCATTTCGTTATATGGCGAAATATAGCATCATGAAACCAGGGTGTCAATTAATTCTTGTTCTGGTGGGGCGCGGCATCCATGGGAAGGGAAGGCGCTAACGAATCAAGATCGGTTCCTGCGCCGGTTTTATCCGCTTGCGGTGATATCGAAGCTGAGCGGCTTTAGGACGAATCGATCAAACTGAAGGGTTGATGACCCTTCAGGGGTACACGATGAGCTAGATGCCATCATGCGGCTGAGTCTGATTACCGGCCATCCCGGGGCGCGCCGGATTCCACGGGCAGGCCTGCCTGCTGCCAGAGCGCCCAGCCGTTCACCAGCACCCGCGTGTTCAAAAAACCGGCGTCGCGTAAAAACAGAGCCAGATCATGGCTCAACTCACAGGTCTCCCCGTCGCAATAGGTGATGATGGGGGTCGTTAGTTCCAGGTTTTCCGTCACACGGATGAAGTTGAGGTCCACGTCGTGCCACGGCAGGCTGCGGGCAGCCTGAATGTGGCCATTGGCGTAGTCCTCGACCGAGCGCGCGTCGACGAACACCGCCGCGTGGGTGAAGAAAAGCTTCTCAGCTTCTTCCAGCGGGATGTCCATGCGCTCCCCGGTAGCGGTGGTCATGCGCGCCGCCGCCGAAAAATCGGCGACCAGGGGCAGGCGGTCCGGGCGCAAGGCGTTGACCGCCAGGGACGTCACCGCGCTCAGAATCACCAGCATCGGAATTTGCCAGGCCGCCTGGAGCCAGTTGTTAATGGGTTTCACAGTGAAGTGTCTCGATTCAGACATGGCAGGCTCGCAATGATCGATAATAGTCGAGTTTATAAGATCCGCGGCTATGGCGCGCTGCACCGCCCTGTTTCTGTAGTAAAATCGATCGGCACAAATCCCCCTTCGCCCCCTTTATTAAAGGGGGTTGGAGGATTTTGGATCCGATTTATTACAAATTCGTCAAACGTCGAAATTGAACCGGCTAAGATAATCCCCCAGCCGTTTTTGGGCCTCCACAGTGAGCGGCGGGCAGTCCGTGGCGCTCTTGATGCCTTCGGCCGCTCGCGCCGCAAACACCATGCAGGTCGGCTCCCCGCACTGCCGGCAGTTGGTGTGGGGAAGAAGCTTCAGGATTTCGAGAACCTGGGGCCTGGGTGCCCCCTCGGTGCTGGGAGTGATGGCGGCGCGATTGTCCCAGGCCTGGTTGATTTCGCGTTTGAGCCACTCCAAGATCTTGTCCGCCTCTGCCTCATCCATCAGTGCGTTGACGGCGATCTCGCGGGCGTGCACTGTGATCAAACGGCCGCGGGAGCGGAACATCACGGCCGGCGGGTCCCTGAGGTACTCGAAGCCCCCGAGAACTGTGTTCAGATACGGCAAGGCCTCCGACACATCCTGGTCCAGGCGGGCGATGCAGTGCAGGGATTCGAATCGCGGGTTGCACTCCGCCCGGAAAATTTTTTTGGTATAAGTTTTCAGCAACACGGAACGCCTCCACGAAGACTTCGCAATCGGCCGGACTTCGATATCCGCTGCTAAGTTTCTTTTTTGCTGTCACGCTTTCGGGCCGATGCGCTTTCAGGCCGCTCCCGCTGTCGGTGCAAGAACACAGCGTAGAACAGAAAAATCCCCAGGGCGAAAAACCCCATGTCCCGCAGCAGGTACCAGCCGGCGGACACCGCCGGCGCCTCGCTGCCGGTACTGAAGCAGCCGCAGTTGATGTCGAGCCCCCGGGCCAGGTTGAACACAAGGGCGGCCAAAAACGCGACCAGAAGCCCGTTTGCTGTGAGCACCGCGCCGGGCAGCCAGAGGCCGGCCAGCAGACACAGGCCCAGGAACAGCTCCAGCCACGACAGCACTATCGCCGTCAGGTTGATTAGGGCATCCGGAAGGATTTGATAGTTGTAGACGTTCTTGGCGAACGCCGCCGGCTGGGCGATTTTTTCCAGGCTGGCGTAAATGAAGATACCGGCCAGGGTCAGCCTTGCAACGATCCGCGCCAGGCGCATGGCTGGAAGCTCCTTTTTGGGATGAGGGCGGTGTTCAAACATGGGAGCCATTGCCGCTCCCGCAGGCCAGTTGGCACAAGAGGTCGCCGTCGCCGCATGCCGCGGTTTCGAACTGCAGCACGGGGTGATCGATCCCGAAGGATTCCAGCAGGTCGTGCCGGATTTTGTCGGCCAGCGGCTCCGTGCGGCTGACCGCCTGATCCGGCACCACCACATGGCAGGAAAACGCCACACTGCTCGAGGACACGTTCCATGCATGCAGGTAATGCACGCCGCAGACTTCCGGCAGCTCCTGCAGATGGCGGCGCACCTTTTCCAGGTCGAGATGAGGGGGAGTTGAGTTCATCAGGATCAGGCCCGACTCCTTGGCGATTGCCCAGCAGTTTTTCAAAATGAAGACGACGATCACAAACGACAGCACCGGGTCCAGCCAGTACCAGGGCCGGTAGTAAAGGATGGCGCCGCTGACCAGCACTGCCACGGAGGTCAGCATGTCGCCCACCATGTGCCAGAAGGCCCCGCGGACGTTGAGGCTGTGTTTGGCGTCCTGATGAAGCAGCCAGGCGGAAAGGCCGTTGCCGAGAATGCCCACGGCCGCCAGCCCCATCACGATACCCCCGGAAACGGCCGCCGGGTTTCTCAGTCGCTCGGCGGCCTCGATAACGATGATCATGGCCGCGCCGATCAATAACGCGACATTGACCAGGGCCGCCATGATTTCGGCGCGCCGGTAGCCGAAGGTGTTGCGAACCGACGGGCCGCGGCGCGCGATGCGGAATGCCAGGTAGGCGATCAATATGGCGGCGAAGTCGCTGAAATTATGTGTGGCGTCCGAAATCAATGCCATACTGTTGGCTGTCACACCGCCGATGATCTGGGCCACGGGGATCAGTAGGTTCAACCCCAGGGTCAAAAGCAGCCGCGTGCCGGTTTGGTTTTCCATGGCGGGCGCGTGATGATGGCAGCAGGCGGCGCCGGCGTCGGTGTGGTTGCCCGCTGGGGCTTTTGGATCGAATAGCAAATGTCCGGCAGTCACTTTATTCATGGCAGACACTACAGCTCTCCTTAAACGGTGGTCGCGGGTCACGCCGCGGCCAGGTTCGCCCAGATCGGGTTGATAACAAAGTAAAGCCCCAGCAGGCAGATGACCGCTCCTGCGGCCTTGCGGAACCAGCTGCCGGCGTCCTGCCAGGTGCTATTTTCCACCAGCTTCCGGACAACGGCGGTGGAGCTGCCGGCGACGGCGATCGGCAGGCAGTGGCCCACGGCGAAGAGCAGGATGAAGAGGATGCCGGTCGCCACTTTCTGCTGCACCGTGATGATGGCAAGAATTGGCGCGATGAAGCCGAAGGTGCAGGATCCCGAGAGGATGCCGTAGGCGAGACCCAGGGCCAAGGCGCCGGAAAGGCCTTTGAAATTCAGGCGGTAGAGGAGGCTGCCGGACATGGAACATTTTTTCACGCCCAGCATCCCCAGCGCCACCCAGATGAGTACTGCGCCGATCAGGATCTGCCAGTAGCTGCCGATATCCCCCAGCATGCGTCCCAGCAGGGCGCAGATCGCACCGATGACGGCGATGGTGATGAAAAGGCCCGTGCTGAAGGCCACGGCGTAACCCGCGGCATGGCGCGGCACCAGGGCCTTCCGCTGGCCGCCAACGTAGGCGACGATGAGGGGGATTGACGCCAGGTGGCAGGGGCTGAACAGGACGCTGATCATGCCCCATAGGAAGCACCCCGCGGCAGCCAGAAGGCTTCCGCCGGCCATCCACTCGTTGACCGTGAGAAAGAAACTATCGAGCATGGGGTGGCCTCAGCGCGTCAGTTCACTCCGATCTTGGCGATCTGCTGGGCAAGTTCTTCTGCGTTGAGCGTGCCGGCGTTCCGGGAGATTTCTTTACCCGACTTGTCGTAGAACACCTGCGTCGAGGCCTCTCGGATGCTGTAGCGCGCGCCAAGGATCTGCTCCTCGACCAGGTTGACGAAGACCACGTTGAGGGTTTCGGGATATTTTTTCTGCAGGCTCTCCAGTAAGGGCTGCATGATTTCGCCGGGCGGTGAAGTCGCGGCGTCGAATTGAATCACACTCGGCTTGCCGGAGGAACGAGCCTTGTCGACCGGGTTGTCCCGTGCCAGACGGCTCTGCTCTTCAAACCAATCGCGGTTCACGCGGATATCGACGCGGCGCTCCAGTTGCTCGAGGTAGGCATTGAGGGCCTCCTGCTGCTTTTCTTGAAGTAACATGGCCTGGATGGGCCCTTTCACCTCTTCATAGGGAGCCTCACCGATCATGGCCTTGTTGGCATCGAAAAATTTTTGGATATCCTCCTCCGGAACCGTTGCGCTCTTGGTGACATGCAGCGCGAGGGCTTGGATGACGTCCTCATCGGCCGCCCCTTCGGTCAGGACCCCGGCGCTCTTGGCCTCCTGGATCAGGACGGTCTTGGCCACCCGCTGCTCGAGTAGAAAGATGAGATTTTTCTTGAGCTGCGGCAGGAATTCCGGCGGCATCTCGCCCAGCATCGACTGCAGCTGGGCGCTGGTGATCTGGGCGCCGCCGGCATCAGCCAGGGTCTCCGGTTTCATCTTTGTCAGCTTGGCGTTTTTCAACATGCCCAGGCTGAGACCTGGATACGTCTATTCCACGATCGCGATCTTGCCGTCATCGGAACAACCCACAAAAGCAAAAACACAGATCAGGAAAAAAGCTGCCAGAGACAGTGATGCGGTGATGCGTCTAATCCATTCGCGATTCATTCGTTTTAATCTACCCCCATTCTGGTTAATTGTTCGATGATGTTCTTTTCACTCATGAAGCCTACGTGCCGGTGTACCTCCCGCCCGCCGGCGTCGAAGAATATCTGCGTGGGAATAGCACGAATCCCGTACCGGCGAGCCGGGTCGCTGTTCTTCCAAACGTCAATGAAAATGATGGCGGCCTTGCCCTCGTAGGTCTTTTTCAGCTTCTCGAGAATCGGGGCCATCATTTTGCAGGGGACGCATTCCGTGGCGCCCAGGTCGATCATGGTGACCATGCCTTTGACAGGAACGTAGCTAAGATCCTGGGACCGGGCCGTACCGGCTGCCGGTCCTGCCCACGATGCAACAACTGCAAGCAAGGCGAGAGCGATTCCGGTGGCCCGTTTCCCGATGTTAAAAAACCTAGCGCAAGCTGTCATCCGCAGCACCCCCCTTTGGCGGGGACCGCGCCCAACGCGGCCGCAGGCTGCTGCCCGGCGCCGGCGGCGCGAACGGCGTCCTTGACCTTGCGGACGTCTTCGCCGCTCAAGCTAAAATTCTTGTTCTTTTCGATTCCGAGATCGGTGAGGACAACATAATTATAGTTCGGGATGTCGGCATTTTGGAGGATAGTCTTGGCGCAGCCCACGGCGCAGCCATCGATGGCGACGATCACCGGCACGTCTTTGGCCGATTGCACGAAGCTCTTGAGCTGCGCTCCAATGCCGGCCAGGCAGTACATTTTGCCGAACCCTTCCTGAGTGAGCTCGACGGCCGCCTGGTTGGACAGCTGCCCCACGTTGGAGCCGCCCGAGCAGGCCAGGAGCATGATGTTATTATTCGCTGCACAGCATTTGCTTTCCATGTTCTGTCTCCTCGCGTTGTAGTTGAATTGGCAATCGTGCCGATCAAACCTCGATCAGATCGCCTCCGAGACCCACTTCTTGATGTCTTCCTTTCTCGGAATCTTGCCGACGCATTTAACGTCTCCGTCCACTACCACGGCCGGCGTGCCGAACACGCCGAATTCGGCAATGGCTTTAATGTCCGTGACCTTTTCGACGCTGGCGTTCACGCCGGTTTCCGCCAGGACTTCCCTGACAACCTTTTCGGTCTGCTTGCATTTGGGGCAGCCGGGCCCCAGCACTTTGATTTCCAAAATGATGCTCCTTATCTAGTAGCAATTTTATCAGGATGACGACACTATTTTATCGAGGCGGCCCGCAGCCATTCCTTTAACTGGGACTTGGAGGGCACGCGCCCGGCGGCGACCACCTTGCCTTTGATCACAAGCGCGGGGTTGCCCATCACACCGTAGCATGCGATCTCCTTGACGTCCCGCACATGTTCCAGGTCCCCCGGCAGATTCAGCTCCGCCATCACCGCCATCAAATCTTGTTCAAGTTTGTCACAGCTCGGGCAGCCGGGCCCCAGCACCTTGATCTGGATTTGTCCGGCAGGGTCTTCGGGCATGGGCTCTCCGATGAATTTCTTGTATTCCCTGAAAAAAGCGGCTTCGTAGGCATCCTTGGCCTTGGGAACGATATAATTCGATTTATCCAGGCGCGCCATCAGCTCGGCCTTAATTTCTTCGTCGGGCCGACCGGCAAAATCCCGAGCCACCGTCTCGAGCACCGGTTTCAGACCGATGATTCCGATGCGCTGCCCACCGACCGGAACTTGGGTTATGTCATAGTCCGTCATTTGCGGCCTCTTATCCGAAGAAATGACCGAAATTAGTACTTTCGGCAAATTTGCTCGCGCGAAACAAAGCGTGCTTTTATGGCGAGGGCTGCGATTTCAGGATCGTTTTCGAGCCAGGCGGCCAGTTGTTGCAGCATCTCGGGCGCATAGGGCGAAAAGCTGCCCGGGCTTGCCAGGGAATAGTTCACCCAGAGTCCGTCTTTGCTGTACTCCACCAGGCCGGCTTCTTCAAGGGTCTTGAGGTGTTTGGATACGGTGGGTTGCGCAATCCCCAGCAGAGACCGAAGCTCGCACACGCACAGGTTGCTCTTGTGCTGCAGGAGTTTGACGATTTTAACCCGGTTCGGATCCGAGAGGGCTTTCATCACCTTGGTGAATTTTTTCAAATCGCCATTCATATTCATATATGGCAATTTATCAAACCATGATTATTTGTCAACCTTTTCTTGGAATTTTTTCCGGTTTGACTAAGATGAAGCCGTGTGCTAATTTCAAATAAAAATAAACAATATTATTTGAATGCGGTTTAGAGTGTTTAATCATACCTATTCAGCATGAATTTTATGAGGCGTAAAGCGAGCATCCGTTTTTTCGCTCTGCTATGCTTGTATACGGTTCCCCTTTCATTCTTCAGCGGATGTGGCGGGGATTCGGAATATAAGCTGGTTGATTTTTCAAAAACCGTTGCCATCTCGCACCCGGACACCCGCCCCGCCCAAGACAAGCTGCTGCGCGTGGCTGTCGCGGCAATGATATCGCCTAAAGAAACCTTTATATACTATCAAGAGCTCCTCGACTACATCGGCCGGAATTCGGGCCTCGGCATTCAGCTCATCCAGCGCAAAACCTACGATGAGATCAACGCGTTTTTCCTCAAGGGCGAGATCGACCTGGCCTTCATCTGCACCGGCCCCTACGCGGCCGCCCGGGAAAAATACGGGTTCGAGGCCCTGGCGACGCCGCAGGTGCGTGGGAAACCCTTTTACCAGTCCTACCTGATTGTCGAGAAAGACAGCCCCTACCACCACCTGGAAGATCTGCGGGGCCGCGTGTTCGCCTTCACGGACCCCGACTCCAACACCGGGACACTGGTTCCGCACCACTGGCTGGCGCAGGTCGGGGAGGCCCCCGAAACGTTTTTCAAAAAGACGGTTTACACCTACAGCCACGACAACTCGATTCTAGCGGTGGCCAAGGGGCTGGTGGATGGGGCCGCCGTGGACGGGCATCAGTGGGAATACTTCCAGCACTTCACCCCCGCCCTCACATCCAGGACGCGGGTGATTCGAAAATCCGAACCCAACGGCAGCCCTCCGCTCGTGGCTTCCAGCCGGCTGCCGGACGATTTAAAAACCAAAATACGCGGGATTATGCTGGGCATGCACCAGGAGCCCGACGGCAGAAAGATCCTGGACAAGCTCCTGATCGATCGGTTTCTCGCCCCGCGCGAAGAGTGGTACGAACCCGTGCGCGCCATGATCGCCGGCCTTCCGAATAACGGGAGATCCTTCCATGCGCCCTCAAAGCCTTAGACACACGCTCCTGCTCGCGATAGCGGTCCTGGTCCTCATCAGCGGTATTCTGATCTCGCAGCTGGTCACCCACCGCTACAGCGTCAGCCTGATGGAGGGCGCGGTTGCCCAGGCCGAAAACGCCGCCCACAAGCTGGCCCTGGATGCGGCCGAGCAGGTGCTCATCAACGACCTGGTGGGCCTGCAGCGCATGCTCGATGCCCAGATGACCGTCAACCCGGCCGTGGCATACATCTTCATCGTGCGGGACGGCTCCGTGATCAGCCACACTTTTTCCGGGGGCGTGCCGGTCGAGCTGATCGGCAGCAATGCGGCGGCAGAGGGTGCCGGAGGACATCTAGAAAAAATCGTTTCCCAAAAGGGGGATCGATTCCTCGACATCGCCTGGCCCATCTTCGGCGGCAAGGCCGGGACACTGCGCATCGGGTTTTCGGAGGAGCCTTATCGGGAAAAGGTCAGTCAGCTCTGGCTCCAGATGAGCCTGATCACGCTCGCGATCCTCGTGCTGGCGCTGGTTGCCGGCCAGGTGTTCGTCTTCCGCCTCACGCGACCGCTGCTCAGGCTGGCCGATGCCGTGGAAAGCATCGGTGAGGACAACCTGGCGGCGCTCCCGCCGGTGAAGGGCCGCGCGGAGACCAGCCGCCTGGCATCGGCGTTCAACGGCATGCTGGCACGGTTGAAGGATTACACCCGGCGCCTGGAGACATCGAACCAGGCGCTCGAAACCAAGAACCAGGAGTTGGCCCGCGCCCAGCGCCAGCTGCGGACCTCCCTGTCGATCGCCCAGGAGATCGCCGCACTGCCGAACCTGAAGGATGTATGCGCCTACCTGATCAGGTCCTTCAAAACCCTGATCGAATGCCGGGACACGGCCCTCGTCGTCTTCAACAGCCGCAGCGACGAGGCGTTCGTGACCTCCGAGCGGGGGACTTTTCCCCTGGGGGCTGAAGCCGCCGGCCATGCCCACGGCGCGTTTTCCGGCTTGGCCGGCATCCGCTTTCTCGAGAAGGAGAAGCTGACAACTGTACCGCTGCCGCTCGACCTGCAGGGCGCCCGGCAGCTGGCCGTGCTGCCGTTTCACTACCAGAGCGAGCTCCTGGGGGCGATGCTGATCGGCTGCCCGGCGGAGTGCTCATGCGTGACGAAGGAGCTCGATGTGATCGATCTGATTTTAAAGCAAACCTCCGGTGCGCTGCGCCGGGCGGTGCTGCACGAGGAGGAAATCCGGGACCTGCGTGCCCGCATCGAGCCGACGTCCGAATTCAGCGGGCTGATCGGCAAGGACCCCAGGATGCAGGTCATCTACAAGCTCATCGAGGATGTGGCCCCGACGGATGCCACCGTGCTGATCCAGGGGGAGAGCGGCACCGGCAAGGAACTGGTGGCCCGGGCCATCCACCAGCACAGCCCCCGCCGGGAGCAGCCCTTCGTGGTGATCAATTGCTCAGCCTATCCCAGCACCCTGCTCGAAAGCGAGATTTTCGGCCACGAGAAGGGGGCCTTTACCGGCGCCTCCCGGCGCCGCGCCGGCCGCTTCGAACAGGCCCATGGCGGCACGGTCTTCCTGGACGAGATCGGCGAAATATCCCAGACCGCCCAGATCAAGCTCCTGCGGGTGCTGCAAAGCCAAAAGTTCGAACGCCTGGGCGGGGAGCGGACGCTTTCGGTCGACGTGCGCATTCTGGCGGCCACGAACAAGAACCTGTTTGAGCAGGTTAAAGCCGGGCAGTTCCGGGAGGACCTTTTTTACCGGCTGAACGTCATCCCGATCCAGTTGCCGCCGCTGCGGGACCGGCAAAACGACATCCCGGTCCTGGCCGGCCATTTTTTAAAGGGGTTTGCCGGAGCGCAGAGAAAAAATATCACCGAGTTCAACACCGAAGCCATGCGCGCCCTTCTTTCCTACAACTGGCCGGGCAACGTGCGCGAGCTCGAGAACACCATCGAGCATGCCGTCGTGCTGGCCAAGGGGAGTGCGGTGGAAGCCGTCGATCTGCCTTCCCTGGTGGTCAGCCCCGTTGTTGAAGATCCCCCGGCCTCGAGCAAAACCATCACGGAAAACGAAGCCCGGCTGCTCAGGGAGGTTCTCGAGGAGTGCAGCTGGAACAAGACGACGGCCGCGTTGCGGCTCGGCATCAGCCGCAGCACTCTATATGAAAAGATCAAAAAATACCAGATCTTCGCTCCGACCCTGCATTGAGATGTTCGACCCCATCGGCGCACGCAGTATGCTGTACGGCTTTCGTTCAACAACCCCATCAGTCCATCCGATTCTCGGACGCCATTAACATTTCGAATATGTTAAAAAAACTAAAAATATCGAAAGCAGCCGTTCGAAAACCGGACAACCCGCACCTTGCAAAGACTTTGCCAAGCCTCTGATTGGACCCCTGTACCGGAGCCGTCCAAAACCCGTCCTTGAAATAAAAATTGGTATTGATTCTAAACGGTTGAATTGAGTGCTGGCTCATACCCACGGACCTGTGCGGGTCGCCTCGTCGCATCCTGGCACCGAGCTTGCTTTTATGCTCTGCGTCGTTGCTGAAGGAAACCCCATGGATCCGTAAGCTTCATAGTGGCAGACCTCCGTTCCGAAGGTGTTTGAAAGCATGCAGAAAGATATCCTGCTCATGGACGCCGACCCGATGGGAAGTGCAGGCTTGCTGGCTCTGCTCAGCGGACAAGATTACGAGACCCAAAAGGTGGGCTCACTGGCAGAACTCCGACACAAGCTTGCGAAGGAAAGGTTCATGGCGGTCATCATGGACATCGATTCGGTGGCGGTGGACAACCGGGCCATCCGCGACCTTGTGGCTGACTTCCCCGCTACCCCATTTCTGTGCATTTCCCGGGGTCGCGTCCATCCCGAATTGAAGGACGCCATCCGTAACCACATATATGCCTGTCTGAACAAACCCGTCGACATAGATGAGATCACCTATTGGCTGCGATGCATCCGAAAAGATCAATCGTGATCTGTTTTTTCCAGCGCTGCGCTTCAAAAAGGCAACTTAAACCAAACGGAGGCCAAATGGAAAGGGAACAGGGTAAATCGAAAACATTCATGTCGGATCTGGTCAATGATTTGAAGATCAGCCGCAGGAGCTTCGTGAAAGCCACGGCGGCGACCGGGGCCGCTCTGGCGCTCGGGACCGGCCTCACGCCGGACCTGAGGGCGCTGGCCCAGACCGGAAAGGCTGCCGGCGGGGACATGGGCCAGTGGATCGCATCGACCTGCCAGGGCTGCACCTCATGGTGCTCCAAGGAGGTCTACGTCGTCAACGGCCGGGCGATAAAAGTCCACGGCAACAAGCGCTCCAAGGTCAACGGGTCGGCAAGCTGCCCCCGGGCCCACCTGGCCCTGCAGCAGGTCTACGACCCGGACCGGATCAAGACCCCCATGAAGCGCACCAACCGGAAAAAGGGCCGCAACGAGGACCCGAAATTCGTGCCAATCTCCTGGGATGAGGCGCTGAACACCATCGCCGACAGGATCATGGAGCTGCGCAAGAACAACGAGACCCACAAATACCTGCTCCTGCGCGGCCGTTACACCTACATGCGGGACATCATTTATGACGCCATGACCAAAATCATCGGCTCGCCCAACAACATCTCCCACAGCGCCATCTGCGCCGAGGCGGAAAAGTTCGGGCCGTTCTACACGGAGGGTTATTGGGACTACCGCCAGTACGACGTGCTGAACACCAAGTACATCCTGATCTGGGGGGCCGATCCGCTGGCCGCCAACCGCCAGGTGTCCTATTACTCCAGCGTCTGGGGCGACATCGTCGGCAAGGCCACCATCGCCGTGGTGGAGCCGCGGCTTTCGGCCACCGCCGCCAAGGCCGACGAGTGGCTGCCGGTCAAGCCCGGCCAGGACGGCGCCCTTGCGGCGGCCATCGCCCATGTGTTGCTCACCAAGGGCCTCTGGAGCAAGGAATTTGTCGGAGATTTCAAAGACGGGAAAAATCTCTTTGTGGCCGGCCAGGAGGTCGACCCGGAAACCTTCGAGGAGAAGCACACTTACGGGATCGTCAGGTTCTGGAACCTCGAATTGAAAGACAAGACACCGGAGTGGGCCGCCGAGCGAGCCGGGCTGCCGCTGGAGCAGATCAAGCGCGTCGCCATGGACTATGGCCGGGCCGGCTCCCAGTCGATGTCCTGGGTCGGCGGCGGCCCGGTCATGCAGGTGCGCGGGGCATACGCCAGCATGATCTGCCACTGCCTGAACGGCATTACGGGGGCTTGCGATAATGTGGGCGGCACCCTGGTGAACAACAAGGAATACACGGTGGGTTTCCCCTCCTTCGAGGAGTTTCTGGACGAAGCCGCAAAAAAAAGTTCGAAGCTTGCCAAGATCGACCACCGTGGCCGCAAGGACTTCCCCTGCATCACGTCGGGCAAGCCGGGCTCTTCGGTGGTCACCAACCGCGCGGCCGACGGCATCCTTAAGGCCGACCCCTACGACATCAAAGTGGCGATCGCCTACATGAACAACTTCAACTTCTCCTGCACTCAGCCCGAGCGCTGGAACCAGGCGCTAGCCAAGATCCCCTTCCTGGTGCACATCACCACCAACGCTTCCGAGTTTTCCTGGTTTGCCGACATCCTGCTGCCGGACACCCACCACCTATTCGAGAAGTGGGGTTGGGTGAAGTCCAGCGCCAACGGCTACCGCCACGTCACCTTGATGCAGCCGGTAATCAAGCCCATGTGGGAGTCCAAGATCGACGAGACCGAAATTCCATGGTTGATAAGTGAGAAGCTGGCGCAGCGGGGGTTCGACAACATGCTGCGCTACTTCAAGACGATCAAAGATCCCGAGACCGGCAAGGAGCCGGCCAACGAGAAAGAGTTCGCGGTTTACTGCGTGAAGCTCACCACCCAGAACCTCTGGGACCCGGCCAAATACCAAGGCGGGGACAAGATCAACGGCTGGGATGAATTCCGCAAGGCCGGCGTCTGGAACTCCGCTCCCTACCCCTTCCGCAAGCGCTGGAGCGACATGAAGACCAAGACCAAGAAGTTCGAGTTCTACAGCGAAACCCTCAAGGCCGCATTGGAAGAGCACGCCAAAAAACACAATACCACAGTGGACGACATCCTGGAGGTCAGCGGGTATCAGGCGCGGGGAGAGAGGGCGTTCGTCCCGCATTACGAGGAGCCGTCCACCCTCGGCGACGAAAAGGAATACCCGTTCCTGTTCGTCGACCACAAGTCGCGGCTCAACCGAGAAGGCCGGTCGGCCAACTGCACCTGGTATCACGAATTCAAGGACGTGGATCCCGGGGATGCCGCCTGGGACGATGTCGCCAAAATCAACCCCCTGGATGCAATGAAGCTCGGCCTCAAAACGGGCGACAAGATCCGCATCACCTCCCCGACCGGCAAGCTTGAATGCACGGCCAAGCTGTGGGAGGGCGTCCGACCCGGGACGGTTGCCAAGTGTTACGGCCAGGGCCACTGGGTCTATGGCCGCGTGGCATCGAAGGTCTTCGGCAAGGAGCCCCGAGGCGGCAACAACAACGAGGTCCTGCCCGCCGTGTATGATCGGCTGAGCGGCGCCACCGTACGCCACGCCGCCACCCGCGTCAAAATCGAGAAAGTATAGGAGGTGAACTCATGCCCAGATATGCCATGGTCATCGATTTACAGCGTTGCGTAGGGTGTGGTGGTTGCAGCATTGCCTGCCGCAACGAAAACAACGTGACGGAGGGGATTTACTGGTCGAACAAGATCACCGAAACCGTCGGTACCTTCCCGAACGTGCGCTACCACTACATTCCGACCCTCTGCAACCATTGCTCCAATGCGCCCTGCGTGCGCGGCTGCCCGACGCGCGCCATGCATAAGCTTGCCAACGGCATCACCATGCACGATCCCGACAAGTGCATCGGCTGCAAGTACTGCGAGTTCAACTGCCCCTACGGGGTCATTTACTTCAACTGGGAAAAGCCCCACAAGTTCTGGCGCAGCGAGGAAGCCGCGATCCCGGGCGGGACCGCCTCACCGAAAGAGGAGGTCGAAAAGGTCGGCGCAAAGGGCACACCGTACTTCAACCCGGAAAGGAGCGGGATCTCCGCGGCCATCCGACCCAAGGGGGTTGTCGAGAAATGCACCTTCTGCGACCACCGGATCGCCAAGAAGCAGCTGCCCTACTGCGTGGAAGCCTGCCCAGCCAACGCCAGGGTCTTCGGCGACCTCTCGGACCCCAAGAGCGAGGTGAGCGTGCTGCTCGGCAAGTTCCACCCGTTCCGGCTGCGGGAGGAATTGGGGACCGAGCCCCACATTTTCTACATTCGCGGCTACAACCCGGCCCGCTACCGGGCGACCAAGGGAGGTGTCTAAATGAACGGCAAAAATGGTCTCTATCCGATCTGGTTGGGGGTGCTCGGGATCGCGCTGATGGCAGGCCTGGTCGCGGCCGCCTTCATCTTCATGCAGGGTCATGTCCTCTTCAACGCCAACGATGTGCTGATCTGGACCCTGCCCCTGGGGGTTTACATCTTCCTGGCCCTGGCAAGCTCCGGCCTGACCCTGCTGTCGGCCCTGCCGCTTGTCTTCGGCATCAAGAAGTATGAGCCCTTCGCCAAGCGCCTGGTGTTCCTGGCCATCGCGACCCTGTGCGGCGGTTTCGTTTCCATCGGACTGGAGCTCGGGTCGATCTTTCACATGATCTACATCATGCTCTCGCCCAACCTGTCGTCGCCGATCTGGTGGATGGGCGCCATCTACAGCGTCGAACTGGCGGTATTGGCGCTCAAGTTTTGGAAGATGCATACGGGCGACTATCACAGCAGCTTCAGCAAACTGATGGGCACGGTCTCCTTCGTGCTGGCCCTGATCGCGCCCCTGATGATCGGCTCGGTATTCGGGCTGACCGAGTCGAGAGCCACCTATTTCGGGCCGATGATGTCCATCTACTGTCTGCTGATGGCCTTTCTCAGTGGGACGGCGTTGTTCATCCTCTATAGCATGGTGGCGGGCCGCATCACTGCCAAGGCGTCCTCCGGCGAATATGCCGCGGTGGTGTACGACGATTTCACGTTGATCCTGACCTACGCGGCCGGGATCGTCGTGGCCTTCACTCTGCTGAAAATAGCCATTGAATCATCGACCACGATTCCCGCGTTCCTGGTGTATCACAGCTTCGAGCATCTCTTCGGGTCCATCGGGGTTTTCGGCAGCGAGGTCATCCTGGGGCTGTTCTTGCCGTTTGTCCTTCTGCTGATACCCGCCGTACGTGGATCGGTCGGCGGCAGAATCCTCGCTTCGGCGCTCATCTTCGTGGGGTCGCTGGCACGGCACATGGAAATCCTCCTGGCAGGCCAGAGCCATCCGGTGGGGCCCAAGGCCGAGCAGTTCCCACAATACGTGCAGTATGTTCCGAGCGTTTGGGAGTTGCTGGTGCTGGTGTTCGCGCTGGCCGTGATGATGCTGCTTTTCACGTTGGGGGAACGCTATTTGAAGCTGAACGAGGCCTCCGCCAACTGAAATGAGCCAACAATGCCGGGCTGCGCGCGGGCCGAAATCAACTGAACGCAAGGAGAACGCAATGAAGGCAAACGATACATACCTGGCCGAGCTCGCCCGGGCGACGACCTACAAGGCGCTGGCCGAATGCTATTACCCGCCGGGGGAGCTGACACTTCAGCACGTGAGGCAATTGGGACGGGATTTTAAGGTGGTCTGCCCCCCGGCCTCTGAAGCTGCCGATCGCATGGAGGCTGCCCTGCGGGTCCATGAATGCGTCGAGGAGTTGGCCATCGATCATGCCCGGCTCTTTGTCGGTCCCTTTGCCCTCCTGGCGCCGCCCTACGGCTCGGTCTACCTCGAAGGGGACCGCCGGCTGATGGGGGGTTCGACCCAGGCTGTCGGCGAATCCTACCGAGAGGTCGGCCTGGAGGTGGCTGCGGGTTTCAACGGGACACCGGATCACATCGCGGCCGAGCTCGAGTTCATGCATTTCCTGGTCGTCAAGGAACTCGAAGCGGTGGCTGGCGGAGACCTGGTGCGCGCCCAGCCCTTCCGCCAGACGCAAAAGTTTTTTTTAGAGAGACATCTGGCCGCCTGGGTGCCTGTTTTCACCCGGAATGTCGAGGAGCAGGCGCAAACAAGGTTCTACCAGGCGCTGGCCGCGGTCACCCGGTTGTTTATCGAGAGCGACTTCGACCAGTGCCGGGGCGACGTGCCGGTTTTAGTCAGCGGCAGCGCAACCGTCTGACAAATTTTTCAGGATCCCCAAGGAAACCGACCATGAAACCTTTCCATGAACTGCTGGAAACGTCCGCCGTGGCCCACGGGCACCTGTGCCCGGGGCAGGTGGTGGGCGTGCGCATGGCCATGCTGGGCTGCCGCCTGATCGGGCTGGACGAGCCGACCCGGCGCGACCAGATCAAAAAGCTGATCGTCTACGTGGAGATGGACCGCTGCACGGCCGATGCCGTGGCGCATGTAACCGGGGTCAAGCTGGGCCGCCGTAGCCTGAAATTTGTGGACTACGGCATCATGGCGGCCACCTTCCTGAACCTCGCGACCGGAAAGGCCTTCCGGGTGGTTTCCACCGAGGAGGCGCGCGATCTGGCGGCGGTGTACGCGCCCGAGGTGAGCGGCAAGTCCCAGCAGCAGCTCACGGCCTATTGCCGCATGCCGGACAGCGTCCTTTTCAGGGTCCAGCAGGTGCGGGTGCCGATCAAACCGGTCGACTTGCCCGGCCCGACCCAGCGCAAGGTCACTTGCCTCCGGTGCGGGCAGGTCGTCCGAGACGGGCGCGAGGTAGTTTGCGACGGCGGATATGTCTGCCGGCCGTGCGCGGAGGGCGCTTATTTTTCAAACGCCCGGGAGATTACCTGGGCGGAGATGAGCTGGGCGCCCAGCGGGGTGCCCGAGCTATCCACTCCGCCTGATCACGGGCAACATTTCGAAAAATCCGGCAAACGGCGCGCGGCGGTTATTGCCCTGCGCTAATCGGACGCACAACAGAAAGGTACGATGGACATGCTGAAGAAAATAAACGTGCAGGATGCGGTGGGGACCCAACTGGCGCACGACGTTACTGAGATCCGGCCCGGGGAGTTCAAAGGCGCGGCCTTCCGCAAGGGGCATACGGTGTGCAACGAGGATATCTGCCATCTCCAAAAGCTGGGAAAGAACCATCTCTACGTCATCGACCTCGCGGAGGACGAGATCCACGAGAACGAGGCGGCCGCCATCCTGGCCGGGGCGTTGGCCGGCGCGGGTGTCGCCTGGGAGAACAACCCGAAGGAAGGCAAGATCAGAATGACGGCGGCCGTCGCCGGGCTGCTGCAGGTGAACACGGCGGCGCTTGCGGCCTTCAACATGGTGGAGGAGGTGATGTGCGCTACTCTTCACACCCACACCCTGGTCGCGAAAGGCAAGCTGGTGGGAGCGACGCGGGCCATTCCGCTGGTGATGAAGCGCGTGCCCATCGAGCGTGCGGCGGCCATCGCCCGTCAGAACGGCGGAGTCCTGTCGGTGCGGGCGCTGCGCAAGGCCAAGGCCGGCATCGTGGTGACCGGCAGCGAGGTTTTCAACGGTTTGATCCAGGACCGCTTCGCGCCGATCCTGACCGAGAAGGTAACTGCGTTGGGTTCGGAAGTGGCCGGGGTGGCTTTCGCACCGGACGACACCGACCTGATCCGCCAAGCAATCATATCGCACCTCGAAAACGGCTGCGACCTCATATTGCTGAGCGGTGGAATGAGCGTCGATCCGGACGACGTCACCCGCCTGGCGATCCGGCAGGCCGGGGCCACCGAGATGCACTATGGGGCATCGGCCTTGCCCGGCGCCATGTTCCTCTCGGCCCGGATCGGCGATGTGCCGCTGCTGGGGGTGCCGGCCTGCGGGCTGTATCACCGCACCACGGCCCTGGACCTGGTGCTGCCGCGGATCCTGGCCGGCGAGCGCATCGGCAAGAAAGAACTCGCCTTTTTCGGGCACGGCGGCCTGTGCCAGGACTGCCGGGAGTGCGTGTTCCCGAACTGTGCGTTCGGCAAGGGGGCTTGAGGGAGAGGCTCGATGGGTTGCGATGAATCTCTCATCGAGCCCGAACGGATTCACAAATGATATCCGCTCCCGGTTTTTGAACTCACGGCCGCCGTGTCTGTGATGAACGGCTTGCCGGTGATCTGCCGGCTCAACAGCCTGCATTCTTACCAACATTCTGATCGAGGTAAGAAGAATGCCGATCATCGACCGTTTTTTTGAGCGCGGACGGAAGTTCCTGGGTTCCAGGTACCCGGTGATGTGCGGCGCCATGACGTGGATCAGCGACCCGGGGCTGGTGAGCTCGGTCTGCAACGCCGGCGGATTCGGTCTGCTGGCGGGGGGCAACGCCCCGCCGGATATCCTTCGCAGCCAGATCCGACTGACCCGCGAATTGACCGCCTGCCCGTTTGGGGTGAACGTCATCACCCTGGCGCCCAACTACCTGGAGCATTTGAAGCTCGTCTGCGACCTGGGATGCGAGTTCGCGGTTTTCGCCGGAGGCATCCCCAAGAAAAACGAGATTCAGCAGGTCAAGGCCTGCGGGGCCAGGACCATTTGTTTCGCCTCTACCGAGCCGCTGGCCATGAGCCTGATCGACCGCGGCGCCGACGCGCTGATGCTGGAGGGCTCCGAGGCCGGGGGCCACATCGGGCCGGTTGCCCTGTCCGTGCTGATCCAGCAGATTCTTTTCCAGATCGACGATGTACCGGTCTTTATTGCCGGAGGAATCGCTACGGGTCGGATGATGGCGCACCTGCTGATGATGGGTGCGGCGGGCATCCAGATGGGCACCCGCTTTGTTCTGTCGGAAGAATGCGCCGCTCATCAGAATTTCAAGGAGGCCTTCAAGCGGGCAAAGGCCCGGGATGCAGTGGCCACCCCGCAGTTCGACAGCCGCCTGCCGGTCATTCCCGTCCGAGCCCTCAAAAACGAAGGGTCCGCCGAGTTCGGGAAGCTCCAGATGGAACTCCTGCACAAGCTGGATGAAAACATCATCACCCGCGAGGAAGCCCAGTTCGAGGTGGAGCGTTTCTGGGTCGGTGCGTTGCGCCGCGCGGTGGTGGACGGAGATGTGGCCAAAGGATCCCTGATGGCCGGCCAATCGGTGGGGCTGGTGAAAGAGATCAAGCCGCTCAAAGCCATCATCGAGGAAATGGTGGTTGAAGCGGAAGCCGAGATGCAGCGGCTGAAGCGGCTGTTCGCAGAGGCATACGCCGATCGCCCCTGATTTTTTTGAGGAGGGAAACGCCATGACCGTCAAATTCAACCAGTATTGGAGGATAGACCCGGAGAAGGCCCAAGAATACGAAAAATTTATGCTGACCAAATATATTCCAGGAGTCAATCAGCTCGGAATCCACATTGTTGCCGGATGGGTGGTTCTGGTGGGCGGATACAGTGAAATCCTGTGTGAAGGAACTACCACCGACCTGCACCTGCTTGAAACGGCACTGACGCACCAAAAATATAAAGAGCTGAACAACGAGCTTTTGAATTGTATCAAAAGCTATAAAACAAAAGTCCTTGTTTCAAGCGGTAGAAAGGATGCCTATTCCAAGGACATCAAGATCAGTACGATCAAATTCACCCAAGCATGGGATGTCGTCAGCAAGAACAGCGGGGACTACCAGAAATATAGCATGGAAAGCTTCTACCCCTGCCTTGAAGAATTGGGCATCAAGGTCGCGGGGGAATGGGAGGTCATCATCGGTGACGGTCCACGCATCATTTGCGAAGGCAGAGCCGATGAGGCGCATAATCTGGTTGAGCGACTTCAAAGTGCCAGATTCCAAAAGGTCAGAAAAGAACTCAAGCAGTTTGTTGAAAACTACGAGAGCCGTATTCTGACTTTCCATATCCAAAAAGTGGAAGGCTACAAATCGCAGAGGTATCAGTTCGTTGCCGGATAGATTTCAACCTTCGGGGAGGAAAATGAGATGAGAAAAATCCTGATTTTAGGTGCGGGCGCCGGCGGCACCATCGTTGCCAACATGCTGCGCAAGGAGCTGAAAGAATCGGAATGGCAGATCACCATTATCGACCGAGATGAGCGCCACCATTACCAGGCCGGCTACCTGTTCATTCCCTTCGGGATTTACGGAGAACAGGATGTGCTGAAGCCTAAAAAGGAATTCATCCCGCAAGGCGTGGAGTTTGTGGTCGATAAAGTGGTGAAAATCGACTCGACGCAAAGGCAGGTTGAAACCCTCAAGGGGCAGCATGAATACGATTGGCTCGTAATAGCGACCGGCTGCGATATTCAGCCCTCGGAGATCAACGGCATGCCGGACGGCTGGCGAAAAGACATCTTCGATTTTTACACCCTGGAGGGCGCCCTGGCGCTGCGCAAGCAATTGAAGTACTTCAACTCCGGCAAGGTAGTCCTCAATATCGCCGAGTTTCCTTACAAATGCCCTATCGCCCCGCTGGAGTTCGTGTTCATGGCGGACTGGTTTTTCACCGTAAACGGAGTTCGGGACAAGGTCGAAATCGAATTCGTAACCCCTTTGGACAATGTCTTCACCAAGCCGGTTGCCGCCAAGACGCTGGCCGCCGTTGCCGCCAAGAAAAACATCAAGGTGACCCCTTACTTTGATCTGGCCCAGGTCAATGCCGGAGAAAAAACCATTGAATCACACAAAGGGCAAAAAGTCGGTTACGATCTGCTGGTGGCCATCCCCCCCAACATGGGAGCCCAGGCGCTGATCGATTCCGAAATCAGCGATCCCGTGGGCTTTGTGCCCACCGACAAGCATACGTTAAAGGCCAGCAAGTTCGATCGGATCTACGTCATCGGCGACACGACCAATGTTCCTACCTCCAAGGCCGGCTCCGTGGCCCACTACATGGCCTACACCCTTGTTGAAAACCTGGTTCGCGAAATCGACGGCCACCCGCCACTGCCGAAGTTTGACGGCCATGCCACCTGTTTTCTCGCTTCGGGCTTCGAAAAGGCGATTCTGCTGGATTTCAACTACGCCGTTGAGCCGTTGCCGGGCAAGTTTCCGTTTCCCGGCATGGGTCCCTTCAGTTTGCTGCAGGAAAGCCTCAGCAACCACTGGGGCAAAATGATGTTCCGTTGGGTCTACTGGAATCTCATGATGAAGGGGCTCGATCTGCCGCTTGAACCGCAGATGAACCTGGCGGGCAAGATCCGGCAGGCCGCGTGAAGGAGGAACATGCCATGACGAAGGAAGACCAGATTCTGAATCGCCTCGAGCACCTGGAAAACCAGATTGCACCCTTGATGGCTTCCGCCAAGGCCCTCGGCGAGCTACGCGAAGAATTGGCGCCGCGCGTCAACGAAGCCGTTCAGGCGCTGATCGTCGAGCTGGCGGATGTCGAGGCCGATTTCCAGATGGAGGACTTTATTTTCCTGATCAAAAAATTGATGCGCAACATAAAAAATCTGAACTTCATGCTGGAGCAAATGAAAAATTTGATCGATTTCGCACTGACGGCTGAGCCCCTGCTCAAGTCCACCATGCCGCAGGTGATATCCTACCTCGACGATCTGGAGCAGCGAGGTGTGCTGCGCTTGCTCGGCACCGGTATGGAGGTTCTCAAAAAAGTGGGCGCGTCCTACTCGGCCGAAGCGTTGCAGCAGACCGCTGACGGGATGGTGCGCCTGGCGGGGGTCCTGAAGAAGCTGACCGTCCCGGGAGCGTTGGACCTCATAGACAGCGCCGCCGATCTGCCAACCCGGGTGAATGTGTCCGGCGCCCAGGCGATCGGAGCATGGGGTATGCTGCGGGGCATGGGAGACCCGCAAGTCCAGCAGGGACTGGGTGTTTTGCTGGAATTTACAAAAGGACTGGCCTCATTGAGAACGCAACAATAAAGGAAAGGAGGCAGAAAATGCCCGAACCCGAAGATGTTCAATTCGAATGCACAGCCTGTCATAAAGACGTCAAGAGCAATTCCGGCGAGGTGATGACCGAATGCCGGCTTTGCGGCCGCCTGCATTGCTCGGACTGCGTCGACGAATATGGCCGCTGCGTGGACTGCGCCGGCAAAAAATCATCTGACAAGTAGGCGATTAGGCAGCGCCTCTTATAGTCCAGTCGGTTCTTCAACGCGGCTTGTAACGAAATAACGGAAGATTATTTCAATGACGCTTTATGATGTGGTGATTGTCGGGGCGGGGCCGGGCGGGGTCGCCTGCGCGATCAAGGCGTCTGAAAAAGGGCTTAAATATTTGGTCCTTGAAAAAGGAAAGAGCCTATTTCAGGGCATTATCGACTCTTATCCACGCGGCAAAAGGGTGTACCCCACCATCCCCAAGAGCGAGCCGGGGCCCTTTCCGATCGAGGACCTTATGCCCGATTCGAACAACGACCCGGTGGAAGAGTACCTGATCAAAATCGAAACGTGCGTGCGCAAACACAGGATCAGAGTCAATCTCAACGAAGAATTCTTAGACATCAAGAGAGAACAGGGTGAATTCAACGTGATCACCCGGCAGAGCCGCTACCGCACGCGCAATATCGTGCTGGCCTTCGGCAGCAACATCCCGGTTGAATTGGGCGTATACGGCGAGGCCAAAACGGTGGCCCGCAAGCTTGACAATCCGGCCGAACACATAGGCGCACCAACCCTCGTTCTAGGTGGTGGGAATGCCGCCGCAGACGTTGCCGCCACGCTGTCAAAAGCCAAGCGGGCGGCAGACGACCATACGCCCGTCTACTGGGGCCATAAGAAAGAGCACTTCAAGGTCGATAAGGAAGTGGCCCGCGACCTTGGAGAAGAGATTCTTTTGGGCGGCAACATCAAGATACTTCCGGCCGTTGTCCCCAAAATAGGCGAAGTGGATAAAGACGGCGTGGAGCGGTTGTTGGTTCAGACCCAAAATGTTCAACTGGGCCAGGGGGTTGAATTGCAGCAGGGCATGAGCTTTCCCATGAAACACGTGATCGCCTGCATAGGGACGCAAGGGCCTTCACCTTTGTTTGATCGGTTGAGTATCCAGCAGATCACCTGCACCGAGGGAATCTGCAAGATCGGGAAAGAAGGCGCCCGCCTTATCCTGCTGCGACCGCCATACCAGACCAGCATCCGGGGCATTTACGCCGTCGGAGGGGCAATCAGCCCGGCCTATATTGAAATTGAAGAGCAGGGCAGCTTCAAGGAACGCAAACACTCAAACTTGATTTTCACAGCAGTGCGAGATGCCGTTGAGGCCGTGGAACATATCGCTGCTTCATCAGATCAATAATTGCACGCAACCGCTTCCCCGGGGTGATGGATATGCTGCGCGAGAAGGCCTTGGCAGAGCGCGTCGATATCCTTTTTCGGGCACGGCGGCCTGTGTCAGGGCTGCCCGGAGTGCGGATTCCCGAACTGTGCGTTCGGGAAAGAGGCTTAACAAGGCTGTTGCCGCCATCTCTGCTGGCGGTGGTCAGCGATGCATTGGCCGACGGGGGATATCCATGCCTTGCCGCGCCGCTATTGACCCGTTGAGAGGATTTGTTTTATCATGCAAGGAATTGGATGCCGTTGAACCTCAAGCCTGCCGTTTGGCGTCCCTTGCCCGGTAAAGGGAGGTGGCGGTTATGAACGTGAAGATCATGCCCTCCCTGCCTGTGGTTCCGCAGCCGAAGCTGCGCCGGCTGATCGATGCCGGCGGGCTGGCCGACAGCACCATGTGCTGGACCTGCAGCTCCTGCGACTCGGAGTGCCCGGTCGAAATCGCCACCAGCCGGCTCCGCCCCCAGAGAATCGTGCGGTTTGCAAATCTGGGGCTGATCGAAGAGCTGATCGTGCTGCCCGAAATCTGGTACTGTCTCACCTGCCGGCGCTGCAACCGGGTGTGCCCGAACCTCGTCAAACCGGAAACGCTGATTCGATACGCTCGGGCGGAAGCCGTGCGCCGCGGTGTGGTATCCGCCGCCGCCGCAACAGCCTACTACGATCTTTTCCGGCGCTTTCAGCGGGTCCGCTGGCATGTGGCGAGCCGCTGCCTGCATGGAAATGTCGAACTTCCGACCGAGGCCGATTGGCGGCGCTGGCTGCGGACCCCGATCCCGGTTTCGACCGCGCGCGTGCCCTTCGCAAATCTCTTCAAAGGCAGCAAGCCTTTCCGGACGGCGGTCGGGGCGGCCGGGGTTTCCGATTGTTTCACCTGCGGCGAGTGCAGCAGCGCCTGCCCCATCTCCGGCGAGCGCGGCGCTTTCGACCCCCGGTTCATCTTCCGCATGGTCAATCTCGGGCTTCAGGACGAGCTCCTGCAGTCGCCGTCCATTTGGCTGTGCCTGGAATGCGGCCGCTGCACCGACGCCTGCACGCAGAAGGTCGACGGGTGCCTGATGATCGCCCGGCTCAGGGAACTCGCCGCCCGGGAGGGCAGGGTGAGCGACGATTTTGCCTTGCGCCTGCGACAGGCCCAACAGCCAATTTTCATGCGGCTGGTCGACGAAATCGATTGTCTGCTAGGCGTGCAGGCCGCGGCCGGTTCCCGGATCCGTTCACCGGAATGCCTGCCTGCCATTGAGTGTGTCTGATCGTGGCAGGTTTCGCTAAAAGCTCGTCTTGCATCGTGAGTTCCCCGAATTCCCTCATCTCCGCACCCGGTCCGGCTTGACCCGGAGTTTCCTCCCGTTCCTTCAACGAAACATCGATGCCTGAAGTCTCCTTGTCGCGCCACTTCTCCAGCCGGTAGATCGCCTCCCCTTTGGGCACGGTTTTTTACCGCAAATCCCCGTCAGGGAAAACCGGGGCCTCTATAATCGCCCGGCTCTCTTTCAAGTTTTTTCACCTGGTGCCGATAGACCAAAAATAGAGTAGGACAAAAGCTTGCGATTCCGAATCGTCCGAAGGGACTCGACCATGCAAATCAAAAAATCTCAATTGGTTTTGGGTGCGACTTTATCGTTGCTTGCCACGTTGGGCTGGCTCTACCATCCCAACCAAAGCTTTGCCGATGAAACCGAGATTACGATGCTCTCGGTTTTCAAGTTTGCCGGCGGCATGGCTTCCGCCTTTATGGTCCACGAGGGAGCACACTTTGCAGTCGCTAAAATTACCGGAACCCATTTGGGTTGGGAGGTGGGAAACTATAACCAGCCGATTGCCTTTACGGAAAATGCCAAAGACGACTCCGATGGAGTTGCCGTCTATTCAGCGGGATTGGTTGCTCAGGTGTTGAGCTCCGAGGTTATTTTGGATGTCGACAGGATCAATAAAAATGATGCGTTTGTAAGGGGAATGATGGCCTGGAATATCGTAAACCCGATCATGTATGCGTTGGATTACTGGTTCATTCATATTTCCAACGACCAGAACGGCGACTCCTATCAGGGCGATTTGCAAGGGATCGAGCATTATTCCAGCGAGCGAACGGCCAATATTTTCGCAGGCTCGATGGTCGCGCTCGCCACCTTACAGGGCTACCGGTTTTTGAAGACCCAATCCTGGGCACCGGAGTGGATCAAGGATAAAACCCAGAATCTCCAATTCATGAATACGCCCGACGGCGGATTTTTTTTGGGCCTTAAAATCGATTTCTGAACTCGAACTCGTCCAGCACCCGGCGGACGTTGGCCAGGCATCAGGTGCCCTTGGGGTTCTTGACGGCGCACATACAATCGCCCAGGCGCTTGGCGGCAGTGATTTTCTCAAGGATGAGCGACCGACGATTCTGCATCAGATCCTGCTCAATGTCTCCGCGCGTGTAATTGAAGCAATAGCAGATCATATCCGCAGGACGATGGTTCATAACCGGCCCCCCTCGTAGGGCTGCGGCCCGAGCAGTTGGACGTGAATCGATTCATCAGCGGGGATTTCGTCACGGTCCTCGGGGAGGATGATCAGCGCCTCCTTTTCAGCCATGGATTTCAGGCGGCTTTTCAAGCGCGCCGGCGATACCCAAAGCTCTCCATCTCTAACTTTCAGCCGCGCGTGGATGAAATCGGTCCAGCCGACCTCCCCGGTCACCGATTCCGCCAAGCGTGCGGCAGCCATGGGAAAGGGCTTTGGCGCGGCACCCTTCATTTTCATGAGGGCCGGCAGTGCCAGCTGCAAGAAAGCCATCTCGTTCGAGGGCGGGCCGCCGGGAAGCACGAAGAAGGGCTTGCCGGCCAGCAGGCCGAAACCCACGGGTTTTCCCGGGCCCATCCGCACCCGGTGATAGACCCCCTGCCACTGCAGGGATCCAACCACCTGAAAGATCAGGTCCTTCTCGCTGCCCCAGGCGCCGCCGCTCGTGAGAAACACGTCGGCGCACGGGAGCAAGCTCAGGATCGCCGCGCGGATATCTTCCCGGCGGTCTCTGACAATGGCGGTCTCAAACGGGATGTCGAAGGCCGCCAGCCAGCCGCAGATCTCGACCATGTTGCTGGCGTAAAGCTTTCCCGCCGGCAGGGGCTCTCCAGGCGCCACCACCTCGTCGCCCGTGGCAATGACCGCGGCCCGTGGCGGCCGATGCGCCGTTACGGAGCCATGGCCGGCGGCCGCGATCAAGCCGAGCAGCGGCGCTGTGAGCACTTCGCCATCGCCGGCCACCATCGCCCCCGACGTCACATCGGTGCCGCGCGGAAGGATATTGCGGCCGGCTGAGGCCGTGTTGGTGCAGATGACTACACCGCCTGCGACCCGGCAGAACTCCTCCGCGAGAACGGCATCGGCGCCGTCGGGCAGCCGGGCGCCCGTGGTCACCCGCACGGCGGCACCGGGGGCGATGTGCAGGATGCGCATGTCCCCCGCGCTGAGGGATCCCGCCAGTTTGAGCGCAACCGGGGCGTCTGCCGCGGCCTTGTCCAGGTCCCGGGAGACGACGGCAAAGCCGTCCTTGCGCGAAGTGCTGATGGAAGGGCTGTCCACGCAGGCCACGATGTCCCCGGCAAGGGTGCGGCCGACCGCCTGGAGCAGAGCGACCTCCTGCACCCCGCAGGTCGCGACATGAGCCAGGGTCAGCCCGAGGGCTTCATGAAAACCGATGAACGTTCTCATCTTGGAAATTCATCAGAAATATAAATTTATGGGTTGACAAAGGGAATCAATCTCTACTATTTTGGATAATGCAAACTCAATGAATTCAATTCAGGTGCTCATATCACACGAAAATGGTTAGGATACTTGTTTGCAGAGGACGCTGGAACTTTGGCCCTCACCCAACTCCCTCAAGCCGACATGGGGAGATTTAAAATAAATTTTCCGCCTGCCGCAACATGACCGGAGTCTAACCCAAAAAACTGATTGACCACGCGGCCCATCCTAACAGATGCCCCGCCGAGGGGCAATGTCGGTATCCGCGCAAGCCAAGGGAACACACAAATGCAGTTCAACTGGCTCAACCTATCGGTCATTCTTTTCCTAGGCGCAGGAGTCTTTTTCGGCCTGGCGCCGCTCATCGGCGCTACCCTCTTGTCACCCCGGAGCAAGGGCGGGGATATCGGGTTGCCATATGAGTGCGGCATCACCCCGCACGGCCCGGCCCGGGTGCGCTTCGGCATCAACTATTATTTCTATGCCCTGTTGTTTCTCGCCTTCGACGTGGACGTGCTCTACCTGTTCCCCGTGGCGGCGACCTACCCGGACAGCCCCGGCTGGGCGGTCTTCTGGGAGCTCGTGGTCTTTCTGGGCATTCTGGCGCTGGCGGTGGTCTATTTCTGGCGCAAAGGAGTCTTCACGTGGCCGCGCAAAGTGATTTTCTGAAAAAGGCCGGAACGCACACCGAACCGCCCCTGCTTGACATCAAACCGGTGCAGCAGATTCTGGACCTTTGTCGGGCCATGTCCCTCTGGCCCATGACCTTCGGCCTGGCCTGCTGCGCCATCGAGATGATGGCAGTGGGCATGGCCCGCTTCGACATCGCCCGCTTCGGTGCGGAAGTGTTCCGGCCTTCGCCGAGACAGTCCGATCTGTTGATCGTCGCCGGCACTGTGAACAAGAAGATGGCCCCGGCGGTGGTGCGGCTCTATGAGCAGATGCCGGCACCCAAGTGGGTCATGGCCCTAGGCAACTGCTCCATATCCGGGGGGCCGTTTTACTTCGAGGGCCAGTACGCCATCGTCGAGGGCGTGGACAAGATCATCCCCGTGGACGTCTACGTCCCGGGCTGCCCGCCCCGGCCCGAGGGGTTGCTGGAGGGCATTTTTGCCCTGCAGCAAAAGCTGACCGGCAAACGCTGGTGGCCCGAACCGCGGGAGGACAAGCACGCATGAGCTCAGAGGCAGAGCTCCGCCTGTTGGCAGACCTGGCCTCGATCCAGGCCCTGCGCAAAAGCTCCGGCGATTATTCGGTGAGCGGATGTCACGCCAGCCTTTTTTTGGAGGTCGAGCAGTTGGTGCCCGCCGTGAGCCTGCTCTTCGACCGGGGCTATTTTCTGGAGGACATTGCCGGGATCGACGTAGCCGAGGGCATCCTGATCGTCTACCACTTTGACCGCTTCGATGCTTCCGGGCGTGTCGCACTGCGGCTGACCGTCCCCCATTCGGCCAAAAAGGCCCCGTCAATCGCGGCGATCTTCAGCGGGGCCGACTGGCACGAGCGCGAGTGCTTCGACTTCTTCGGGGTGGAGTTCGAAAACCATCCCGACCTGAAGCCGCTGCTCCTGCCCGACGATCTGGGCATCCACCCGCTTCTCAAAGACAAGGACCGCAAATCCCTTTTCAGCATGCTGCCGTTGCGGCAGATGGTGGACGGGAAGACCTGACGACGGAGGCGGCGATGGCGGCGCAAGCGGCGGCAGGGTTGCGAAAAGACGGCATGTGCGGAAGGAGTACAGCAATGAGCAGGTACTGCATCATCCAGGACCAGGACCGGTGCATCGGTTGTCTGAGCTGCGAAATCTATTGCCGGGAGAGCAAGCAGCTACCCGAGGGGCCGCGTCTGTGCCAGATTTTCATGCTCGGCCGGCGCGTGGTCCGCGGCCTGCCGCGCGAGGCCTACGTTTACATGGGGTGCTTCCACTGCGAAAACGCGGCCTGTGTCGCCGCCTGCCCCACCGGTGCCGTGAAGAAGCGTGACGCGGACGGCATCGTATACGTGGACTCCGAATTGTGCGTGGGATGCAAAGCCTGCATGGTGGCCTGCCCGTGGGGGGCGGCGCAGTGGGACCCCCGGACCCAGACGGCCGTCAAATGCGACATGTGCAAGGATCGGATCGATAAAGGCCTCAAGCCGGTCTGCGTTACGGTGTGCACCACGCAGTGCCTCAGCCTGACCAAGATCGAAGACGCACCGCCGGATGAAGGAGTCTGATCCCGGGCGGCCTGCGAGCCGCACGGCGCGAGTATGGTGTCAAGGAGGACGCTATGCCTGAAGCGGAAGTGATGTGCCAGGAACCCGAGGTCGACTTTACGCTGATTGACCGGATCATCCGTGACGATTTCAACGGAAACCGCGAGGCCATGATCATGATGATGCAGGCCATTCAGCGGCACTATCATTTCCTGCCCGAACCGGCCCTGCATTACCTGTCACAGGCCATCAGCGTCCCGCTGACCAAGATTTACGAGGTGGCCACCTTCTACGCTTCCTTCAGCTTGATACCCAAGGGCAAGCACATCCTGCACGTGTGCACGGGCACCGCCTGCCACCTCAAGGGCAGCGGCGGCATGGTCAAGCACATCGCCGGCAAACTGGGCATCGCGCCGGGAGGAACCACGGCGGACAAGAAGTTCACCCTGGAAACCGTGAACTGCCTGGGCGCTTGCGCCGTCTCACCGGTGGTGGTCTTAGACGAGAAATACCATCCCAAGGCAACCGTCGGCCTGCTCAACGAGCTGATCGATCAGGTCAATGCCGAATAGGGGAGAGACGTTATGAACACAGCAACCAGCGCGGCGGCCGTCCTGTCCGGGGTGAAACGATTCGTGGGCGGGCAGGAACTCGAACAGCATCGCCAGGCGCTTATCGACCGGACCGACCCCAACGCGCCCCGCATCCTCGTCTGCTGCGGCACGGGCTGCAAGGCCGTCGGCAGCCTGGACCTGCTGGAGACCATGCAGAATTCCGTGGCCGCATCCGGTGCGGCCATCAAGGTGATGCCGGAGGTCAAACGCACCGGCTGCCACGGCTTCTGTTCGCGCGGCCCGCTGCTTACCCTCCAGCCTGAGGGGCTATTCTACCAGCGGGTCAAACCCGAGGATGCCGAAGAGATCGTCAAGCAGACGGTCATCGGCGGCGAGCTCGTCAAGCGCCTTCTGTACAAGCCCCAGGGGGCCAAGGAATCCATCGCCAAGGTAGGCGACATTCCCTTCTTCGCCAAGCAGACCAAGCTGGTGCTGAAACGGGTCGGCCGGATCGACCCTTTCGATATCAACGACTCCCTGGTGCATGGGGCCTACAAGGCCTTGAACAAGGTGCTGAATGAAATGAGTCCCGACCAGGTCATCGAGGAGATCAAGAACTCCAAGCTGAGGGGCCGGGGCGGTGCCGGTTTCCCCACCGGGCTGAAGTGGGAATCCTGCTCCCGTCAGCCGGGACGGCACTACGTCATCTGCAACGGCGACGAGGGAGACCCCGGCGCCTTCATGGACGCCTCCGTCATGGAAGGGGACCCCCACGCCGTCCTGGAAGGCATGGCCATCGCCGCCTACGCCATGGGCTCCGACCGGGGTTTCCTTTACGTGCGCATGGAATACCCGCTGGCGGTCCAGACCCTGACCAGGGCTATCCGCCAGGCCGAGGAGCTGGGGCTCATCGGCGACAACATCCTGGGCACCGGCTTCAAGTTCAAGGTCTCCGTTTCCACCGGCGCTGGGGCCTTCGTCTGCGGCGAGTCTTCGGCCCTCATGTCTTCCTTGGAGGGCAAAGTCGGGCGGCCCCGTCCCAAGTACATTCGCTCCACCGAAAAGGGCTTCCGCGACAGCCCCTCCAACCTCAACAACGTCGAAACTTACGCCAACGTGCCCGAGATCATCCTGCGCGGCGGTGCCTGGTACACCGGTTACGGCACCGAGCGTTCGGCCGGCACCAAGGTCTTCTCGCTCACCGGCAACGTCCACAACGTCGGCCTGGTGGAGGTGCCCATGGGCACCTCCCTGCGCGAGATCGTCTACGGCATCGGCGGCGGCATACCCAACAAGAAAGAGCTCAAGGCCGTGCAGACCGGCGGCCCCTCCGGCGGCTGCATCCCCATCCCCAAGAAGTTTTTGGACATCAACGTGGGCTTCGGGAAGCTGGCCGAAATCGGCTCGATGATGGGCTCCGGCGGCATGATCGTCATGGACGAAAACATCTGCATGGTGGAGGTGTCCCGCTACTTCATCAACTTCCTGGTGGAGGAGTCCTGCGGGCAGTGCACACCCTGCCGCGAAGGCCTGACGCGCATGAAGGATATTCTCACCCGCCTCACCCTGGGTGAGGGGCGCGAGGGCGATGTGGAACTCCTGGAGGAGATCGGGAAATTCACAAACAGCTTCTCACTCTGCGGGCTGGGGACCTCGGCCGCCAACCCGGTGCTTTCCACCATCAAGTATTTCCGCGAGGAATACGACGCCCACATCCGGGACAAGAAATGCCCGGCCGGCGTCTGCAAGCCCCTGTACTACTACGAGATCGATCCCGAGAAATGCACCGGTTGCGGCCTGTGCCGGGCGAAGTGCCCGGCCAAGGCCGTCGCGGGCGAGAAGAAGAAGCCCCACACCATCGACCAGGAGCTCTGCATCAAGTGCATGGAATGCTACAAGAACTGCAAATTCGACAGCATCAAGATCATGTGACCCGCCGCCGCGCAGGGGCGTGAGGCCAAAGGACGGCAACCATGAAAATCATCCTGGACGGAAAGGAAGTCACGGCAGAGGCGGGTCGGACCATCCTGGAGGTGGCGCGCCAAAACGGGGTCGACATTCCCACCCTCTGCCACGTCCCGGCGCTCGAGCCTGCCGCCATGTGCCGGCTGTGCACGGTGGAGCTGATCGAAAACCGCCGGGCGCGCATGGTGACGGCCTGCAACTACCCCCTGCGGGGCGATGCCGAGGTGCGGACCGACACCCCGTTTCTGCGGCAGGGCCGCAAGCTGATCATCGAGCTGCTCTACAGCCGCTGTCCCGACTCCACGGTTCTGAAGGAACTGGCGGCGCGCTACGGCGCCGAGCTGGGCCGGTTTCCGGAGGACAACAAGGACTGCGTCATGTGCGGGCTGTGCGCCCGGGTCTGCGAGCGGGTGGGCGGCAACGTGCTGGCGCTATGCGGCCGCGGGGTGGAGATCCGGGTGGACACCTCCTTCGGCCGCACCGCCCGGCACTGCATCGGCTGCGGGGCCTGCGCCCGGATCTGCCCGGTGAACAAGATCCAGATCGGGGACGAGGGCGCCGAGCGCACGGTCATCATCTACGGCAAGGAGGCCTCGCGCATCCCGCTGCGGCCGTGCACCTCTTGCGGCAAGCCCTTCGGCCCGGTGATCGACCTGAGCCTGATCATGGAGCGCGCGGGCGAGACCAAAGTGCCCGCGTTCAACCTCAGCGTCTGCCCCGCGTGCTCGCGGCGCAACCACGCCCGGCGCCTGGCGGAGCGGCATTTCGAGCAGTACGAGATCGAACCGCGCGAGACGGGCGAGGACGATTAGGCCCATGGGTCACGATGTGAACGAAAAGCTTACCGGCGACTTCTACACGAAACATTTTGCGCCGGCCCTGTCCGAAGACGGTGACACCCTGATCCTCAACATCGGTCCGCAGCACCCCGCCACCCACGGCGTTCTGCGGGTGGTCGTGGAGCTGGACGGCGAGTACATCCGCAAGAGCGAGCCGGTCCTGGGCTACATCCACCGCATGCATGAACAGATGGGCGAGGTGAAGACCTACCCGCAGTATCTGCCCAACATGGGCCGGGTGGACTACCTGCATGCGCTCGCCTGGAACTGGGCTTATGTTGGCGCGGTGGAAAAACTCATGGGGATTACGGTGCCGCCGCGGGCCGAGTACATCCGCGTCATCACCTGCGAGCTCAACCGCATCTCCTCGCACCTGCTCTGGTGGGGGGCCTACCTGCTGGACTTGGGCGGCTTCACCCCGATCCTATACGGGTTTGCCGACCGCGAGCGGATCCTGGACATCCTGCAGATCGTCACCGGCTCGCGCCTGACCTACTGCTACTTCCGCTTCGGCGGGGTCGTAACCGACGTCACCGACGAGTTTATCGCACTCACGCGGCAGTTCTGCCGGGATTTCACGCAGCGGCTGCCCATGTACCGCGATCTCGTGACCGGCAACATGATTCTGCGCGGGCGCTGCGAGGACATCGGGGTGCTGTCGCCGGAGATGGCCCGGCGCTACGGTGCCACCGGCCCGGTGCTGAGGGGCTCGGGGGTTGCCTATGACGTGCGCCGCTTCGAACCCTATTCCGTTTACGACCGGCTGGCCTTCGACATCCCCACCGGCCAGGCGGGCGATGCCATGGACCGCTACGAGGTGCGCATGGCCGAGATGGCCCAGAGTGTCCGCATCATCGAGCAGGCGCTGGAGGCCCTGCCCGCAGGCGACGTTGTCAGCCCGGACCTGCCCGAGCGCGTGATTCCGCCGAAAGGCGAAATCTATTTCGCGGTGGAGGGCGCACGCGGCAAGATCGGTGTCTACCTCCTGAGCGACGGCACGGCCAAGCCCTACCGCCTCAAGCTGCGCTCGCCCAGCTTCTCGAACCTGAGCCTCTTCGCGGAACTGGCCCAGGGCACGCTCCTGGCCGACGCCATCTCCATCATGGGCAGCCTCGACCTGGTCATTCCGGAGATCGACCGATGATTGCACAGCTGACAGCATGGCTCATGCATCCGCTTGGGCACATGATCGCCGCCCTCGCGGCCATCATGGCGTTTGTGGGCGTGAACGGCCTGGTGCTGGTCTACATGGAGCGCAAAGTGGCTGGCTTCATCCAGCGCCGGCCCGGCCCTTATGAAGTCGGGCCCCAAGGCCTCCTGCAGCCGGTGGCCGACGCCGGCAAGCTGATCAGCAAGCAGTTGGCCACACCGGAGGGAGCGGACCGGCTGATGTTCTGGGCCGCCCCCATTCTCTCCATGGCCCCGGTGGTGATCTGCTTTCTGCCGATCCCCTTCAGCCCCCTGCTGACGGGCATGGACGTTAACCTGGGGCTGCTGCTCATCCTGGCCTTCTCGGGCTTGAACTCGCTCGCGCTGTGCCTGGCCGGCTGGGGATCGAACAACAAGTACAGCCTGCTGGGAGCCGCGCGCGCCGTGGCCCAGGCCGTGGCCTACGAGATCCCGCTGCTGTTATCCGTGCTGGCTGTAGCCTTCCAGACCGGCTCGCTCAACCTCTCGGTCATCGCCCAGGAGCAGACTCGGGGCCTGCTGTCCTGGAACGTCTTTACGCACCCCCTGGCGTTTTTCATTTTCTTCGTCGCCTCCGTGGCCGAAACCAACCGCTCGCCCTTCGACCTGCCCGAAGCCGAAAGCGAGCTGACCGCGGGGTTTCACACCGAGTACTCGGGCATGGGCTTCGGGCTGTTCTTCCTGGCCGAGTACTCTTACATGGTCATCGTGTGCGCCGTGGCCACGGCCCTTTTCCTCGGCGGCTGGGACGGCCCGGTGCTTCCGGGGATCTGGTGGTTTCTGGCCAAGGTCTTCGGTCTCATTTTCGTGATGATGTGGTTCCGCTGGACGTTTCCGCGGGTGCGCTTCGACCAGCTTCTGAACATCTGCTGGAAATGGCTTATTCCTCTCGGTCTGCTGAACCTGGTCGTCACGGCCCTGATGATAAAACTGGTGAGATGAACATGCGTCGCCTGATGAAAGCGCTCAAGGGACTCTGGAGCCTGGCCGTCGGCCTGAGGATTACGGCCGTCGAGCTGATCAAGCCCCAGATCACAGTGCACTACCCGCGTAAGGAGGTCGATAACCTCGCCACGTACCGCGGTCACATCGAACTCGTGCCGCAGGACGAAGACCCCGGGACCCCGCGATGCATCATGTGCTGGCGCTGTGTCGACATCTGCCCCTCGCGCTGCATCACCCTGCGCATGCACGTCCAGGGCGAGGAGACCGGCCGGGCCGCGGACCCGGGCCTGCGGCTTTCGCCGGACGTCCAGGTGCCCTATTCCCAGCACCTGGCGCCGCCTCCAGACCGGATCGTACGGGTCCTCGACGGGTACCGTCTTAACTACAGCCTCTGCAGCCTCTGCGGGCTGTGCGTGCAGAGCTGCCCGGTGGATGCCATCCGGTTCACCGGCAATGCCTACCTGGTCGGCACGACCCGGCAGACGTTCGACATCGATTTGCTGGCTCGGCTGCAGCAGCGGGCGGCTTCCACGGCCGCAGCCCGCGGCGCAGCCCGCGCCGCATAAGGCGCTAGGGGGAAAGGCTGATGGAAGAAATGGTGGCCTCCGCCGCATACGGACTCTACTTGGCCCTCATCGTCGCCGGGGGGCTTGCCGCCGTGCGCTGCCACAATCTGGTGCGGGCCCTGATCGGCCTCATCATGACCCTGTTCGGGGTGGCCGGCATGTACTTTCTCATGGCCGCACCCTTCCTGGCGTTGATGCAGATCCTGATCTACGTGGGCGCAGTCAGCGTGCTCATCTTTTTTGCCATCATGCTCACCCGCGCACCCGGCGGGGAAGCCGGCCATGAGAGTTTGCGGCCACGCATGGGGCTGCGGGAGCTCCTGTCCGTCGCGAGCGGGCTTTTGCCGGCCGTCATTCTGGCCGGTATCGTGGCGGGCTACGCGCCTCCGGCCCTGCCCCTGAAGTCCGAGGTTCCGCTGGCGCGGTTGGGGCAGTTCCTGACAGGGCCCTACGTGCTGGCCTTCGAGCTGATTTCGGTGGTGCTGGTGGTGGCCATGGCCGGGGCGGTGCTGCTCGGCTTCGAGAGGAGGAAGGGACAATGAACCCGCTGGTGTTGTTCCACTTGGCCGCCCTGCTGCTGTTGGGTCTGGGGCTTTACGGCATCACCCGCCGCCGCAGCCTGGTGGGGATGCTCATCGCCGTGGAGCTGATGCTGAACGGCGCGGGGCTGGCGCTGGTGGCGAGCGCCCGTTTGACTCCGGCCGCGGACGAGCTGGGCCAGCTGGGCGCGCTGCTGGTCATGGGCCTGGCGGCCGCCGAGGCGACACTGGTGCTTGCGATCATCCTGGTGGTGGCCAAACGCTGGGGCACCTCGGACAGCGCTACGATCTCCTCGCTGCGGGGTTAAGAGACGATGATGGAATCCAGCCTGCTGCTCATGCCGATTCTGACCACGGGCCTGGCGCCGTTGTTCATCTGGCTCCTGCGCACGAACATCAATGCCCGGGAAGGCGTGTCGTTCGCGGCCGGGATCCTTACCTTCGGTTCCGTGCTGACGTTCGTGCCGCCGGTGCTGCGGGGCGAGGTCCTGGTCTATCCCCTGTTCGTGATCCTGCCCGGGATCGAGGTCAAATTCTGCGCCGACGGGCTGGCGCTGATCTTCGCCCTGGTGGCCTCGTTTCTGTGGATTCTGGCCACGGCCTACAACATCGGCTACATGCGCTCCCTCAAGGAGCATGCCCAGACGCGCTACTACTTCTGCTTTGCGGTGGCCATCTTCGGTGCGATGGGGGTGGCCATGGCCGCCAACGTCTTCACCCTCTACCTGTTCTACGAGGTCATCACGGTCTTCACCTACCCCCTGGTGGCCCACCACCAGGACGCGGAGGCTTACCACGGCGCGCGCAAGTACCTGGTCTACCTCATGGGCACCTCCAAGCTGTTCCTGCTGCCCGCGATGGTCCTGACCTACGTGCTGTGCGGCACACTCGACTTCCGCCTGGGCGACATCAGCCGGGGCATGTTCCCGCCCGACGCCAACCCGGTGCTGGTGCAGATCACCTTCGCTCTCTACATGGCGGGCCTGGCCAAGGCGGCCATCATGCCGCTGCACAACTGGCTGCCCTCGGCCATGGTGGCGCCCACCCCGGTCTCGGCCCTGCTGCACGCCGTGGCGGTGGTGAAGGCCGGTGTGTTCTCGGTCTGCCGGATACTGCTCTCCGGCTTCGGGGTCAACCTCATGGACGCGCTGGGCCTGGGAGAGGCCACGGCCGTGTTTGCCGCCACCACCATCATCGCGGCCTCGGTCATTGCCCTGACCAAGGATGACCTCAAGGCGCGGCTGGCCTACTCCACGGTGAGCCAGCTTTCCTACGTGGTGCTGGGGGTGTCGATGCTGACCCCGCTCGCCGTCACCGGCGGGGTGGCCCACATCGCGCACCACGCCTTCAGCAAGATTACGCTCTTTTTCACGGCCGGGGCCATCTACGTGGCCACCCACCAGAAGAAGATCAGCATGATGTCGGGCATGGGCCGCCGCATGCCGTGGACCTTCGGGGCGTTTGCTGTGGCCGCGCTGTCCATGATCGGCATCCCGCCGGTGTGCGGGTTCGTCAGCAAATGGTACATGGCCAACGGTGCGGCGAGCACCGGACATTACGCCCTGCTGGGCGCCATGCTCGCGAGCACTCTACTGAACGCCGCCTACTTCACGCCGGTCGTGTACAAGGCCTTTTTCGAGGAGCCAGCCCCCGGCATCGACCTCAGCCACTATTCCGAGGCGCCGCTGTCGATGGTCGTGCCGCTGTGTTTCACGGCTGCGATGAGCGTGTTTCTGGGGCTGTACCCCGAAACGTTCATCCAGTTCATCCGGGTGTTGGGCGGGATTTGAGGAAGCGAGGGCAAGCCATGAGTCACGATTCCATACCGATACACGAACAAGGCGGGGTGCTGCCGGCGGGCAAAAGCCAGGGGCTCCGTCGGACCTTGCGCAACCTGATGTTCGCCAGCCTGGGGCTCCTGGTCGCGCTCAACCTGTTCATCACCCCGCACGATCCCCATTTCGGGCTGGACCAATTCCCAGGCTTCTGGGCGCTGTTCGGTCTGCTGGGGGCGGTGGTCCTGGCCAAGGGGGCCAAGGGTGCCGCCCACACCTTCTTGGGAAAAGACGAAAATTTCTATGAAAACAGGTCCGAGGATCCGAGGGGTCAAGGGATCAAGTGAAAAAAACAATCCAACTTCACTCGATCCCCTGTTCCCTGGACCCCTTGAACCCTTGAGGTTATTGACGTGAACGCGTTTTTTCATCCCTCCATATTCTTCGTGGCCTGCGCCCTGATCGTGTGGATGCTGCCCGGCCGGATCGCACGCTGGCTGCCGCCGGTGGCCGCGGTCCTGGCCATCGCCGGTGTCCTCTCCATGCCGCACGGCACTTTCATGCAGCTCAACTACCTGGGGCTCGACTTGAGCCTGGGGCGGGTGGATGCGCTGTCGATGGTCTTCGCCCACGTGTTCGCCATCCAAGCTCTGATCGGGTTCATCTTTGCCCTGCACGTGGAGGACCGCTGGCAGCACATGGCGGCCTGCCTGTACATCGCCGGCGCCTTCGGCTGCACCTTTGCCGGCGACTACGTCACGCTGTTCATCTTCTGGGAGCTGATGAGTGTTTCCTCCACCTTCCTGGTCTGGCTGCGGAGGGTGCCGGCCTCCACCCGGGCGGGCATGCGCTATTTCCTCTTCCACGTCCTGGGCGGGCTGTTTCTTCTGGCCGGGCTGCTCTTGCGCTACCAGGCCACCGGCACGTTCGCCTTCGAGGCCGCCGACCCCGGCGCCGCCCGGCTCTGGGACATCCTGATCATGCTGGGCTTCTGCGTGAACGCGGCGGTGATCCCCCTGCACGCCTGGCTGCCGGACGCCTACCCCGAGGCCACCGTGACGGGCGCGGTGTTCATGAGCGCCTTCACCACCAAGACCGCAGTCTACGTGCTGCTGCGCGGCTTCGCGGGATTCGAGATCCTGGCCGTGATGGGCACCCTGATGACCCTCTACGGCGTGGTTTACGCCACCATCGAGAACAACGCCCGGCGCATCCTGGCCTATCACATCGTCTCGCAGGTGGGCTACATGGTGGCCGGCGTGGGGGTGGGCACGGCCATGACCATCAACGGGGCCTGCGCGCACGCCTATGCCCACATCCTCTACAAGGGCCTGCTGTTCATGGGCGCGGGTGCACTGCTCTACGCGGCCGGTACGGCCAAGCTCTCGGAGCTGGGTGGCCTGTTCCGGCGCCTGCCGTGGGCCTTCGCCTGGTACATGGTGGCGGCGGTGAGCATCTCCGGTTTCCCGCTGTTCTCGGGGTTCATCAGCAAGACCATGACCATCACCGGCGCGGCCGAAGCGCACCACACCTGGCTCGCCCTGGGCATGGAGGTCGCCGCGGTCGGCACCTTCCTGTCGGTGGGAATCAAGCTGCCCTACTTCGCCTGGTTCGGCAGACCGGACCCGGGGATGGCATTGAAGCCCATCCCGCGCAACATGTACGCGGCCATGGCCATCGCCGGCGGCCTGTGTTTTTTCATCGGCGTGCAGCCCGGGTTCCTCTACAGGCTGCTGCCCTTTCCGGTCGAGTACGTCCCCTACACAGCCTGGCACGTGCTGCAGACCCTGCTGCTGCTGGGATTTACGGGGCTGGGGTTCTACCTGCTGAGGCTCAAGCTCGTCCCCGAGGCCAAGATCAACCTCGACTGCGACTATTTCTACCGGCTGGCCGGACGGGTCGTGCTGGCTCTCGCCCGTCGGCCCGTCGAGTTGCTCGACAACTGGTGGAACGAGTTTTACGCCCGCGCCGGCCTGCGGGGGATGATCAAGCTCGCCGGCGGCAGCGCCTGGTTCGACCGGGCCGCCATCGACGGGGTGGTGGACGGGACAGCCGTCAACGTGCGGCGGGCGGGTAAAACCGCTACCCTGGCCCAGACCGGGCAACTGCAGAACTACCTGTCGACGGCCGTCATTCTGGGGCTGATCGTTTTCGGCGTGGTTTGGTTCTGGGGGTAGCGGGGCGGATTGAGCTCATTGGGTTGATGGAACGGAGTCATCATGATTCAAAGCACGTGGCCAACATTGACGATCCTGGTCTTCTTTCCCGTGGCGGCCTGCCTGGTCCTGCCGTTCATCAAGGGGGACAGGACCGTGCGGGTGTTCGCCTTCGCGGTGGGTGTCGTGGAACTCCTGTGCGCCCTGCCGCTCTTTGGCTTCGACCTGTCCTTTTCCGGGTATCAGTTCGAGGAAAAGGCCGAGTGGGTGCGGTCGTGGGGGCTGACCTACCATCTGGGCATGGACGGCATCAGCCTGCTGATGGTGCTCCTGACCGTCCTGCTGCTGCCGCTGTGCGTGCTGTGCTCCTGGTCTTACATCAGCAAGCGGGTCAAGGAGTTCCACATCAGCCTCATGCTTATGACCTCGGCCTGCGTGGGGGTGTTCGTCGCCCTTGATTTTGTTCTGTTCTACATTTTCTGGGAGGCCATGCTGGTCCCCATGTTCCTGCTCATCGCCGTGTGGGGGGGGCCGGAGCGCCGCTACGCCTCGCTCAAGTTCTTCCTCTACACCCTGGCCGGCAGCACCCTGCTGCTGGTGGCCATGGTGGCGTTCTACATCGCGGGCGGCACGTTCTCGATTCCCGAGCTGTCGGCCAAGACCTATCCTTTCGGCTTCCAGTGCTGGGCCTTCCTGGCCATGGCCATCGCCTTTGCCATCAAGGTGCCCATGTTTCCCTTCCACACCTGGCTGCCGGCGGCACACGTGGAGGCCCCCACGGCCGGCAGCGTGATGCTGGCCTCGGTGCTTCTCAAGATGGGGGCTTACGGATTCCTGCGCTTCTGCCTGCCCCTGACCCCGGAGGCGAGTGTCGCCTTTGCGCCCATGATGATCGCCATCTCGGTCGCCTCCATTCTCTATGGCGGCTTCGTGGCGCTTGGCCAGCGCGACATGAAGAAGCTGATCGCCTACTCGTCGGTGGCCCACATGGGCTTCGTGACCCTGGGCATCTTCCTCTTCAGCCTGCGCGGGCTAGAGGGTGCGCTCATGGTCATGCTCAATCACGGCATCACTACGGGCGGCCTGTTCATGCTGGTCGGCTGCATCTACGAGCGCAGCCACAGCCGGGAGATCGCCGAGAACCTGGGTCTGGGCAAATACCTGCCGGCCTACATGGGTTTTTTCGGCCTGTTTGCCCTCTCCTCCCTGGGGTTTCCCGGGACCAACAGCTTCGTTGGCGAAATCCTGGTGCTGATCGGCGTGTTTGCTGAAAAGCCCTGGGTGGGGGCGGTTGTCATCCCCGGCGTCCTGCTGGGCGCGGCTTACATGCTGCGCCTGGGGCAGAAGCTCGCGTGGGGAGAGCCCAGCCGGGCCAAGGCCTGGACCGACTTGAACGCACGGGAGTGGCTCTATTTCGCACCCCTGGCGGTATTGGTGGTCTACATCGGGCTGGCGCCGGGGTTGACCCTGCGGGCCATCGATCCGACTCTCACGCGGGTCCTGGGCGAAATCCGCGCCCGTTCGGAGGCGGTGGCGTCCGCCCCGGGGAACCGGCCGATGCCGGACCTCATGCCGAAGACAATCGCGGCCCGGACGGAGGCAGACCCGACGGCGGGACTGCCGCGCTGAGCCGTTGAAGGAGAATGGTTGTGAAATTTGACATCACCCTCGTGATGCCGGAACTCGGGCAACTGGCCATCATCTTGGCGCTGTTCCTGCAGAGCCTGGCCAAACCCCGTACCGGCGAAAGCGTTGCGGCCATGGCCGCGAACACCCGATGGGTCCCCCTGGCGGCCGCGGCCGGGCTGGTGCTGGCGGCTTTGTCGCTGGAGGCAAGCGGCAGTCTCTTCTGGGAGGTCTACCAGATCGACGGCCTGTCCCAGTTCTTCAAGTTCGCCGTGGCCCTGGGTTTTGCAATCGCCGTGCTCAACGCGTCCACTCAGCCGACCCTCGCGCCGGACCAGCGCGCCGACTACCTCATGCTCCTGTCGCTGAGCGCGCTCGGGCTCATGCTCCTGGCGAGCGCCGTGGAGCTGATCACCATCTACCTGGCGCTGGAGATCTCCTCTTACAGCCTGTACGCCCTGATCCCGTTGCGAGGTAAGGACCCTCGCGCGGCCGAGGCCGGCATCAAGTACATCCTGTTCGGGGCCGCCGCCACGGCGCTGGCCCTGTTCGGCCTGGCCTTCATCCTGGCCGGCCAGCATTCGAGCTTCCTCGCGGTGTTGACCGGCAAGACCTGGTCCTGGGCTGGCTCGCCGCTCGGTCTCGTCGGGCTCACGCTTTTCATGGGCGGATTTTTCTACAAGCTTGCCCTCTTCCCCTTTCATTTCTGGGCCCCGGACGTCTACGACGGCGCCAGCAACGAAACCGCCGCATACGCCGCCACCCTGCCCAAGCTGGGAGCGGTGGTGATTCTGATCCGCCTGGCCGCCATGCTGAAACCCGGCTTGCAGGTCACCACAGTCCTGGCCGTCCTGGGGGCGGCCTCCATGACGTTCGGCAACCTCGCCGCCCTGACCCAGCAGGACATCAAACGCATGCTGGGCTACTCCAGCGTCGCCCACGCCGGCTACATCATGGTGGGCCTGGTGGCGGTCTCAGCCGGCGGGCTGGCTGCGGCGGGTTTCTACAGCCTGGTGTACGTGCTCATGAATCTGACCTGTTTCTGGGTGATCTGCCGGCTGTCCGGCGACGGCCGCAACCTGAAGCTGAACGACCTGAACGGCCTGTACCGGCAGGATCCCTGGCTGGCTTTCGTGCTGGCCGTGGCCGCCCTCTCACTGGTGGGGTTGCCGCCCACCGCGGGGTTCATGGGCAAGCTCTTCCTGCTGAGCGCAGCCTGGAACCGGGGCTATGACTGGCTGGTGATCGTCGCCGCCGTCAACACAGCCATATCCATCTACTATTACCTGAACCTGATCCGTCACGCCTACACCGTCGAGGCCGAAGGCGGGTCCGCGGTCATTCGGGCCGGCGGCAGCTTTTGGGGTGGAGTTCTGGCGGCCCTGCTGCTCGTTCTGGGCGCCCTGCCGGCGCCGGTGTTCAAGTGGGCTGAGGCCGCCGGGAAACAGTTGATGCCCTGAAAGTCTGTGGCGTGATCGAGGGAGGAAGGAATGTCCGACAATAGCATCTACAGCGTCTGCGGCATGTGCGGAGTGCGCTGTCCGATTGAAGTGGGTGTGGAAGATGGCCGGTGTCGATCCGTTCAAGGCAACCGGCACGCCGCCGGGATCCGGGGCGCGCTGTGCGTACGCGGGGCGGCCGGCATCGCCTGCGTCCAGGACGACGAGCGGCCGCAGTTTCCCATGCTCCGCAAGGGCGGCCGCGGGGAAGGCAACTGGCAGCGAATCTCCTGGGAGGAGGCGCTGGCCCACGCCGCCGAGCAGATCGCGGCGGTACGTTCCCGGCATGGTGGCCGCAGCATTCTCTGGTCGGACACCGGCGGCCCCTTCAGCGACCTCCGGCAGGCCTTGGTGCGGGGCCTGGGCTCCCCCAACTACTTGAGCCGCGAATCCTTCCTCGCGGCTAACACCCAGCACGCGGCGCTCTCGCTCTTCGGGTTCACCTCCGACGCTCTGGTCTATGACCTGAAGAATGCCCGCGAGGTGGTTCTCCAGACCCGGAACCTGTTCGAATCCATCGACGTTAAGCAGGCCAACGACCTGTTGGACGGCCTGGCAAACGGCGGCAAGCTCACGGTCATCGACATCCGGGCCACGGTCACGGCCGGCAAGGCCGACCGGTTTTTTCTGATCCGACCGGGCACCGATTACGCCCTGAACTTGGCCGTTATCCACACCCTGCTCGGCCGCAAGCTCTACGATGAATCCTATGCCGGCCAGTGGATCCAGGACCTGGACGAACTGCGCCAGGTGGTGAGCGCCTGCCCGCCGGAGTTTGCCGAGGCCGAAACAGGTATCAAGGCCGCGGACATCGTGGCTCTGGCCGAGGCCCTGGCCAAGGCCGCCCCCAAGGTGATCTGGCATCCTGGCGGGATGACTTCCCGCTACACGGATTCCTTTTTCGTGTGCCGTACGGCCTATCTCATCAATGCGCTGCTGGGTTCAATTGGCGCCCGGGGCGGCTTGCCGATCTCCGCGAGGCCGGCGGACGTCGGTCAGCCGGGGCTGCAGCGGCTGGTGGATCTCTTCCCGACGGTCGGCGAAAAACGGGCCGACGGGGTGGGCTGGAAAACTCCGGCCTACGCGGGCGGGCCGGGGCTGCTGCCGATGGCCTTTCACGCCATGCAAACCGGCGAGCCCTATCCTCTCAAGGCCTACGTCGTCTATCAGCACGACCCGCTGACGGAGCTGCCCGAGCCGGACCGGCTGAAGACGATCTTCGGCCGCCTGGACTTTCTGTTGTGCGTGACCTCGGCCTGGACCGAGACGGCCTGGCAGGCCGACCTGGTCCTGCCGCTGTCGCCCTACCTGGAGCGCGAGAGCATCGTGGGCGAGCTTCATGGGCTAAGACCGGGGTTTTTGCTGCGCCGACGCTGTGCGCCCCCCCGGTTCGACACGCGGGCGGACTGGGAGATCGTCGGCGGCCTGGCGCGGCGGCTGGGCCTGGAGCCGCTCACCTTCGCAACGGTGGAGGACGTCTGGCACTACCAGCTGGAAGGCACGGGGGTGAGACCCCGGGACTTCGAGGCCAAGGGGTTCGTGGAACTGACCGGGCAGCCGCAGTACGATCGAATGCAGGCAGGGTTCAGGTTCCCCACGGCCTCGGGCAAAATCGAGGTGGTAAATAGCCGTTGGCGCGAGCAGGGCCTGCCCGGCCTCGCACCCTACGCCGCCAAGCCCAGTCCCGCCGCCGGCAGCTTCCGGCTCACTGTCGGCGGCTGCAGCCTGCACGTCGAGGGCCACACCGTAAACAACCCGCTGCTTTTCAAGCAGATGCCCGAAAACGTGCTGTGGATGAACCTGTCCGCGGCCGCCGGCATGGGTATCGCCGACGGGGAAACTGTGGCGGTTGCCGGCCCGGGCGCGTCAGGCCGCATCAAGGTCAAGCTGACCGAGTTCATCCACCCCGAGGCCGTCTTCATGGTGCGCGGGTTCGGCCGCAGTTTGCCGGTCGAGTCCCGGGCCCAGGGCCGGGGCCTGGCGGACAACCTGTTGATGGGAGGCCTCCTGGACCGATGGGACCACGCCGGCGGCGGGCTGGCGCTGCAGGAGCTTTTTGTGGCCGTCACTAAAGTAGCCAGCTGAAAGCTGGACGCTCAAGGCAGCAAATGTGTTTTGGTTGGCTGGCTGGGTCGGGGGTTGTTGGGCCGAACCACCTTTTAACTTCGAGATCGTTTCGGGAGTTGTCGTGAGCAAATATCTGATCAAACTCGACGAGAGTCGCTGCATCAGCTGCAAGGCCTGTGAGGTGCAATGCCAGGTCAAGAACCGCACCCCGGCCGGGGTGCGGCCGGGGCTGCTGGTCAGCTCAGGGCCGGCGTGCCTTCACGAAAAAGTCCGAACGGCTGCGGCCTTTCGACCGTGCTTTCATTGCGAAAAACCCTGGTGTGTGGCGGCCTGCCCGACCCGCGCCATCGTGAAGCGGGAGGAAGACGGACTGGTGCATGTGGTCCGAGACCTCTGTGTGGGGTGCCGGGCCTGCATCAGCGCCTGCCCGTGGCGGGTCCCCCAATGGGACGAGACGAGCGGCAAGGTCATCAAATGCGACCTCTGCCAGGACCGCGTGACGGCAGGCCTCATCCCGGCTTGTGTCGCCGGCTGCACCACCCATGCCCTGTCGTTTTCCCGGGCCAACGAGAATGTGCGCAAGGTCAGGCTGCTCTACGCTAAGTCCCTGCTGGTCGATAAAAAGCCTGGATAGGATAATTCGTGCCCGCGTATTCGGTCAAGTCGCTTTGAGCGGTGCGCCGCAGGGAGGGTTCAGAGGAAACAGAAGAAACCACATGGCAGTAACCTCTGGGGAAAAGGAGACAAGCGACCCATGCCTACCGCAGATTTTTTTCACCGGTATCTTTATGCCCTGGCCGACATCCACGCATCCTTTAGCCTGGAAACCACGGAAGCCGCCGTGGTGCGGAACGCGGCGCTGCTTTTCAGCGCCCGTGGCGCCAGCATCATGATCTTCAACCCCGGCGAAGAAAACCTGGTGGTCTCGGCTGCCTTCGGGCTGAGCGAGGCTTACCGGGCCAAGGGGGTCATCAGTCCGCGCCGGAGCCTCGGCGAAACCGTTTTGCGGGCGCCCGTGGTGGTGCGGGACGTCGCCACCGACCCGAATATCCAATACCGCGAGGTCACCCTCCAGGAGGGCATCGCCAGCATCGTGGGTCTGCCCCTCACCGCGGGCAGTGCGCTGGTCGGCTCGTTGCGTCTTTACTTTTCACAGCCCAGGGATTTCAGCCTCGAAGAGATGGAACATATGAAGGCCCTGGCCCTTCAGGCCGGCCTGGCCCTCAAGAAGGCCTTCTACTTCGCCTCCATGAAGGCGGCCGTCTCCGAGATCCAGGGCATGCCTTCGACGGAATACAAGGAAGCCCTGCAGTCCCTGGTGAAGATCGCGGCCCAGTATGGGCACGCCCGCTCCGGCGCCCTTCTCCTGGTCGACCGCAAGACCAACACCATGAGCAACGTCGTCCGCTGCGGCTTGAGCGAGCGCTACCTTTCCAAGGGGCCCGTGTTCATGGGGGTCAGTCTGGGGGAAGTGACGAGCGGGCAGCCGGTTGTCATCACCAAGGCGGCCAGTGATCCCCGCGTGCAGTACAAGGAGGCGGCCGCCGCCGAGAACATCCAGGCCATCCTGGGTTTGCCGGTGAGGGTCGGATCTGAAATCGCCGGCGCGCTGCGATTGTACTACCCCTTCGAGTTCGAACCCGACCCGGATTACATCATGTGGATGGAGCAGCTGGCCCACCACGTCGGCATGGCCCTGGAAAAGACCCGGATGCTGGCCAAGATTCAGGATAGGGCCAACTGGTACGAGGAGGTACTGAAGGAATTCGAGCGCTAGCCGGGCGGCCTATCGTTCTCAACAGAATTGGACGCTGATCACGGCATCCGGCGCGAGCGCAGAAGTTCGCGCACGGCACGGTGCGCGCGGATCCGGGTCGTGCCCCGGAACGAAACACTTCCAGGGCATCACCCGCGTGCAGAATGCGGGCAATCTCGCTGCCGCCCAGGATCCGTCAATGCAATAATCCTGCCTGAGATCCTCCACGATCGCAAGCTCCGTGCGTTGGGCTTCTTCGAAAAAGGCCCCGTTGACCCGTGCGGTTCGGTTGCCTCTGGCATGGCTGCAGCCGCTCGGTTAAAGTTGCACCCACCACCGGGCAGTGCCCCGTCGCGTCCAACCGGCTGAATGCCTGTTGAAATGAGGGGGGGATTCTGCTAGAAGCTATCTCAAAAATGCATCTGACAGCCGATGGCGGCGTTGCACGCCTCTGAAAAATGCTCACAACCTGACGCGGTTGCTGTGCTTCTTCATAGGCGTGCGCCTTGCTCTCGGCTGTGATCTGCTATTTTTGAGATGGCTTCTAATCGGAACCGGCTGTGCGTCTCTTAAATTGTAGCAGGCGGCCTAAAGGGGTCGCGGGAGGGTTATTTTGGAACAGCAGCAGATATCGCGCGAACAATGGGATACGTTGGCCCGGGAGTTCCGTTACGTCGTCACCGACGCTATCTGCCGGTCCGGATCCGGGCACATCGGCGGAGTGATGAGCCTGGTCGAGATCGTCATTACCCTGTATTACCGGGTCATGCGCATCCGGCCGGAAGAGCCCACCTGGCCCGAAAGGGACCGGTTGGTTCTGTCCAAGGGTCACGCCGGGCCGATCCTCTACACGGCGCTTGCTTATAAAGGGTTTTTCCCCAAAGCGTGGCTGGCGACAGTCAATCAGAACGGCACGCGGCTGCCCAGCCACATGGACCAGATTCTGACGCCGGGGGTGGAAATGACCGCCGGCTCCCTGGGGCAGGGACTGTCGGCCGCCTGCGGCATGGCCCTGGCCGCCAAGCTGGACGGTAAAAGCCACCGGGTGTTCTGCATCATCGGCGACGGCGAAAGCGACGAAGGCCAGATCTGGGAGGCGGCCATGTTCGCCGGTCACCGTCGATTGGACAATCTGATCGTCATCTGCGACTACAACAAGATGCAGATCGACGGCACCACCCAGGAAATTCTCAATCTGGAGCCGCTGGCGGACAAGTGGCGGGCGTTCGGCTGGGAGGTCTTCGAAATCGACGGCCACGACTGGGATGCCATTTACGACGGCCTGGCCCAGGCCGACGCCGTCACGGGCAAACCGGCCATGATTATCGCCCACACGATAAAGGGCAAGGGCAACCGCGAAACCGAGAACCGCGTCGACTGCCACAACGTCAAGGTTCCGGACGAGGCGACCTACGGTCGCATCATGTGCGGCCTGGAATGCAAAATGGATCTGCCCTACTGATGAAGGAATGGAGCCGATGAACTATCATGAGAAGGAAATGCGCGTGACCTACGCGCTGACGCTGAACGAACTGATCGAACGCAACCCGAACGTTTTGTGCCTCGAGGCGGACTTGAGCAAGGCGGACGCCACGATCCCCGAGGTCTCCACCAAGAACCCCCGCAACTTCATCAACTGCGGGGTCCAGGAAGCGAACATGATCGGTGTCGCGGCCGGGCTGGCCAAGGAGGGCAAGATTCCCTTCTGCGCGTCGTTCACGGCCTTTGCCACGCGCCGGGTCTACGACCAGATCACCATCAGTGTCGCCTACGCCAACAACAACGTCAAGATCGTGGGCAACTCCCCGGGCATCACCCAGGGGCCGAATGGCGGCACCCACATGTGCTTCCAGGACCTCGCGATCATGCGGGCCATGCCCAACCTGCACGTCTACAGCCCCGCGGACGCCAACGAGCTGCGGGCGGTGATGTTCCACATGGCCGACCATCACCAGCCGACCTACATGCAGCTGGTGCGGCCGAAGATGCCCAAGCTCTTCGATGAAAATTGCCGATTCGACCCGCAGAGCGCCGTGCGCCTGCATGAAGGGGCGGACGTAACCCTGGTGGCGACCGGGTTCATGACCCGCTTTGCGCTGGATGCCGCCCGCGAGCTGTCCGCCGAGGGGCTGATGGTCGACCTGCTGCATTACCCGTCGGTGAAGCCCTTCGATGCGCAGGCGCTCATCGACTCCGCGCGGCGGACCGGTGCCGTGGTCACGGTTGAAAACCAGAACATCATCGGCGGGCTGGGAAGTGCCGCCTGCGAGGTGTTGAGTGAGCAGCACCCCGTCCGGGTGAAGCGGCTCGGAATCCCGGATCAATTCGGCGAGGTGGCGGACCAGGACTACCTTTTCAACAAGCACGGCTTCGGCCCGCAACACATCGCCAAGGCATGCCGGGAGCTGGTCCGCGCCAACACCTGACTGAGTTCTGCGCTGAATCAATGACACCATCTTCATCCGAGAAGGCCGGCGCAGCGCCCTGGCGGCGAACGCTTTACATCATGGTGTTCACCCAGATGATCACGGGCGTCGGCTTCTCAAGCATTTTCCCCTTCCTGCCCCTTTACGTGAAATCGCTGGGCGCGGTTACGTCGCTCGGAACCGACCTGCTTTCCGGCCTGGTGTTCTCGGCCCAGGCCTTCACCATGATGATCGCCTCGCCATTTTGGGGGGCGCTCGCCGACCGCTGGGGCCGCAAGCTGATGGTGGAGCGGGCCATGTTCGGCGGGGCGGTGATCCTGCTCCTGATGGCTTTTGTCCGTTCCGCCGAGGAGTTGGTGCTGCTGCGCACGATTCAGGGGTTGATCACGGGCACCATCGGTGCGGCCAATGCCCTCGTGGCATCGCAAGTCCCGCGGGAGCGCACCGGTTATGCCATGGGGTTGCTTCAAGTCGGCATGGGGTGCGGGGTTGGCCTCGGCCCGGTCATAGGGGGGGCGCTGGCCGACGCCTTCGGATACCAGGCGGCGTTCTATGTCACGAGCGCGCTGCTGGCCGTTTCCGGAACCATTGTTTTTTTCGGCGTCGAAGAAAAGTTTGTTGCGCCGGACCCGGCCGCCGGCCGGCGGCCGGGCATGGGATCGGAATGGCGCAACATATTCGCGGCCCCGGGGGTTCTCATCACCTACAGCCTGCGTTTCACGGACTCCCTGGTGCGCATGCTGTTCATCCCGATTCTGCCCCTGTTCGCTCTGGAGCTGATCGCGGAGGCCACAGGGGTGAACAGCTTCACGGGCCTGGTCATCGGATCCGCGGCGGCGGCGGCCGCGGTGTTCGCCGTTGTCTTCGGGCGGCTGGGCGACCGCACCGGTCACCGGTGGATTGTGATCCTCTGTTCCTTGGTAGGGTGTGTGTCTTTCCTTCTGCAAAGTGTGGCAACGAGCGCATGGCATTTTCTTTTTCTGCAAGTTATTGCCGGCATTGCCCACGGCGGCGTCATCACCGGTGTCAGCGCCTTGCTCGCCCGGTACACCGTATGCGGCGAAGAGGGCGCCGTCTACGGGCTGGACAACTCCATCAACGCCGGTGCGCGCGCCCTGGCGCCGATGCTCGGCGTATCGGTTGCCCTATGGCTGGGTTTGCGCGCGGTTTTCAGCTCCGCCGCCTTGCTGTATCTCATGGCCGCCTTGCTGGCGCTCCGCGGACTGCCGCGGACCGTTGCCTGCGGCAAACCCGATGTTACGGTCAGGTAAATACCATCCCGACTTTCAAGCGGTCGGGTGCGTGAAATGGTTGCGCAAGGACGGGTTCTGGTAAGGGTACTTCTAGAGCGTAGGATGAAAAGATGAAACCTCTGATCGGCATCACCTGCTCGCGCGTTACCGGCGGCGCTTGGGAGGGTCTACTCCCTGGGTCACTTCATGGATTACGCCGGTTTCGATAAAGGCTTTTCAGAAAATGTCCTGCCAGAGCCTGATTCTTGTCATAAAGGCGCCGCGGAATTCCGGTTGAAACCAATTTTAGTCGATTTGCCCGCGGCCATGGAATACCCTTGAAGCCAGGCGCCCGTGCCAGATGAGGTCGCGCTGCTCCAGATGCAGACAGTCCTTCTCATTCGGCGGGCTGTAAACGATCCGGAATTGCTCCGACCAGTCCAATGCGCCAATCTCGCTGACGTTGCCGTCAGTTCTCACCAGCCATCGATCACTGGAGAAATCAATATCAACGCTTTTTTCCTGCTGGGGCGCCAAGGTGATTATGTCAAAATCCGTTGGAAGGGCAAGGCCACAAGGGCTGTGCGCCGGGGCCCATTTCTGTTTGGCCCACTGCACAGGTTCCAGGGAAAAAGAGCAATAATTCGGCAGATCGACAATCGCCAGGGGTTTGTCGGAGGCATTGGCCAATGTCAGCCGGACGGTTGCGCTTTTAGGCGTTTGCGGATCCTGTGGATTTAGCTGCTGGCTTCGCAAAACCTGCAAACCGATTCCTATAGGGCTCCATCGGTATCCTTTTATAACGGCTTTACCGGTGCTGCTCACGGCGACTTCCATTTCAAGTGGAACCTGCACGCCGGTCCTGGTTCCCCGGCGCTTTTCGATATCGCTGCCTGTGCCCTGCTCGACAAAGTAAGCCTCGATTCCGTAGTTGATCCATATCGGGTTGCCCGGCAGCAGACTATGCTGGGGATGGAGTGCGCGGCCGGCGAGGTATAAGCCATCCTTTGGCTTTTGAAGCTGGGCATTCGCAAATTCGTACAATCCATTGGGGCCTTCCTGCAGACTAACAAATATCGTATCGCCTTTTATAATCTCCTTTCGCGTTTCAGTACCTTTTAGCTGATCGACCCCGATCCGTGAAATTTCATAATTCAAACGCACGTAATCCCCCCTGAACAAATCGCGCGGATCGATGGGGGCAGTCCGCAGAAGGATGACCTTTCCATTTTTGAGAATATGTTCGCGTTCGCCGGCCATGTAAGCCAATACGATAACCTGCAGCATGATGGCCGCGAGGACAAGTGCTTTTCTCATCTGGTTTCCCGCTGAATCTGCTTCCTGGTTTTGGAGTAATAGATGCCCACCGAAAACAACGCGGCTCCGGCGATGAAAAAGACCAACGATCGGGCCAGCAGGCTGACGAACAAGTCCGTGTAGCGGGCAAAGGTAATGGCGGCAAACAGCACGCATCCGGTCGCGGTTGTTTTCAGATTGAGGTCCTTGCAGCCGGTGGAGATCATCATGATGGCCTGGTACAGCAAGAGCGTGTTAAAAACAGCCATCCCCAGCCAGCCGCCTAATTTGATCACACCCAGTACGTTCAAAAGAACCAGGATAAAGGCGACTAATACGCCATAGTATTCCTTGCGAAATCCCTCTTCATACGGCTGTTGTTTTTTGGAAAGCGGCCAGATGGCCCACGCCCAGAGGCAGGCGGCACCCAGAGCAAATGCGAAAAACAATATGCTTTCCAGGAATCGATCGAAATTAATCGACCACGTGCCCTCGCCCCGATGGTGGAAGCTCAAAATGAAAAGTACGGCGATATAAACGGAGAAGCCCACAAAGGAAAACACCGGACCGATCTGTGGAAATGCACCGCGCCTGCGAACCAACCGGCTGGCTGCGATGAGCATGCAAGCGCTGAAAAAAACGACCAGGCCCGCCAAATCGCCTTTGATGTTCGCTAGGGCAACAAAAAGGGTAAATAAAAACCCGATCGTGCAGATAGCTGCCAGAACTCGTGAGCGATTTGACCATGCCAGCGGCATGATGCCGCCCAAGATGAGGACCGGTGACAGGAACTGTGGACTCTTAAAATCGAAAACCTCGAAACCGTTCCACAAAACCAAAAGAATGGTTGCGATAATACCCTGGGTCGTGGAGGGCAGAGCCAATGCCATGGCCAGAGCGCCAAGCCCCCATATCAAGAAGGCATTGGGGTAGTGTTCTTCAATATGGTAAATCTGGGCGACCAGCCAGATGCCGGCGCCAAACAGCATGGTGCCCAGCAGGTGAAGCCCTTCGCCGGCGGTCTGGTATCGGCTTGCAGGCCGCCTGAGCCAATAACCGGCGCCATGGGCGCCGATCAATGCCGCAAGAATGACCCCCAGTTTTACAAACTTGTGCATCCGCTGCCAGTTGTAGGCAAATAGCAAGATGACGCCCAGCCCGAAGAGAACGGCACCGATGCTGAAAAAAATGACCCGACCCCAGGCGACGCTTTCGGCCGGTGCCGGATATCGATCTCTTAGTGCTGCCGCCTGGACCGGTTCGATGACACCCTCATTCACCCACAGGTCGATTTCGCCGAGCAGCCATTTGATGTGCTTTTTCATGATTGACTGTTCGCTTTCAGTTTGCCGATTCTGAACCCGATGAATGCCGCCTTCTTATGGTTGAAGACGACTTCTAATATTTTACTCATAGTTTCAACAAAAGATCAAATTTTCAATTCATCCCCGGAACAACCGCTGCCTTTTCTCTATCCCGCGCACACCGTCCGGATCGAGGCCGGCAGCCGCCTGCGCCGCATCCTCGGCAAGCCGGAGGTCTGGGTGAACGGCAAGCATCGCCAGGCGGTAAAAGATTCGGCCCCCAGGCTTGTTGTGACGGCGCGGGCCAGGGACAGGGTCATCGAGGCGGTCGAACACTCGGACAAGCACTATGTCATCGGGGTCCGGTGGCATCCCGAGGGGACGTGGCGGGATGACGCATATTCCAAGAAACTCTTCAGGTACTTCCTGCGAGCCGCCGGCGAATTGTCGTAAAGACGTAACTCACGTTCTGCACGAATGTCCCTTTGCACAGGCACGCGGTTAGTGGGTGGCGGCGTCGGTTGCAGCGCGTTAGCCGTCAGCCATTGGCTGCCTGATGACGGTTCTCCATCATCAGGAAATTCATGGTTGGTATTTCAATACGAACAACCTCCTTCGAGGAAGGCTGATACAGGGGTTTCATGTCTCTTTTTAGGTCCACTTTCTCCATAATTTCTCCAATAACGGCTAACATACGGCTCAGTGGCGGCCGGCTTTTTCGGCGATCCGCTGCATCCGGTGGTCAGGCGCAACCGCAGGACGCTGATGGATCATCGCTTGAAGCTGCACCCGTTGAAGTGGGGTGAGCGTCACGCTTCCACCAATCCAGACCGCCTATAAGTTCTTTGACCCTAAACCCGAGCTTAATCATGGCCACAGCCCCCTTGGTTGAGGCGTTGCACCCAATACCATCACAGTACGTGACAACCAGAGCCGCCCTATCCAAGTTTGAGGCAGATTCCGGGCTCATATGCCGATACGGAATATTGATGGCTCCTGGGATGTGTTCAGCCGCATAAGCTTGGGGAGCGCGGACATCGATGACGATGACGTTTTCCTTGGCCTCAAGTGCGACTTTGAGATCCCACGAGTCTGTCTCGTAGGCCAACTTGTTTAGGTAGTGCTGCACCTGTTCTTTCATGGCGAACTCTCCATTGCGACAAACGTGTGAATTAAGCCGCGCCGCAAAGCGGGATCGGCTTGAATGAATAGTTGGGCGCCGTGTTAAGCTACAGTCGAGTTCATAAACAAGGTCCTTGGCCACTCCTTATTTCACTTCGACCAGATAAGTAGTAAGCCGCTTGATTTTTGCATTTTTCATGGCAAAAACATCGCAAAATACTGCGTTAAGAAAACCACCATCCTTTTTCTTGACTCGTACCGCCCCTTCAGCGATTACGACATCGTTTTCTTCGACCATTCGAGTAATGGTTATGGCCGGGCTACCTACAAATGCATCGTTTTCTATTTCTTTGTCAAACGCGTCCCTTCCGACAAGATGAAATGCGCCGGGCATTTCCCACTCAACATCTTCGGTCAAGCAAGACAAGATCTGCTCGTGGTCTGATTTATTAAAGCCGTCCATATATTTTTCGATGGTATTTTTGTTCTTTGTCATGTCCTATCAGCTACTTATGTTATGAAGGAAGTCAATGATCGGTGTGCCGAGCGTCTATCGCTTGACATGCGCGGCAAACGCCGGCTTTTCGGTGGCGGTCCGCGCGCCGGAAGGGTTAGCCCGATCTTCCGATTGAAGCGACAAGGCCCGTAACGACACCTGCTTCTTGCCTGAAGCGACCGACTGGGTGCCGACTTCTTTGAAGCCATGGCGTTCGTGGAAGCGACGTGAAAGATCGTTCGGGGGATAGATGTCGAACTCGCACGTTACCCGGCGTGCGTTTGTCTGTCTGGCAAAAGAGAAGAGATCCGTATAGAAACGATGGCCGATACCGCGCCCTTGATATGCGA
>JACRCN010000018.1 GCA_016219005.1 Deltaproteobacteria bacterium
GATTTGGTTCCCGAAGGCTACCAAGGGGGAGGATAGGGGTCAAGAAGGAAAATCCCTTGCTAAGATAATCGCAGGGGAGGGAGGTCGGCGGTGGTGTGTCAACCTTATCGGCGGCGAACCTGGCTCGGTTTTGATCGTTGAGGTCACAGTTCATCCACCACCGCACCAACATTAAGAAAAAGAAACCTCTCGGCGCGGGACCACTATCTTAGGTGAGTGACAGATGAGGTAACAGTCACCGATAATTCTTTCAGTTATAGGAACGATTTAATGTTGTTGACAAAAAATACATAGAAACAGTAAGTTGCGCGAAATGAATCCCAGCCTGCTCGGGAGAAAGGATGCTTAATGACTGATTTTTGGCAGCAAGGCGCCATCACCGTCCTGCAGCGGTTGAAAAGCCGGCCAATCGAGGAGTTGGAGAAAGAAATCGAAGCGATTGCCCGACGTCGAAGAATTGTTCTTCTGCTGCCTGCACTTTACTCGGAATTCGAGACCGCCTCGATGCCCCGGATCGTGGACGAATTAAAGAGGGTCAGATACCTTCATCAAATTGTTGTTTCTCTTGACCGTGCTGACAGGGGGCAATTCCGGCAGGCCAAGAAATTTGTCGAACAAATTCCGTTCGACGTTAAAATTGTCTGGCATGACGGCCCGGGAATGCAGGCCCTCTACCGTGAACTCAAGGAGGCAACTTTCAACTTGGAGCACCCGGGGAAAGGCCAATCGGTGTGGATGACGCTGGGCTACATCTTATCCGAGCGCGATGTTTACGCAGTCGCCACACACGACTGTGACATCCTCAACTACAACCGTGAGATGCTGGCCCGGCTGGTCTACCCTGTGGTTCATCCGGCGACAGATTTTGAATTCAGCAAGGGATACTACGCCAGGGTCACCAACAAGCTGTACGGCAGGGTCACGCGTCTGTTCTACACCCCGTTGATCCGGACGCTGCGGCGGATCCTGGGTCAGAACGCATTCCTTTCTTACCTGGACAACTTCCGTTACGCCCTCTCCGGAGAGTTTGCGATGATCGCCAGCCTGGCCATGGGAATCCGTATTTCGCCCACCTGGGGCCTGGAGGTATCGCTTTTGAGCGAGATCTACCAAAGGACGTCGGTCAACCGCATCTGCCAGGTCGATATTGCCGAAACCTATGAGCACAAACACCAAAAGCTGGAGAAGGACCGGCCCGATGAAGGCTTGATTCGCATGGCCTGCGACATTGCCAAGGCCTTGTTTCGGTTCCTATCGCAGGATGGCATCGTCATGAGCGATGCCTTCTTCCGAACGATGCTGACCGCATATATGCAGGAGGCGCAAGTAGCCGTCGAAAAGTATCACGGCCTCTCTCTGATCAATGGATTGGCTTATGATCGTCATGAGGAGATTGATGCCGTGGAAGCGTTCGTAAGTTCACTGCGCTGCGCCATTTCCGAATTCGTAGCCGACCCTGTGGGCATTCCGATGTTGCCGGCCTGGGTACGCATTGCCGCTGCCATTCCGGATTTCCAGGACCGACTTAATGCGTGCGTGGAAGAAGACAATCGGCAATAGGACCACAGCGTCCATGATACGGATGACGCTCGATGATGATGTTGTTTCGAGTTCGCCGTCACCATATCGATTAACATCGCGCAGCTCCCGTCCCAGCTTAAAAGGATTCCCGCGAATGTCCCTCACCAAAGACGATCTTATCAAGACGCTTGCCAAGGAAAACGGATATCCTCTCAATCAAACCGTCGAACTGGTCGAAACCCTCCTCGAAATTTTTAAATCAACCCTTCAATCGGGCGAGGACGTCCTGATCAGTGGATTCGGAAAATTTTGTGTTAATGACAAGCAGGAGAGGAGAGGGCGGAATCCGGCGACGGGGGATAGTATGATGCTGCGGCCGAGGAGGGTGGCGACGTTCAGGTGCTCACGGCAGCTTCGGGATAAAATTAATGGATAAGTGACGATGTATTCGCGTCTATTCGTTGCTTCGGTTTTTCTTCTCGGCATTTCACTTTTAACCTCTTGTTCAGCTCTCCAGAAGATTCCGCAAGAAAAGCAGCAAAGCATGCTTGTCACAGCGACAGCCTTCAATTCGCTTCCGAAGCAAGGACGGGAGAATCCAAATGTCGGAGCATGGGGTGATAGGATTACACCAGGCATGAATGCAATAGCGGTGTCTTCCGATCTGGTATCTCTTGGTCTAGCTCGGGGAACAAAGGTTAAAATCGATGGGCTCCGTAACGAATATGTTGTGCTGGACAGAATGCCTGCGAGTTGGAAAAAGCGAATTGACATTTACATGGGGAATGATGTCAAGGCAGCGCGATCTTGGGGGAGGCGCGAAGTGAATATCTATTGGGAGGTTCCTGACGAGCCCAAACCTTGATGGTGTGGGCGGAATACATCAGGCAAAAAAAGAGATGGCCAGCTAAAAAGAGGGGAAACTGGCCACCTTCAGATTATAAGACGGTCGGGATGGAGAACGGGGGTCGTGGAAGAATCTTTCAGCATCTATCACCGCCCTTTTAATCCGGTCAAAAGGTGGGAAATACCAGCATTGGTGTCAACTGTTACGGATCTGCCCTGAATTTTTCGAATCTGTCCACGCCAGCGCCAACTGCAACGACTGATAGTCCAGCGCCACCCTGTTCCATCCCAAAGGTGGAGTTTCGAGTCTGCTGCGGCGATGACCCGATGCGCGATTTGCGCCACCCGTGTTAAAAAGCCATGCCAACGCTGAAATGAACCACGTACAGGTCTTCGTTTCGACTCTTCTCACGGTCCGGATTAAACCCGACATCCACGCGCGCCGCTCCGATTGGCAACTGGTACTGCAGCCCGCAACCGACTGCCGGCCGGAGTCCCCGGAAGAAGTCGCTCAGCGTGTCGGATATGATCTGCTCGCGGTTTCGATACGGCGACTCCCCTTCGGCAGACCGGGTACGGTTGGGAGACACGTTTCCAAGGTCACCGAAAATGGTGCCGGTAAAGTTACCGATCAACCTCTGGCGAAGCTCCGCGCTGAAAACATTGTAGCCGAGCCCCCCCGTGGGCTTGCCCGAGGTGTCGCGCGGGCCGAGTTTGAACTCCTTGAAGCTGCGTACGGTGTTCTCGCCGCCGTTGAAAAACCGCTCGGCTGGCGGCACCGTCAGGTCCTCGCGGCCCGGAATGATCAGACCGGTGTCGTATCGCAGGCCCAGGACGGTGGCGTCTGCGATGCGGAGGAATACGCGCGAGCCCAGCGTGAGCCGGGTGAAGTTGACATCTCCCCCCAGCCAGCTTTCCGCCTGCTCGACTGCAGTGAAGGCCTTCTGCCCGCTGGTCGGAAAAAACAGGTCGTTGCGGGTGTCGTAGGTAACCTGCAGTTTTATGCTTGAGAGATCGTAGTTCTGCTGAAATTCCTCTTCCTGCACCGTGGTGCCCAGGTCGGAGAGCCTTGTGTTCCGCAGGGTATAGCCACCGGTGAGGTTGATGGCGGGATTCAGTTCCTTGGTCAGAAAAAAGCTGGCGCCGTAATCCCTGCGGGTAAAGGCGGGCTCCTCCCGGTGGTCGGCAAACCCGGTGAGATCGGCTCTGAGGTTCGTGTCGAGGAACCACGGGTCTGCAAGCGTGCTGGAAACTCCCCGGGCTTTGCGCGAACCGGACAACCTCGTGTCCCACGAGAGCGCAGATCCAAAAAGGTTCTTGTGGCGGTAGCCGACCTTCATCATCAGCTGTTCGTACGAACCCCATCCCGGCTCCACGTAAACTTCCTGAGATTGAGTCTCCTCCACCTTCACCACGAGGACCCTTTGACCCGGGTCCCCGGTGTTCTCCAGCTCGATATCGCATTTGCTGAACACACCCGATTTGAAAAGCTCCGAAGAACTCTCCCTTTCGAGCGCCAGGTTGTAGTGGTCGCCGGGCTTTAGTTTTAACCGCTTGCGGATGAATTCCTCACGGGTTTGATCCGCCCCCAGGATGCGGACATCTTGAATCGTGACCAGCGGACCCTTCACGATGTCCACGTCCAGATCAACGGGGCCGGGACCCGCCGGCAACCGATTATGTACATCAATGGCAGCTTCGGGATATCCCAGGCTGCCGAAGATTTCCCCTGCGCGCGCCTTGACCACCAGATCCAGCCTCCGCGTGTAAGGCTGGTCAACCATCTCCCGGGATAGACCGTCCAATGCATTTTTCGAATCGGCGGGAATATCGCCGCTGAAGGTCACGCGGCGAACCCGGTAGCGGGCCCCTTCATCGATTTGGATTGCGATATCCACCCGCGTGCGATCCTGCTGAAAGACGTATTGGGGGCCGTGGACCACGAGGTCCAGGAAGCCGAGGCCCAGGTAGAGATCCCGAACCGATTCGATCGCCGATTCGATGCCTGATCTCACAAAGGGGTAGCCGGTTTCACCGAAAAGCGTGAGACGGTCTCCTCGAAGGAGCGACTCGATGGTGGCGCGATCCACGGCCCGGTTGCCGGTTATGGAGAGCTTGTCCACCAGCACCCGCGGACCCTCCTCGATCTTAAACACGACCGTAGTAGAATCTGCGGTTTGCGATATGTCGTAGTCTACTTTGGCAAAGGCGTAGCCGTCCTTCCAGTAGACCGATTCCATCTGGAAGGCGGCGTCGTCCATGTCCGCTCGCCGCTGCCCTCTTTGCTCAAAACCGGCAAGTTCATCCGCAGCCGCTTTACGAAGGATTGTTTCACTCTTGGAGGCGTTCCCTTCGAACACCAGTTCTATCCGGCCTGGCTCAGGACGCGCCACAACCGCCGTCATCTGGAAATTCAATAAAGCCAGCCCGGCAACCGCCAGAGTCAGACGGCAAAGAAACCGTGACCTTCTCGCACAGGCCTTATCGAAAACGGAAAGCAATTCTCACTCCGCCATTATAGTATCCGTAGCTGTCTTTTTCACCGGACAGAGACAGCGTGTCGCCCTCACGGAAAAGGTCGTTCGCTACTCGGAACAAGACGCGAACGGTTTCGTCCCCGGACGGGGTGATATTGCGACCGACATCCACCTCGAAGCGGTCCATGACGGATTGGGCTGAGGTATTGGACCCGGGACCTTCGATCCGCGACATCATGTCCTTCCCCAGGAAGAAGGCCACATCGAGATTGCGCGATTTCTCAGAATCCATAGCCCTGCGCGTTTTTGGGGGCTGGCCGCTCAGCACCAACAGCAGCAGTTCTTCATTCGCAAGGACCGGCGATGAAGACAGAGTTACCGTCGGCTGATCGTATGGGCCTTCCACCACGGCAACAACGTCATACCCCTGAAGTCGCCCACGGCCGTTGAACTCCAGCAAGGGCCGGTTGGGGTCCGGTGGCTGGAATCGAACCGTGCCGGGGTCGAATTGCATCCGCCCCCCAGGCAGATAGAGGGTGCTCGCATTGAAGAATACCCTTCCGGTCAGGATCGGCTTCTCGCCGGTACCGGTTAAGCGCAGCTTCGGACGTGCGGCGGTTCGAACCCGGTTGTTCCTTATATCGAAGGGCATTGTTCCGGTGACTGTAACATCAAAAACCACGTCCTGGAACGCCTGCGAGCGGATCGATAAAAGCTCAAGGAACGATGCCGAACTCTTTGGGGCGACGCCCCTGACCCCTCCCAGCAGCTCGAAGTTCTTCTCATAACGACCGTCTGTAGTGAAGAGCATGCCGCTGAGCTCGGGTCGCGAAAAGGGTCCAGCCAACCGGAGATCGGCGGCGGCGCGTAGCCGAATCTCCTCGCTGCGGAGCAGCAGGAGGTTGTCTCCGTGGAGCGACAGGTCGACCCGCCCGTTTTCAGACAGGGTCCCCGGGTTCTCGATGCGGCCCGTCACCCGAAAAGGGGCTCCGCCCAGAAGACCTTCGAAAGACCGGATCTCGAGGCTGCGCCGTTCCAGACGGGCTTTGACATCGAGTGATTCCATGGGCGGGATGCCCCACTCCGTCCGAAGTCTTCCACCGCTTAGGGTGACATCGACCGTGACGCCGGTATGCGAAAGGAGGCCCTGCCAGTCACCTTGCAGGGTGAGCTCGGAGTCCAAGGTCCCTATAGACGCCGGCACCCAAGAGGGGATGAAGGCGTGCAGATCGGCACCCTCCAATCGGAAGACAACGTTGAATTTGTCCTCACGGGAGATTGAACCGTTGGCGGAGATGTGGCCATGGGGGCCGTCGGCCTCGAAGCCTTCAACCGACAGGGTCCCGTCCGGCGTACAGCGGATCCGGGCTGGTTGTTTCAGATCCACCTTGACGCGTCCCCTGATGGAAAAGCGCTCCAGAACACCAACGAATGCCTGGCCTGCGGGGTCAAGGGTGATGTGCCCTGCAAACGCCAGGTTCCCGGCGGCCGTGGGCAGATCGGTTGAATCGAAAAAGACCGTCTGACCGGATGCCTGAGTTCGGATGGGAGTTTCGGAAAACTCCATGAGGGCTCCCTGCAGGCGCCCGAGGAAAAGCTCCGCAGCCGCCCCCATGCCCGGGGTATTCATGCTGGATAATGAACGGCTTGCTGCTGCAATGCATACGGCTGCCATGAGCGGCAGCGCGATCCACCTGAACCTGGCTTTCACTGGTTTGCGGGAAGCCGCCATTTTAAGGGCCTGCGGTGCATGAAGAGAGGGGTCAGTGTTGAAAAGAGGGCGACAGATACAACAAGGTTAACGGCACTGAGCCACGGCACGGTATCGCAAGGGCAGCCTCATTGTAGTCAAGAAAGTCCTGCCGGTCAATTATGCAAAAAACAACCACCCGCCCATGTACCATTTCCTTAAAGAGCAGGTTACGGCATGCTGCGCCGTCCTATCAATAATGAAATATCGCGCTTGTGGATGCGGCTTCCAGCCGCGATACCATCCGCGGCAAGATGGCGCTCCCACCGGGACAAGGAATGGAGGTTGAGAGCTCGATGGGTGGTGATGATAGTGCGATCGCATTATGCGGCGAATGTTCTTGAATCGATATCTTTTGTGGCATATGTTTGCCTGAGAAAAAGCTGAAGGGAATACAAGCTATGCGATCGAATTTTCTTGCTCTGGTCTTAATTGTCTTGGGGGCTCTTTTTCTGCTGTCGAATTTCGGCATGATCCCGCACGTCGGGCCTCTCTTTCGTCAGTGGTGGCCGCTCATTCTTATTTTAGCGGGCGCTTACATGCTGATTAAACGAGGGGGGAGGTGAATTATCTGAAAGAGCCTAAATAAGTTTACCCGTGATCGCCTTACGGCAGGCTCTGATGTCGGAGCCAAGCCGAAGGCATGTGGTTGAGGGAGGCGGTTCCAGTGATCCGGTTTGAAAAGGAAACCGTTCGCGCTCGGTTTGCGCAGCCCCCGGGCGGGCAGGTCGAAGCAACCATTGAAATCCGGGTCAACCCGATCACCGGGCGCACCAGCCGCATCGCCTTCAGCCGGGCGGGAGAACGCGAAGCGGCAACGGATTCGTTTCCGGATCCGCCGCCGTTTGCCGGGGATACCGCGTATTGCCCTTTCTGCTCGATCAATCTCCCCGCCAAGACACCCCAGCTATTGAAGACTTATGAAGCATCCGGTCGGATGATCAGAGGCGCGTCAGTCCTGTTTCCAAACCTGTTCCCATATGGCGCCCATTCCGCGGTGAGTCTGTTCGACGACCGGCACTTCGTGGAGATCGGGACAGCGTCAGTGAATTCCTACACCAACAGCTTTTTCAACTGCGCGGAATACCTTCGACGCGTGCTCGTCCAAGACCCTGAGGCCGTTTACATGGCCATCACCCAGAACCACCTTCCCTCCGCCGGCGGGTCGCTCCTGCATCCGCACTTTCAAATCCAGGCGGATCGAATCGCTTCCAACCATCAGCGGTTTCTGAAAGAACGCGCCTTGAAACACTTCATGGAAACCGGCAGTCTTCTTCTATCCGATTACCTGCAACGCGAGAAAGAGCATAGCCAGAGGTATATCGGAGCCACGGGTGCCTGGGAGTGGGTGGCGGCGTTTGCACCGGAGGGTTTTTTCGAAATCTGGGGCATCCTGCCGCAGGTGACCTCTTTGCCGCAGGTGGCAGCGGGCGCATGGGCGGATTTGGCACAGGGGGTTATCAACACCCAACGGTATTATCGCAGCCTGAACCGCAACGGCTACAACCTCGGTATATTGGTGATCGAGGAAGAGGCGAGCAAACTTGAAGTGCGGGTCGTCATCCTGGCCCGCTCAAACTATGCCCCGTGGGTGCGTAGCGACCACACCGGCTTCGAGGTCATGCTCGGCGACATGGCCACTTTCACCGCTCCTGAGGATACGGCAACCGCTGCGCGGCCGTTTTGGACTCAACCGGAATCAAATCTATGGTTTTCTTCTCCCCCATCCCAGTGATGACATGATCGATAAGCTGCAGCGCCACGAGACTGTGGGAGAAGGTGTTAAGGAATAGGTCAGACCGTCGCGCGTCTCTTCCTCTTCCTTGCGATGGATCTGCTGATCCTGCCCGGATTGGTGGAGGCACAGTTTGCAGCCGGCGCACACGTAGTACAGGCGGCCGCCCCCATGGCATCAGGGGATCTAATCTCGCCGGATCATTATGCCAGGTTCGTTTCCCCCTACCATCGCAAGCTGTTTTTGGCTCTAAAAGGCCCATCGATCCTGCATATCTGCGGTAAAATCACTGGCCACCGGCCGCACATCGCAGGAATCGGCGTCAGCGGGTTGAGCTTCGATGAGAAGGCCGACATTTCTGCCGCGTCATATCTTTAAGGAAAAAATTGCCCTGATCGGATTTGTGCCATGCTCTGTTCTCCAAAAAGGAGAACCCGAAGAGGTGCGGCGGCAGTCCGAGCGCTGTCTTAAAGCCGGAGTCGATGTCTTGAGCGCCGGTTGTGCTCTGCACCTGGAAACTCCTATTGCCGACATTCGAGCAATGGTTCAAAGCGTTCAATCATCCGCTTAGCGCCATTGGAGGCTAAGGGCCGCCGGTAAACGTAACCACGTAATTTCCAGCGGTTGCAGTGAAAACTGCGTAATCCTGGCCTTTGACGACCTTGGAAACGGAGCCGACCGATACCCCGTCGCGCTGGATGCCGGAGATCGATTTGCCGGAAGGCTTCGGCAGCATGACCTGAAGCCCATTGGCATCCTGGCCTA
>JACRCN010000024.1 GCA_016219005.1 Deltaproteobacteria bacterium
GTGGCGAGCCTGCTTTCGGGCACTCCCATGTGTTTGCACAGCTTATTGAGCGAGCTGACCGGCAAGCCCTTTTTCAGGGTTTCGATCAGATCTTCCAATTTACCTGCCTGAATACCTATGGACTGGCCGAACATGGCGCCCTTCCTTTCATGTCATATAGTCATGTTGCTAATATACTTTAGCCATTTGGCCATGGAATGTCAAGCGGACTTTTTCCCGTGCGGCCTCTGTTCAATCCGGCCGAAAGGGCCTGCCCAGCGCCGCCGGCGCCGTTCCCGATAAAAAGCGCAGCAGCGGCGCGGCCCGCCCGCGCCGTGCCGGCCAGCGCCGGACGGATTCGTTTTGGGCCATTGACATGATGAGCAGGGTGAAAATCATCAAAGGGAAGGGGGCCGCTTGAAACACCTTGGCTGGGACGGTGGGCAGCCACCCCTGGAAGTAAATGCCCATCAGCCGCAGAAACGAGAACAGGCAGGCGCCGCCCGCCGCCTTGAGCGGGTGCCACCGCCGAAGATGACCAGGGCGAGCGCGATCCAGCCGGTGCCCTCCGCACCCTGGGGCCGCCCCCGGCCGGGCTTGGTGCGGAGCGCAAAGGTGGCGCCGGCAAGCCCCACCAGCAGGCCGCCGCAGACCGCGCTTTCCAAATCACGACACGCCAAGGCTTACGCCCTGCTGCTTGTGTTTCAACACCCTGCTAAACCTGCGTTTGTCTGATCCGCCGCCAGCCGTGCATCCCGAGGGTTGCCAGCACCAGGGCGCCTTGAATGACGCCGCCGAGCGCCGAGTCCAATTGGAACATCATCGACAGCTGGATGCTCCCGATGTTCAGGCAGGCGAAGAAAAAGGCCACCGGTGCCACTTTTCTGCATGACAGCCCCCCAGGAGTGAAGTGTGGACCGGCTCTACGCGGCGCAGCAGACTATAATCATCTCAAGAATAGCAGATCGCAGCCGAGGGCAGGGCGCACGCCGATGTAAATGCGGAGCAACCGCGGCAGGTTGTGGGCATTTTTCAGAGGCGGGCCACGCCGCCGGCGACCGTCAGATGCATTTTTAAAATAGTCGAGGCATAAATCGGAAAGACGTGGGAGGGTCAAGCGGATAGAACCGGTTCCGGGGGCCGCGCCGCGGGCGGCCGCCGGTCGGGTGTCATTCCAGGCCTTCGCGGTTTAGCAGGTCGCGGTGCCAGAGCGCGAAGTCGTACATGCCCCGGAAGCGGTCCTCCTCGTTGACGAGACCCATCGCCATCTCCAGGACGCCGCGGTTGTAGGAGTTGTTTTGGGCTTCCCCGCTGCGCGCCTGCAGGAATTCCCGCACCAGCTGCTGGGTGGTGCGCTTGGTTTTATCCGTGCGGATGTCGATGGGATCCTTCGGCTCCTGGAAAGGATCCCACTTGTCGAAACCCTTTTTCAGAATGTGCTTCTGCCGCCGCGGCGACATGCTTTCAAAGACCGCCTTCTTGCGGCGTTCGGCCTCTTCGTTTGAATACTCGCCCATCACGGCCTCCTCGACCGTCGCCGTTTCGGCGGCGGCTCCTCGGGCGGCGCTTCCTTCAGCCCCAGGTAGATGTCGTCATAAGCCGTAACCAGTGCGGTGGACAGGGGGACCAGCATGTCCGCCAGCCCGACGAACCGGGACTTGAGGTCCCGAACAAGCTCGGCGCTGATCTCCTGCAGGCGCGCGTGGATGCTGTCCAGGTTGACGGTGGGGTATCGTTCGCCTTCTTTGAAGCCGGATTTCCCGCACGTTCGCCCGGCACCGCCGATGGCGGTCGGAATTCCGTAAAAACGGCAGGTCAATGGGCGGTTATCGTAGAGGTCGCAAAGCTCTTGCGTGTTTAACAGCGGGCAGCGCACGCGCTCGCGCGCCAACTCGGCCAGGATCTCGGCTTCGGGTTTGCCGGCCATCAGTTCCTGATGCGCCCAGCGCTTGATCTTGGCTATCTGGCGGTCGGCCCGGTTGGCCCTTTCCTCGAGTTCGGTCTTTTCGGCCTCCTGAAATTTCTGGTGGTAACGGTGGTTGATGTATAGGGCCTCGATCAGGGTCAGATCGAAGACCGCATGGCAGCAGTCGGCGCAGCCGGCCGTGCACGTCACGCAGTCCGCGTGGGCGTCTTTCACGCGGTTGAAGGCCGCGTCCGATACCGTCACGAGTTTTTCATATTTTTCGAAGTAGGGTGTAAAGTCGAAATCCATGGCTCACCTGCTATAAGGGCCGGACTGTTGCCCGGCCGGCTGGATATGGTTTTCCGGGCCTGACCGGCGAACGGCCCACGGCATATTCCATATGTTAATGTTCCACGTGAAACAATTGTCATCCATACCTGGGGGTCAAGCCTTAATGTTTCACGTGAAACATTCCTCCGTCAAGATCAGCGGCGCACCCCTTGGTTCTTCTCCGACCCGCCACCTAAATATAAAGGTAGCCTGAATCCGCCAGCGCAGCGGGTGGAGCCTAACGATGCGGGCGAAGCCGTCTACGGCTCACCGCGATCCTATTTACCGATGCAGAAGCGGCTGAAAATGGCATCAAGGATATCCGCTTTCACGGTAGTACCCAGGATCTCCCCGAGGCTTGCCTCCGCCCGGCTGAGATGAATGCCTGCCAGTTCGGGAGGAAAGCCGTTGACGAGGTCGCTCGCAGCCGCTGTAGCGGATTCCAGGCTAAGCTCCAGCAGCTCTTTCTGGCGCAGGTTGGGAATCACCGCGCCGGCCACCTCCAGCCCGCTCGCACCCGTAGCCGCCTGGATGAGCAGCTCCAACAATTCCTCCACCCCCTGGCCGCTCAGGGCGGATATCCGCACACAAGGCGCCCGCGACCAGTCATCCGGGACCTCGGCTTTCGGGGCCGATCCGTCCAGCAGATCGATCTTGTTCAACACAATCAGCAACGGCCTTGCACAAATCCGTTCATAGACCCGCAAGTCCTCCCCGCCCAGAGGCCGATGGGCTTCGAGCACAAAGAGCACCAGGTCGGCGCTCCCGCAGTTCGCAAGCGTCCTCTCCATGCCGAGTGTTTCGATGGGGTCGGGGCTTGCGTGCAACCCGGCCGTATCGCTCAGCATCACCGGGACCCCTTGAACCATCAGGGTGTCCTCGATCACATCCCGGGTGGTGCCAGGGTAAGGCGTCACGATCGCACGATCCCGGGCGAGCAGACGGTTCATGAGGCTTGATTTGCCGACGTTGGGCCGCCCCACGATGGCCACCTTCAAGCCTTCATGAATGACGCGGCCCTGCACGTGGTTGCGGATCAGCCGCTTAAGCGGCATCACCATCCGCTCTTGAAGTCCGGCAACGGTCTCCGGGATATCGATGAGCTCGCCCACGTCATCGGGGAAATCTATCCCGGCCGCGAGGCGCACCAGCAGATCGAGGCAGAAGCTCCGAATTGTCTGCACCTCCCGCCGCAGGCCCCCTTCCAGCTGGGTGGCGGCCGACTCCAGGCTGCGTTCGGAGCGGGCGTTGATGAGGTCCGCTACGGCCTCGGCCTGGGTCAGATCGATGCGCCCATTTAGAAACGCCCGGCGGGTGAACTCCCCCGGCTCGGCCAGCCGCGCCCCCTGGCGCAGCACCGCCTCCAGGATGGATCGCACCGCAACCGGCCCGCCATGAGCATTGATCTCCACCACGTCTTCACGGGTGTAGGACCTGGGCGCTTTCATTACGGAGAGCAGAATCTCGTCGAGGGTGCGGCCGTTCGCGGGGTCGACTATATGCCCGTAGTACAGGCGGTGGGACTCGAAGGGCGGCCCGGCGGGCCGGTTTCCCGACCCGCCGGCGCAAGGCTGAAACAGGGCGGCGGCAATGGGGACCGCGTTGGGTCCCGAAACCCGGATGATGCTGATGCCGCCGCTTCCGGCTGGCGTTGCGATAGCGGCAATGGTGGAGGAATCATCCATCAAGAAATTCCGCTAGCGCGGACCTCGGCATCAGGCATATTTCTTTTGAATGTAGGACTGCTGAGCGATCGAAAGCACGTTGTTGACCAACCAGTACAGGACTAAGCCGGCGGAAAAGTTAATGAAAATGAATGTAAAGACCACCGGCATCAGCAGCATCATCTTGGCCTGGGCCGGGTCACCGGCGGGCGGCGACATTTTCTGCTGCCAGAACATGGTGGCTCCCATGACCAGCGTCAAGACGGGAATCCCGAAGGGCGGATCCATGAAAGGGATCGAGAAATCGAAATGAAACAGCCGGTCCGGGGCGGACAGGTCGTTGATCCACCAGAGGAAGTGCGCGTGGCGCAGTTCGATCGCCTGGTCGAGCATGCGGTACAGTGCGAAAAAAACCGGGATCTGCAGGATCATGGGCAGACAGCCGCCGACAGGGTTGATGCTGTAGGTCTTGTGCAGCCGCATGACCTCCTCGTTCATCTTTTTACGGTCGTTCTTGTATTTATCGCGGATCTCCTGGATCAGCGGCTGCAGCTTTTTCATCTGGCTCATGGATTTGTAGCTTTTGGTCCCGAGCGGCCAGAGGATGATTTTGCTGAAAACCGTGAGGATGATGATGGCTACCCCGTAGTTGGGGACGACCCCGTGGATGTAGTTTAGCAGCCACAGACAGGGCTTGGCCAGGATGTCGAACATGCCGAAATCAACGACTTTCTCGAGCTGGTGGCCGGCCGGCATGACCGCGTTCATACTCTTGGGGCCGAAGAAGAGCAAGTATTCGAAGCTCTGGCGGCTGTCGGGAGCCAACACCAGCTCGGGCGATTCGTACCGGGCTTCCACCACGTTGCCGGGCAGCTCGGCCAGCCGCAGGGAGGCGTCCCCTTCCTTGAGCGGGATCAGACCGGTCATGAAATAGCGGCTCTGCAGGGCCACCCATACGATTTTGCCGGTCAGCGTGTTCTTCTTGGCAATGTCACTGATTTCAATCGTTTCCAGCGAATTGTTGATCAGGGCGCTCGGCCCCTCGAAGATGTTGGAGTTTCTCTTGCCGGGGTAGGCCTCGCGCAAAGCGATGGCCAGGCCCTCGCTTACAGGCTGCTCGCTGCCGTTATAGACCCGCACATCGAAGCCCATGACGTATGAATCGGCGGAAAAACGATAGACTTTCTCCACCTGCAGGCCGTTGGCCAGCTTGAGGTTGAATACGATTTCGCGCGTGCCCTGCGTGAGACTGATGCGTTCGTCGGCAACCCCTGCCTGATAGACGGCGTTCGCGAGGCCGGGGATGCCCTTGATCCCCACATCGAGGGAGCCGACGGACCCGTCGATGGGGAAGAGGTTCAGAAGGGGTGAGTCCTTTTCGACGCCTTCGTGGTAGTCTTTGAGGACAAAGCTGTTGATGACCGCACCCTTTTCGGACAATCCGACGGTGTAAAGCGGGGTTTCCACGGTGAGACGCCGCGCGGGTTTACCCGTACCGACGACCGCCGCGGTGCCCTCGGCTGCGGGCTTTGCCGCAACGGCGAGGGCGGGCGCTTGAATCGTTTCCGGCTTGGCGGCCTGTTGCGGCGGCGAGGCTGGGGGAAGCTTCGCCTCCTGTCCGAAAAAATAGTTCCACCCCAAGAACACGACAAAAGAAAGGACGAGAGCTATCATCAAACGCATTTGATCCATGTCGATCTCCTGACAATCGTTAAATTATTCTCAGCCCCGCTTCAAAAACGGGCAGGTGAACACAGCGGACCCGCAACCGGTCCTCGCCCGCGATTCAAGGGATTGGGTCCACCCCGCCGGGATGGAAAGGGTGACAACGCAACAGCCGCTTTATGGCGTACCATGTTCCCCGGGCCGGACCATGGCGCACGATCGCTTGATGGGCATATTCCGAACAGGAGGGGTGGAACCGGCATGAGGGGCCCAGGACCGGGGACAGCGTGAGTTGATACGCCCGGATGAGCGTCTGCAGCGCAATCTTCAAAAGGCGTTCACCGGTCAATTTGTTTCGACACTTTCTCGAAGAGTTCCTGCAGCGCCAGGTTCACGGCGGGATTGGGTTGGTCGGCCGCCGCTGGTTTGGCAATCACGTTGATGTCGAATCGGCCTTTCAACAGATGCCGGTGCCGGCGGAAATACTCCCGCACCAGGCGCTTGATCCGGGTGCGCTGAACGGCCCCGCCGACCCTGCGGCTGACCGTCACCCCCAGCCGCCACCGGTCGCTGCGGCCAGGTGCCACCAGGGCCAGAAAAAGCTCGCCGTGCACCTTCCGGCCGATTTCAGATAATTCAACAAATTCAGAACGTTTTAAAATCCGATCGGCCTTTTTAAAAAAAAATCTCAAACGATCGCCAACCCCGGCAAAACGGTTAGCGGGCCGCGTGCCCGCCCGAATGCACACCGCCGCAAGCTTAGCCCGCCAGGCGGGCTCGACCCTTGGCCCGACGGCGGCTCAAAACATTCCGGCCTGCCTTGGTGGACATGCGTTTGCGGAATCCATGGTTCCTGACTCGTTTGAGTCGGCTGGGTTGAAATGGTCGTTTCATCGCTGTCGTTCCTTTTCGCTTCTTCGGGTCGCAGGCGTCGATTCAGCCGAAACAACGCCCGACACGTGAATTCGCAGAGGGTGAACCCCGCCACGGTTTTTTCGCGGCCTTCCGGCGGCCGCCCCCGTCGACGGCAGCCCGGCCAAAGGCGCATTCATAACCGAGCGAATAAATCACATGGATCGAGTTATGTCAAGATATAAGCGCAAAGGCGGCCGGGAAGGCGGGTCAGTTGTCCTTGATTTCGAAAATGTCGAACTGCTCCCGGTGAAACTGGGGCTCCGGGTAGATGACGATCTGCTTGCCCAGATCGCGCTCGAGGTTTGTCACGAGGTTGTTCTCTTCGCGGTGCAGGAATTGGGCCACCTGGGGGTTCACGCGGATCGCCACGCGCTCTCCGAACACATCGCGGCCGTTGCGCAGGATCTCGCGGTAGACCATGTAACAGACCGACTGCCGGGAGATGATATAGCCCTCGCCCTCGCAGTAGAAACAGGGCTCGCACAGGTTGCGGGTCAGCGGCTCCCGGGTGCGTTTGCGGGTCATCTGGATCAGGCCCATCTCGGACATGGGCAGCACGTGGTTCTTGACCTTGTCCCGCTTGAGGGCCTCCTTGAAGGCGCTGAAGACCCGCTCCTGGTTCGGCTTTTTCTCCATGTCGATGAAGTCGATGACGATGATCCCGCCGATGTCCCGCAGCCGGATCTGATAGGCGATTTCCTTGACCGCCTCCAGGTTCGTCTTCAGGATGGTCTCCTCGAGGTTGTGCTTGCCCACGTAGCGGCCGGTGTTGACGTCTATGGCCGTGAGGGCCTCGGTGTGCTCGATCAGGATATAGCCCCCGGATTTTAACCACACCTTGCGCTTCAGGGCCCGGGAGATGTCGGCTTCGAGGTTGTAGGCGTCGAAGACCGGCTCCGGTCCGTCAAACAGGATGATGTTCTCCTTGAGGCTCGGCATGTAGGTGTCGAGGAAGGAGAGCACCGACTCGTAGGTGGGTTTCGAATCGATGACAAGTTTTTCAGCCTCGTGGATGAGCAGATCGCGCACGGCCCGCAGGCTGATGGACAAGTCCTGGTAGACCAGGGAGGGCGCCGGCGCGGTCTCGAACTTGCGCTGGATGTTCTCCCAGAGGTTTGTGAGGAAGCCCATCTCGTAGGTGATCCGCTCCTCGCTTTCGCCTTCGGCCGCGGTGCGGACGATATAGCCGAAATCGTCCTTGCGAAGCTCGTGCACCATCTGCTTGAGCCGCTGCCGCTCCGCCTCGTCCTCGATGCGTCGGGAGATGCCGATGTGGCGGGAAGAGGGCATCAGCACCAAAAACCGGCCGGGGATGGAAACGTGGGAGGAAATGCGCGCGCCCTTGGTGCCAATGGGCGATTTGGCCGCCTGCACCAGCACCTCCTGGCCCTCCACCAGCAGCTCCTCGATCAGCAGGCCCCGTTCGCGCGCGGGCGCCGACGGCAGCGCCTCCTCGTCCGCCGGGCTCTCGCCCTCCTCGGCGCCCATGGCAAGCAGGCGCTCGATGTCCTTGAAGTTGTTGTTGGTCACATCATCGACATAGATGAACGCCGCCTGGCTCAACCCGATGTCGACGAAGGCCGCCTGCATGCCTGGCAGGACCCTCAGCACCCGACCTTTATATATGTTCCCGGCGATGTCGGAATCATCCCCGCGGTCCACGTGGAGCTCGACGATGGTGCCGTCCTCGAGCAGTGCTACGCGGGTCTCGTGCTCGGTCACATTGATGATGAGCTGCTTGTACATCTTACCACACTCACTGGCGGTTTCACTGGGCATGCGGCCTCACGCTTCCGGCTCGTGCAACTTGCGGACCAGGGCGTTGCGCACATCGGCTTCCGGGATTCCAAAAACCTGCTTGAGGATCTCGGCCGGCCGCACCGTCTTTCCCGGCTCGCCGCACAAGGTCATCTCGACGGTCATGGGATCCGGCTGACGTATGTTTATCAGAATATCCTTTAACACGAATTTTTTCAACTTCCCCTTCGACGAGGAAACCAGAATGCTCCGGTCCGCATCGATCCCGCTCGTGCAAAACCGCACCGGGTTCGCAAGCGGCGCAGCGAAGCTGACCCGATAGGCGCAGGAGGTCCGCGGCCGGGCGAGCTCCTCGCTGCAGGCGCGCACCCGCAACCCCTCCGGAAGCTCGGCGTTCAGCCCTTCCCGCAGCGCGTCGGCCGCGACATCCCGCGGCACGGTCAGAACCATGCGCTCGTCCTCGCTTTCGACGCCCGTGGGCAGCGGGTTGTCGAAGGAGACTTTCGGCTTGGGGTGGAACCCCTCGGAAAACTTGACCGGAATGCGAGCGCGCCGCAGGGCCCTGAGGAAAATGTTCACCAGCTCGAGATGGCCGAAAAACCGCGCCAGGCCGATCTTTTCATAGGATACCTGAATTTGCTTGTAGACTGCCGCCGCAGCCGGGGCCGATGCCGGCGGTGCGGCCGCCAGCGGGCCGCGGTGCACCCGGGGAGCGATCCTTTGAAAATCGCAGACCCCGCAGGCCTGGCAATCGCCCCCGCGGCAGTCGGGCGTCGCGCTTGCGCCGAGGGTCTTCGCCCACTCCGATTTCAGGAACTCCCCGGACACCCGCGTGTCGATGGGGTCCCACGGCAGGGGTTCGTCCAGGCGGCGGGCCCGGCTGGTGTAAAAGGCCGGGTCGACGCCGGTCTCCTCAAAGGCCTCCATCCAGGCCGCAAAATTGAACTTATCGCTCCAGCCGTCGAAGCGGCACCCGCGGCGGTGGGCGGCCAAAAGCGCACGGCCGAGCCGGCGGTCCCCGCGTGCCCATACCCCTTCGAGCAGGCTCATCTCCGGGTTCTGCCACTTGAACTGAATCCCGGGACGCTTGAGTCGGTCCTGGATCCAGTGCAGCCGCCGCCGGGACTCGGGCAGCCCGATCTGGGCCGCCCACTGAAAAGGCGTGTGGGGCTTGGGGATGAAGGTGGCCAGGCTGACGTTGATCTGGCCCCGACGGCGCGCCGGCCCTTTCATGCGGGAGAGCTTGAGCACCAACTCCACCAGCGCTGCGAGATCCTCCTCGGTTTCGGTGGGCAGCCCGACCATGAAATAGAGTTTGATCAGCTGCCAGCCGCACTCGAAGGCGTCCCGGACGGTGTCGATGATCTCCGCCTCGCTGATATTCTTGTTGATGGCGTCCCGCAGCCGCTGGCTGCCGGCCTCCGGGGCAATGGTGAAGCCGGTCTTGCGCACCCGCCGGATCAGCTCCATGAGTTCGGGCGTCAGCGTGCCCGCTCTCAGAGAAGGCAGCGAGACCGCCACGCGCTCGGGTGCGAAGCGCGCCATCAGCCGCTCCATGAGCGGCACGATGCAGCCGTAGTCCCCGGTGCTGAGGGACATGAGCGAAACGTCCTCGTAGCCGGTGGCGGCCAGGGCCTGCTGCGTCAGTTCGAGCAGCTTGTCCGGAGAGCGCTCCCGCACCGGGCGGTAGATCATTCCCGCCTGGCAGAACCGGCACCCGCGGGTGCAGCCCCGGGAGAGTTCCAGCCGCAGGCGGTCGTGCACGGGTTTGCCGAACGGAATGACCGGCTTCACCGGAAACGGTGCGGCGTCGAGGTCGGCCACGACGGCCCGTTTCACCGATGCGTATCCGGGAAACCGCGGAGCCAGGGTCTGAAAACCCTCCGCATCGTAGCGCGCCTCGAAAAACGAAGGTATGTAGACGCCTTCGATGGCGGACCACATTTTCAGAAGCAATTCGCGCTCGCCCGATCCGGCGTCCTTCCATTCGAGCCAGGTGCGGGCCAGTTCGAGCACCACCGGTTCGCCGTCGCCGACCACGATCGCGTCGAAAAAATCCGCCACCGGCTCCGGATTGCAGGTGCAGGGGCCGCCGGCCACGACCAGGGGATCGCCGGGGCCGCGATCGCCGGAAAGCGGCGGGATCCCGGAAAGCGCGAGCATGGTGATAACATTAGTGTAGTTCAGCTCGTAGAGCAGGCTGAAACCGATAATGTCGAACCGGTTGAGCGGGGTCCGGGACTCCAGCGAGAAGAGGGGCATCCGCCCCTGCCGCAGCCGGTCTTCCAAATCCGTCGCCGGGGCGAAGACGCGCTCGGCCGCGATCTCGGGCCGGCGGTTGAGGATGTGATACAGGATCTGCAGCCCGAAGTGGGAGGTCCCGATTTCATAGAGGTCGGGAAACGCCAGGGCGAAGCGCAGCTTTACCCTCTGTGGGTCCTTCTTCACGGCGTTGATTTCCGAACCGAGATAGCGGCTCGGTTTTTCGATCAGCGCCAGAATCTCCTGGATCGTATCCGTGCTCATGGAAGTATTGCTGATGGGCCTTCCGGGGTGTATAGTTGATCGTCGGATGCTGATGGCAGCCGGTGACAGCATCCGGTCGGGTGACCAGGCGCGCCCCGAGTTAAAACATATCCGGCGTTGACAGCGGCCCGACCGATTTATTTCAAAATCTTGTTAACGTAACCCAAATCGATGCAAATGCCAACCCCCAATTTTTGCGGCAACGGCGCGGACCCGTGCCGCCGGCTCCTCCGGGCGGCGTGCGCCGGCATCCTGATCGCGCTTTCGCCCCTCACGGCCCTTGCCGCCCCGGACAACCTGCGCGAGAGCGCCGTGGTCAGGGCCGTGCGCAAGGTGAGCCCGGCGGTGGTCAACATCAGCTCCGCCTACGAAACCCGCGCCCGGGCGAACCCGTTTTCGGGATTCGGCAACCCCTTCTTCGACGAATTCTTCAGGGACTTTTTCGACCCGCGTTTCGAGCAGCGCCAGCAGCAGACCAGCCTCGGATCGGGGGTCGTCATCGACGGCAACCGGGGCCTCATCCTCACCAATGCCCACGTCATCCAAAGATCCGGCACCATCACGGTGGTCCTGGAAGACCGGCGCGAATATGAGGCCCGGATCGTCGGGGCCGACCCGGACTCGGACCTGGCGGTGCTCAAGATCGACTCCAGGGAAAAACTGCCCGCCGTCGCCATGGGCGAAAGCGACGATCTCATGATCGGCGAGACGGTCATCGCCATCGGCAACCCCTTCGGCTTCTCGCATACCGTCACCACCGGGGTGGTGAGCGCGGTGCACCGCAGCATCCGTGCGGACGACCGGGTCTACCACGATTTCATCCAGATCGACGCCTCCATCAACCCCGGAAACAGCGGCGGGCCGCTGCTCAACATCAACGGCGATCTGGTAGGTGTCAACACCGCCATCTACGCCAAGGCGCAGGGCATCGGTTTTGCCATCCCCATCAGCAAGGCGAAGAAAGTCGTAGCCGACCTGATCCAGTACGGCGAGGTCAAGCCGGCCTGGATCGGCATCGTCGCCCAGGAGCTGGACGAAAAACTCGCCCAGTACCTGAAGTATCCCGGAAGAAAGGGGGCCATGATCAAATCCGTCGAGCCGGACAGCCCGGCGCGCGAGGCGGGCCTGCGGGAGGGGGACGTCCTGCTTGCCGTCGGAGCCAAGAAAATCGCCAACCTGGACGACTACCTGTCTGCCACAAAGACCGTGACCGCCGGCGAAACCATAGAGACCCAGGTCTGGCGCAGCGGCCAGAACCGGGCGTTCGCCATTAAAACCCGCCTGTTCCCCATCGAGCAGGCCGATCGCCTGGCGTGGAGCCTCCTCGGCATCCGCGTCCAGGACCTGACTCTTAAAAACCGCAAGGATTTTCGGATCGTGACCAAGGAAGGCGTGATGATCTCCGAGGTCAAGGACGGCACCCACCTGGCGCGGGTCGGCGCACGGGCAGGGGACGTGATCCGCCAGATCGACGATGTCGGCGTCAGCAACACCGAGGAATTCAATAAGGCCATCGTCAGGTTTCGAACCAAAAACACCCTCGTGCTCCTGATCCAGCGTGGCGAGCAGGGTTACTATGTGACCGTCAGCCTCTAACTCCTTGACAGGCCGATGGCGTTCCTTCAAGATCTCCGCAGAGATTAGGCTCTTTACCTCCTCGGCTTCAAGGACCGCATGGCCAAGGCCAAGGACCTTCTCACCGACGACGCGCTCACGGCATTTTTCTTCGTCACGCTGCCGGAAAGCCTGCCGATCGCCGTGATCACCCGCTTCATCAACTGGTTCCACGAGTTCGGGATCCCTGTGGGAGGAGTGATCGTCAACGGCGTGATCCAGCAAACGCAGGTGGTACAGAATTCAGCGGAGTTCGTCCACAACCGCGTCGCCATGCAGCAGGAGCACATGCAGGAAGTCTGGCAGATATTCAGCGACCGGGTGCGGGCGGTCCTGCCCCTCTTCAGGACCGAAGTCAAAGGCGCCGCCATGTTGAACCGCCTGGCGGGGGAGCTCTTCGCGGCTTAAGCTTAGAAGCCGTCTCAAAAAAAGCAGACCACAGCCGAGGGTAACGAAGATCAATGATCCGCCCGACTTCCAGCTTCGGGCGTTGAGCGGCGCGATGTTTCTATAAGTCCGCGCGGGCCATGTCGGTGAGGTCCTTTTCGCGCAGGGCGCTTCGCTTCCAGCGCTGCACGGTCGGCAGGATGTAGGGCAGCAGCCGCATTGAGTAATAAGGCGGCAGTATCGGCAGCCCGATCAGATCGCCGAAGACGACCATCATAAAAAAGGTTTTCCAGGTCGCCGCGGGCATGCCGGGTTTCGACGGCCAGTTCGTGGACCGTCATGCCGTAAAAGAATTCACGCAGGGCCCTGCGGATTATGTCCAAGCAGGATTTCAGGTCCTCGGGGATTTGCCGGCCGTCTTCCATACTGTGTCCGATCCGTCCCGTCGCGCTGCTCATTTTTCTCGACCAGCATACCAGAATCCCGGATGCTTTGCCACTGTGAATCCGCACATTCTCTTCCGATTTGCATGTTGACAAAAGCGCTGAATATCGATTAACTGCCGAGTCACCAATCCGTTATACCCACAATCCGGAGGCTCAATGAAGATCGCGGTTCTGGGCGGCCTGGGCATGCAGGGCAAGGCGGCTCTTCTGGACTTGGCGCGCAGCGGCCGAGTGCGCGAAATCATCTGTGCGGATTTCAGCCTGAAAGATTGGGACAAGCTGACGGCGATCACCGACGTTTCCAAGATCAAGCCGGTCCAGGTGGACGGCTCGTCCAAAAAGGCCCTGGTGGCCTTGTTCAAACAGGGGGTTGACGCCGTCATCGATCTTTTGCCGCTGCCCTTCATGGCCAATGCCTTCGAGGCGGCTCTGGAAACCAGGGTCCCGCTGGTCAGCACGAACTACGGTAAGCCCATCCAGCACCTGCACGAGCCGGCCAAGGCCGCCGGTGTCAGCCTCATGCCGGAATGCGGTCTCGACCCCGGTATCGATCTCGTCATCTGCGGGCATGCGGTGCGCCAGTTCGACGAATTGCACGTGCTCAACTCCTACTGCGGCGGCATCCCCGAGAAGAAGGCCTGCACCAACCCCCTCGACTACAAGATCAGTTGGAACTTCGACATGGTGCTGCGCTCCCAGAAGCGGCCCTCGGTTTTCATCCGGGGCGGGAAAAAACTCGAAGTGCCGGCCGCCCAGCAGCACGAAACCGACATGATTCACACCATCCGGTTCCCGGGGCTCGGGGATATGGAGGCGGTGCCGAACGGGGATGCCGTGTTCTACACCGATCTGCTATGCGTGACGCCCGGCATCCGGGAGGCCGGGCGCTATGCCCTGCGCTGGCCCGGATGGTGCGCGTTCTGGCGGCCCTTGAAACGCCTGGGGTTTCTTTCAGACGAGCCCGTAAATGGCTTGGACTGCGCCGTCACACCTCATCAGTTCATGGTGAAACTCCTGGAACCTCAGCTTCAGTACCAGGAGGGTGAAAAAGACGTGGTGGCCATGTACAATGTCTTTTCGGGAGTCAAAGACGGCCGCCCCAAAACCCTGAAGACATCTCTTGTCATCGAGCGCGACCTGAAATCCGGCCTCTACGGCATGAGCCTGGGCGTCGGGTTCCCGGCGAGCATCGTAGCCCAAATGATCGCCTCCGGCGAAATCACCGCAAAAGGCGTTCTCAACCCCGCGTTGCATGTTCCCTATGCCCCGTTCATGGCGGCTTTGGCGCAGCGGGGAATCGTCGTCACGGAAGAGGTGGATTAGAACCACAACCAACCCCACAGGCAAGGAGGAACGGATCATGAAACGTGCAAAATGGTTCATCGCATTGTTGATGGTGGTCGGGTTCGCATCGCTGAGCGTGGCGGGCACCCTGGAGGAAATCGCCCAGCGGGGCGAACTGCGGGTGGCCTGCCAGACCCAGGGGCCCCCGTTCAGCTTCATCGACAAAAACGGCAAGCGCGCCGGCAGCTCGATCGAGCTGTGCGAAATGCTGGCCAAGGACATGGGCGTCAAGGTGACTTTCCTGGACTTCGACTGGGACGGCCTGATCCCGGCACTGCTCTCCAAGAAGGCCGACATCCTGGCGGCCGACATGACCCCCACCATCAAGCGGGCCATGAAGATCGGCTTCACCAAGCCCTTCATGTACACCGGCAGCGTCGTCTTTGTGAAGGCCGACAGCCCCATAAAGACGGTTGAAGATGCTAAAAAAGCAGGTTTGAAAACGGCGGTGCTGCTCGGCTCAACCGGCGAGACGGACGCCAAGAATTCCTTCCCGAAGGCCGAGTTGAAATCTTACAAGGGCGGCGGGCCCCTTCTGATCGATGCCGTTCTGCAGGGCCAAGCTGATTTCGGCGTGAATGACTCCTCCGCGGTAATCGGGCAGATGTCAAATTACCCGCCCAACAGCCTCCGGGTTCTGCCGGACCTGCTCTCCAAGCTTCCGCTGGCTTTCGCGGTGCGCTACGACTCCCAGGACCTCCTGGAGCTGGTGAACCTCTTCTTCCTCAATGCAGGACTCGATGGCCGGATGGAGAAGAATCTGAACTACTGGGTCAATACCCTGGACTGGAAAAAGGACCACTGATGAAGCCGCTCGCGGCTTCATAACTAAACTATGGGCCGCCTGAACGGGCGGCCCATAGTTTACATGAGCAGCGCCATGCTTGAGACTTTTAATTTCAGGGTCATCTTCGAATACCTGCCCCTTTTCTGGAGCTGCTTTCTGGCCACCCTTTGGCTCTCCGCCGCCGGGCTGCTCGGCTCTCTCCTGGTGGGCACTCTGGCCTGCGGCCTGCGTATCAGCCGGTTCAAACTGCTGGCCTGGATCGCCGGCGTCTACATCGAGAGCATCCGCTCCACCCCGCTGCTGGTCCAGCTGTTTTTTTTCTACTTCGGCCTGCCCTCGCTCGGGTTCCGTATGTCCGAGTCCGCCACGGGCATCCTGGCGCTCACGCTGAACAGCGGGGCCTACATGGCCGAAATCGTCCGAGCCGGTATCCAGTCCATCTCCCACGGCCAGGTCGAAGCCGCGGTCTCATCCGGCCTGAATTACCTCCAGCGCATGCGCCACATCATCCTGCCCCAGGCCATCGGTGTCACGCTGCCCCCCCTGCTCGGACAGGCCATTGTGCTGGTGAAGGACTCCGCACTCCTGTCGCTCATTTCGCTGTCGGAGCTAACCCGCGCCGGACAGATCATGACCTCGGAGCGCTTCATGCCGGCCGAGGGGTTCCTGACCTCGGCGCTGTTCTACTTGATCATTTACTATATTCTCAAGGGGTTGACGCACTGGTCGCAGAAGCGTCTGATCTATATGCAAACGTAACAACGGGTATCCAGGGACGGCGGGCTAACCCCTGTTCCCTGGATACCTCGGACCCTGGGACCCTTTTTCCATCATGTGGAGTTTCTACATAGAACAGCTCATTCACAGCCTGCCCTTCTTTCTGAAGGGGTTGTGGATGACCATCGCCGTTTCAGGCTTGAGCCTATTGGCCGGCACCGCCATCGGATTCATCTGGGGCATCCTCCGGGCCTCGCGCAGCCGGTTCGTCAAGCCCCTGATCGGCGCCTGGGTGGACGTCGTACGCGGCACACCCTTCCTGGTGCAGGTCTTCATCATCTTCTTCCTGCTGCCGGAGTTCGGGATTCAACTGGAAGCCTTTCCGGCCGCCGTGATCGCCCTCACCAACCTCGCTGCTTGTTTCATCTGCGAGATCGTGGCGGCGGGCATCCAGGCGGTTCCTTCGGGCCAGATGGAGGCGGCCACCTCGACGGGCCTGAACGCGCTGCAACAGCTGCGCTATGTGATCCTGCCCCAGTCCATGCGCATCATCCTGCCGCCGCTGGTGGGCCAGTTCGTCTTGCTGATCAAGGACTCGTCCGTGGTTTCGGCGATCGGTGTCATGGACGTGACCCGGGTGGGCTGGCTCACGGTGCAGCGCGTGCCCCAGGGGCTTCTGGTCTTCGGTTTGGTAGCGGTCCTGTATTTTGTGATCTGCTATCCGCTCATCCGGATTTCAAACAGCATGGAAAAGCGCATGTCGGCGGGCGTCACCCTAAACAAGATGTAGGCGGATATGATCGAATTCAGAGACGTTCACAAGTGGTTCGGGGAACTGCACGTCCTCAAGGGCATCAACCTGAAAGTCGATCCGGCGGAGGTTTTGGTGGTCTGCGGTCCGAGCGGCTCGGGCAAGAGCACCCTCATCCGCTGCATCAACCGCCTGGAGCCCATCCAGAAGGGTGCGCTCATCGTCGACACCATGAAGGTGCACGAGTCGAAAACCAACATGACCCGGCTGCGGGCGGAGATCGGTTTCGTCTTCCAGCAGTTCAACCTCTACCCCCACATGACGGCCCTGCAGAACGTGACGCTCGCGCCCATGAAGGTGCGCAAGACCGCTAAAAAAGAGGCCGAGGACCAGGGCCGGTACGTCCTGGAGAAAGTCGGCCTGGGCGACAAGCTGCACCAGTACCCCGCCCAGCTCTCCGGCGGCCAGCAGCAACGCGTGGCGATCGCCCGCGGGCTTTGCATGCGACCGAAGATCATGCTCTTCGACGAGCCCACCTCGGCGCTCGATCCGGAGATGATCAACGAGGTGCTGGAGGTCATGCGCAACCTGGCGCGTGAGGGGATGACCATGATCGTGGTCACGCACGAGATGGGATTTGCGCGCGAGGTCGCACACCGGGTGGCCTTCATGGACTTCGGCGAATTGATGGAGATCGCCCCCCCGCGGGAGTTCTTCGCCCATCCGAAAAGCGAGCGGACCAAGCTTTTCCTAAGCAAAATTTTAACTCACTGACGGCTTCGCAATAAGCCCTGCTTCGGCGTTGCGTTTCATTTTGACATACTCTACCTGCACGTACGGCGAGACCATCAGCCGGCAGAGCGCCGGGTAGCCGAGTCGAAAAGAAATCCGGTCGCCGACGCTGGGGGAGGGGTCCATTCGCACCATAAGATGGTCGCTGGACGCATCCCCAACGGTCACGCCGGGTTCCACGGGAAAAAGAAACTGCGGATCGGTGTCGACCTTTCCCAAAGCAAGAATCGACTCGCCGCTTTGCCCCTGCTTCACTTCGATCACTTCCACCTGCAGGATAAACGTGTCGCGCTCAAGCCCGTCGATGGTGATCGGGTTGAGGGAGGAGGCGAACCCGAGCAGAATCACCGTTCCGATACGCAGGTGGTTGATGCCGGGGTTGGGATGCCCTTCCACCGCGAGGGTACGCAAGATGTTCGATGAGCCTCCGGACAGCATGGAAAGCGGTTTCCCCAGCCCCTTTTCAACCTCCTTCGCCAGGTGAACAAAAGCCTGCAAGCCGGGAATATGGAGCTCGTTGCCGCTCGCCAGGTGAAAATAGGCTCCGATTCCCTTAAGCTGTATTCCCGGAAGCGATTGCAGCTTGCGGCAGGCCGCCGGGATCTTTTCCGGCGGCAGGCCCTCTCGGCCGGTGTGGAGGTCCACCATGAGAATCACGCCGTGGATCTTGCGTTGCACCCGTGCTTCGATCGACAGGGCCTCCACGATGACCACATCGGAATTCAGGCTGGCGTCGGCCAGCTCAACGGTGCGGGCGACGTCGCTCGGCCCGGGAGACCGCAACAGGGTGATGGGAGCCTGAATCCCGTCCGCCCGCAGGCGGGCGATATTATCAAGCCTTGAATCGGCCAGGCTCTCGATGCCGCCGGCGAGCATGGCCTTGGCCACCGGAGGATTACCGGCCGCCCCCTTGGTCACTCCCATGACCTCGACGCCATGCGCACGGCCGATCTCCAGAGCCCGGCGGGCATTGTGGGTGATTTTTTCAAGGTCGATCCGCAGACGGGGATTGGACATGATCTATTTCCTCCCTCCTGAATGGACCACTCCCTATAGTTTACCAGACAATACCCGGTCTATAAAGTACTGTTGGATTTCAGAATAAAGTTGATGATAGGATGATGCCAAAATTGAGTGAAAGGCTTGACATGGCTTCCGCGACCGTCACTGGGTATCAAGCGATCCCGGTTCTCTTCGAAAACGACGACCTCATCGCCGTGGACAAGCCGGATAAACTCGCCTCCATTCCCGAACGCAACCGGGAGAAAATTTCCCTGCTCACAATACTATCCGAAACACTGGGGCGCAAACTTTATACCGTCCACCGGTTGGACAAGCAAGTGAGCGGGGTGATCCTGTTTGCGAAGACACCCGAGGCGCACCGCCAGCTGAACCTGATGTTCGAACACCGCCAGGTTCAAAAGACCTACATGGCCCTGGTCCACGGGGAAATCGCCGGTGAACGCGGTGTGATCGATAAACCGCTGCGCCGCTTCGGCTCGGGCCGGATGGGGGTGGCCGTGGATCAGGGGAAACCGAGCGTAACTGAATTCACGGTGGAAGAGCGCTTAACCGGTTACACCCGGGTCAAGGTCAGCCCGCTGACCGGCCGCAAGCACCAGATCCGCGCCCATTTCTTCGGCATCGGCCACCCCATCGTGGGGGATACCCTGTACGGGGACAAGTCGCTTCAGAAAGCCTTCCCGCGCCTGATGCTGCACGCCCTTTCCATCCGGATCTTGCTGGCGCCCGTGGGGCAGGATGTGGCTGTCACATCGGAGATCCCTATCTCTTTTTCGGAGGTGCTTCGCTCTATCCGGCATCCCACCGGCCGATAGTCCATGCCGTGGCTGCCCTTTTCATTCAACGCCCGCACCATGTCAGCGGTCCCGGAAGCATTTTCCACCGCGACCTCAACGCCGCTCGCCCCACTGACCCGTCTGAACTTCTTATCCAGAATCTGCAGGGCTTTTTCGCAGTCTGCGACCGCCAGGCCCATTATCGAAAAATCCGACACGTAATTGCTCTTGTTCGCGGGCAAGCGTAAAGGTATAGTGGGGCCTCAGCCGAGGGGCTGAGACTCCAACTGTAAGGAGAGAACGATGCCAACGCCGAACGTCTATGAAAAACTGCGGGCACACCTGGACACCTTGCCGGCCGGGTTCCCGGCCACCGAATCCGGGGTCGAGCTGCGCATTCTGAAGCGGCTGTTCACACCCGAAGAGGCCGGACTCGCCCTGCATGTGGCCATGAAGCTCGAACCTGCCGCCGTCATCGCCGCGCGCGCGGGCCTGCCGGAAGAGGCGATCGACACACGCCTGAAGCAGATGTCCCGCAAGGGGCTGATATTCAGCATCGAGGCGCCCGACCGGCCGCATGTCTACATGGCCGCCCAGTTCGTGATCGGCATCTGGGAATACCACGTGAACGACCTGGACCCGGAATTCGTCCGGGACATGGACGAGTACCTCCCGGTATTGTCCCGCACGGCCTTCAGCCGCGTGCCGCAGCTGCGCACTATTCCGGTCGGCAAAAGCATCAGCACCGGCATGGAAGTGCTGCCCTACGAGCAGGCCGAGGAGATCGTCCGCAAGCAGACGACGTTCCTGGTGGCCCCCTGCATCTGCCGCCGCGAACACCAGCTGAAAGGAGCCGGCTGCGAGAAGCTGATGGAAGCCTGTCTGGTTTTCGGGTGGGGCGCCGAATACTACGCGCGCAATGGTCTGGGGCGGTTCATCACCCTGGAAGAGACCCTGGAGATCCTGAAGATGGCCGAAGAGCAGGGGCTGGTGCTGCAACCGAGCAACTCCCAGGACATCGTGAACATCTGCTGCTGCTGCGGGGACTGCTGCCAGGTGCTGAAGCACCTGAAAAACCAGCCGGTGCCGGCGGCCGCCGTGGCCTCGCCTTTCGTGGCCGCGCTGGACCCGGAACTATGCACCGGCTGCGGAACCTGCCAGGACCGCTGCCAGATGAATGCCCTGAGCATGGCGGATGCCCTCGCAGTCCTCAATACCGACCGCTGCATCGGCTGCGGACTGTGCGTCACCACCTGCCCGAGCGGCGCGCTCGGCCTTTCGCGCAAGCCGCCGGAACGCCAGCCGGCAATCCCCAAAAACCCGCGCGAAGCCTTGATCCTCAGGGCTAAAGCACGCATGGCGCCGCCGAAGCCGGATAGCCCATCTTGTCAGGGATGACTTGCGCGCACGCCGCCCCGCGGGTGGAGCGTTTCGCCATTCCGGCGCGGGATGAGGTGGATGTGGGACAGAACCCGCACGGCGGCAGCTCAACCGAAGCCTCATCCAGCATGAATCCTCCCACCTTTGCCCCGGCTGGCGGGACCTCGCATTCGGGCATCAACCCTTGGATTTGTAGATTCCGTCGGGGTCCGCTCCTATCAGCCCGGCCTGATAGGAGCGCTCATCCACCGGGGACAACCGCTTCTGCATCTCAGCGTCGATCAACATGACGCGCCGGATCTCATCGGTGCGCTTGGCTATCAGCTCCATGGTTTCATCGGCCGTCATCCAGTTCAGCCGGTCGAAGCGTTTCAGGTTCAGCGGCCCGGTGTAGCCCCGCAGGGTCTTCTCGCGTTCGAAATTGTAATACTGCTCGAAGTACGACATGACGAGCTCGCGGATGGTGCGGTAGACCGGCTCGCGGAAGCGCAGACCCACGAAGTTTGACTTTGCCACTGCCCCCCAGCAGCCGGCATCCTTGAAGAGCGCCAGCAGGTGCTCGTCGTCACGGCCGTTGGAAAGCATATCCAGGATCAGCGGCGGATAGCCTATGCGCCGCAGCGCCATCGCGGCAAACATGGCGCCGTCGAAGCAGTGGGCCGTGCCGTCCCGCAGCACCCGCAGCGGGCAGCGGTAGAAATCGTCCGTGCTGTAGGGAATCGAATCCAGGAACACCTGAATAACGGCCGGGCTGGTGAGGCCGCTTATGATCGCACGCTCCTTGACACTCAGCGGCCGGTCAAAATCTGCAAAGGCGGACATCGATGCTCCTCTCAATCCACAATGAAAAGCCTGGCCCCTGTCCGCGTAAAGGAACGATGCGGCTCGGCCCCGTCCGCCACCTGGTAGCTCATGCCGGCCTTCAACGTGAACCTGCGGCCGTCGGAGAGCTCGGTTTCAAGCTCCCCCTCGAGCACCAGCAGGATATGCCCCTTGGAGCACCAGTGATCGGCGAGATAGCCAGGGGAATACTCGACCATGCGCACCCGGATGTCGTTGAACTGCCGGGTGCGCCACTGGGCAACCCCGCCGATGCCGCCGTGTTCTGTTTTCTCTATATGCGACCAATCGGTGGTCCCGAATGGAATGGCTTGCATTTTCATGGCTGTTATCCTTAAGCTGGCGAAATGGGCAGATCGGTTAAGCCTGCCGAGAACGTTATACCTCAAACCAGATGACATGCAAATCGCACTGTTGCATATAAGGTAACCTCGCTATACCAAAAGAGATGCCCGCCTGCCGACCCTCAGCAGGCGGCGGTAGGGAGCGGTAGGGACCGGTTTCTGCTTCAAGAAATTCAACGGTACCGCGCAAGAGCATCTCGGATCGCTGGTTCGACAGCTGATCAAGAGTTAGTACAGACTGCCAAAAACGACGATTCAAAAACAAATTTATCGCAGCTTGTCGCAGGGTTTTCTTAACAACCGACGTAGCCGGAGCGAAAATGAAAACCATCCAATATTCCCTTTCCCAGGTTCGCGGAGACCTGTTCGGCGGCCTCACCGCCGGGGTCGTGGCCCTGCCGCTGGCTCTCGCCTTCGGGGTCGCCAGCGGAGCCGGCGCCATTGCCGGGCTTTATGGCGCGATCGCGCTCGGGTTTTTCGCCGCCCTGCTCGGCGGCACCCCCTCGCAGGTTTCCGGGCCGACCGGACCGATGACGGTGATCACGGCCGCGGCCGTGGCCACGTTCCCGGGAGACCTCCAGGCCGTGTTCACGGTCATCCTGATTGCAGGCGCGCTGCAGATCGTATTCGGGATGGTCAAATTGGGCGTCTTTGTCCGCTACATTCCCTATCCCGTAATCTCGGGCTTCATGAGCGGCATCGGGGTGATCATCATCATGCTCCAGCTCCACCCCTTGCTCGGCAGCGACAGCGTGGGCTCTCCGCTGGTCGCCCTGATTGAGCTTCCCCGTGCCGTTGCGGGGGCCAACGGCTACAGCCTGCTCCTGGCCGCACTGACCATGCTCATCGTCTTTCTCACGCCGGCGCGCATTTCCAGCGTGCTGCCTTCGCCGCTGATCGCGCTCCTCAGCATGAGCCTGCTGTCGCAAATGCTTTCTTTCCCGGTGCAGACCATCGGCGAGATCCCCTCGGGACTGCCGGCGCTGGTCCTGCCGGCGTTTTCGGCCGAAAAACTGCCGAAGATTCTGGCCATGGCCATGGCCCTGTCGGTTTTGGGCGTCATCGACTCGCTGCTGACTTCCATCGTGGCCGATTCCATGACCAAGCAACGACATGACTCGAACCAGGAGCTGATCGGCCAAGGCGTCGGCAACATGGCGGCGGCACTGATCGGCGGGCTGCCCGGGGCCGGGGCGACCATGCGCACGGTGGTCAACATCAAAGCGGGCGGCACCACGCGGCTCTCAGGAATGATCCATTCCCTTTTCTTGGTCGCCGTACTCCTCGGCCTTGGCAAGTACACGGCCCATATCCCCATGCCGGTCCTGGCCGGCATCTTGATGAAAGTCGGTGTGGACATTCTCGACTACCGCATGCTCAGGGTGCTGCGCCGCGCGCCGCGCCAGGACCTGGTGGTCATGCTGACGGTTTTCGGAATCACGGTCTTCGTCGACCTGATCGTCGCTGTCAGCATCGGCGTGACCCTGGCGGCGCTCATGCTCACATACCGGATCGCCCGGCAGACCCAGATCAACGTCATGGAGGTGCCGGCCGCCGAGTGGCAGCAGGATATCGAGAAAAGCCTGCAGGATGAAAGCGATTACCGCATGCGGACCATTTCGGTGCGGGGCGCCTTTTTCTTCGGAACCACCGCCCAGATGCAGGACAAGGTCAACAAGCTTATCGGCACCAGGGTCGTGATCATCAACTGCCTGGATGTGCCTTTCATGGACATATCCGCGGCCTTTGCCCTGAGCGAAATGGTCGACAAGCTTAAGAATGATGGCATCAAGCCGATTCTGGTGGTCACGGAGGGGCTGGGGCTGCGCCGCCTGCTGATCGGGCTGGGCTGCGGCGACCTGTTGGGGGACGACGGCATCCAGGTCGACTACAACAAGGCCGTGCAGCTCGCCCTGGCATACTTGCGGAAAAC
>JACRCN010000026.1 GCA_016219005.1 Deltaproteobacteria bacterium
ATCCGCCCCGCACTCCTTGGCCACCTTGAACATTTCCATGCAGGTCTTCAGCTTGCCCTGGTGGTTGTGGCCGATTTCGGCGATTACAAAGCAATCCGACGAGTCGTCTATGGTTTTGCCGTCGATGACTAATCTGCGCATGGACATTCCCTCCTTGAATGAATATTTGATGCGGAACAATTCACTGAACGCACTTCAAGGCTTCTCCATAGACAGCTATAGTTTCCTTGGCGGTTTTTTCCCAATTAAATTTGCTGGCCTGCTCGATGCCTTTAATAGACAACTTTTGTCGTAAAGAGGGATTCTCCAACAAATCCTTTAGCGCGGCGGACAGTTGACACACGTTAAGAGGATCGACTAACAAGGCCGCATCACCAGCGACTTCAGGCATTGAGGATACATTGCTTGTAATCGTGGGCACCCCAAGAGAAAGGGCCTCCAAGACCGGTATGCCGAAACCCTCATACAGCGATGGATACACGAAGACGGTCGCCCTTTGAAGAAGGTTAAATTTTTCCCTATCATCGATAAATCCTGTAAAAATAACCTTTTTCTCAAGTCCCAGATTGGAGACAAGACGAAAGATGTCTTCATACCCCCAACCCCTTCCTCCCACTACCATCAGAGGACCAATCGGTTTCTTCTGGTTCAGGCGGTGGTAGGCCAAGATCAAGGTTTTTAAATTCTTTCTCGGTTCCAAAGTTCCAATGAACAGAATGTATTCCCCATTCAGATCGAATTTTGGATGCTTGGCAGCGAGGGTCTTATGGCTGTCTCCTTGGGTTTCCAGGTTCGGTTTTCCGAGCGGTATCGCCACTACTTTTCTTTCCGCACCACGAAAGCGTTTGAGAAAATCCTGCCGCGTGCTTTCGGAAATAGCGATGATACGATTAGCCAGGATAGCCGCAAGCATAATGAAAATTCTGAAGTAATGCCGTTTGAAGGCGGTGTGGTTCATCGGCATCAAAAAAAAAGTCATATCCGCCAGCGTGACCGCTTTCTTCCTGCCGAAGGTGATCAATGGAAACGAGTAGTGCAAGGAATGAACCAAGTGGATGCGGTGAGTGAGCATAAAATAAGGAATAAAAAACTGTTCCAACAGGAACCGGAAAAGCAGCTTTCGGAAAACGCGGCTTTTCACATAGATAATATGGAGCTTTTCATTCTTGATTTCGTCGAATGCGGCCTCATCGCTTTGAACGAGCACGAAGTACGTGTTGACTTTGTCGTGCAGGGCAATTTCACGGACGAGGTTTACGGCATAGTTACCAACCCCGCTCTTGTTCTGCGGGATCTGGCTGCAATCGATCAGAATTCTCATTCCAGGGTGAGCCGCTCTTCCAGGGTCGGTTGGTCGAAAATAAAATCAGTGCCGTTTAGTATCCCATCGCAGATCAAATCTAGCCCCCGGCTCCTTCCCGGCTTTAGTTCGTCAATACTTTTTAGGTTGATACGGAAAGGAGGGTTTCCCCCTGTGGGCTCCATGAACTCGAGGGGAATCATGCGCCGGAAAAAGAAATGATAGGCATATTTCTTTGCCAGTAATATGTCGGACTCGTTCATTCGGTGAGGCAGCGGCAGGTGGTCTAAAATCCGAAAGTATTCCTCCGGGTTGGATACATCTTTCGAGAACCCCTTGTTTCGGATCCAGGCTTCACCCGCCACGATAACTGGAATGCCCATCGCGGCCAATTCGATACCCGTCTTTGTGTTGTATATCGTTACCGCATTGCATTTCACCATCAGCGCATAGGTGCTGAGTTTGCTTTCGGGGGGAATGACGAAAACGTTTCTTGGGATCCCGGTTGGAAAACGTTTGCGGATCTCGTCGAGTACATGCTGCTGAGACGGCAAGCCACCTTGGATTTCGGCCGGGTGAATCCGGATGATGAGCTGGAGTTCCGGGCGAGATTTAAAGTAGTCGATGGTTTCAAACACCCACTCCAGCATGTTGGCAAAGGCGTTTGACGGGTAATGCAACACCGCATCCCACATCACGCTGGTGAGCATGCCGATGCATGGCCGCGCGGGGTCAACGCCCAGGCGGGTCAAGGCCGCACCCACCCGGTGGAGCGGCTTCTCGTGGAACCAAATCCAATCATTGTCTCCACTCCAGCGGCTCTTTAGGTATCCTGCCAAGACTCTTTCACGGTGCTCATCCCATGGGATGCTCATCCAGTTGTCGACCGGTTCGGAAATCATGGTGTGATGATAGGTGTCGTGATGGCTGAAGATAAAGCAGTGCTTCCTGTATGCAGCGCTCCAGTTCACTACGGGAACCTTTTTTCTGCGGCATATTTCCCCGATGATCCCTTGCGGCACATAAATCCCATGGTTGAAAACGACACAGTTGAATTGTTCTGTCTGCAACAGCCGCGTCGTCGCATGGGTGGTAATCACTGCGGCTTCCAGATACTGCCTCTGAACTTTTTCCGATAGTGGAGTCTCGTTAAGATCCCCTCGCGCATAAAACCTCAGAGCACCGGCAAACGCGTGTTCACCGACTGCGACCCCGTGGTAGGTAAAGCGCTGCAACTGTGACAGCGGCAGATCACGGCTGACCTCTCGCGCGTTTTGATACTCTTCTTTTGTCAGGTATTCACTAAAACGATGAATTTTGACGCCAAGACGGTTCATGGCCTCGACGGCCGGCGGGAAACAAGAGCCGCAGAAAGCGCGGCTGAGCGGTAGCGAATTCTTTTCATTGATTCTGCCGAGATATCCAATCTCGCAAGCCATGCAGGCGGGCAATGCGGAATCACAAAGAAGAAATTCCGGCTCAGAGCCTCGCAGGCGCATGGCAACTGCCAATAAACTTTCGAGATGAGTGCTGCCGATCTGTGACCCGACGCTAGTCGGAATCAGAACCCTGCCTTTTGCGACGGCATCTCTTGGGTTCGAAAACATATGCGGAAAAGATTGCGGTAAAACCCGTCGCCAGTCGAAATATCGGGTTCTCGCATAATGCCAACGGGCAATTCTTCTTAGCAAAAACGATTTCTTAGCCCAGGATTTTATCAGTGAATACTTCATCAAGAAATCAGAAAAGAGAGCTGATTCATTCATGGACTGATCGGGAACGGTGCCGAAAATCTCATTGAAGTTTGAAATGACCCGGATGGCCTCGGACATGTCTTGGCTGATGTTGACGCCTGTCGGATCACGGTCAATGCGTAGCCGGCCGCACGAGCGACTCACAGATTGACGGCAGGGTCTTCATCAACCAACATCGCCGATGGATTCTCGCCTTGTCGAAAAAGCGGCTGGCTACCTGCTCAAACCATTACCCATGCCATCGATGCAAATAAAAGAATCGACGTTACCGCGAGAAGATCGGAAAGCCCTGGACAATGCCATGCCATTGAATGGCTCACTGTCAACTAAGGTTCCGTTCATGTCGAAAGGCCAAGCCTGATGCATCACTGCGCTTTTCGATGACCGTTCGATTGAGTTGGTGTTGAACGAAAACAACTTAGCGGAAGGAATATCGACCCAATGGCTCGGGCGCTGATTTTGCTGATATCCCGTGACCATGAATTGCATTTGCCAACCAACTCCAGAACTCCATATTTTCTACATTGATGAGATGAAATGAACCACCAAGTGGTTTAAGTTTGCGCATTGCGAGCTCGGTATGAACCGACAAATTCAGTTCGGGCCGTGACTCGAAGCAGATTGCCGGCACCCCCAGAAGAGATGCCACGTAAGTCATGCCTCCATAGGTCCCGATATATAATTGTGCCCCTGCAATCACCTCCGTCTGAACCGCCAGATTGTTGCTCGGTTGAAGCCAATCCTCTATCGTGTGAATTCTGTTCCCATCCCCCCGCATACCGCAATCCACATGATCGTCAACACAAATACCAGTGTCCAAGGAAACAACATCGATGTTCCTGGAAATATTTTTTATGATGTTCGATATGAAAGTTCGATTAGGCTCACTATCCGGAAACGACTCCCTAAAATAGAACTTGGCAGCGACATAATTTGCAGGAAGTCTTTTTCTGATCTCTGATTCTGTACTATGAACCGCCGCTCTCATTGATTGAAACCGAGTGAATAGATCAATGAATTCGAAACCCAACTCCCCTTTCCAGTACTTTGCAAAAAGCCTGAACATTACAGACGGGTGAAGAACCCGATAATTGACTATCCCCAACCGCTTTGCCGCCTCGGCATAAAGCTCATCTTCCATTTTGGTGTGTCGGCTTTGTTTTTGATGCCCGAGTGCCATAACTCTCTGCTCATTTAATTTCCTAAACTCGTCAGGACTCAGTATATCAAATACCTCAACATATCCATCGGCTACCCCGGCATACCATTGCCGAGTCCCTCCTCTCGAGACAGCGATTAGCCGTTCAGGTCGTACCTGGTACTTTTCGCAAAACCAGCGCAAGAAGGGAATCCAGTAAAGAACTTCAAAGCCGATCTCCGTGATCCAAGGCCCTACGATGATCGACTCTTTGCCTTGAACCGCAGTTTTTAAATGGTTGCTGACAAAAGCCAAACGCCGTTGGTCTCGGGGGTCGGTGAGACTGAGTTGCAGAATATCCGTCTTGTGGCGGAGGAACTCATTCGACACCTTCATAACCTGCGGTAAAATTTGGGATTCGATTTTTTCCTTAAGGCCGAGATAGCCAGCTAATTGAATAAAAAACCTGAACCAGAAGAATATTTTTCCTTTACTTTTCCGTTTTTTTCTTGCCTTGCGGTTATTTGCTAAAAAGGCGTTGATTCGGTGAAAGAAGAGCGCAGCCCATAGCAGCGGTCGCCAGAAAAAAGCGTTGAACCTCCAATTGTATCTGACAGGTGGACTCGCCGCAAGGGTCCTGGCCGCTTCAACGGCGATCTCCGTGCATGGTTGTTCGGAGCCGAACGGCCGCACAAAATCAACGACGCCCGACAATGGCATTCGGTGACCCGCGGCGGTAACCGATTCTAAAGCTTCGGCAATTGCCTTGAAATGGTTGTCGAAGCTTTGGTGGCATTCCACAATTCCTCGCTCAGTGAGGTAGTGGAAGTGTACAGTGCCATCCTGCGTACCAACGAATTCATCTGTACACAGTGTAAATGTCCGGGCACCAACGATGGCGGCTTCTATCATGGCGCTTGTATTAATGCCTACCACTGCGCTGCAATAGAAGAGAGAATTGAAATAATCGTCGCGATCCGTCTCCTTGACGATCCAGCCTCCGAATTTTGGAAAAACCGCAACTCCAGGTTCATGGAAATCTCTCCAGGCGACGTGATTAAAAGGGTGCGGACGAACTATGACGTGGCAGTCCTTTAGTTGATTATGGTCGGAGTCTTTCAATGCGCCCCACCATCGCATGAAGAAGTCACGCTCACTTCGACCTGGGGCTATAGCAGGAGAGGAACAAACATATAAAATAAAGGAACGATCGTCGGGAAGACTGATTTTATTAAGGAAAACCTTTCGAGACTCACTCGCTCTCCGAACAAACCAACGATCGAACAAAGGAGCCCCGGTAACAATCACTCGTTCCTTCGGCACGCCGTGCAACCTCACTGCCTCTTGTGCCTGGTCGCTATTCCATACAAACACCCGGTCAGGTATGGCTTTGATGTCGCCTTTGTTGGTGAGATTGTCCCATGAATTGACGATGTAGCCCGTATGTATATTCAGGCGACGGCATGCCGTCACATAATCTGGCTGAGGTGAACGCGGCCAAACGAGACCGGTGACGAGTACGAGGTCGGCGTCAACCTGACGGATAAACCGAAGAATATCCGGATCCGGAGGCAGGGCCGCTTCGATACGCCGCAGGATTGACATAATCATCCGTACCGCCCAATGACTATGGTCTAAGCGCATTAGGCGCACAACCTTATACAGCGCGATGCCTGGTTGGCCAGCATGCTTTCGAGCTCGCCTCCGCAAAGTCTCGGAATTGTCGAAATCTCGGAATAGGTAGTGACAGTAGTCCATGCAGCCGCCGATAAGACCAGACAGGCGTGTCCATTTGTCCCCGCGTTGCGGAGCCCAACCAACCGAAACGTTGGGATATTTGCTGCAGAATTGGGTCAACAGGCCGTCATCGTCGACGATCGGCCAGTCTTGGATTCCTATATGCAGATGGACCCCTAACTCGCATAGTTTTTCGATTTGGGTCTGAATGTACCGCAGAAACCCGGGCTGCTTGATGACGAACGCAATCCGCCTGCATCGGCTCGGATGGATATCCGCCGACTTGCACTCACGCCTCTTATGATTGCGGGTGGATTGCTGGTTTTCCATGATGAATATGTTCGCATCCTCCATCTTGAGCGCAAGCCCGTGTTATCGAGCTCTGCAGCAGTTCATGTCTTCTCTGAAGGCTCCTCTGCCCATGCAAACCAGCAGCGTGCATTCGACATCTTCGCGAAAAGCCGATCCAACATGACGTCTTCATCACAAGCGTTGGAGCTCATCTCAACCATGTCGCGAACATGACGTCTGAGATGGAAGGCAAAAGGGCTTCCACGCCAAATGAAACATTCAGGTTTTAGCGATGCGAATTCGGGCAGTTCGAACCCATGAGCTCGTTTGCGTCTCACATAGCTACCGTATGCCGGCAAAAAACTCCAGCGAAGGGGAAGCAGCCGCTCCAGCCGAATCCCCCACCGGCTTTGAAGGTGTTTGGGTTTGGTCAGTTCGCTCGATAGATCCACGACTGGCAGTACGATGTCACCGCGAAAGTTGCCGGTGCTTCCGAATTCTGCCCACAACTTCCAACCGGTATCCCTTGATGAGAGGATTCGATGGCGGCTGAATACGAGCGGTGTGCGGCGATAAATGTAGCGCAACGCATTCCAGAAAAACCTTCTCGGCTTTATCACTGCTTCAGGATTGGTTTCCTGCTCCTTCGTTAGCTTGAGAGATTCGGATTGCTCCCTTGCCAGCAGTCGATCTCCTATTGCAGGGCGCTCTACAATTGCAGGCATAAAATCGAGACAAGATACGTCAACTTTCTGAAGGTCGATTAGGAGGAAGTGAACGGCGGGGTAATAACGGTATTTAGAATACCACCGAGGGTGCCATGGAGTCCCGAAAAAGCAAAGGTCATTTCGAACCATGTGGCCGATAGAGCTATTTACCCAATTCCAGTATATAATAAAAAGATCCGGATCAAGAATCAGCAGGAAGCGCGTTTTAACCTCTTTGACATATCGATTCAAGGCGGCCGCATGATGGTAGCTGCCACGGATGTTATCAGGTCTTGTGTGATCTAAGGGCACACCGCACACAACTTTACAACGAGGATCCGATAAGACAAAATCCGAGGGGCCGGTCGTGGAGTTGTCAACGATGATCATCTCCCATTCAGCATCGATGTTGAAACGTTCCAGTAATTCACATTGGTGATGAATGTATTTGAAATGTTTCTGAATGCAGACTGTGAGAATCGTGATCTTCTGCTTAAGTTCTGTCTGGGAAAAGTACCTATCAGCGGTTATCCCTTTATTCATGGCTGTTCCGGTTGATTTCTTCGATCAAATTAGACCATCCCAAATTTCCAACTGCCTCCTTGGCATTTGTTGAAATCTGTTTCAGAACTTTCATGTCGCATGGCAGTTCGTCGGTCCGATTGATGTCAAACATGTTTTCACCATGAATGAGAAAAGGCGGCGACCAATTGTCTGTATTGGTGATGACCACAGAACCGTTTTCCATCGCAGTGATAACACTTGAATTGTTCTCTCGGACCCCTTGCTCAAAAAAAGCTGAAAAATAATTACAGCTGCGAATATACTCCAAGACGGCGTCATCAGATAAAAAACCAAGAAACTTTAAAGAGTCTCCAAAAACTAAAAAGAGCTGCTCAAAAGTGATGTAGAAGGCCTCTTCAAAAGACGTACCTTCGTGTAAGGCAGTGGACAAAAAAATGGTATAAGTCCTGGCCGTCTGATCGAGAAGACGTTTTAGCTTCAGATAATGATGGGCGCGAAGTTTGTGCGCCATGCCGAAAGAAAAGACCTTGATTTCACCGACCTGATTTCCTGAGCCTACCGGCCTCAACGTACTCGGGCTCCAAAGCTTAACAAGAGGAAAGGAGGTCTGGTAGGTACGAAGGCGCTCATAGATCTCCTGGTTGGCACAATAAACTGTCTTCGCCTGCTTTATCAAAGCATACTCCGTCATAGTATCGCTGAAGCCATGCAGGAAGAGCTGAATACATGTATCTGCAGGAAGATATCTCAAAAGGTCGTGCAGTCTGAATAAATCGTGATCTGGAAACTCAGATAGCTTTAGCGATAAAAATGGCATCCGAAATTTCAAGAGCGCAGGATCGAAAAGGCTGAGTAAGGGGACTTTCAGGCTTGCAGCCAAGATATGATTGAATTTGGCAACACCGCAAGTGATGGGGTTTTGATGATAAGTAACAACGCAGTCGATCATTTTCATCCTTCCTTCCAATGCATGCTCGCTGACTTCCAAAACCGACTATCAATCTGTTCTTTGTTTTACTGCGATCGCACGCTCGTATACCAATACACGTCCTTTCTTAAGCCAGTCCATACGCACTTCGAGATCCTCTCGCCGCCTGAAACCGTTAAGAACAAACATCAGGCATAAAAGGTTCTTGTTCATCAGGGTGATGTGGGTGGGATCGACGTCATGCTGGTTAGTAACATCCAGGAGAGTGGTGGGTGCGGGGTGAAACCTGGTGGTGACGTATACGAAATGTGAACTGATCCGGCACATGTTCTGCACCGCCAGATTGACATCAATAACTGGCAAATGCTCGAGCACCTCGCGACAGATGACCAGATCATAGGAGCAACTTGGAATTTTCACATCTACGATTGATGAGATGCGGATTCGCGGGCGAATCTCGTCGGTCGCCATTGCAAGAGATGACGGTGAGATGTCAAGGCCCTCCGCGTATACGCCGATTTCGTTCAGCAGGTGCATCAGATAGCCGGGACCGCATCCCATATCCATCACGCGTTGGGGGGAGAATACCTCTTTGATAACGTCAGGATGACGACCTTCTATTTCTCTTCGACTTTCCAAGTCATAACGATCAACGGTTCTCCATGGACCCTGGAAATATTCTTGGTCGTATGCCGCTGCAGCCGGCATAGTTTGGGTTAAAACCAACTGCTCAAATGCGTTCAATGTTTCTTCCTCGGGGGGGTGAAATCTTCGGATCAGCGCGCTGGACGAATTCAACTTCGTGTCGACAAAGACCACCTCAATACCAAGTTTACGGCAAACCGAGAGTTCGTCCGGCGGTAACCTCCCCCCCCAGTCGTTTCCCTTCACAAATAGTCGCGGCCGAATGAGTCTTAAGGCTTCGACGGTCTTTTCTGTGTTAAGATAGGTGTAGGCGATTGGAGCCAGGGCATCGATTACCGCTGCGCGCTGGCGGTGAGTCAAGAGCAGCCGATGCTTTCGACTGATATATTCATCTCCATCGATGCAGCACAACACGGGAAAGCCGAATCCGGCCGCGGCCTTGAAATATGCGATATGCCCTTCATGGACAGGGTCAAATCCACCGGCAACCATGGCTGTCTTTCCGTGCAATTGCGGAAGTTGATGTGTTTCAATGATCATATACGCCTTGTGTTTTCAAGGTGCTTTGCACCGTGGATACTTTCTGTTCTGTGCGGTCTGCTCCTCGCTTCCTTTATCATCTAATTATAGCGAGTCAACCGTTTCCGATTCAAACGTCATAAAGAACCATAGGCCCGATACAAATGCAATCGAAGCAAAAACAAATGGATAGACGAAGGCAAACCACTCCACTTGAATATGAGGAACAAAGGCCGCTCTAAAATTTTCCACTACAGGCGTCATAGGGTTTAATTGAATGAGGATTCGCCATTTTTCCGGTATGCGACTTACAGGATACATTACAGGAGTGAAAAACATCCATGCTTGCATGAAGTATCGCAAAGAATAGCGCATGTCTCGCGATATGGCATCTAGAACGGAAGTCCAGAGGCTCATAGCCAGCGACATGTAAAAGGATAGAATGACGCCTACCGGAGCGGCGAGAAGCTCCCATCCAAGTGACAATACGGCTTGCCCTTTTATGAAATAGTAGTAAATCCAAACTATTGCCACATAAATCAACAGAACCGATAGATCGATAATACCGGATGCCTGTCCGGCTATGGGAAGCATCAGTTTTGGAAAATATACTTTCTTGGTGATACCACGAACAGTTTCCATGCTTCGCGTGCTCCATGTCAAGGCACGGTCAAAGGAAGTCCAGACGGATAGACCCAAAACGATAAACATGAGAAACGGCAATGGACCGCTATCGACCCCTAATACAGTACCAAAGAGCACGGTGTACATGAGAACCATCATGGCTGGCCGTATGACAAGCCACAGCCAACCCAACGTCGAACGCTGATATTGCTTTTCCAATATTTTGTTTGTCAAAAAGCCTAGGAGGCGTCGGTATGACCAAAGCTCCCGCATATAATTACAGATGCCGGTACTCTTCGATGTCACAATCCACTGCGCGTTGCGCTCTGTATTCATTGCAAGGTCTCTGAAGGGCCGTTCGTCTCGCCACTGAACTCGTATTCAACCTCAAACCGCGGGTCAGCCACCCAGTGCTTAGGCGCTGAAAGACCTTGTTCGCGAATCTTTTGAAAACGATCTTCAGGGTCAGAAACTGGAATGCTGATCGCGTTACCTAATTTTGCAACATGCCAGTGGCCATCGTCAAAACAAAAAACACTCACATTGGCGGTGTAAACATCATCTACCAGAAGACGAGCAGGAATCTTCACCCAGCAGAAATAAAGACCGGAACGTTCGGGTGTGAAAGGTTCCGGCCGTGAACCGAACACGACAATGCCGCGATGATAGACGTCCGCATTAACGGCGTATTTCAGACCGGCGCAGTTGACCTGAAAGGGAATTTTAAGCCAGAAATCTTCATTAAGGGAGACGATACCTTTTATCTCCCGCATAGATGAGGTTATCTCAGGGTCAAGAATCACGGTATATTCGTTACGTGACATGACTTCATCGCGGGACAATCGGCGAACTCGGCTTTGTTGGGCAGCATATTGCTCATATGCGATTATCATTTCCTCGGGGTAGCCCTCGTCGATAAGGCGACCTTGAACAATGAATAAGGCGCGCTGAGTGATGTTTCGAATAGCCTGCATATCATGAGAGACAAATAGCAGTGTGGTCCCCTGCTTTGATATCTCGGCAATTCGTTCCTCGCACCGGTTGCGAAATCTGAGGTCACCGACGGCCAGAATTTCATCTGCCAAGATTATGTTGGGTTCAAGGTTGACGGCTATCGAAAAGGATAACCGAATAGCCATTCCACTTGAAAATTTACCCAATGGGAGATCTGCAAACCGCTCCAGTTCCGCCCATTCCAATATGGAATCCATCCTGCAATGAATCGCCGATACAGAGATGCCAAACAGAGCACCGCTGAGATAGATGTTCTCTCTTGCAGTAAGATCTTTGTTGAAGGCCGCACCTGCTTCAAGCAGCGGAACCAGCCGCCCCTTGCCTCTTACCACTCCCCGTGTCGGGAAAGTTACTCTGGATAATATTTTAAGCAATGTTGACTTACCGGCACCATTGGGACCGATGATTCCAAGAGATTCTCCTGTGCGGACTTTGAATGATATGTTATCTAACGCCAGAATTTCTCGCACGGGTCGACGTTGTGCCGGTGCATGTCCCCGTAACCGCTTGACGGCATTTAGTGCGAACTGGGCAAGAAAATGGCCCTGTGGTTTGAAGACGCGGTAAAGCTTGGATATCGAATCAATTTCGAGTGAGTAATCGTTGGTGGTCATGAAATTCGCTTTTGGTCTGGATTCATTCTTCAGTTGCTTAAAAAGAATGTGACTAATTCCTCATAAATTTGATGAATAGTCTATAGTGCGATATTCAAATGAAACAGAATTAATTTTATTTATACTAGTTCTGTCTCTACACTCGGTCAAAGTAATTGTTGCGGGTTTTTGCGCGAGCAAGATCTTTTTTTTGTCGCTGAGCCAACTTGAATCCATACTGCGATAAAGTGTTACAAATCAACGCTTCTTCATCAAGCGAAGAGGCTTCGAACATAAGCCCCTGTATACGGGGATCGGTTAAAGTTCGTTTCGCTCCGGTTATGATTTTTGTTTCAATGCCGTCAACGTCGACTTTTATGTGAGTCGGGAACGGCAATCCCAGAACGCGAATCAAATCATCAAGCGCAAACGCGGCTTGCTGCAAAATCGCCTTTGGCTTGAATGCCGCTCCCTTCACATCAATCGGCTCCCCGAATACGCTTTCTGCACTTCCGGTCATGAGTTTGCGATAGTTGAACAAGCCGATCATGGTCTTATCTGCAATTCCGCAGTTCAATGGGATAATTAATTCCCCCAACCGATTCGTTATGATGTTTTGTGCAAGCGCAACAAAATTATGATAGGCAGGTTCGATACTAACAATGTGTTTGATACGGCCATGCTGCGCTGCCGCGACAAGACTAAAGGCACCGATATTTGCGCCGATGTCGTAGAATACACTGCCATCGGGCATTGCTTCGATCCAAGCGATTGTTTCTGGCTCCTTTCTACAGTAATGAAGCCCAACCAACAGTTCGTTTTGGCTACGGACGCCTATGCTGATCTTTTGATGGGCATAATCCAAGTCTCGGGTGCGGCGAAATATATCAGCGATGGCAACAAATTGTTCATCTGACAATCGATCAAGACTATGAACAATGATGTCACGCAGTATCTCTTGAGAGGGCTTGTCATGCGATAGCGCGTCTATGGCGGCTTGCGCTGCTTGGGCAAAAACTGCGGGGGGAGGCTGTTTTTCCCTTGCGCTATTGCTCTCAACAAAGGTGGCTTTCGCCTTGACATAGATTTTTTGGTACAGCATCTTTGCTGCAGACGCAATACTCGCTTGGCGACCGAATTTCATCTCATGTGTCCTCATGTCAAGTATTAGCAGTTTTCAAGGAAGCACGAATACCACTCTACCATTTCAGCATGAATAAACAGATGAAGAAACCGTTGTGGTGAGCTTTTCTTTGTGTTCGCTCAGTTTAAGGCAGATGCACTATCTTTGGGTTGCTACCGATCAGATGCCTATATTCGTACAAAGAACCCCTTTTTGCCGGTCTTTCAGGAGGTCTCCTGCAAAAAAACATGGGTATCCGTCGAACAAGTGCGGGGATATTGATTGTTCGCGACAATAAAAGCCGTTGATTGGGAGGTGGAAAATTCAGACTGGTGTAAGGTATCGGCAATACGGTAATTTCCAGTAGTTTATAAAAACGTTTCATGAGCACTCCTACCGCTGATAACTCCTTATTGTGTTTCGAGCGATCTCGATTGTGACTGTAAAATACCGGGCAGCCGAGTTCTGATAACCGCTGTAAATATGCTAACACCTGATCGGTCGTCATCTCTTGAAACGACACCATATTGATCCCCAAATCGATTTTCGCCAACTCCACATTGCGGAATTGATAATGCGGTAGCAGTACAAAATCGTATTTGAGAAGGTCCGTCTTCAAGATTGACAACGGCCCGTCTCCATATATAAAAAACCGAGCATCCGGAAAAGCTGTCTTGAGATAAGTCCCGGAAAAAAGAAAGGTTTGCGGCAGATCTATCACCACGTAGGTTAGATTAGGCATGATCTTTTTGAGCTGATAAGCAAAACCGCCCCATCCTGCACCAATTTCCACGGCAACGGATCGTCCGGAACCTGGAGGATCCCGCAGGTAGTCGAGAAGTCCGCCTTGATCCATTGCAATCAGTGATTCATAGAACTTGAGTGTGTCGATATTGACCTTCACTCCGTTGATATCGTGCCCAAACCCGCCGAGCAGAGAGGATTCCGGAACAAAAAGGTTCTTGTGGTCTAATCTGCGAAGGGCGTTCAATTTGTTCAAAAAAGCACCAGCCTGGTGCGAATGATGGCGACGGTACTCATAAGAGCGCAAGCCGGTAATGTGGTAGCAGTGCTCGCGCAGTTTTTGGATGATGATCGGTGATGCATCGAGCATATAGTCAAAACCAGCCAATTCCTCGCTCCAGTACCGGCTGGGGAGGTGCTCTTGATTGCTGGCTTCCCTCATCATCGACAAGACTCGTTCACGAACGACGAGGTAGTTCTGGTAGGCGGCTTCGCTTCGGGCGGATTCGATGTAGGCGTTTATCTCTTCCAAGCGGCTTTTCCCTTACGATAAGAAGTTCAATGAAGATCACCATGCCTTTTGGGGGCGCTGGCGGAATTATACAGCCTTGGGAATCGATTTATCTTCGGGTGAAGATATCATGTTGCTTCTCTTCAATGCACCCCTTTTCGTGGGATGAAGGGGGGAGGCCTCGATCGATCGCCGGATCCTTTCAGGTATCCTGCTGGGTGATATTCCACTGGCAATGCCTTCGATCGCAATTGCGCCAGCATATCCGGCAGATACCTCACGGCCGAAGGGGCGTATAAAGTTATTTATAAATTTTTGTCGTGCCTCTTTTTTGGGATCCAACCGGTGCAGAATGAGCTTGCGTATGAGTTCCACAAGGTCTGACGGGCAATCACTCATGTAAACCGCGTCCGAATTAGTTAGGTACTGGAAATGCTCCGCGAGCCGTTGCGTTTTTCGATACTTCTCCGTCATCACAGTGAACACCGGCCGATCCGCGATGAGCGCATCCAACATGCCTGAGGTATTGATCCCGACGACGGCTTCGCAATGCGTGAGCGAACTGAAGAAATCGCGCTGAGCCTCTTCCGACTCGGGCAGCGCCCCGTGTTTGGGCCAGACAGAGATTCCTTCACTTTCAATTTGTTCATAAATCTTATAATTGGCGGGATGCGGTCGGATCAGCAGGCCGAGGGTGCGTATTGCAGCATCGCTGTGCGTCCGTATTTCTTTTGCGATTGCCCCTACCAGCCAAGTCTCATCCTTAGCAATATTTCGGGAGGACCCTAGATACAGAATAAATCGCTTGTGGTTAGGTAATCCAACTCGCTCTATGAATGCTCCCTTATTCAAAATCAAATTGTCGGGGTCGAACCATTTGTCAAAAAACGGAGATCCTATGATCAAGACTCGTCGATGGCGCGCTCCATGCACCCTGACAGCTTCTTTAGAGTGCGCATGGTTCCATGATAGAATCACGTCGGGAAGGACGTGAAATATGCCTTTTGTGGTTAAATTATCCCAACTGAGTACGGGGATAACGCTCGGTATTCCCATGCGCTTGGCTGCTTTAACATATTCGATTTCCTCTGAAAACCGCATGTTTCCGGGAGTGCCAACGATTACATCCGGCTTGCGTTCCCCTAAATCCTTAGCGATGAAAGCGTCTGGCGGTACCAACCTTTCTAACCCGGCCAGCGAAACGCCTGTCAACCATAAGCCCAAAACCCATCTGAAAAACGGATTCTCTAACCATCTTCGAAAAGGCTCTGGCAGATAGCCTTGCCACCGTTTAATGTAAAAGTCGGACTGCTCCGGACGACGTAGATAACTCGAAACAGTCCGCAATTCGCGCGATCCAAAAAGGATCTTCCGCCATTTGTCAGAGCGCCGCCTACTCCAATCAAATTGGAGCTCAGGTAAGTCACGCAATGCACACCTCAGAGCATCATCGGACTGATTCTTGCTCCAGCCTTCATCAAATAGCACCGTGACGGCATGCCCTCTATCGATCAGCGCTCGTACAATGGATTCGAAATATGAAAAGTGGTAGACGGATCGTCCTGCAAACAGCACCCGCAGTGGGCGCGGCTTGTCCTCAATCGCTCTCTGTACGGCGGGAACACCAGCGGGTGAATACGTCGAATCTTTCAGGCTAGTATCAGTATGGGATGAAAAAGAATAGTCAGACACAGGCATCCTATCTTTTGATAATCAAAAGCTGCTCGGTTTGCATCTGCCACATTTGGTACGGCGCAAGCTTATCGAGAATTTCATTTACTCCTTTAGTTACGCCTGGACACTTCCCGGCACCAAAATCGTCTAATAGCAGGATTCCACTCGCCGCCAAACGTGGCATGAGCTGCAAAATACAACGCTTTGTCGTTAAGTAGGTATCGACGTCAACATGGCAGAAACTGATTTTGCCGTCAGGGAGCTTACCGATGTTTTCAAAAAATTCCCCCTTGTGAACAACAACTCCCTTGAAATCCAAAAGATAGTTGACAACGTCTTGGTAGCTCGTATCAGAAAACATTCCCTTTGCATGATAGGGATCCTTCTTGTGATCAAGGACGGATAGAGGGTGACCTTCAAAGGTATCAAAAGCATGAAGCGGAATATCTTCTCCCGTAAAGTGCCGCATAGCTGCAGAAATAAAATATGCGCTTCCACCTCTGTAGCTTCCGACTTCCACCATGGGCAGCTTCAAGTGACGCACGTTATACAATGCCTGCCAAATAACAAATAAGCGCTGGAACCGGAGGAGTGTTCGATTCTCGCTGATCACTTTCTCGGAAAAACGCCGAAATACGTCTAGATCCAAAGCGAGTTTGGCTTCCACACACGGTAGGTCGGTGATACGCGATGGATCCACATACAGGTAGTCCTGCTTTTTCTCGGCTATAAAAAGTCCTGCTTTTTGAGCAAAGTCATGAGCCAAGTTAGCATAACCGAGATACCTCGAAGCAAAGTAAACTATTCTTTGAAGTGTTGATTCTATCAAAAAATTCATTCTCATTTTGAGACCTTCTGCTCCTCACTTCGCATCCCGCATACCCGCAGATCGCCTGGATCCCAACCCCTGCAGCTTCCTTTAACGCCCCGCTTAGAATCTGAAACAGATACTTCGCTACCCATACAACATGATACTGACAATGCCACAGCGTGTGTGATAACTTACGAAACGTGCCATGATCAATCTTGATTCTCGTAGTGCGCCGTCATTATAATACTTTAAAAACCGCACTGTCGAAGATCAGCCTAAGGTTCCGTGACGCGCCGTACGAATAAATCATCCACCGTGGCGGAGGTTGTGTTTGAAAAGCTGAAATAATCTTTTATGTCGAAATATAAAGTACAAGTATCTCCTATGGAGCCTGTATGGCTGTAATAGCCATGAAAATAAAACCAATCAGTCATTCTGTTGCACCAATGCAATTCATCGAAATATTCCTCAGCATTTTGGATAGAGACAAAAGGACGGATTTGATCCGGGGCAAAACTGAGCACCTCAGAACTGGCATTTGCGCGCAAGGTGACTTCAACACGATCTATTGCCGCATACGAAGGAGATACTAATCTCATCCAGCCACCAAACTCATATAATCCCGGATTTGATAAGGTGAACGTTTGATAAAATACATTTCCATTGCTGGCCACTGTATCAATAGTGCAATAATGCGGAACTCCAATCGGCAACCCATAAGCTCCACCATGTACTTTGTAGGGAGTAAATGACAAACTCGGGTCCATCCTGCTGTCAGGAATTGTCCGACATGAGGTCGCATCAGCGGTTACTGATTTCTGGCACTCAATCCATGGCTCAGAGTCTCCATTTTCAAAATCGGGATTGACAAGGAGGTTTGAAATTGACCTCGACTTCCACAGACGGATATCTTGTAGGACAGTGGCGATTTCAGGTCCTCCTGCATTGATTGTAATTGGCACTATCCGCTGACTTGAGTAGGTGGGATTTGAAACAATAAGCGAGTATCCGCCGGCTGCGGTCCGGATTTCAGGTAGATCGACGAGGAAAGTCTGACCGTTGAGAACCTCGATGGATTTGAGCTCAATTACGATCGCCTGGTTGGAGCCATAAAAGAAGGGGCTTTCGGCATATTGAAATCTCAAGGTGGCAACACTGCTATCACCGGCCCCCTCGATGATCACCCTGCCAGTGACATAGCCGATATTGGCGCTGTCTAAATCTATGTCAACGGTAAGCTCGTTACTAACTTCAACCTCTTTGAAATGAGGATGATATCCTGGAGCGTATGCAACGACATTGTAGGTTCCCGGATTGAGCGAGGTTGAATACTCGCCATTTGCATCAGTTAGGACTTGGACTACTACATCAACTTGGGAACCGTCGGTTCCATAGAGGTCTAAGAGTTGAATACTGACACCGGCATTAGATATGGCAGTGCCGGAAACGTCAACAACCCGGCCTGTTACTATTGCATCATCAGATGAATCATCGGAAGAGCCTCTGGAACAGCAATAAGACATTAAGACTATCAGGAATGCGAACCCAAGTTTTGAAAAATGGAAAATTGTATGTTTCATTTCAGGCCCCCGTTTGAAGAGGAGAACCTCGCACAATCACCCGTCAGTTTGATTCGAACTAATTCTCTCCCTCAAAGCACTACTGTCCCAACGCTGTTCTGCGCAGATCATGTAACCAGTCTAAACCAGATAATATTTTTTAGCGCTCTGGATATCTCATCCATTCTATCGCCGCAAGCAACGGGGGTACAAGACTCGAACAGGATTCAATTTCAGATGACTAATTACCCGGATTCTATAGAGAAGACCGCCGACTCATCGAAACGTATATTTTGGTGAATTTATTCTTGTCGTTGAAGTCCCTTATCTCTTTATAGCCTTTATCGGCACGCAAATTGCCGCATTGGCAATCATAGGAAAATTCTTATCGTCAGGCTTCTGGTGCAATATCTTGTTTTCTTCGCAACAAAAACCCATTTCCATGTTGGCATGAAATTTCACTGAGGGGTCGTTGAAGATGATTTCCAAATTATTCAAGCCCGCGGGCTTTGCAATCCATTTAATCGTCTTTCGGTTTTCAGCTGATGCCAAAGGAACCGGCTATTGCCGGTGCGTAGTTTATACTTCACCCAGCCTGTAGAGCACCTGTTTGGTACCACTCGTAAGTAAGCCTCACACCATCGCCGAGATCAATTTGCGGGCTCCAGCCAAGTCCGGATAGACGTGACAGGTCAAGCAGCTTTTGGGGCGTGCCGTCGGGCCGGGATGAGTCCCAGGCGACGTCCGCTTCGAACCCCACTACCTTTCTGATAATCGCAGCCAGCTCGCGGATCGTGTTGTCTTTGCCGCAGCCCACGTTGAGATGAGAGACCTCGCCGCCTCTGTCTGCGCACGCTTGGCCGTATTGGCTGTCGGAGACCTGCATCACAAACACGCAGGCGGCGGCCATGTCATCCACGTGGAGAAATTCGCGGCGTGCAACCCCGGTCCCCCACAGCCTCACGCCTGGTAGGGCCTCGCGCATATCCTTCGGCATGGGACCGAAGCACTCTTCGTCGCGCCGAATCCCCTCCCAATCCCCCTGCCCCGCCAGCTTCGCCAGGTGAAACTTGCGCAGCATGGCTGGAAGCACGTGGGAGTTCTCCAAGTCGAAACTGTCGTTTGGCCCGTAGAGGTTGGTGGGCATGACCGAGCGGTAGTGCGTGCCATGCTGCCGGTTATAGGACTCGCAGAGCTTGATTCCGGCGATCTTGGCGATCGCATACGGCTCGTTGGTGGGCTCCAGGTAGCCGCTCAGCAGATATTCCTCGCGCATCGGTTGCGGGCAGCTGCGCGGGTAGATGCAGGAGCTTCCCAGGAAAAGAAGCCGGTCGACCCCGGACGTGAATGCCGCCTGGATGACGTTGCATTCAACCATCAGGTTCTCATAAATGAAATCGGCCCGATAGGTGTTGTTGGCGTGGATGCCGCCCACTCTGGCCGCGGCCATGAACACCGCATCGATCTTCTCGCTCCGGAAGAAATCCACCACTGCCTGCTGGTCGATCAGGTCCAGCTCCGCATGCGTGCGCGTGATGATGCGACTATAGCCTTCGGCCTGGAGCCTGCGCACGATGGACGAGCCGACCATGCCGCGGTGCCCGGCGACGTAGATGGAAGCGCTTTTGGAAAGCACGGGGGAATTGGATTGCGTCATGACCGTTGAATCGCTCTTTGCTTGAAACCGATATTAGCAGCAGGCCAACCTTATCCTAAAAGAGAAGAGATGGCAGCCGGTCCACCGAAACGGATATTTTGATGAATTTATTCTTGTCGTTGAATTCTTTTATCTCTTTATAGCCTGCGAAATCAGCGATGTCTTTTCTCCTGTCGGTGCGCGAGTAGATAACGATCACATCGGTCTCTTTTTTAAGCGCCTCTTGGGCAATCTTCGAGAAATTTCTGTCGCTCGGGTCTTGGTGCAGCCTCTTGTTTTCTTCGCAGCAAAAACCCATTTTCATGCCGGCATGGAATTTCACCCCGGGATCGCTGAAGATGATTTTCAAATTCCTCAAGCCCTCGTGCTTTGCAATCCATGATCCGGCCCGTGATTTCAAGTCGTCCTTATGGGTGAAGTATTTATCGAACTTAAGAGCCGGCGCGGCAAAGACCAGCAGCAGAACGCATGCCACAATGACCTCTTTATGGGAGCACCCCTGGGCAAGAACCAGAATCCTATCTATACCGAAACCGACCCACGGGCACAGCAATACCGCGGGCATGAACAGATATCTTGCAAGAACAAGATCATGCCAAATTAAAAAGCCATATGTAAGAACGAGAAAACAACAGGTCAAAAGGAGCACAAAAACATGCCGTCCTGTGTATCGGGCCCGGAACAACCCCCACAGCAACGGAATAATATTCACGGCCAAGATGACTTTGGAAAACATGTGCAACATGCCGAGGAGGTAAATAAGCTCCATGAACTGCATGGCGGTTTCGGCGAAATGTTGCCCGACAATGCTGTTCACAGATGCGTCTTGCATCTGCTGGAGCTGCGCGGAAACACGGTGGTAATTTTCCAGGAAGCTTAGATCCCGAAAGCCACGAAAAAAAAGCGCCCAATCGTCGAATCGGTTGATCATCTCACCGCGGGATTCCATGCCGATGTAAATTGCCGCGATGAGACAGGCAAAAAGCCCGCCCCAGGTGGCCATCAATCGGATATAATCTTTGCGTTGATCGCTTTTGGAGATGGCCAACACGAAAAGGAAACAGAAATAGGCCGGAAAAATGATCAGACCTTCGATTCTGAAAAGGGTTGAAACCCATGCGAACAGGGCCGAACCCACAAGTTGCACGAGTCGTTTCGACTGGAGCGCCTTTTGAGAAAAATAAACCGCGCACATGGCAAATAGAAAGAAAGGCGGGTCGCGCATCACCGAGTTCGAGTGGAGCAGCGTCTCCGGCAAGAGGGCAAATGCAATGCAACCCCAGAACGCCGCACGGCGATTGAACAGATCCTTGCCAAGCAGGTACAATGGGATGACGGTCAAGGTCATGGAGAAATATGAAATCAGTCTGCCGGCCAACACCCAATTTGGGATTATTTTATGAATCAACGAGATCAGATAAGGAAAGAGGGGCATCGGATAGATTGCCAAGCCTTCCCGATACATCCCCACCCCAAATTTCCTGGCAGCCGCGATGTAGATCTCTCCGTCAAAATTGAGATCCGCGTTCCACCTCACGATGAAAAGCGCCCCCATCAGAATGGCGGAAAACGTTAATAGCAGGGACAGCGCGCGACTGCTTTCAGGTATCTGGGTCAATTCCCGGCAGATACGATTCATTTCTCGGTCATCGCCTCAAAATAGAACTCCATTGCCCCATCCTCTCACTTGCGATATAGCTCCGCCCCGTGGGTTACGTAGCCAAACCCGGGAGGAAAAGCCTGGGAAACGGAATTCGATATCAGTTCTCAATCCACAACCCGTGAAATGAACCACAAATATGCTGAAATGTCAACACAACTAATTGATTTTTTTTGTTTTGGTTTCAATATATTGGCCTTGTGCAGGCGCATCCGGCAGGGGCTGTTCCGCACCCTGCACAAGGGGATCATCGCGGGGAAGATGTGGGCATAAGCGATTGGCTCCCTGCCGAAAGAGCGCAAGGGCTTCTGCCTTGAAACTCCCCCTAATTTGTGATCTAATTATAAAAGAGTGTTGAAAAACGGCACAGCAGGCCGTGATCCGGCGTTGCGCGGCTATCGGGATGGTTCACATTTATAAGTGAGTCTGCTGCGCTTGAAGGCAACCGAGCCGGGCCCTCCCGGGTGATATCCGAGTCAAGGCGAGGTATCGACGCATGGAAAGCATCTTGATCATCGATGATGAAGCCCAAATCCGGTCGATGATCCGTCTCATCCTGGAGCGGGAAGGATACGTGGTGACGGAAGCCCCTGACGGAACCGACGGAATTCGCCGGTTCCGCGAAAAGCCAACCGACCTCATCATTACCGACATCATCATGCCCAACAAGGACGGCATCGGGATGATCATCGAACTCAAGAAAGAGTTCCCCGGCGTCAAGATCATCGCCATGTCCGGCGGCGGACTCAACCGGCCCGAAGGCTATTTGCGCGGGGCCAAGCAACTCGGCGCCGCCTGCACCCTGTCCAAACCGATCAACCGCCAGGAGCTGTTGCGCGCGGTCAAGGACACCCTCAAGGGCAAAGCCGCGTCCCCGCCGACATGATCCGCCGATGTTCGGCTGCCCCGATAGCGATCCGGTTACGTATGGCCGCGCGGATTGATCCCATCTACATTTCGCCGCCCGCCGTTGATGTGCGGGGCAATCGGGGCCGCGCCAGAAACTCTATGCCGGCCGCCGCATCCGAAACCATGCCATGTCAGTCCCTCCAAATAATGAGTTCCCCGCGCTGGCGGACCGTTCGATCGGCAGCGCTAATGCTCGCCGTCGCTTCGACCGCACTCCTCGGCGCCCAACGCGCCGGCGCCGATATCATTCATTTTAAAGACGGGATGAAAACCGTCTGCCAAGGAAAGGCCTGGGAAGAGAAGGACGAAGTGCGCTGTGAATATGGCGGGGGCGTGCTGATCTACCCGAAAACCGATGTGCAGGCGATCGAACGACTCCCGGCACCTGCGCCTGCCCCCACAGATCCGCCTGAAAACCAAACCGTGCGGGTCCCGCGACCAGCTTCCGAAACCCCCTCGGCCCCACCATCGGCTGGCACGCTTGCGCTGCCCCAAGGGCGTCCGAACGCTTCGGTCGTGCTGTTCTACGACCCCCGGCGGCCAAAGAAATACTGGAGCAGCCCCGCCCGCCAGCACGATTCCTACCGCGAGGCCGTTTCCGCCCTGGCGGCCGATTTCGACCGCCCGGTCGAGTGGGTGGAGCAGCACATGATCGACTCCAACGACCTCATGGAGATCCGCCGGCATCTCGAGGACCGGCGTACCTCCGGCGATGAAACGCAATCCGCCAAGAGAGCCACCGCCGAGACAGCCGTTGAATTCTACAACCCCCGCCGGCCCGCCAAATACTGGACATCGGAAACCGCACATCACAATTCCCTGGCGGAGGCATTGCAGGCTCTCGCGAGCGAATTCTCGGAAACCCCCGAGTGGGTTGAATTGCACATGGCTGCCAGCAACGATCTCAACGTGATCCGCCAGAGCCTTATCCAGGCCCAAAACCCGGATGCGGCCCAATGAGATGTTGACATCCCCGGCGCAATTATGTCATGAATGACATTTATTGCTATGTGATATTGGGAAGTTAGAGTTGCGGCCAACCCGCCAAGCAACCCGCCGTGAAAGGATACCGGAATTATGGCCGGTTTGAATCGGGATCTCGTTCTCGTCATAAAAGGGGTGGCCAGTTGCCTGACGGCCGCCTTCCTGGTTTTTTTCATCTCGGCCCTATCCGGCGAAGACCTGCCCAAGAACCACAGCACCATCAAGGACCTCGACCGGATCCTGGGAGAGATCTCGGCGGAGCTGAACGGCGGCATCGAGCGCCGGATCCGGCAACTGGGCGAGGCCCCGAAGAAAAACCCCTATAAAAGGTTTTACTGCGCGGAACTGGCCAAGGAAGTCCACGAAGTCGCCTACCTGACCGAGAAGCAAAAAATCATGTTCGATACTTACAGCGTCAGGGATTTCGAGGACAAGTCCAGGCGCCTGGTCGCCTATTCAGAGTCGGCCGATACAGAACGCCTTCTGGGCGAGCTGGACATCGTCAAGCGGGAGTTGAAAAACTCGGTCAACCTGATCGAGAGCCGCAAGGGAAAATTGATCCGGCAGCGCACCGCCTATTTGATCTTGTTCTTCATTCTGTGGATTGCCGTTTATTTCTATTACGGGCGGGGGTTCATCCGCTCCTGATCCGAACATGGCCATCGCCCGCCGCCGGCGGGCACGACGGTCGGCCGTGACGGCGTGAGGGCTGAATGTATCTCAACTTCTACCGGTTAAACTCCAAGCCGTTTCAGATCACCACGGATACCCGGTTCCTGTGGCTTGGAGAGAAGCATTCCGAAGCCCTGGCGACGCTCAAGTATGGCATCCTCGAAGACAAGGGCTTCCTGCTGCTCACCGGAGACGTCGGCACCGGCAAGACCGCGCTCATCAAACTTCTGGTCAAGTCCATCGATATTTCGGCCATCGTGGCCACCATCCCTGACCCGAGTTTGGAAGCGGCCGATTTTTTCAACATCCTGGCCGAGGAGTTCAAAATGGACAGGCGGTTCGCCTCCAAGGGCGACTTCCTGATCTACTTCAAGCAATTCCTGCTCAAGGCGCATACAACCGATAAAAAAGTGCTGCTGATCATCGACGAGGCCCAGCGCCTTCATCACGACCTGCTCGAACAAATCCGCCTGCTCTCCAACATCGAGCTTGAAAACCGCAAGCTGATCAACATTTTTTTCGTGGGCCAGACGGAGTTCAACCGCACGCTTCTCGAAGAGCGGAACAAGGCGGTGCGGCAGCGCATCACCGTGCACTATCACATCGAGCCGCTGGCCGAGCTCGAGACCCAGCAATACATCCGTCATCGCCTCGGTGTCGCCGGGTGCAAAACGGAAATTTTCACGATTGACGCGATGCGGCGAATCCATGCGTTCTCCGCCGGTTATCCGCGGCTGATCAACATCATCTGCGATCACGCCCTGCTGACCGGCTACGCCGGGGGTACGAAGGCGATCGACGTCAGCCTGATCCGGGATTGCGAGAAGGAGCTGCGCCTGCCCGAAGGTGTGCGACCTCAAGCCGCCGGGAGCGCGGACAAGTCGCCCCCCGCCCCTGTCGCGGAATCCCCGGCCCGCGCCTCCAGTCGCCGGACCCTCATGGTGCTGGTATTCCTGCTGCTGGCGACATTCGCCGGCCTGATGTTCTACCAGTACCGGTCGGAAAAACCCCAGCGGTGGGCCGTAGAAGACATTGCACCACAAACGTATAAAGGACTCGCCGGAGTGCCGCTCTTGGACGCCCAGAAGGACGAATCCACGGCAGCGCAATCTCCCGGACCGCCCGCGGCAAGCCCACCGCCAAAAGCCGCGGCGCCGGAGGCCGTCTCATCGGAGAGTCTCGCAAGGAACCCCTTCGCCCGGGGTAAGGTCATCATTTTCTTCCCCTACAACTCGAACGAACTGACCCCCGAGGGGCTCGCGGCCCTTGACCGAATAGCCGAGTTTCTGAAAGCCAACCCGAGTCTCAAGGCTGAGATCCGCGGGTACACGGATTCAGTGGGAGCAGTCAACTACAACGTGAGCGTCTCGGCCTTCCGGGCGAATTCGATCAAGAGTTACCTGACCGGCAAGGGGGTCAGCTCTTCCAACCTCATCGCGCAGGGACTGGGACCCAAAAACCCGATCGCCTCCAACGACACCCTTGAGGGGCGGGAGCAGAACCGCCGCGTGGAGATCGAGCCGGTGCTGTAACCGATGCCTGCCCTCAAGCGCCGAAACCAAACCGCCGTTGGAGAAGGTCTCTGGTCTTCGCGTTGAGCGCCAACCCTTTCAAATCCTCCGCCGACACCCAGCGGGCATCGGCCGCGTCCCCGCCGGCAAGCGGGTATCCCTCCACGTAGTCGGCCAGCAGATCGACGACCACATAGTGAAAACGAACGCGGCCGTCCGTATCGGTCTGGATGACGTCGAAAATGAAACACGGCTCTCCGGCCTGAATGACGATCTGGGTTTCCTCGAGCAGTTCCCGCTGCGCCGCCTGCTGCAGCGTTTCCCCAATTTCGACGCTTCCGCCAGGGATGGCCCACTCGCCCTCGGCCGGTGGCTGCCCGCGCCGGACGAGCAATACGCGGCCGTCCTTGAAAACAATGGCACCAACCGCCAGACAGGGACGATCCGGATAGAGTTTCGAGTCTGCCGGGTTCATCGAGTCCATCGAGTCTATTTTGTCGGTCGCGTCAACTTGACAGCCATGGCCTTTTCCCATATCTACGGAAAGCCGTTGCGGGCGGGGTGCGCTCCGTTCCTCATTGCCTTTTATCGCATCGAAAAAACGCGCATGGAAGACCCAATTTTTTTTAAAGCCCAATAACCAAAAACACCCGGATCCATGACATGAGCATCACATCGAAACTGCCGACCGTCGGGTTGACCATATTCACCGAGATGACGGATATGGCGAACGCCTGCGGGGCCATCAACCTTTCCCAGGGCTTTCCCGAATTCGACCCCCACCCGGGGCTGAAGGATCTCGTGTCTAAATACATCCGGGACGGCCACAACCAGTACGCCCCGATGCAGGGTGTGCTGGCCCTGCGCGAGCGGATCGCCGAAAAGGCCCGAAGGCTTTACGGGGTGGACTATGACCCGGCAACGGAGATCACCGTCACCAGCGGCGCTACGGAGGCGCTGTTTGCAGCCGTTGCCGCCGTGGTTCACCCCGGCGACGAAGTCATCATCGTCGAGCCGGCCTACGACTGCTACATCCCCATGATCACCCTGAACGGCGGTCGGCCCGTATACACCCCTCTGACCTACCCATCTTACCGCATCGATTGGGACGCCTTCCTCCGATGCATCACCCCACGGACGCGCCTGGCCATTTTGAACTTCCCGCACAACCCGAGCGGAGCGGTTCTCGACGCCCGGGATCTTGACGCCCTGGCGGAGATCCTACGGAATACCGGCGTTCTCATCCTCAGCGACGAGGTGTATGAACACATCATTTTTGACGGACTCACGCACCACAGCCTGGCCGGGCATCCCGAGTTGCGGGAGCGCAGTTTCATAGTGAGCTCTTTTGCCAAGACCTATCACACCACCGGGTGGAAAGTCGGCTACTGTCTCGCCCCCCGGCGGCTCTCCGCCGAATTCCAGAAGGTTCACCAGTATCTCGTCTTTTCCGTCAACACGCCGATCCAGCATGCCTACGCCGAGTTCATGCAGGACCAGAGTCATTGGGCCGGTCTTGCGTCGTTCTACCAATCCCGGCGGGATTACTTCCTCAACCGGCTCGCAGGCTCGCGCTTCCGGCCGCTGCCCTGTCATGGGACCTTTTTCCAGATGCTGGACTACTCTGCGATCAGCGACGAGCCGGATGTGTCGTTCGCTCGGCGCCTGACGGCGGGGCATGGCGTGGCTGCCATCCCCCCTTCGGTCTTTTACCACGATGGAGAAGACAACCGGGTCCTGCGCTTTTGTTTCGCAAAAAAAGCGGCGACCCTCGCGGCGGCCGCCGAGCGTCTGTGCCGGATTGACCCCGGGGCCTGAATTTCACCATGTCGGGACTCAAAAAGTTGCGGATGCCCTATGAGGGCGATGGCCCACCCCCTGATCCGACCGAACGCGAACGGAGCATCCTGCACGGCCTGGCCTGTGAATGGGAAGGCGCCCGGCGCCTGCTCGACCCGGATTACGGCCGGCACCTGAGAAGACCCCTCTTCGCGCTGACGGACGGCCGTTCGCGCTGGGGATACTGGTCGGCAGACAGGCGCGAGATCTGCCTGAGCCGGCACCTGGTTCTCAACCATGCGTGGGACGCCGTGCGCGAGGTGCTTTTCCACGAAATGGCCCATCAACTGGCCGATGAGATCCTTGGCGCGGGCGGCGAGACGGCGCACGGGCCGCTCTTCCACCTGGCATGCGACCGGCTGGGCGCCAACCCCCGCGCCTCCGGCAGTTTTCCGCTGCTGATCGAACGCTTGGATCGTGCGGCCGCGGCGACTCGCGACCGGCAGCTTGAGCGGATCCGCAAGCTATTGGCTTTAGCCGGCAGCGCCAACCGGCATGAGGCCGAGGCCGCCATGCTCAAGGCTCACGAATTGATCGCCCGCCACAACACCGGCCGGATTGCACGCGCAGAACCTATTGAAACCATGAGTATTTTCGTCGGCCGGCCCGCGCTGCGACACCGCCGGGACCATTACCGCCTGGCGGCGCTGCTGAGCGAATTCTACTTCGTGCTTCCTATCTGGGTGCCCGCCTACGTCATGGAGCGTTCCCGCATGGGCCGGGTCCTGGAGATCAGCGGAACGCCGCGCAACATCCGCACCGCGGCATATGTGCACGCGTTTATGCAGCGGGTCATCGGAGAGGAGTGGCAAGGCTTCGCGCATGGCAAAGCCCGGCGGCGAGGCCGAGCGTCGGATTTCGGAGTCGGCGTCATCGAGGGATTCCGCGCCAGGCTCGAATCCGGCCGAGCGCAGCGGCTGCCGGCGGACGGCACTGAGGCCGCGCTGGTGCCGCTGAAAGATCCGGTGCTTGAATCCTATTTCAAGCGCCGTTATCCACACACCGTCCGCGTCACCCGCACCGCGGCCCGCGTGGACCGGCGCGCGCTCAACGCCGGCCGTGATGTCGGCCGCCGCCTCGTCCTGTCTCAACCGGTCGCCGAAATCGGCGCCAGCGGAGGTCTGCTACCGCCTGCCGAATAGCCGGTCCTTGATTCCTGACGACTTCGCAGAAAGTCCAACTTCGGCCCTGCGCCTCATCGCGTTGTCACTGCGGCTTACGACACGTTCACCGCGGTGACTCGAGACGCGCGCGCCTTGGATGTTGGAGCTTTTCGCATAGCCGTCTGTAAATCGACTTTATACGAGCCCATCCACATTGAAGTCGCCGGCACTTCAGAAGGCGCCGGCTATTTCAGCCAGTAGGGGTTGATCAGATCGGCGAAGATGGTCATGGCGGCCTCGGATCCCTGCCCCGCGGCTGTCACGATCTGCTTGTAGCCGCCTTCCACATCGCCCGCGGAATAGATGCCCGGCAGGTTGGTGCGGTGTTTGCCATCGTGCCCGATGTAGCCGTCCGCGTTGATCTGAAGTCCTATTTTCTGTGCCAACTCGACCGCCGGCAGATATCCGACGGCGATGAAAACCCCGTCGGTCTTGAGTGTCGTGGTTTCCCCGGTCTTGACGTTGGACAGGCTGATTTCCCGCACCCGGTCTTCGCCCCGGATCTCCTTGACCTCCGTGTTCCATATCACGGGAATGTGATTCTCAACGATCTGCCGCGTCAGAAAGTCCTGGGCCCGGAAGCTGTCCCGGCGGTGGATCAGCGTCACCGTCACCCCCATGTGGTGCAGGTACAGGGCCTCGGTTACGGCGCTGTTACCGCCCCCCACCATGACGACGCTTTTGCCCTTGAACAGCGGACCGTCGCAGGTGCTGCAATAACTCACCCCGCGGCCCGCCAGCCGCGATTCGCCAGGCACGTCGAGGTGACGGTGGGTGGCACCGGTGGCCAGGAGGATGGCCTTGGTCAAGAACTTGCGGCGGCTCGTCTGCACGACCATCGGCTTGCCGGGCTGAATGTCCAGCACGCTCTCGCCCTGAAAAATCTGAACGTACTGCAGGGCGTGGCTCACCATAATGTCCACCAGGGTCTTGCCTCCCACCGAGGTGAATCCCGGGTAGTTTTCGACGATCGGCGTGGTGGCCACCTGCCCCCCAAGTGCTAGCCGCTCGACAATGGCGGTCCTAAGGCCGCTGCGGACGGCATAGATTCCGGCAGTCAAACCCGCAGGCCCTCCGCCCACGATCAGCAGATCGGCTTCCACTTGCGCCGCGTCGCTTTCGGGGATGAAGACCGTCTGCGGCTCGAGCTTTTGCAACGAAAGCATGAACACTTCCTCGGTCTGGGCGCCATGGCCGATGAGGATGTCGTTGGCAAACGCCTGGGGCACGCTTTGGGCGGAGTACTGGTTGGCCAGCTCGGTTTCACACTGGATGTCGATGATCTCAAGTGCGACATGTTCGGGGCGCTCGATGGCGGCCTTGACGGCGTTGACCGTCTGCTGCGGGCAGTAGGGACAGGTGGGGCTGACGAACACCTTGACCCGGCGGGCGGAGTCGATGCGGCCGACCACTTTTCGGGACTGCTCGCTCAGATCGCTTTGCCCGCGCCCGACCAGGATCAGCGTCTCCAGAAAGCTCCGCGCCTCCTCACCCATCGGCGCTCCCAGCCAGCGGATGGCATACCTCTGCGGGACGATCAGAAGCGTTGGCGAGCTCGTCACGCCGTATTTGCGGGCAAGCTCATGGTCCAGTCCATATTCCTTCAGGGTGATGCGGGGGCTCAGCTCGCGAAAGGCACGGATCACCTGCCGGGTTGCCTGAGCAAACACATCGTCCAGGCTTTTTTCCGTGAAGAGCAGCAGCGGAATGTCGTTGGGCAATTGCTCGAATGTCTGCTTCAGCTGCCGCAGAAAGGTCTCGCTGGCCATCTCCTTCTCGCGGTCGACTGGATTCATCGTGTCCGGCATGACAACTACTCCTTGTTCTGGCAATGGGCGTCGACGCCTTCGCCTGGATGCTGCATCATCACGCAGCCAGGCAAACTTAAGAGTCCGGCTCGGCGGTGTCAACCGGTTTCGGCGGCGCGGCGCTTTTCCACAGGGCTTCGGCGATCGCAAGGTCTTCGGGGGTCGTGATCTTTATGTTGCGGCGGTGTCCTAATATGATGCGAACCTCCTGCCCCAACCGCTCGACGAGGCAGGCGTCATCCGTCCCAAGGTAGCCGGCCTGCCGGGCCTGTTCATGCGCGCTGCGAATGATCCCGGTGCGGAACACCTGGGGGGTCTGGGCCAGCCACACCCGCTCGCGCGGCAGGGTAGACTGGACGATCCCGGCGACACTGGCCTGCTTCAGGGTCTCCCAGGCAGGCACACCGGGAATGCAGGCTCCGTGAACCCGGGCCTCGTCCACGCAGGCCGCGATGGTCTCGGGGGCCACGAGCGGCCTCACCCCGTCGTGGATCGCCACGATGGAGTCGTCCCGCTCGATGGCGGCAAGCCCGTTGTAAACCGAGTCCTGGCGCCGGTTGCCGCCGGCGACCACGTGGACACCTTTGTTCAAACCGGCGGGCAGAATGATGGCTTTCTGGCAGAAGGCAATATCGGCCGGCGGAACCACGAGGATGATGCGGTCGATCCGGTCGCACGCACCGAAGGCCTGCAGCGTGCGGGTCAAAATCGGCACTCCCGCCAGCACGAGATACTGTTTGGGCTGCGGGCTTTTCAGGCGGGCCCCTTTTCCTCCCGCCACAATCAAGGCATAGACTATCTTCGCGTCGCCTTCCAAATTTCACCATCGGGAGATCGGAGGAAAACCCGTGCGCCTTTTCATTTCAGGTACTTCAGGTCCTTGGGCAGGGGAATGCCCTTGCCCATCATGTCTTCGCCGTAATTGACCCCGGCGAGAATTTCAATGTCCATCAGGGTACGGCTGTCGCCCTCAAAGGCAACCTCCTTTACATTCTCCTTCTGGATCTTGCCTCCCGCCCACTGAATGTCGAGCACGCTGCTGGCGTCGAACCGGTCCTCCCCGACAACCAGTTCCACCTGGCCCCCGTAGTGTTGAACGATTTTGGCCACCAGCAGGCTGGGGCGGGCGTGAAAACCGAGCTTCTGGGGCACTCCCACCCGGATCGAGGAGCGCTCGATGTTTTCATTGAGGATCATGCGGGCGTGCTCTTTGCCCAAGGCCAGGAAGTGACAGACGTAGTAAAGGCCGTAGTTGATCGTGCAATCGAGGAGCTTGGCCGGGTCGATCAGGGATGCCAGCTGCTCCTGCACCTTCTTGTAGGTGTTCTTGTAGCCCGCCTCGTACAGGTGCCGCTCGTAGAAGTGCAGCAGCCGGCCAACCATCTGCAGCAGGTGGAACACCACCGAAAAAAAACCCCGCAGCTGCTTGAGCTTGCGATTGCCGAAACGGAACCCGCCGTGGATGACGTAGGTGTCGAAGGCGGACTGGAGGTTGTGGACCAGCATTTCAAACCGGCGGATCTCGACCTCGTTGATCTTGTCCGGCACGAGGCTGAGGATCTCCGGCAGGCTGTAGCGTTCGTAAAACTTGATCTGGTCGAAGTTTTTAAGGATGTTGAGAAACTCACTGGCGATCTTGACGATGTGCTGTTTCTGCTGGTCCCGGTTCTCGTCGTCGATGTCGTAATCAAGCTGTCCTGTGGTCTGCAGGCTCGGGAAATCGGAGACGCTGAAACGGTCCTCCGGCAGTCGGATGCCCAGACGCAAAGCTTCCTTCAACACAACCGGTGCCATTTGCCGCAGACAATGATTCAGGAAATCCAGGGCGGCCTCGCCGTCCTTCTGAAAGTCGGCACTGTCAGGCAATTCGTAATGAAGCAGGCGGTTGGCGATGTGTCTCTGAAAATTGGAGGCCAGCCCGATGTGGCGCACGGCGGCCGTCAGTTCTCTGAAATAATAGCAGTTCTTGTTGTTCTTCGCGCCATGGTAGTCCAGGAAATCCTCGAGCAGCGTCGAGGCCGAAGCCAGAGTGGAATAGAATTTCTGGGTCAAATGCCTTTTCGGTCTTTCCAGCCCGACCACGAAGAGGTTGCACTTCAAATAGTCGTGGGAAAAGATGCTCGCCTTTTCGGCGAAGGCCTCCCCGTTGGGGGGCGGAGCGATCTCGTTTGCGGATTTCAGGTCTTTCTGCATGATGGGTTCATTTCAATCCGGCCTTCTTCGGGAACGGTCCGCCGGATGCCATATGGATTTCTTCGATCGGGAGTCGGCCGGAGCAATTCATAAGCCGAGTTCTGTTCCCGCCGCGGGTCACCCCTTGGCGGGCGACGATCATTCCTCTGAGGGTGCCGGTTGCCCGGCACCTCATGCGACCTACCCGGGAGCTTGGGCGGGCCACCCTCAAACGCTCCTCTATTTGGTCTTGCACCGGGTGGGGTTTGCCGAGCTTCCCCGGTCACCCGGGGAACTGGTGCGCTCTTACCGCACCGTTTCACCCTTACCTCTGAGGTAAATTCCCTCAAAGGCGGTTTGCTTTCTGTTGCACTTTCCTTCGCGTCGCCGCGACTCCACGTTATGGAGCACCCTGCCCTGTGGTGTTCGGACTTTCCTCCGGCCCGGCGGGCCGGCGATCGTCTGACTTACTCCGGCCGATCCTCCTCTTCCCAATATATGATCCTGTCGCAGTTGGGGCAATGCTTCAGGCGGTCATTCCGCTGCAGCTCGTTGTACATCTGAGGCGGGATGTTCACGTTGCATCCGCGGCACGTGGCGGCTTGCACCGCGACAATCCCCAGGTCGTCGGCCTTGGTGGCCTTCACCCGGCGGTACAGCACCAGCACGCCCGCGGCGACGGTTTCCACCACCTGCCGGGCCTCCGCCTCCACCCGTTCCAGGCGCACCCGGGCCGCCTCAGCCTCTTTCAGAATGCACTCCTTGTCGCGGCGGATATCACCGGCTCGCGCCTCGAGCCGGGTCTGGTGCGCTTTCACCGTTGCGCTCCCCTGCTCGATCTGATCCAGGCCGGCGATCATCTCGTCTTCGATCTTGGACCCGATGACGCGCAGATCTTCGATCTCCTTGAGCCCAGCCTGATATTCTTTGTTGGTCTTGACGGCGCGCAGTTTCTCCTGGCTCTTATCGATGCGAGCCTGGATCGTCTGCAGTTCGGATTCGAGCGCACGGTATCTCTTGTTCAGTTCCTGCAGCAGGCCTTTGCCGGATTCGACGGCATCGGAGAACTCCTTGAGTTGGACATCCAGCCGGCTCGTGCGCTCCTCCACCTGGTTCAGCACCAGACGGATGTTGCGGATCTCAGTCTCAAGGCTCTGCAGCCTGATCAGTTTGTGGATTTGATCGCGAACGTCATCTGCCATGGCCACACCCTCTTGACGCGGCAATATGCCGGCTTGTTGGCGCTCACGCCGCGTGCCGGGCACCCGACGGTAAACGCAACTCGCGGGGCGCGGAGCCCCGGGCTGGTGTTAGAGAAACGTGAACGGATCCTTTTCCAGCGGGCACGCGTCCACCCGGACGGACAAGCGTTTCCGGGCCAAAGCCCCGCCCAGCCGCTGCACTATGGAATTCTTCATGAATTGTTCGGAGTGAAAATGACCGACATCGAGCAACCCCCGGTGCGCGGCTTCGGCATCCCGGGCGTCGTGGTAGCGCAGATCACCGCTGATCAGCACCTGGGCGTCGGATTGAAGAAAATGCGGCATCACGCCGCTGCCGCTTCCGGTCGACACGGCGACCCGCTGCACCCGCAGCTGCGGGTCGCCCGCGATGCGGACCCTCTCGACCCCGAGTCGCCGCTTGACCGAAAGGGCCAGTTCCGAAAGCCGGCGCGGGCGCGACAGGAGCCCGACCCGGCCGATCCCGTGCCGGTTTCCGGCGACGGCCGGGTTGGCGATGAGCGGCCGCACCCGTTGGAGCTCCAACCGCTGCGCCAGGAGATCGTTCAACCCCTGCGGCACGGCATCCAGATTCGTGTGCAATGAATAAACCGCCAAGCGGTGCTGGAGTGCCTGCCCGATCGTCGCGCCGATCGGGCTCTGCAAGTCAATGCGCGTGAGCGGCCGGAAAAACAAGGGGTGGTGCGTGACGAGCAGGTCGATCCGGCCGGCACACGCTGCGTCGATGACCGCCGGGCTCGGGTCGAGCGCGACCCAGACGGCCTTGACGTCGAGCCCGGGATCTCCGAGCTGCAGGCCGACATTATCCCAGGGCTCTGCCAGTGCCGGCGGGGCGATTGTGTCTAGAATCCGGACGATGTCTGTTAGAAATGCGCCCATGCCGCAAGTCCCCAGCGATCGAAAAAAGGGCCGGAGCGCGCAGGCGGCGCCGGACGCGGAAAAAAAGCGCGGGCTCCAAGACCCACGCCTGTTCCCCGAAGCGGCTCGCACGATCCGTCATCTGTGATCAGTCGCCGCGATGGGCCCACCTGGGATCGAACCAGGGACCTACCGGTTATGAGCCGGTGGCTCTACCAGCTGAGCTATGGGCCCATGTTTTTCGTGAGTATCTCTATCGGTCGACAACGCGTTTGTCAAGCGCGATGCCGGCGTGACGCATCGTCCTGCCCGCCCCTTCTTTCGCCGGCTATCTGAATGGAGCGGTTCCGTTCATCGCTCAATTCAGGTTTCGATGAAATGCTTCAGCTTTCGGCTCCGGGTGGGGTGCCGCAGTTTTCGCAGCGCCTTGGCCTCGATCTGGCGAATGCGCTCGCGGGTGACGGCGAAGTCCTGGCCCACTTCCTCCAGGGTGTGGTCGGCCTTCTCGCCGATCCCGAACCGCATCCGCAACACCTTTTCCTCCCGCGGCGTCAGCGTCGCCAGGACCTTACGGGTCTGCTCGGCCAGGTTCATGCTGACGGCAGCCTCCGAGGGCAGCATGAACTTCTTGTCTTCGATGAAGTCCCCCAGATGGCTGTCTTCCTCTTCGCCGATGGGAGTCTCCAGCGAAATCGGCTCGCGGGCGATTTTGAGCACCTTGCGCACCTTCTCGAGCGGGATCTCCATCTTCTCGGCGATCTCCTCGGGAGAGGGTTCCCGGCCCTGTTCCTGCACCAGATAGCGGGAGGTGCGGATGAGTTTGTTGATCGTCTCGATCATGTGCACCGGAATGCGGATGGTGCGCGCCTGGTCCGCGATGGCCCGGGTGATCGCCTGTCGGATCCACCAGGTGGCGTATGTGCTGAACTTGTATCCCCGCCGGTACTCGAATTTGTCCACCGCCTTCATGAGGCCGATGTTGCCCTCCTGGATCAGGTCGAGGAACTGCAGCCCGCGGTTGGTGTATTTCTTGGCAATGCTGACCACCAGCCGCAGGTTGGCCCGGGTCAGTTCGCTCTTGGCAAGCTTGGCCATCAGGCGGCCTTCTTCCACGCTGGTCATGATGCGCTTTAGAGTTCGGATGTTAGCGCACAGCTCCGCCTCCCTGGCGACCACCCCCTCTATGGTGCCCTTGATATCGGCATAGGCCACCGCCAGCTCGTCCCGCGTCATGTCGCACCGGCTGGAAGCCCATTTCGTGAAGGCGGTCTTGGAATTGAGGTGATCTCGCAGGTCCTTGACCGTTGCACGGAGCTTGTCCGCGCTCTTGGGGATTTTCTTGGCCATCGTCTCGAACCACTGGATCTGCTCGAGAATCGCACCCTCGATGTCATCGATCACGTCGCCTTCCAGGCGCCAGTCCTTCAGCAGATTGAAAATATCGGAAATGCCCCGCTGCAGGCTCCGCTTGGCATTGCGCTGCTCTTCCGGGTTTTCGTCCAGCGCGAAGGCCTTTTCACGATGTGGGCGGGCCTGCTCGTGGATGGACTTGATCTGGCGGATGGTCTCCAGAAACTTTCCGGTTTGCGCCACCTCGTCGTTGTAAGTGTCGCCCTCGTCGATGTCACGGAGAACGTGCTTCGGCCGCAACGTTCCATTTTCGATTTTTTCGCCCAGGCGGACGATTTCCTCCACCCCCGCGGTGCTCTCCAACAGCGCCCGCAGCACTTCCTGCTCGCCGGCTTCGATCTTCTTCGCGATCTCCACCTCGCCCTCCCGGCTGAGCAGGGTGACCATGCCCATCTCGCGCAGGTACATCTTGACCGGGTCCGTGACCGCGCCGTAGTCGGTGGCATCGATGTCCTCACTCACCACCTTGCTTTCGGCGAGGGCTTTCACCGTCTTCACAAGCTTCTTGTTCTGCTTTTCGTCCACCACCTCGATGCCGTTGTCGTCAAACAGCATCAGGGTTTCGTCGATCTGATCCGGGGAGAGCATATCCTCGGGCAGCATCTCGTTGATCTCATCATAGGTCAGGTACCCCTGCTTCTTGCCCTTGACCAGGAGTTCCGTGATGGCTTTCTGGTCGACTTTTTTCGCGGGTGGCTTTTTAGCGTCCGCCACCGGGGTGTGTGCCTCTCGCTGTTTGACGGTCTTGGTCGCGTTGACCGCATCGGCCTTCTTTTTCACGGGATGAGCCTTCTGGGCCTTCTTCGCTGGTTCCTTCTTCGCTGCAACTAGTTTGGCCATAACTGGATGCCTCCCCCAATCCTCCGTATTAAACGGGCCGGGACATGTCAGGAGATTTCCCCCCTGGTTTCATCCCCGCCCGTCCGATCGTGCCGATATACCGGTGTAGCCATCTGCACGGGCTGCGCGACTGCCCGGCGCCGGCTACCCTTCACGCTCACGCCGCGCGGCCATCTTCTGCTTTTCCCGGCGCACAGCCATTTTCTGCTTTTCGCCCAACAAACGCTTAATCTCAGAATCATTCTGAGCTTTTTCGGCGGCTTCGATGTCTTTCTGGATTGCCATGCGACGAGCACCCTTCTTTTGATGCCCTTCAACAAAACGAGTCAGCAGGGTCCGGCAGCCCTTCAGGTTCCAGGACTCGTCCCCCATGGCTAGAAATGCCAACTGCTCCCGGATCGCGGCATCCTCCACGCGCTCCAAGAGCCCGGCCACACTCTCGGGAGACCCGCGCCAGAGGCTGACAATACTCTCGCCCAGGGTCTTCATCCGGTCATTCGTGAAATACCCCAGGATGCCGCGGTCCACCACCTCCGGCAGGATCTCCGGGAACTGCAGCATCATGGCGATGATGCGCTGTTCGAAGCGCTCATCTCCTGTCGCGCGAGTCACCGCACGGCCGGCTGCCCCGGCCGGCACACCGGCTGGTCGCTGCCCGCTACGGCCGGCATGTTCGTTCAGCCGCTCCAGAATGACCGCCTCGGCCAGTCCGACGCGCTCGGCCAGCTGCTTGGCATAGAGCGCCCGCGCCACGCTGTCGTTGACGGCTGTCAGGGGCGCCTGAAGATCGCTGACGACGCGGATCTTGCCCTCCGTGCTCAGCCCGTGCCGGGCGACGGCGCTGTCGATCATGAAGCTGATGATGCCCGGGGCGGATTGCGCCAGCCGCTTGAACGCCTCCGCACCGTAGCGGTTCATGAAAGAGTCCGGGTCGTGCCCTTCCGGCAGCACCAGGATGCGAGTATCCGCCTGGTCCTCCCGAAACACGTCTCCACGTCTGAAATCCACGTGTTCTTTCCAGAAAATGTCGATGCAGCGCTCCGCAGAACGAATTCCGGCCTCGTCGGAATCGTACACCAGGACCATCCGGCCGGCATACCGAGTCAGCAGCCGGACATGGTCGGGGGCAAGCGCAGTTCCCAGCGTGGCGACGGCATTCTCGATCCCGCCCTGGTGCAGCGCGATCAGATCGAGATAGCCCTCCACGATGAACACCGAGCCCGCCGACCGGCACGCCTCCTTGGCACGATTAAGACCGTACAGCACCTTGCGTTTGGTGTAGACGGGAGTTTCGGGGGAGTTCAAATACTTGGGAGTCGAATCGTCCATCACGCGCCCCCCGAATCCGACCACCCGGCCGCCCTCATCGAAAATGGGAAAAATAATGCGCTCCCGGAACCGGTCGTAGAACCCGGAGCCGTCCTTGCGACCGACCACCAATCCGGCCTTCTCGAGCAACGCGGGAGTGATTTTCTTCCGGGCCATGGACCCCAGGAGGTAATCCCAGCCTGGCGGGGCAAACCCTATCTGAAAAACCTCCAACGTCGCGCGGAGGAATCCCCGCCGCTCCAGGTAGGTGAGCGCCTGTTTGCCCTCCGAATGATGCCACAAGGCCTGCCGGTAGCACTCGAGGGCTTGCCGGTTGGCCTCGAAAAGCCGTTCGCGCTCGCTGACGCGGCGCTGCTCATCGGGCGACAGCGATCGTTCGGGGATGTCCACCCCGCAACGCCGGGCGAGCGTGCGTACGGCTTCGCCAAATGGCGTCCCGTCGCGCTTCATGAGAAAACTGAACACATTCCCGCCGCTGCCGCAGCCGAAACAGTAATAGATCTGTTTATCGGGGCTTACGGTAAACGAAGGGGTTTTTTCCGCATGGAACGGACACAGTCCGACGAAATTTTTCCCGGTCTTCTTCAGAAGCACCGTTTCTGAAACCACGTCCACGATATCGAGCGCATTGCGAATTTCAGAAAGCTTGTCTTCCGAGATGTAGTTTGCCAAAAAAAGCAACCTCCATCGTCCAAGAACGGGGAAAGTGGATTAATGGGCGGTGGGACTGGTTATGATATGACGGTACGCCTGATTATCGTTGAGTCGGTTTTCGTATGCCGGAACCATCCCTCAAGCTACCCTAAGCGTAAGTAATAAATATTTATTTTAATCTAACAGAATAGATTATCCGGACGCAATTGTCAAGCCCGATAGCCTAATTGTTCGAAAAAGCGTCGCCCATCCGGCCGCTTTCCCGCGTCAGTGCCAGTGCCTCGGCGAACTGGATGGCCCCGCTGTAGAGGGCCTTGCCGGTGATGACGCCGATGACCCCCGCCTTCTCCAGCGGCAGCAGACCTCGGATGTGCTCCAGAGTGCCCACCCCTCCGGAGGCGATCAGCGGGATGCGGATGGACTCTGCCAGGCGGCGCGTTTCCTCGATGTTCGGTCCAGTCTGCATGCCGTCGCGGTGGATGTCGGTGAAAATGATGGCGGCGATGCCGCAGTCCTGCAAACGCCGGGCGAGATCCACGGCTTCGATGTCCGTGGTCCGGGTCCAGCCGTGAGTCGCGACACGGCCGTTGCGGGCATCGATGCTGACGGCGATCTGGCCGGGGTGCGCCCGGCACACCTCCCGCACCCATGCCGGGTTCCGGATAACCTCCGTGCCGATGACCACCCGATGCACCCCCTGCTCCAGGTAAGCCTGCACGGTTTGGCTGTCGCGCACGCCTCCGCCAATCTGTACGGGAATGCGGATCGATCCGAGGATCCGGGCGACGACCTCAGAGTTGCACGGCTTTCCGCTGACCGCACCGTCCAGATCCACGACGTGCAGCAGTTCGGCACCGGCATCGGCCCAGCGCCGAGCCATTGCCGCCGGGTCATCGCCATAAACGGTCTCGTCCTGAATGCGTCCCTGGAGCAGGCGCACGCACTTGCCGTTTTTAAGATCGATTGCAGGTATGATCAGCATGGGTTGAATTCGAGCCGACCGCATCCGTGTCGTTGGCCGGGTTCGACTGCCGGCAGTGAATGGCGCCACCCTTTTTACCGGCTAAAGCGTCCCCTTGGAGGAGCGCACGCCGGTGATGCGTTCGTCTCGCCCGACGGCCTGGTTGAGCGCCCGTCCGAACGATTTGAACGCGGCTTCCAGGATGTGATGTTCATTTTCCCCGTAAGGCACGGTGATGTGCAGGTTCATCCCGGCCCGGTTGGCCAGCGACTTGAAAAACTCCTTGGCCAGGCTGCGGTTGAAGGACCTTTCCACCGCTTCGCCGGCCGGCACCTGGAACACCAGGTAGGGACGCCGGGACAAGTCGATGACGACGGTGGCCAGCGCTTCATCCATGGGGGTCACGGCATATCCGTAACGCCGGATTCCCTTGCGGTCACCGAGGGCCTTCTCGACGGCATCGCCCAGCACCAGACCGACATCCTCCACCGTGTGGTGTGAATCCACCTCGATGTCCCCCTGGGCGTGCACGGCAAGGTCGAAGAACCCGTGCACGCTGAACAGCGACAGCATGTGATCGAAAAAGGGAATTCCGGTGTTCACGTCGGCGCGACCGCTTCCGTCCAGATCGATGCCGACCGTGACGGTGGTCTCATTCGTCCTGCGTTCCAACTCGGATCTCCGGTTCATCGTGACTCGCATCCCTCTGTTGTGCCTGCCGCCTGGCCGAATTCGTTAGCGTACGCCCCACCGGTCAAAAAAATTGGGGAAGTTCCATGCGGAACCGCCCCAACGCGATTCTGTTCTGGCGTCTTCACGGCATTCACACCAGGATGTGCAGGCAGTTGCGGTGTTCCATTTTCCATAGCGGTGTGCTATGGAATTTTCATGCCAGAAACGTCGCTTCAACATGATGAGGTGGTGGAGATGAGGGGGATCGAACCCCTGGCCTCGGCGTTGCGAACGCCGCGCTCTCCCAGCTGAGCTACATCCCCACACAAAATTTCTTTTTAACAAAATATTCGCGGCCGGTCAATCAGAAATTTTAGCCGGCGGCACATAGGAGGACCTGCGCGGCATGGACAAGTTGATTCTGGAAGATGCTTATAAGCAGTTCACCCTGGACCAGGACAAGGTGCTGCCACCGGAGGACACCGTGGCGCGTTTCCGCGACACGCTCCGGCGCGTGCGCATGGATATTCTGAAAGACACCGTCCGAATCGACAACGGCCGGCTCGGCATTCCCGTCTACATCAGCCGCTGCGGCCGCGATGCCGCAGGGGTCATCGGCACCCGCAAGCAGATGGGCAAGGGCGCAACCCCCCAGCAAGCCGAGGCCAGCGCGGTCATGGAGTTGGCCGAGCGTTTCAGCTTTTTCAGCTTCGTCAAGCAGAACGACCGGTTCATTCGCGGCAGACAGGCCGACGTCCGCGACCGCGCCATCCCTTTCGAGATGATCGCCCGGTCCGTCCACGACGAATCGGAGGATCTGCCCGCCAGCCGGAAAATTTTTGAATCGCTGCAGCTGAAGTGGACCTGGGCGTACAACCTGACCCGGGGTATCGAGTGCCTCGTGCCCTTCGACTGGTTTTACGCCATCAACGAGTTCAACGGCCCATCCGCCGGCAACTGTAAAGAGGAGGCGATTCTGCAGGGTATTTGCGAAATCGTCGAACGCCATGTCTCGTCCATCATCAGCCACGAACGCCTCCGGGTTCCGTCAATCCGGCCGGGTTCGGCGGCGGACCCCATGACCCGCGACATGCTCGCGAAATACGCGCGGTGCGGCATCCATCTTTTCATTTCGGATTTCACCCTCGACATGGGGATCCCGTCGGTCGGTGTGCTGGCCTACGATCCGGCCACTTTCCCGCAGACGAGCGAAATCGTCTGGACCGCTGGCACCACCCCCAGCCCCGAAAAGGCCCTGAGCCGTGCGCTTACCGAGGTGGCCCAGTTGGCGGGAGATTTCAACACAGCCGCCAACTACGTCGCCAGCGGCCTGCCCAAGTTCCGCCGACTGACTGACGCCGCGCACGTCACCCATCCGGGTGCGGAAAGGGATCTGGCGGGCCTTCCGGATATTTCCCACGCGAACATCCGGGTCGAAATCGAGAACTGCGTTCAGGCGCTCTCCCGCCGGGGTCTCGAGGTGCTGCTTGTCGAGACCACGCACCCCGGGCTGGCGATCCCTGCGTTTTACACGATCATCCCCGGCGCGCATTTCCGCGAACGCTCGCGGGGAACCAGTGTCGGCCTGTTCGCCGTCAAACACATCGCCGAAAATATGCCGCCGCATGAGGCCACCGCGGAGCTCTCCGCGATCGATGCCTGGCTTCCGGGAAAGTATTACGTGCAGTTTCATCTGGGGCTGTGCCGCTTGAGGGCCGGCGAGCCGGAGACCGGGCTGGCGCATTTCCGGCGGGCGCTGGAGTTTCACCCCGACCCGGAGGAGGCGCCGACCGTCTACAGCTACATCGGTGTCGCGCTGAAAGAGCTGGGTCGTTACGGCGAGGCCATCGAGTCCCTGCGCCAGGGCGCGCAACTGGACCCCGAACGCGCGGACATCCTCAACCTGATGGGATTCTGCCACTTCAAACTCGGGGAGCATGAACAGGCGGTCGGGGCATTTCAGCGGGCCGTGGACCTGGATCCCTCATCGGCCATGGACTACGCCAACCTGGGTGTGAACTACCAAGCGCTGGGGGACACCGAGAAAGCGGTGCACTGTTACCGAATGGCGCTTTCCCTCGATGCGGGCATCGAGTTCGCCCGCACCCATCTGGCGCAGCTGGAAGGCGGGCAAAGCTGAAAGCGCTCTTTAGCAGGGTGTTGAAATACAAGCATCCGGCCGTCCGCCCAGGCGTGCGGCGTATTGGAAAGCGCAGCTTCTTCAGCGATAGGTGCGCATTTACAAAAGCCGCACCACGCCGGTTCCCTGCCTCAGGCGCGGTTTTTCAACACCCTGTCCGGCAGGATCGACCGGCGGCGTGGACATGTCATGCTTCAGCCGGCTGATCTGCTCCCCCATCCGGCGGCAGCTCCGGGACATCTCCTCCAGGACGGCGGCGGCCCGTTCCTTGTCGCCCTGCTGGACGATCACGCGTTCGGACAGCGCTCCGAAGTCGGCCGAATACGCCTGAAGTTGCTGGGTGACCGCCTGGGAGAGCCGCTCCGCCGCCATCTCGATCATCTGGAAGAGGTATTTGAACTTGAGGTTTTCCTGGTAGTCCTTCAAATGAAACAGCAGCGAATTCTGCGTTTCCCGCCGGATCCGCGCCATCCCCTCCTTCAACGCCCGCAGGTCTTCCTCCCCCCGCCGGACAGGCTTTTTCAGGACCTTCTTAAAACCGGTCACCAGCCGGTAGAAGCCCAAGCGCAAAATGGCCTCCGTCCGGATTCGCGCGGTGTAGTTCATGGCGCTGGCCAGCGGTGGGTGCCTCAACCCCGAGCTGCGCAGAAGGCTTTCGACGCTGGGAACCCCGAGGGCCCCCGGCCCCCGGCAGTCGATCGAGATTCCGAGGCCGGCCATGAGGCTGCAGAACTCGGCGTAGGCGTCTTCGATCAGACTCTTGTAGGGCGCGGCGACGGACTCGAGCTGATCCCGGATCCGGGTCTCCTGGGAGGCGATGAACCGGATAATCTCCGGGTTGACCTGCTCGGTGATGAACGTATCCAGCGCCTGCTTGAACTCCTGGAACACCTGGTACAGGGTCTGGGAAAAACCGGCGGCCTGCAAGGCCTCGGCGTAGGTCTCCGGGTCGAACCGCTGCCCGGCGATAAAGGCGTTGATGTCCTTCATCACGTTTCCTGAACCCGGGTCCAGGAAACGATTGGCCTCGGCCCCCACCTCCTGCTTGACCTTGGGGACGATGCCGGAAAGCGAGCTTTGCAGCGCCGTCAGGATCTGCGCAAACCGCTCCTGGTGGCGCCGGATGCGCTCGGCGATCTGCCGCGCGCTGGTCGCGTCGCGCGACAGGATGTCCTGGTTCACCCCGGTCCAGTGGCTCATCCCGGCGCCGATCGCATTCAATCGCTCGATGTGGTTCTGAAACAGCAGCGCATTGCGTTTGCGGCTCAGGATCTCGTCGAAAGCGGACCGGAAGCGCTCGGTTTCACGGTCCGAAAAGTCCACCATCTCCGCGTCGGACTTCCAGTGCTCGAAGCGTTGGCGGTCTTTCTCCGCCACGCGTCCGTCCTGCGAACGAAACAGGTTGAAGAGCGCCGAGAAGGCAAACACATCCGCGCCGGATTTCATCAGCGAAAGCTCCTCGGACACGCGCTCGACAAGGGGCTTCATATCCTCGAACGATTGGTGTTCGCTGAAGTCGCAGTTGAGCACGAAGAGGATGTTATCCAGGATTCCCATTTTCTTGATCATGGAGAGGAACTTGATGTCGGCCCGCCGCAGACCTGTGCGGCTGCTGACCACGTAGATCAGCAGATGGGCAAGACGCAGGTAATCCTGGATCATGGCCAGGTGCAGGGGATTGGACGAATCGCTGCCCTGGCAATCCGCGATTTCGATGTTGCTGCCCACGCTGCCGGAGTTGATGTCGAGCTGGATGTCGCGCAGATAGACCGCCAGCGCCTCGTTGCCGGAAAAATTCCAGTGCTCGATGAAGCGATCGTCTTCGTAGCGGCGGGTGGTCTGCTGGTCTGTCAGGAAGCGGCTGACCGTGGCGTACCCCTGCAGATAACAGGACAACAGCACCATGTTGCGGTTGCGCGCGTCATCCGAAATGCGCTGGTCGGCGTTGAGGGTGCTCAGGGCGAGCTGCAACCCCGTGCGTTCCCTTTCGCGCCGGATGTCGAAGCGCTCCTCCGGCGAGCGCCAGCTCTGGTGGGGAAACAGCACGAGGGCCTGCTCCATGTCCTCGTTCACTTCCGACCAGGACTTGTAATAAAGCGTGGCCTTCAGACGCTCACCGGAGCGGACCCGTGTGACGATGGCGGTCACCACCCCGGCGCCACGCTTGAGAAAATCCCCCTTGAGGAGCGAGTTCAGAAAGGTGCTCTTGCCGGATTTGATCGGGCCGACCACCGCCACCCGGATCGTCTCCTCGGCCAGCTGCGCCGAGAGGCCGGCGCAGGTTTTCTCCCAATCACCGAAACTGTAATCGGCGAGCCCGGGGATCGATCGCGCCGTGCGGAACAGCGCCAGCAGCCCTTCGTTGATCCCCTGGATCGCTTGCTTTTGAATCCCGTAACCGTCCATCGTGTTCACCCATGCCGCTATCAACGGCCACCCGCCGAAAGTTGCATTGCACGCGGCGCCGGGGGCAGGCCCCCGGGCGCCGCGTGGCTCCGCAATCGCCTTGTCACCGCAGCCGGTGTGTGCTATAAAGGCTATGGCCGCACTGTAAAAGGCAGAGGACGCCGCTCACGCCGCGTGGCGCTCCCGGTGCTTGGGTTGGCCATCGTTCGTGTAAGGAAACCCGCTGTATGTCCGAAAAATACCCGGAATGCCCGCTGTACAATCCGCTCAACTGCAAGGAATATTACAACCCCAAGCTTTGCGCCTTTGTCCGCTGTGACAAGGCCTGCCTCAAAAAAAAGAAACTCAAGACCAAGGAAGATACCAAGGCCTGAGACCGGCCGCTCAGGCGTGACCGGCCGTATCCGACAAGCGCGTCGGGTTCACTCCCATTCGGCGCAGCGCCTCTTCCCAGCGCGCCTCAACCGGCCAGTCCAAAATGTTCTCCTCGAAAACCGGGTGCGTCAGCCACGCGTTGTCAAGGATTTCCGTCTCCAGCTGCCCGGCCCCCCACCCCGCGCACCCGAGGCTGATGATGAAGGACTTCGGCCCCCGATCCATCGCAATGGCTTCCAGGATGTCGCGCGTGTTGCTCAATCCCAGCGCGGGCGTAACCTCCAGGCAGGCTTCCCACTTGAACGGCGCTCCATGCAGGATGAACAACTCGCCCGCGTGCACCGGCCCCCCAATGTATATCGGAAGGGCGCCGGCCGCCGGGGTGCACGGCAGATTCAACTCCTCGAAGATCTCCCGGCCCCACAGCGCTTCGTGCCGTCGGTTGACGACGATACCCATGGCGCCGTGGGCGTTGTGTTCACAGATGCAGGTGACCGTCTGGAAAAAGTTGGGGTCGGACAGCCCGGGCATGGCCATCAGGAGATGCCCCTTGAGCGAATCAGGATACGCTGACTGCATGCTTTCCTCTGTTTTCGCAGGCGGTCACAAGACAAGCCTCGGGCCGTCAGCCCCGGCGCACGGGGTTTGGAAAGTGCAGCCTATTGGCTGATCGGTGAGCATTTCCAAAGCCGCGCACCGCCGGATCTCGGCCTGAGGCGCCGTTTTTGAACCGCCAGCTCGAGCGGGGTGGAGTTTCTCAAGAGCGATACCCTAAAGGCATCGGATCGGTTTGTCAAGCCGCATCCAACAAGCATCGGGGCGGAACTTACGGACGTGATCCGGGGTGATGTAACCCTTTCTCGTCAAGGGGTGCCGAGACGAATCGGCGTCTGGAAGGGATCGCCGGTGCCGGAAGCGGATCCGGCCGCGGCGGGGCGATCGCCCGCTTCCTGCAGCGCATATACCTTCAGCCGGCCGAACTCGCGCTCGAAATCCGGCGGGATCGGCATGGACCGGACCTTCAGACGGGAGCGCACCGCTCGCAGCGTGTTCTCCGAAATGAGAATCCCGTTGGGGACCGACTTGGCCAGGCCCTGCAGGCGGAAGACGGTGTTGACGGGATCCCCGATCACCGTGTAATCCATTTTCTTTTCGAAGCCGATGTTGCCGGCCACGACCTCGCCGGTGTGGATGCTGATTCCCATGTCCACCGTGTGCCCCAACTGGTCGGCCAGCATCCGGTTGAGGTCATTCAAGGACTGCTGCATCTCGACGGCGGCGGCGACGGCGTTATCGGCATCCGCAGCGCTGGAGGCGGGCGCGCCGAATATGGAAAGAAACCCGTCCCCCAGGTATTTGTCCACGATCCCGCGGTGTTTGAAGACGATGCCTCCCATGACCGTGAAGAATCGGTTCAAGAGCGCGACCGTCTTCTGGGGCCCGATGCGCCGGGCCAGGCTGGAAAAACCGCGGATGTCGATGTTCAGCAGGGTGATGGTCTTCAACTCCTCGATGACGGGTCGGCCATCCGCGTCACCGTGAATGATCTGGTCGACGACCTCTTTCGGCACGAACTTCTGAAAAACGCGCCGCACATCGCGCTCGTGCTCGGCCGCGGCCACTGTCGCCTTGTAGAGCCGGGCGTTTTCCAGTGCGATGCATACGGAGGCGGCGATGGCCTGGAGCAGGTCCCGGTCGTTCGCGTCGAAGTGACCGTTCACCTTGTTCAGCGCTTCGATCACCCCGATCACCCTGCCTTGCGAAATCATGGGAACGCACAGGGCGGAATGGGTGCGAAACCCTGCATCCTCGTCGATGGCGGGGAAAAAGTGCGGCGACGCGGCGGTGTCGTTGACAATGACCGCCTCGCCCCGCGCGGCGACGTAGCCGGCGATCCCCTGCCCCAGCTTCAGCCGGAACTTTTTGACCGACGGCAGGCGGCTGTTGAAGGCCACGGCAACTTCGAGCTCGCGCTCTTCCAGGAAGAGCAGTGTCCCGGCCTCCACGTCCATCACCTCGCGCAGCATGTCCATGGTGTAGCTCAGGACCTTGTTGATGTCGAAGGTGGAGGAGGCCAGCGCGTCGCCGACCTGGCGGATGGTCTCAATCTCCTTGTCGCGCTTGACTACGGCGGCCAGAAGGCGGTTGCGATCAATCGCCAGGGCGAGCCCGCTGGCGGCCCAGTTGACCAGGTCCCGGGCGTCATTGAACGGCTCACGCCGGGTCCCGGCCAGCGCCAGCACTCCGAAAACGGCTCCCCCGGTTTTCAGCGGGGTCAGAAAGCAGTTGCCGCACCCCAGCTCGGCGATCCACTGGTCGTTCAACAGCGGCAGGATCGATGCGTCGCTGTCCAGGATCAGGGGGGATTCATGCTGGAACGCTTTTTCGACCAGGGTGTTCTCCACCGGGTAGCTTGCGTGCTTGAGCAGCCGGCAGGGTCTGGAACTGACCAGTTCCTTGACTTGGACGGCGGTGGGGGTGTTGGGGTCGCGGGCGCAGATAAGGGCCAGCTCGAAGGGCACGATGATGCGCAACTCCTGCAGCACGGCGTGCAGCAGTTCGCTGTCGCGGAAGCTGGAGTTCAGGATCTTGACCATTTTGTCGATCGCCCGCAGGTGCGTCCCGTCGCGTTCGTTTTCCCGCAGCAGCCGCAGGTTTTCATAGGTGAAGGCCGCGTTGCTAACCAGCGGGGTGAGGACCTCGACATCGTCCTGACGATAGACTCGCTGCGGATCGCGGCTGGACACCGTGAGCACGCCGATGATCTCCTTGCTGGTCTTGATCGGCATGCACACGAAGGACTTGGAGCCGTAGTGGGCATGGTTCGTCCGGCCGAAGCGCTTGTCCTTCTCGATGTTCTCCACCAGCACCGGCGATTTGTTGAGGACCGCGTACTTGGCGATGCTCGTCTCGAAATCGATGCGGTCCCCCGCGCTGACGGCTTTGCCCAGTCCGATGGTTGCCTTGACGCTGAACGCCCGGGGTTCGGCCCGCTCCAGGGTCAACACCGATCCGATGTCGGAGTTGCTGAGCAGCAGCGAGCGATCGAGGGCGATGTGCAGGATTTCTTCCGGGTCGAAGGTCACATAGCAGAGTTCGGAGAGGTCTTTGAGCACCGAGATCTCCGAGGTCTTCTTTTCCAGTTTCTGGAACGTGCTGCTGAACTGCGCCTTGATGGACTGAAAGGAGTCGGCGATGGCGTGCAGTTCGTCGACGGCCGATGGCGCCCCCCCCGCCTCCGGCTGCGTGACGGTTGCGGAGGCTACACTTTCGAAGATGGCGGCGATGCGGTTGAACAGGTTCTTCAGGATGGTGAACCCGATGAAGGAAAAGCTCAGCAGGCCTAAAAAGAAATATGGCACAAGCTCATCGCTCAGCAGCTCGTATTTGACGCTGAAGAAGATGAGCCCGGCCGTGGGGAACAGAAAAAAAAGGCTGAAGGCCAGGTTGAGTTTGCGCTGCAGATGGGTCTGGGGGCGGCTCATGGTGATATGTCCGTGTCTCCGGTCAAGCGGTTTTCATGCGCGCCTCGGTTCACAAAAAAAACCCGCCCGGGCGCAGCCGGTGAGGTCAGTTTCGATCGAATTGTCTTTATTTTATTCCAAAACGGGTTTTTCGGCAAGGAGGGCCGACCGTTCGGCTTCGTCCGGCGGCTTGACATTCTCCGGTGCGGCGCATATAGGAGCACCTCCCGGTGGCTCCGCGATTGAGGCGGAAGCCGCGACAATATGGGTGCCCAAGGAGGACCATGCCGAGCACCATCGCCGGCCGCATCGCATCCGAACTTGCATTGAATGAGCCCCAGGTGGTGGCCGTCGCCGCCCTGCTGGCCGAAGGCGCTACGATCCCGTTCATCGCCCGCTACCGCAAGGAGGCCACGGGCAGCCTGGACGAGGTCGCCGTCGCTGCCATCCGCGACCGGATGGACGAACTCCATCAGTTGCAGGACCGCCGCGCCGCCATCCTCCAATCGCTGGAAACTCACGGCCACCTGACCGAAACGCTCAAGCAAATGGTGCTGGCGACCGAAACCCTGGCCGCGCTGGAGGACATCTATCTGCCCTTCCGCCCCAAGCGTCGGACGCGAGCCATGGCGGCCCGGGAAAAGGGTCTCGAACCCCTGGCGATGATGCTGCTCGCCCAGTCCGGGGTCGACCCGGAGCCCACCGCCGCCACGTTCGTGAGCCCGGGGATGGGCGTCGCCTCGGCGGAGGAGGCCCTTTCGGGCGCCCGGGATATTATGGCCGAAATCGTCAACGAGGACCCGGCGGCACGGGCCGGTCTGCGGGAGCTTTTCCTGCGCAAAGCAGAGATCGTAAGCCGGGTGGCGTCGGACAAGCAGGCCGTCGGCGCCAAATTCCGGGATTATTTCGACTGGAAAGAACCGGCGGCAACGGCCCCGTCCCATCGCGTGCTCGCCATGCGCCGCGGCGAGAACGAAGATATCCTGAACCTGGCGATGCGGCCGCCCGAAGACGAGGCCCTGGCGCTTCTGGAGGGCCTGTTTGTCAAGGGGCCGGGAAAAGACTCGATGCAGGTCCGGGCCGCCGTGCACGACGGCTACCGGCGTCTGCTCAGCCGCTCCCTGGAGACCGAGCTCCGCGTGGCCGTCAAGGAGCGGGCGGACGCCGAAGCCATCCGCGTATTTGCCGCCAACTTGAGAGATCTTCTGCTGGCAGCGCCACTCGGACCGAAGCGGGTCATGGCCATCGACCCGGGGTTCCGGACCGGCTGCAAAACGGTCTGCCTGGACGCCCAGGGGGCGCTGCTGCATCATGAGACCTTCTACCCCCACGGCTCCGAGAAACAGCGCACCGATGCCGAACGCAGGGCGCGCGAACTGATCGAGGCCTTTGCGGTCGAGGTCATCGCCGTCGGCAACGGGACGGCCGGTCGGGAGACCGAGCAGTTCATTCGAGGCATCGCCCTCGGTAACGACATCGCGGTTGTGCTCGTGAACGAGAGCGGGGCTTCGATCTACTCGGCCTCCGAAGCGGCGCGGCGCGAGTTTCCCGATCTCGACCTTACCGTGCGCGGCGCGGTGTCCATCGGCAGACGGCTGATGGACCCCCTGGCGGAGCTGGTCAAGATCGACCCCAAGTCCATCGGCGTCGGCCAGTACCAGCACGACGTTGACCCGTCGGCGCTCAAGCAATCCCTCGACGATGTGGTGGTGAGTTGCGTCAACCGCGTGGGGGTGGACCTCAATCAGGCCAGCGTCGAGCTGCTGACCTACGTGTCCGGGCTGGGGCCCCATCTGGCAGGCAACATCCTTGCCTACCGCAACGAAAACGGCCCGTTTCGCTCACGCGCCGAACTGCACCGCGTCCCGCGGCTCGGCCCCAAGGCCTTCGAGCAGTGCGCGGGCTTTCTGCGCATCCGCGATGGCGACAACCCCCTGGACGCGAGCGCCGTGCACCCCGAGAGTTACCCGGTGGTGCACGCCATGGCCGCCGACCTCGGCTGCCCGCTGCAGGACATCCTGCAGGAGCCCGCCCAGAGGCAGCAAATCGACCTCCGGCGCTACGTCAGTCCGACGGTCGGCATGCCCACGCTGCAGGACATCCTCCAGGAACTGGCCAAACCCGGCCGCGACCCGCGACAGGGCTTCGAGGTCTTCGCCTATGCCGCGCACGTGAGCGCAATCAAGGACCTGACCCCGGGAATGCGGCTGCCCGGGTTGGTGACCAACGTGACCGCCTTCGGCGCCTTCGTGGACATCGGCGTGCACCAGGACGGCCTGGTGCACATAAGCGAGCTGTCCGACCGCAGCGTGCGCAACCCATTGGAGGTCGTCAAGGTTCATCAGAAGGTTATCGTGAAGGTGCTGTCGGTGGATCCCGAACGCCAGCGCATCGCGCTCAGCCTGCGCACGTCGCGTGATCGCGGGAAGACGCCCGCGATTCCAGCCCCGGACAAACCGAAAATGCCCCGGCCGGACCCGCAGCCCAAGCACTCGCCGTTCAACAACCCGTTTGCGGAGGCCCTCCGAAAACGCTGAGGCGGCCTGTCGATCGCGGCGGCCCGGGCAGGAGACAACCATGCGCGCGGTGGTTCAGAGAGTCAGTGAGAGTTCGGTGGTCGTCGGCCGGGAGGTGGTCGGACGCATTGGCCGGGGGCTCTTGGTGCTGCTCGGCGTGTCCAGGACGGACACCGAAAAGGAGTCCGCCGCCCTGGCGGAGAAAATCGTCCACCTGCGCGTCTTCGAGGACGAGGGCGGCAGGCTCAACCGGTCGCTGATAGAGGCGGACGGAGAAATGCTGGTCGTCTCCCAATTCACCCTGCTCGGCGACTGTCGCAAGGGCCGCCGCCCCTCGTTTACCGAGGCCGCCGAGCCGGAGTTGGCCAAACGTCTCTATGAGCACTTCGTTTGCCAGACGAGCAAGCTGGGAATCTCCGTGCAGACCGGCCGTTTCCAGGCCCTCATGGCGGTGTCTCTGGTGAACGACGGCCCGGTGACGCTCATTATCGACAGTGTACACCGTTAACCAGAACCTGCTTTTTAACAAGGCGTCCGATAGGTTTTCGGCGCAACCGGAAACATCAGCCGGAAATCACATGCGCATAGGCGCTGTGGTTGTGGATGGACTCGAAGTTTTCGGCGCTGACCGAGAACCAGATGATGTTGTCGTCCGTCATCAGCCGCTGGGCCACGTCCCGGACGATATCCTCCACGAACTTCGGGTTTGAGTAGGCCCGCTCGGTCACGCATTTCTCATCCACCCGCTTTAGGACCGAATACACCTCGCTCGAGGCGGACGCCTCCACCAATTCGATTATGTCTTCCAGCCAGATGAATTTCTTGAATCGCAGGCCGAGCCGCACCTCCCCCCGCTGGTTGTGCGCCCCGAAGTCGCTGATCTCCTTCGAGCATGGGCAGACCGAGGTGATGGGGACCACCACTTCCAACATCAGGTCCACCTTGCCGGCCGCGTCACTCGATCCCACGATGCGGCAGCAGTAGTCCATCAACCCTGTTGCCAAGCTGATGGGGGCCTTTTTCTCGATGAAGTAGGGGAAGCTCATCTCGAGATGGGCCGAGGCGGCGCTCAGGTATGTCTTCATGCTTTCGAGGATCAGCGCGAATTTCTTCAGGGATACTTCCGGCTTCAGAACGTGCAGCATTTCCACGAAGCGGCTCATGTGGGTGCCCTTGTAATCATGGGGCAGGTCCACAAACATGTCGATGGTGGCTACCGTGTGCTGGTAGCCGTCCCGCCGGTCGCGGACGGTGATGGGATAGCGCAGATTCTTGATCCCAACCTTGTGGATCGGGATGTTGCGAAAATCCGGCTCGTTTTGGACGTCCCGCATGCTCACTTCAACAGGTACTCGCTCTTTACGTTGCGCATGGCGTGGAAAATATTGCCCCTGATCTTGCGGTTGCCGCGGTAAAGCTCCTGCAGCATCTGTTTGACCGACTGCCGCCGGGAGTGCTTCGATGTCGGGCAGGGGTTCTCGGTCACCGGCAACTGCTGGTCCCGGGCGAAACGGTTGATGAACCCCTTGTCGGCATAGGCCATCGGCCTGATAATCGTAAACCGCCCGTTGAACAATGGTTGCGCCGGCAGCATCGTGCTGATCTCCCCGGAGTAAAACATGTTCAGAAACATGGTTTCGATGATGTCGTCCTGATTATGCCCGAGCGCCAGGGTGCGGCAGCCGAGTTCGTCGGCGATTTCGAACAGGCGTTTGCGCCGCAGGCGCGCACACAGAAAGCACGGGTTTTCGCGGTTGGACGCACTATGCCCCTGGATGCCGTAGTCCGTCAACTCCACCCGCAGCGGAACACCCAGGCGACTGCAGAACTCCCTCAGCGCGTCGCCGACGCCTTCCCCGCCGAAGCCGAGGTCGAGGTAGGCTGCCGCCAGATCGTAACGCACCGGCACACGGCGTCGGCGATCGGCAAGCATCCACAGCAGACTCAGGCTGTCGGCTCCCCCGGACAGACCCACCAGTATCCGGTCCCCGTCCCGGACCATCGCGTAGTCGTGAATGGCTTTGCCGATGGCCCGGTTCAACGATTTGGTTGCGCGCCCGGCCGCCGGCACTTAACTCTCGTCGGCGGGTTTTTCTTTTTTGAGGATGACACGGCTCGCGGCAACCTCCCGCAAGGAGATGACCACATCTTCGTTCTTGGGAGAGCTCACCAGGTAATCGGATCCTTCCCGGATCTGCCGCACCCGCCGCGCCACCATGTTGACCAGCGCAAAGCGGTTGGGGATTTTTTTCAAGCAATCTTCAACGGTGATTCGTGCCACGCCGCACCTCCATTCAGGCTGTTTGTGACCTCAATTACAGGATATCGACCAGTTCATATGTACGTTTGCCTCCGGGCACTTCGATTATCACCTCGGCGCCCGGCTTTTTGCCAAGGATGGCCCGGCCGAGGGGGGAGACAATCGAAATGCGCCCGTTTCCCACGTCGGATTCGTCAGGTCCCACGAGCTGATACTCCACGTTTTGGCCGGTCTCGAGGTTTTCCAGCAGCACCCGGCTGCCGAAGACCGCACGGTCCTTGGACAGGCGGGCGGGATCGATGACCTCCAGGCTTGCCAACTTGTATGCCAGTTCGCCGATGCGACCCTCGAGATAACTCTGGCGGTCCTTCGCGGCGGCGTATTCGGCGTTTTCGCTCAGGTCGCCGTGGGCCCGCGCCTCTTCAATGGCACGGATGTTAGCCGGGCGCTCCACGCGTTTCAGTTTTTCAAGTTCCTTGCGGAGGGCTTCGTAACCCTCCGGCGTCACCGGGATTCGCTCCAATGTCTGACTCCTGTTCTGCATGCCAGCTGCGGCCAGGCGGCGCGCCGCTTCGACGCTACAAATAATGTTCACCGAGGATCTGCGCGATCTGGACGGCGTTGGTGGCGGCCCCCTTGCGGATGTTGTCGGCCGCGATCCACATGTTGATCCCGTTCGGAATGGACTCGTCCTGCCGGATCCTTCCTACCAGCGTCAGGTCTTGCCCGGCGGCGTCGATCGCCAGCGGGTAGCGGTTGCACGCCGGGTCGTCCACCACCTTGATTCCGGGTGCCGAGGCCAACAGCGCCCGCACCTCGTCCGCGGAGCAGGCATGGCGGGTCTCCACGTTGACGGCCTCGGAGTGTCCGAAAAACACCGGGACCCGCACGGTGGTGGCGGTAATGGCAATATCCGGGTCCTCCAGGATCTTGCGGGTCTCGTTGACCATCTTCATCTCTTCTTTGGTATAGCCGTTGTCGAGGAACTTGTCGATGTGTGGCAGACAGTTGAAGGCGATGCGATGCGGGTAGACCCGAGTTTCAGCCTCCAGGAAGTTGATCATCGCCCGGGTCTGGTTAAAGAGTTCCTCGATGGCCTTCTTGCCCGTGCCGGACACCGACTGGTAGGTGGACACCACGACGCGTCGGATGCCGTATTGGCGGTGGATCGGCTTGAGCGCCACCACCATCTGGATGGTGGAGCAGTTGGGGTTGGCGATGATCCCCTTTTGGGTGTACTGGGCGACGGCGTGCGGGTTCACCTCGGGCACCACCAGCGGGACCTGCGCGTCCATGCGCCAGGCGCTGGAGTTGTCAACGACCACGCAGCCGGCCTTGGCGGCAATGGGGGCGAACTGCTCACTAGTGCTCCCGCCCGCCGAAAACAAGGCGATGTCCATGCCCGTGAAGGATTTTTCGGTCAGCTGCTCGACATCCACCAGATCGCCCCGGAACCGCAACTTCCGCCCGATCGACCGCGCCGAGGCCAGCAGCCGGATGGACTTGACCGGAAAATCCGCCTCCTCGAGGCAGGCGATCATTTGATTCCCGACGGCTCCCGTCGCCCCAGCCACCGCGACATTGAATGTCTTCTTGCTCATGTGCGCTGTCTCCTTCGTCATCCGTATCCGGCTCCGGGTGCGACCGGTTCCGGGAAATACTCGACCACCCGACAACCTGGCGGGAAAACCACGCGGCTTACATGCTACGGTCGTTGGTCGTGAAACACCCGAGGATGGAGGTGCCGGCCCTGACCTTGTCTCCGACGGACACCGTGAGGCTGATGTCGCTGGGCAGGTAGACGTCCAGGCGCGAACCGAAACAGATCATGCCGAAGCGCTGGCCGCGCCGCACGCGGTCATCGGGCTGCACGTGGCAGATGATCCGGCGGGCGATCAGCCCGGCCACCTGGACGAAGCACAGTTTTTTACCGTAATCGGTTTCCACAAAAACCGCGTTGTGTTCATTGCGGTGGAAGGCGTCGCTGCGATCGGCCGCCACAAACTGTCCCGGCCGGTAGCTGACGCGAACTACCCGGCCTTCCGCGGGGATGCGGTTCACATGCACGTTGAAAACCGACATGAAGATGCTGACCCGCAGACATTCCCCTTGAGCAAATTCTCCGCCGTCCGCCACGCCCGCGAAGACCACCTTCCCGTCCGCCGGCGACACGACCGCACCGGGCCGCTTCGGGGTCACACGGTCCGGGTCCCGAAAGAAGGCGCAGAGGCAGAACGTGGCCAGCAGCCCGGCAACTGCCAGGACGCTCATCCCTAAAAGCGATAAGATCAGGGTCGCGAAAGCGGCCCCGGCGATCAGCGGCAACCCGGCCTTCGCAACGGGAACGGCCGTACGACTCGGTGTGTCCGACCAGACGAACTCGTCCATGCACCTCCTGTCGCCTGCGTAAGGCAGACATTTGCCTACAAACTTTTTTTATTATGCGTGTTTACCCAATTTGTCAATGATAACTTTGGGATAACTTCGCGCCTGGCATTCAGACGCGTTTTTCGCCGGCACGCCGATTTTGAGTTCGGCGTCGGACTGGCGAACATAGCGCGGCACCAGACGGTCGAGATCCTCGATCTCCTTCCGCGCGAACTGCCGCTGTGCGAGGGCCGCCACGCTCGAAGCCCGGATGATGTCCTGGCCGGGATCCGGGAAAAGCGCCAGCGGCCCCAGCTTCGCGCCGATCGGGTCGCGGTACCTTGTGGCGCCGTCTCCCACGAACAGGCAGGCTTCGTGGATCCCGTCCAGGGCGTTCTCGATCGAAAGCACCGCCTCGCGGCCCTCCCGCTCCACGCGCCCTTCGCGTGCACGGTAGCGCGCGGCATAGACCTCGCCTTTCCGGGCATCAAGCAGCGCGCAGATCAGGTGCGGCCAGAGCAGGTACGGTTGCGCCAGAGCCTGCAGGCTGGAAATCCCCGCCACGGGTTTGGCGGTTGCAAACGCCAGGCCCTTGACCGTGCTGACCCCGATGCGCAGCCCCGTGAACGAACCCGGGCCGACGCAGACCGCCAATCCATCCAGCCCAGGCAACTCCATTTCCGCCAGCGCCAGAGCCGTCCGGATCAGGCTCAAGAGGTGCGTGGAATGGGTGCCCGTCGGCCCGGTGGTGATCTCGCAGGCCAGTCGGTCCTGGTCCACCACGGCCACGCTGCAGGCCCGCGTGGAGGTGTCCACGGCGAGAAGTTTCACCGGCGTTTGCCCCGCGGCCTGACCATGGCTTGCGCGAGAACCTCGTCCATGGATTTGACGGACACGAATTTAAGCTTGCGTTTCACCAAGTGAGGCATGTCCGCAAGATCCTTGACGTTTTTCTGCGGGATCAGGACGGTGTGAATGCCGGCCCGCAAGGCCCCCAGCGCCTTTTCCTTGAGGCCGCCGATCGGCAGCACTCGGCCTCGCAGCGTAACCTCGCCGGTCATGGCCACATCGTTGAGGATGGGCCGGCCGGTCATGGCGGAGACGAGCGCCGTGGCCATGGCAATCCCGGCGGACGGGCCGTCCTTGGGGATGGCGCCCGCCGGGACATGGATATGTACATCCGTGGTGTCGAAGTTCTGTCTCTTGCCTTTGGCATCGCGCACGTAGGCGCGCGCGTAAGTCACGGCGGCCCGAGCCGATTCCTGCATCACCTCGCCGAGCTGGCCGGTTACGATCAGATCGCCCTTGCCCCGGATGAGGGAGGCCTCCACGTAAAGGACCTCACCTCCCACCTGGGTCCAGGCGAGGCCGGTCGCAAGCCCGATCTGGTTCTCCTCCTGGTCCATCTCGGGGATGAACTTCGGCGCGCCCAGGTACTTGGGCAACGTCTGCCGGCTCACGTGCGCCGGCTTGCGCCGTCCTTCGGCGATCCGGCGCGCGGCTTTCCGGCAGAGATTGCCGATCTCCCGCTCCAGGTTCCGCACCCCGGCCTCGGAGGTGTACTCGCCGATGATCTGGCGCAGGGCTCCGTCGCTGAAGGTAATCTGCTTGGGCTTGAGCCCGTTTTCCCGCACCTGTCGCGGGATCAGGTGCGTGCGTGCGATCTGCAGTTTTTCCTCCTCGGTGTAGCCCGAAAGATGAATCAGCTCCATGCGGTCGAGCAGCGCCATGGGAATGGTGTCGGTGATGTTGGCCGTCAGGATGAACATCACCCGGGACAAATCGAAGGGCAAATTCAGGTAGTGGTCGCTGAACGCGGCATTCTGCTCCGGGTCGAGGGCCTCCAGCAGGGCCGAAGAGGGGTCGCCCCGGAAATCCGAGCCGAGCTTGTCGATTTCGTCCATCATGAAGACCGGGTTGTTGGCGCCGCTCTGTTTCATGCTCTGGAGGATGCGCCCTGGAAGGGAGCCGATGTAAGTGCGGCGGTGACCCCGGATCTCGGCCTCGTCGCGGATGCCCCCCAGGGAAATGCGTACGAACTTGCGCCGCACGGCGGAGGCGATGGCCTTGCCCAGCGAGGTCTTGCCCACGCCGGGCGGTCCGACGAAGCACAGGATCGGGCCCTTCATCCTGGGGTTAAGCTTGCGCACGCTCAGGTACTCGAGAATGCGGTCCTTCACCGACGATAGCCCGTAGTGCTCGCGGTCGAGCAGCTCGCGCGCCTTGCGGATGTCGATGACGTCCTGGGTGGATTTGCTCCAAGGCAGCTCCACCAGCCAGTCCAGGTAAGAACGGATCACCGTGGACTCGGCCGAGTCCGGGTGCATCTGATCGAGGCGTTTGAGCTGCTTCAATGCTTCGGTGTTCGCCTCCTTCGGCATCTTTGCCTTCTTAATTTTTTTCTCGTACTCTTCGATTTCGATGGAACGGTCATCGTGCTCCCCGAGCTCCTTATAGATGGCCCGCACCTGCTCGCGCAGATAGTAATCCCGCTGGCTCTTCGAAATCTCGTCCTTGACTTCGGACTGGATTTTTGCCTGCATCGCCGAAAGTTCGAGTTCGCGCGAGAGCACGTCGTTGACCCGCTTCAACCGCTCGACCGGGTCCAGGATTTCGAGCAGCGCCTGGGACTCGTCGATTTTCAGCCGGAGGTTGGAGGCGACCAGGTCACCAAGCTTTCCGGGATCGTCGACGTTCTGCAGAATGGAGGTCACGTCGTTGGTCAGCTCGCCGCGCAGGGCCAGAATCTTTTCGGACTGTTCGCGCACGTTGCGCATGAGGGCTTCGACCTCGAGCGTGACTTTCTCCTCCACGGGCGGCTCCGGCAACAGATCGATCTTCACCCGGTATGGGGCCCGCTTGCGCATGAATTTCGATATGGTGCCCTTGGCAACCCCCTGCACCAGGACTTTCACGCGTCCGTCCGGGAGCTTGAGGATGCGCAGCACGCGTCCCACCGTGCCGGTGCGGTAGATTTCATCCGTGGATGGGTTCTCGATGGCCGCATCCTTCTGGGTCGCCAAAAACACGAAACCGGGGCCGCCCACGGCTTCCTCCACCGCACGCACGGACTTTTCACGTCCGACGAACAGCGGCAGGAGCATGTCCGTGAAAATGACCACGTCGCGCACCGGCAGAAGCGGGAGTGTCGTCGGAATTTCGGTGGTTTTGTCCTCTTCATCGATGATGCTGATGAGATCGTCGCGATCTGCTTCGGCCATTTTATCTCCTGTCCGCTGCGCGCTGGGGTGTATTGCCTCAGAAGAACGTCACGCGGGAAATTTTGGTAGGCAACTGTGGGAAATCAACGTATAATACTAAGACATGTTTCGCCTTTGACAACGGAGCCGGTCTGGAACCCGAACGGTTGTCCGCATTTAACGGGATGTTGAAAAGCAAGCATCAGGCCGTCCGCCAAGGCGTGCGGTGACTTGGAAGGCGCAGCATATTCGAAAATATGTGAGCATTTGCAAAAGCCGCACAACGCCGGATCACGGACTCAGGCGTGATTTTTCAACACCCTGTTAGGCCAAAAAGGCCGTGAGGTCAATGGGCGGCGGACCTTCGTCAGCCATTTTGGTTGCGATGGGGGTGGATGGGAGGCATATGGAGTGGGTAGGATTCGTCTTCGGCCTGTGTATCGGGAGTTTTCTAAACGTCTGTATCTACCGGCTGCCGCTGTCAAAATCTATCGTGCACCCGCGCTCCGCGTGCCCGAACTGCGGCCACCCGATCCGGGCCTGCGACAACATCCCCGTAGTGAGCTACCTGCTGCTGCGTGGGCATTGCCGTGACTGCGGGGTACGCATCCCGGTGCGCTACCCCCTGGTGGAACTGCTGAGTGGCGCCTTTGCGGCCATGGCGGTGCTCAAGTTCGGCGTCGGTTGGCAGGGTCTGCTGATGTTCGGCCTGATTGCGGCGCTGCTCGTCATCACCTTCATCGATATCGATCACCGCATCATTCCCGACCTCATCACCCTGCCCGGTATCCCCATCGGCGTTGCCGCGAGCTTCGGTCTCACGCACGTGAGCCCGTTGGATTCCCTGATCGGCGTCTTGTCCGGCGGCGGCAGCCTGTTGCTCGTGGCGTGGGGTTACCATCTCATCACCAAACGCGAGGGCATGGGCGGCGGTGACATCAAGCTGCTCGCCATGATCGGTGCCTTCTTCGGCTGGCAGGGTGTGATGTTTACGGTCTTCGTCGCCTCGCTCAGCGGCACGCTGGCGGGAATGGCGCTGATCCTGCGCAGCCACGGGGACATGAAGCTGGCGGTGCCGTTCGGGCCATTCCTGGCGGTGGGCGCCCTCGGCTACCTGTTCATCGGGCCCGAGGTCATTGCCTGGTACATCTACTGGATGAAGCATTAAAAGCTGTCTCAAAAATGCATCTAACAGTCGATGGCGGCGTTGCACGCCTCTGAAAAATGCTCACAACCTGACGTGGTTGCTGCGCTTTTTCATCGGCGTGCCCTTGCCCTCGGCTGTGATTTGCTATTTTTGAGATGGCTTCAAGAAGCGCTGGAAGCTCGCAGCGCAAATTTGAAAGGCCACCTTCATTGAACGTGAAATCCATCGCTTCCGGCTTTTGGGTGGCGCCCGGCGGCGGTATCGAGGCCGATCATGAAAATCGCCGTGCTATCCGATATCCACGGTAACATGGACGCATTGGAGCAGGTGCTGGCCGACATCGACGGCCGGGGGGTCGCATCCGTCCTCAGCCTGGGCGACAATATCGGCTACGGTGCCGAGCCCGAGCGGGTGGTCCAGACCCTGAAGGCCCACGGGATACTATCGGTGCTGGGCAACCATGAGCTGGCCGCCAAAAATCCCGGCTTTCTCGGCTGGTTCAACCCCGCGGCCCGCAAGTCCCTGGCCATGACCTTCCGCATGCTGAGCGCGGATTCGATGGTGTTCATCGCCGGCCTGCCGGACTACCGGGTGATGCATGGCTGCCGGTTGGTGCATGGTTTCCCGCCGGACTCTCCCACCCTTTATCTGTTTCAGGTGTTACCCGAGGACCGGCAGAAAGCGCTGCAAGACCTTCCGGAGCGCATCTGTTTCGTGGGCCACACCCACGTTCTGGACCTGATCCGTCACGATGGCCGCAAGCTTGCAAACGTCGCTTTCAACGAAGGCGCCAACCGTCTCGATCCGGCCTTGCAGTATCTGGTCAACATCGGCAGCGTGGGCCAACCCAGAGACGGGGACCCGCGGGCGAAATACGTGATATGGAACCCTGTGGAAAGCACCCTGGACATCCGCTGCGTGCCCTATGACGCCCAAGCCGCCGCGGCCAAAATCATTGCGGCCGGCATGCCCGGGGAACATGCGCACCGGCTGTTGGGATGAAGCGGCTCGGCAAATACATCGTACGCGGCCTTCTCGGCCGCGGCGGCATGAGCAAGGTGTTCAAAGTCGAGATCCCGCCGATCGGCAAGATTGTCGCCCTCAAACTCCTGGAGCCCCACCCGGTCCTGGTGGATGTCCTCGGGGCGGCCAGGATCCGCGATCTCTTCCTCTCGGAGGCCGTTACATTGGCCCGCCTCCAACACCCCCACATCGTTGCCATCCGTGATTTCGACGAAAGCGGCGGCAAGCCCTTCTACATCATGGATTACTTCTTCGCCAACCTCGGCCTGATGATGGGCGAGAGCCGGCGCACCGAGGAGCCCTCGCGCCCGGTGCGCCTGGACCGGGCGATCGATCTGATCCGGCAGACGCTGTCGGGCTTGACCTGCCTCCACCACCACGGGATCATTCACCGCGACATCAAACCCTTCAACCTTCTGCTGAACGAGCAGGGGGTCGTCCAAATATGCGACTTCGGCCTCTCCCGGCTGCGTGGCGAAACGGTGGCCGCCCCGCACCATCTGAAAATCGGCTCGCCGTGGTACGCCGCCCCGGAACAGGAAGCCAACCCCGACGGGGTGGACGCCCGCGCCGACCTGTATTCCGTCGGCGTCACCTTATATCGGATGCTCACCGGAATGCTGCCGGCGCCCTATCCGCTCCCGGCGAGCACCTTCAACCCGGACCTGGACGCGGCATGGGATGCCTTCCTGCAGCAGGCCCTGGCCAGGGATCCGGGTGAGCGCTTTTCTAGCGCGGTGGCGATGCGAGAATCCCTCGATCACCTCGAGCTGGCCTGGAGGGTCCAGCGTACCCGCATCTGCCAGCTGGTGCCGCCACCGGAGGCTGCGCGGCCTGGAATTCAACACCCCCTGCCGCTGCGCCGGGCTGCGTTAAAAATCGACCCCCGGCATGCGCGGGTGGATTTCGGGGTGGACGGACTCTGGCGCCCCGCGGCCTTCGTGCAGAACGATCTGCACTCGCCGGCCCCGGGGCTGCTCCGGGACGACGCCACCGGCCTGACCTGGCAGCAATCGGGCTCGCCGTACCCCCTCACCTGGCCGGAGGCGAGGGATTACGCGGCCGCCCTGAACCGCCGGCGGTTCGCCGCGCGCACCGGTTGGAGGCTTCCGACCGCACCGGAGCTGATGTCGCTGCTCTCGCAAACGCCGCACAGAGAGGACTTCTGCGTGGAACCGCTCTTCGATCCGGTTCAGAGCACGTTGTGGAGTGCTGACCGCCGATCGTATACAGCGGCCTGGTTTGTGAACGTCGAGATGGGGTTCGTCGCCGGGCAGGATTTCAGCGCGCGGTGCTATGTGCGGGCGGTGTGTGATGAAATCAGATAACGGTTTGAGATTACGCCTTGGCCGCGTTTCCCATCTCGACACCCAGCTGCAGCGCCCTCTGGTTCATCTCCAGGAAATCCTTCGGAACGCGGCCCTCCAGCACCTTCATGATGGACTCGGGCCGGACGAGATCGGCCAGCGTGATGACGACGCCGAGCATGCAGATGTTGAACACGATGGGTTTTCCGACCTGCTCCACCACGGTACGATACATGGGCAGCTCCCGCTGCTGAGCGTCCACTTTGCGCTGGACCTTGACGTAACGCGTGTCGGTGATCAGCAGCCCTCCGGGTCGGACGATCGACGCGAAACGGTTGTAGGCCTCCTGCGTGAGGCAGACCAGGACGTTGGGTTGCAGAACCTTGGGGTAGTGAATTCTGCCGTCGGCGATGATGACATCCGAGCGCGTGGCACCGCCCCGGGCCTCCGCCCCGTAGGACTGGGACTGCACCGCGTTGAGCCCCTCGCACAGCACCGCGGCTTCGGCCAAAAGGATGGCGGCCGTGATCACCCCCTGTCCGCCCGAGCCCGAAAAAACCAGCCGGCATCGTTCCATTACTTCCGCCCCTTCGTTGCGCGTTCGACGACTTTTTGATATTCTTCACAATATTCCGGCGCCGCGATCTGAACGAAGATCCCGCGTTCGATGAGCGCCGCATTTTCCTGTTTGGCCTTGGACCCGATGGGGGTGGTGTTGTCCTTGAACCACGTGATCATATCCGCCGCCCCGCCGATCTTGTTCTTGCGCCCGAAATAGGTCGGGCATTGCGTCAGGACCTCCACCACCGAGAACCCCTTGTGCGTTATGGCCTTCTGGATCGTCTCGGTCATCTGCTGCACGTGGTAGGTCGTGGAGCGGGCCACAAACGTGGCCCCTGCGGCCTTCGCCAACTCAACCACGTCGAAGCCCCGATCGATGGTGCGGTAAGGCGCGGTGGTGGCACTGATGTTCTCGCCCGAGAGCGGCGAGAACTGTCCGCCGGTCATGCCGTAAATGCGGTTGTTCATGACGATGGCGGTCATGTCCAGGTTACGCCGGGCGGCATGAATGAAATGGTTGCCGCCGATCGCCAGGGCGTCGCCGTCGCCCATGGGCACGATCAACTTCAACTCCGGCCGGGAGATCTTTACCCCGGTCGCGAACGCCAGGGCGCGGCCGTGGATGGTGTGCAGGGTGTGGAAATCCACGTAGCCGGAGATGCGCGACGAGCACCCGATTCCGGACACCATCACGATCTCGTTCTTGCTCAAGCCCAGGTTCTCAATGGCCCGGACCAGTCCGCCCAGCACTTCGCCGTGGCCGCAGCCCGGGCACCACATGTGCGGTAAAAATCTCTCCCTCAAGTAATCCTTGACTGCCATCGATCAAACCCCCTTGCCCTGGATGATCCGCAGGATGTTCATGATGTCACTGGGGGTGATAAAGTTGCTGTCGATGCGGTTGGCGAGGAACACCCGCTCGGGATGCGCCACCGCCAGTTTCACCGACTGCATTATTTGCCCCATGTTCATTTCCACCACGACCACCGATTTGGCGTGGGCGCATTTCTGGCGCACCATCTCGGATGGAAAGGGCCAGAGGGTCTGCAGCTCCAGGAGTCCCATGCGCTCGCCTCGCTGCCGGCGGTTTTCCACCACGTGCAGCGCGGAGCGCGCCGAGGACCCGTAGGAGATCATGACGATCTCGGCATCTTCAAGATGGTATTCCCTGTAGCGCGCTATTTCGTTGGCCCGATTCTCCAGCTTGTCCACCAAGTGCCGCAGCAGGCCGTGAACGGTCTGGGGGTCGGTCGACGGGAAGCCCCACATGTCGTGCACCAAGCCGGTGACGTTGTAGCGGTGCACCCCCCCGAAGTCCGACATGGGCAGCCGGCCGTCCTCGCGCGGCAGGTAGGGATGGTAATCCACCCCCTCCTTGACTGAAGTCCGCAACCGGTCCACCAGCGGGATCTCCCCGGCCGCGGGCAACACCAGCTTCTCCCGCATGTGGCCGACCACCTCGTCGAACAGCAGGATGACCGGGGTGCGGTAGGTTTCGGCCAGGTTGAAGGCCTCCACGGTCATGGCGAAGACGTCCTGGTGGTTCGAGGCCGTCAGAGCGATGATCGCATGGTCGCCGTGGGTGCCCCAGCGGGCCTGGTTGATGTCCCCCTGGCTCACGTGGGTGGGAATGCCGGTGGACGGCCCGCCGCGCTGCACGTTGGCGATCACGCAGGGGATCTCGGTCATGACGGCATACCCCAGGGCCTCCTGCATCAGCGAAAACCCCGGGCCGCTTGTGGCCGTCATGACCTTGCGGCCGGTCAGCGAGGCGCCGATGATGGCGCACAGCGAGGCGATCTCGTCCTCCATCTGGATGAACTTGCCGCCGATCTGAGGCAGGCGGTAGGCTAAGAGTTCGGCGATTTCGGTCGAAGGGGTGATCGGGTAGCCCGCAAAAAAATCGAGCCCCGCGTACAGGGCGGCCTCCACGCAGGCTTCGTTGCCTTGAACGAATTTTATGGTGTTTCCCATGGTGCTCGTCACTCCTGGGTTTCCACTTCAATGGCGAAATCCGGGCAGCGCAGCTCGCACAGCCGGCAGCAGATGCAGTCCTGGGGGCGCGCGACGGTTACTTTTTCCTGCTCGTCGAGTTCCAGCACTTTCTTGGGGCACAGCTCGACACAGATCCCGCAACCCTTGCACCAGTCGCGATTGATGTGATGCCGCTTCAGCTTGGGTTTGGCCATGTTTTAAACCTCTGAAATCCGAGTGAGTTCCGCGCGCCACGCGGCTTAGCCCGGCGCGGGCTGAATTTTGAATGTAATTTAATGGTCACCACGATGTCAAGAAAAAGCGTTGGCGCCTTTGACAAGCAGCCGGTGCATCGCTTATGGTGGTAGGATCGGCGGGCCCGGTCGACCCGAACCGTTCACCCTTAGCAGGGTGCTGAAAAACAAGCATCGGGCCGTCAGCCAAGACGCGGGCTGATTGGGAAAGCGCAGCAAATCCCCTCAAATGCGGGCAATTACTATAGCCAGGCAACGCCTGATCGCAGCCTGAGACGCCGTTTTTCGACAGCCTGCCCAAGCCATCATCCGCGGGGAGAGATTCCAGCGTGAGACGAGCCCTGATCCTTCTCTGTGCAATCGTGCTTGCAGTCGGCGCCGCGGCGGCGGCGGCCTATCTCGAACTGAAGACTTACGCCCTCACTCCTGCTTCGCCCAGCACCGAGGAAAAAGCGATTCTCGTCGAGCCCGGACAGCCCGTCTCCGCCACGGCCGAGATCCTGTTCCGCCACGGCCTCATCCAAAGCCCTTTGAAGTTCAGGCTGCTCGCCCGGATTCAGGGCTTCGACCGGCGTTTGAAGGCCGGGGAGTATGGTCTGAAAGCGTCGATGACTCCCCTCGACATCCTCGAAATCCTCGGGCGCGGACAGGTCAAGCTCTACAAGGTCACCCTCCCCGAGGGCCTCACCATTCAACAGATTGCGGACGCGGTGGAAAAGTCCGGCCTCGGCAGCGCCGCGGACATCGCCGCCCGCGCCGCCGACCCGGCCTTCGCCCGCAGCCACGGCATCCCTGCCGCCTCCCTTGAGGGCTATCTCTTCCCCGACACCTATTTGTTTCCCCGCGGTGCTTCGCCGGAAGCGATCCTGACCACCATGCTCCAGCGTTTCCGTTCCGTCTTCTCGGCCGAATGGGAGCTTCGCGCCGCGCAGATCGGCCTCACGCTCCACGAAGTCGTCACCCTGGCCTCAATCATCGAAAAGGAAACCGGCGCCCCTTCCGAGCGGCCGCTGATCTCCTCCGTGTTTCACAACCGCCTGAAAAGAGGAATGCGGCTTGAGACTGACCCCACGGTCATCTACGGCATCCGGGACTTCGACGGCAATCTCACCCGCAAACACCTCGAAACCCCCACCCCCTACAACACCTATGTCATCAAAGGGCTTCCGCCCGGTCCGATTGCCAGCCCGGGCCGGGAAGCGATGGAGGCGGCTCTTTTTCCGGCCCAAGCGGAATATTTCTTCTTCGTTTCAAAGAACAACGGCACCCATCACTTTTCAAGCAGCTTCGAGGAACACCAGACCGCCGTGCAGCGCTACCAGATCAAACGCGAAGGGAGCCGGCCGTCGCAAAACCGGTCCAAGACCCCCTGAAAATCTCCGAATTGCCAGCAACTGAGACCCGCGGGCTTGACAGTGGCGCGACGGCTCTTTAAATTGGACCTCAGTCATCACCCCATCAGAGCCAACCGCCCCGTATGGAGGATCACATGGCCGACCCCGCCCGCAAGAAACTCACCTATATGATGGACTTGGAGAAGCTCAACACCCTGAACGCCGAGGGCTGCCCCGCGTGCGGCCACAAGTTCACCCTTGGCGAAACGGTCGTTCTGGCCTGCGGCGCCTGGGAGGGCGGCCCGAAGTTGATCCACGAAAACGAGGCAGTCTGGGATTCCCGCAGCGGCTCATTTTTCGAGCGCGCATGCTACGCTTCCCGCAAAGACTGATCGCCGACCGATTCCGTGCCCGGCACCGTCATCGGAACATGTAGGAATTACAGCCGATACATCATGTGCGGGAACGCGTTTTTTTCCTAATCTTTTGATCCATCCTGCCGATATCCTTCTCAAGCCGGTTCGCACTCTCGTCATCCTCTGCACCTGAGCAGGCGCTAACTCGCCCGGCGGTGGGAAATGCATCGTCCCGAAGCCGGATTCAGACACATCGTCCGCCAAATCCACGGATCCGGGATGGAGTGATGCGTGAAGTTATGCCGACGACAGCAGTGGCGGTATCGGAATTTTGACGCTCGACAGTTAAGGGACCGATCCAGGATCCGTCGTAAAATGGACAACATTTTGAAATCAAATAATAATTTTTTGATCGATGTGGTTTGGCACAGATATTGAAGTATAGTCATCTCAGATTAGGCTTCTCTGGTGTGCGTGCATCTTTTCTGGCGGGCTTCCACCAAACGGTTTGAGAAGATTTCCCCACGAATAAAACGGCATCGTGGGAAGCCGAAGATAAAAGGACAGGGTCATACGGCCCTGTCCTTTTTCTTTGTGTGAATTCATAATTCCCCGCTGTCGCTGAATTTTCCTCAAGCCAGGGGCATCGCGTGACGATATAGGATTGGAATACCCGTCGACCTGAACCACGGGGGCGTCTGCTATGATGAAGATCAAGCGCCACACAACTCTGCTCGACAAGACCGGCATCCTCATCATCGGGACCGGGGCCTGTTTGTTCTATTATTACTTCGAGACGACCCTGCGCGGCGAAAACCTGAACATCCTGATCACGATCGGAATCATCCTGGTGATCAGCCTTTTCACGCAGTACCTGCTGAACGACATCAATAGCTCCAAGGGCGCCCTGCAACAGGCCAACGAAACCCTGGAACATCGCGTCAGGGAGCGCACGGAGGAGCTGCGCAACTCCGAGCTCAAGTACCGCACGATTTTCGAGAACACCGGCGCCGCAACGATCATCATCGAAAAGGACAAGAAGATCTCGCTCGCCAACTCGCGCTTTCTCGACATGTCCGGGTGCAGCCGTTCGGAGATCATAGACCGGAAAACCTGGGTGGACTTCATCGACGAAAAGAGTTACCGCAAGCTCTTCGGCGACGAGAAAAACCCCGTTGCTGAGATGCCGGGCGCGCATGGAAAGCATGTTGAATGTCAATTTGTTGACAAACACGAAAACCGCAAGGACATCCTGATCAGTTTCGCTCAGATTCCGGAAACCGAAGCCAGCGTGGCCTCACTCACGGACATCACCGAACTGAAGGACGCCGAGCGCCGGATCTACTTCCAGGCCTTTCACGACGCCCTCACCCGTCTTCCAAACCGGGCCCTCTTTCTCGAACATCTCAGAGTGGCCATCAAGCGGACCAAGCGCCGTCCGGATTACCACTTCGCGGTCATCTACCTCGACATCGACCGCTTCAAACTGGTCAACGACAGCCTGGGGCATGGCGTCGGCGACGACCTGCTGGTGGCCTTCGCCGCCCGCATCCGCGAATTCCTGCGCGACATCGACATCCTGGCGCGGCTGGGAGGAGACGAGTTCGTCATCCTGCTTGAGGAGGTCTGCGACCCGGACTGCACCAACGCCATCATCGAACGGCTGCAGCAGGCCCTGCGCAAGCCGTTCGGGCTCCATGGCAAGGAGGTGTTTGCCCCGGCCAGCTTCGGCGTGGTCCTGAACACCCAGGACTACGAACAGCCGGAGATGATTATCCGCGACGCCGACGCCGCCATGTATCACGCCAAGGAGAGCGGCCGGGGCCAGGTCAAGGTGTTCGACAAGAAGCTGCACGCGAAGACGCTCCACCTGCTCCAGCAGGAAACCGACCTGCGCAATGCCGTTAGCAGGAACCAGTTCCAGAACCACTACCAGCCCATCGTGCGGCTGGACACCGCCTCCGTCGTGGGGTTCGAGGCCCTCATTCGTTGGAATCACCCGGAAACAGGCATGATCTCGCCGGACGCGTTCATCCTCACGGCCGAGGAAAACGGCCTGATCGTTCCGATCACGCGACTGACGCTGGAGCGGTCCTGCCGGGACCTGCAGGACTGGCAGAATATTCTGGGCAAAGCACCCGAGTTCACGGTGAGCGTCAACATTTCCTGCAGGCATTTTCTGCAACCCAGCCTGCTGGACGACCTGAAAGAGGTCCTGGAAAGGACCGGCCTGCCGCCCCACCTGCTGAAGCTCGAGATTACCGAAACGGCCCTGATGGACGAGGCCGACGAAAGCATCCGCATGGCCCACCGCCTGCGGGAGTTCGGAATCCGCCTGATGATCGACGATTTCGGTACGGGTTATTCGTCCCTGAGCTACCTTCAGCGGCTGCCGATCGACACCCTCAAGATCGACCGCAGCTTCATCTCCAAAATCCAAGAGAATCCCGAAAGCAACCGCAACATCGTCGAGGCCATCGTGTCGTTAGCCCACAAGCTGGACATGCACGTGGTGGCCGAAGGGATCGAAACCCCGGAACAGCACGCCATCCTGCTCGACATGAAGTGCGAGTTCGGCCAGGGTTTTCTCTTCTCGCGGCCCATGCCGAAGTCGGACGTCGACGCCCTGGTCAGACAGTTGGGGAGTTTCTGCCCGTCAAAGCGCGATCAGCCCTACTGCCTGACGACGGGCCTGCCGAATTAGCCTCCGCGGGTCATCCCGCCCGCACCATGGTGTTTTCTTGCCTGTAACGATCATCAATGGTAGTTTGCCGGTAACTGCTCGGGTGTTCCGGCTGAAGACTGAAGGGCAATTTTGAGATGGCCTCTATCCGCGTTTGCCGGGAGACCTGGAAGATCGAAGGCGAAAAAAAATCGGCTTCACCGAGACTGCTCTCTCGTCAAACCTCGACCTCCATGGAGACTGTATGCAATGGAATTCAACACCTGGACTGACGAGCAACTGGCCGGTCAGCGCCTGATGGCCGGCTTTGACGGCACGCACATGGATGCGGCGCTCGAGCACCTGGTCGCCGGCCTGCGCGTGGGCGGCCTCATCCTGTTCAAACGCAACATCGTCTCCCCAGAGCAGATCGCCGGGCTGTGCCGCTCGGCGCAGGCGTGCGCCCGCGGCAGCGGTCTGCCGCCGCTCTTCATCGCCATCGACCAGGAGGGCGGCCAAGTGGCGCGGCTCGGCCCGCCGTTCACCCAATTCGCCGGCAACCCGGCCATGCGGGGCGAAGCCGATGCCGCCCGTTTCGCAGAAATCACCGCGACCGAACTCGCCGCCGTGGGCATCAACATGAACCTTGCCCCCGTCGTGGACGTGGCACCGGAGGGCATCGGCAGCATCATGGCCGCGCGCGCCTTCGGCTCCGACCCCCGCGAGGTGGCCCGGCTGGGCGGCACGGTCATCGACGGGCTCCAGTCCCGGCGGATCATGGCGGTGGCCAAGCATTTCCCGGGCATCGGCGGCACCATCCTGGACTCGCACCGCGACCGGCCGGTGATGGACGCGGATCTGACCGCCCTGGAAGCCTTCGACCTCGTTCCGTTCCGCACCGCCGTCGACCGGGCGGTGGCCGGCATCATGCTGGCCCACATCCTCTATACCCGCCTGGATCCGGAGTGGCCGGCAAGCCTCTCGCCGCGCATTGCCCGGGATCTGCTGCGAAAGCGCCTGGGCTTCAAGGGAATCATCATGACCGACGATCTGGAAATGGGGGCGATCGAGCGGCACTATGGGTTCGATGTCAGCGTGCGCCAGGTGCTGAAGGCGGATATCGACATCGTCATGATCTGCCGCAGCCGCGAGAAACTGGATCAAGCCTTCGGGGTCATGGTCCGGAAGATCGGAAAATCCGAAACGCTCAGGCGCCGCGCCGAGGCCTCGGTTGCGCGCATCATGGCTCTGAAAATGCACTATCTCGGATGATATATCTTTAAGGCCCCCTGGCTTACCGGTTGCGCGAGAACACATCCGCATCCAGCCCGCCCCGCCGGCCGGACTGGATCAGATGATAGCCGGCCGCCGCCACCATGGCCGCGTTGTCTCCGCAAAGCTCTGTCGGCGGCACGTGGACCTTCAGGCCCTCCCGGCCAGCTTCCGCCTCAAGCCGCTCCCGCAGACGCCGGTTGGCCGCAACTCCGCCCACCATGGCGACCCGCTCGACCTGCCGTGCCCCGGCGGCCCGCACCAGCTTGTAGACCAGCACCTCCACCACCGCTTCCTGGAACCCGGCCGCAATGTCCGTTACCCGGCTTTTGAACTCCTCCCGGTTGACGGCGATGTATTTAGCCACGGCGGTCTTGATCCCGCTGAAGCTGAAGTCAAAACCCTCCTTGTCCAGGTAGGGCCGCGGGAAGCGGATCTTTGCCGGGTCGCCCTCCCGGGCGATGCGGTCGATCACCGCGCCCCCGGGGTAGCCGAGGCAGAGCATCTTGGCCACCTTGTCGAAGGCCTCTCCGGCGGCGTCGTCCCGGGTCTGGCCGATCCGCTGCATGCGCGTGGGCGAAATTACGTGGTAAAGGCCGGTGTGACCGCCGGAAACCAGCAGCACGACAAAGGGGAACTCCGGCGGGTCGCCGGACAGGTAGAGCGCGTGGACATGCCCCTCCAGGTGGTTCACGCCGACCCACGGGAGACCGCCGGCATAGGCCAGGGCTTTGGCGAACGAAAAACCCACCAGGAGCGAGCCGATGAGCCCGGGCCCCTGGGTCACTGCCACGGCTTCAACCGCCGCAAGCCCTAAACCGGCCGCGTCGAGCGCCTCGCGCACCACCCGGGTGATCGCCTCCAGGTGCTTGCGGGAGGCCAGTTCGGGAACGACCCCGCCGTAGCGGTGGTGCACCTCCACCTGGGAGGAGACCACCGAGGACAGGATCTCCCGCCCGTCGCGCACCAGCGCGGCCGCCGTTTCATCGCAGGACGACTCGATGCCAAGAACGATCATAGGAAAAAACCGGAAACGTCAATTGCGGGCGACGGAAGCCGAGGGTTCGAGGCAGGATAGGCTTACGTCTGAGGCCAGGGGATTTTCTTTACCGCGACGAGCGGTGAGCGCCGTCCTCAGGCCCAGATCAGCCTTTCTCCGGCCGACCCGCGGTCTAAAATCTCCCCGATGAGAAAGGCTTTTTCGTTCATCGCCGCCAGCCGTTCGATCACTTCCGACGCGGCGTTCTCCGGGACCACGGCGACCATCCCAATCCCGTTGTTGAAAGTGCGCAGCATTTCCTCATCGGGGATGTTTCCGGCCTGTTTGAGGAAGCTGAACACCGGGGGCACCTCCCAGCTGTCCTTGCGGATCTGTACGCTGAACCCCTGGGGGATGATCCGGACGATGTTGTCCACAAGGCCTCCGCCGGTGATGTGGGCCAGCCCATGGATGGGCAGGTCCTTGAGCAGGCCATGGACGGTGTCGGTGTAAATCCGCGTGGGCGTGATCAGCTCCTGTCCCAGGGTTTTGCCCAGGTCCGGCACGTGGGAGTCGACCGTCAGTTTCAGCACGTCGAAGCAAACCTTGCGCACCAGCGAAAACCCGTTGCTGTGAAGGCCGCTCGATGCGATCCCGATCAGTCTGTGCCCCAGGCGGATCGAGGTGCCGTCGATGATCTTGCTGTTGTCGACGATGCCGACCACGAATCCGGCCAAGTCGTATTCCCCGGGCGGGTAGAACCCCGGCATCTCGGCGGTCTCGCCGCCGATCAGGGCGCATTTGGCCTGCTTGCAGCCCTCGGCGACGCCGGTGATGATGGCTTCGGCACGAGCGCTCTCGAGCTTGCCCACGGAAAGATAGTCGAGCATGAAGAGCGGCTTGGCTCCCTGCACCAGGATGTCGTTGACGCACATCGCCACCAGGTCGATCCCTACGGTGTCGTGCCGGTCCATCAGGAAAGCGATTTTGAGCTTGGTGCCCACCCCGTCGGTTGAGCTGACCAGCACGGGGTGTTGCATTTCGGCGGTGTAGCGCGCGATGGAGAAGAGGCCGGCGAACCCGCCGATTTCGCTCATCACGCCGGGGCGGTTGGTCTGTTTGGTGATCCGGCTGATGGCGCTCACCAGGGTGTTGGCCTTCGCGATGTCCACTCCGGCATCGGCATACGTGATCGGATCCGTCATTGCACTCTCCTGTCATCATCCGCGGGCATCACAAAAACCCTTGAAAAATAGCCTGATCCGGCTTAAAAGTCAAACCGAAACTGAGTCAACGTCATTGAGCGATACGGTCGATTTCGGGAAATCCCGCGCCGGCGCGCGGTTGAAAAACCGGTGCCGCCGGCCGGGCGTGAAAGGAGCATGCTGCCGCCGCTATGAGCAAATTTGCGAGACTCGATCGTCTGCCGCCCTACGTGTTTGCCACCGTCAACCAGATCAAGATGCAGTCCCGGCGGAAGGGCCAGGACATAATCGATCTCGGCATGGGCAACCCTGACATGGGTACCCCGGACCACATCGTCGACAAGTTGGTCGAGGCTGCACGCAAGCCCCACAACCACCGCTATTCAGCCTCGATGGGCATCTCCAAGCTGCGCCTGGCTATCGCCAACTGGTACGGCCGCAATTTCGGAGTGGACATCGACCCGGAGACCGAGGCCATCGTGACCATCGGAGTCAAGGAGGGCCTGTCGCACCTGGTGCTGGTGACCACGCGGCCGGGCGACGTGGTGTTCACACCCAACCCCACCTATCCCATCCACCCCTATTCGGCGATCATCGCCGGCGGGGACGTCCGCGGCATACCCGTCGGCCCGGGTCAGGACTTTTTCGAAAACCTAACGGCAGCCACCAAGCAGACCTGGCCGCGCCCGAAAATACTCATCATCAGCTACCCCCACAACCCGACGACCGAGGTCGTGACCCTGGACTTCTTCCAGCAGGTGGTGGATTACGCCAAGGAGAACGACATCCTGGTGATTCACGATTTCGCTTACGCGGACCTCACCTTCGACGGGTACAAAGCCCCGAGTTTCCTGCAGGCCAAGGGCGCCAAGGACGTGGGCGTCGAGTTTTTCTCGCTTTCCAAGAGCTACAACATGGCCGGCTGGCGCACGGGCTTCTGCTGCGGCAACCCGGAAACCGTGGCCGCCCTGAAACGCATCAAGAGCTATCTCGACTACGGGGTCTTCCAACCCATCCAAATCGCGGCCATCATAGCCCTGAACGGCCCGGATGACTGTGTGACGGAGATCCGCAACACGTACAAGGCGCGCCGCGACGCCCTGATCCGGGGCCTGAGCGGCGCCGGCTGGAAGATTCCAAAGCCGAAGGGCACCATGTTCGTCTGGGGGCGGATTCCGGAAAAATACCGAAAGATGGGCTCGGTGGAATTCTCGAAGTTCCTGATCCGGGAAGCCCAGGTGGCGGTCTCGCCCGGCCTCGGGTTCGGGGAGTACGGGGACGAGTTCGTGCGCTTCGCACTGATCGAAAACCCCATGCGCATCAACCAGGCCGTGCGCGGGATCCGGAAAATACTTTAGCTTTATTCATCAGCATATAAAACGGTTAAGGGGAATATCATCATGCGTGAAATCAACGTTGGCCTGCTCGGCTGCGGAACGGTGGGCACCGGGGTGGCCCGGCTGCTGCTGAACAACCGCGACCTGATCGCCGCCCGCCTCGGCGCGGCGCTGAATCTCAAGCGTGTGGCGGACATCGACATCACCCGCGACCGCGGCGTGCGCTTCCCCGAGGGGGTCCTGGTCCGCGACGCTCGCAGGCTTGTCGCGGAGCCCGACATCGACATCGTCGTCGAAATGATCGGCGGCGAAGGCATCGCCAAAGAGTTGATCCTCTCCGCCATCGCCGGCGGCCGGCACGTGGTGACCGCCAACAAGGCACTGCTCGCCGCCCACGGCAACGAGCTCTTCCGGGCCGCCGCCTCCAAAGGAGTGGACCTCTACTTCGAGGCCAGCGTCGGCGGGTGCATGCCCATTATCAAGACTCTGCGGGAATCGCTCGTCGGCAACCGCATCTCCGCCATGACCGGGATCCTCAACGGCACCTGTAACTACATACTGTCCAAGATCACGGACGAGGGCAGCACCTTCGAAGATGCCCTGGCAAATGCCCAGCAGGAGGGCTACGCCGAAGCCGACCCGACCCTGGACGTGGAAGGCCACGACACGGCGCACAAGATCGCCATCCTTAGCGCGCTCGCCTTCGGCATGGAGATCAACCTGAAGGACATCTACATCGAGGGCATCTCGCGCATCACGCCCCTGGACATCGAGTTCGCCGGCCAGTTCGGCTACCGCATCAAACTGCTGGCCATCAGCAAGGCGCACGCAGCCGCGGTGGAGACGCGGGTCCACCCCACCATGATCCCGTTCGACAACATCCTCTCCAATGTGAACGGTACCCTGAACGCCGTGACGGTGACCGGGGATGCGGCCGGCGACATCCTGCTCTACGGCCGGGGCGCCGGCATGATGCCCACGGCGAGTGCGGTGGTGAGCGACCTGGTCGACCTGGCGCGCAACCTGATAGCGGGGGGTGGGCCCGGCCGGCTGCCCGGCCTTGCCTACCAGATGCAGAACATCCGCCGAATACCGGTCCTGTCCATCGACGAGATTTCAACCCATTACTACTTCCGCTTCTTGGCGCTGGACCGGCCCGGCGTCCTGTCGACCGTATCGGGCATCCTGGGCCGGCACGGCATCAGCATTCGGTCCGTGCAGCAGAAAGGGCGCAAGACCAACGGCGCCGTTCCGGTGGTGATGCTCTCCCACCGGGCCCGCGAAGCCGACGTGCGCCAGGCCTTGGCCGAAATCGGCGCGCTGGACGTCGTCGCCGCCCGCCCGGCCTTGATCCGGATCGAGGACGACAAGTTGGTGGATTGACTTTTCTGCGGTTGCGCGGCGACCGCATGCCGGTGGGGCGGGAATAGGGAGTTTTGGAATTGCGATGGATAACGTGAGGTGAAAAGAGATATGCATCTTGTATGCTCCGACCTGGAAGGCATTTTCCTGCCCGAGATCTGGATCAAGTTCGCGGAGAAGACCGGCATCCCGGAGCTCAGGCTGACGACCCGGGACATCTCCGACTACGATGTCCTGATGCAGCACCGGCTGAACATTCTCAAACTGCACGGGTTGAAGCTTCCCGACATCCAGGCGGTCATCGCCACCATGGACCCCCTGGACGGGGCACTGGAGTTTCTCGACTGGCTGCGCTCGGTCACCCAGATTCTGGTCGTCTCCGACACCTTCGTGCAGTTTGCCGGCCCTTTCATGCAAAAGCTCGGATTCCCGACCCTGCTCTGCAACAGCCTGGAAGTGGCAGCCGACGGCATGATCGCCAACTACGTCATGCGCCAGAAGGATGGCAAGAAAAAGGTCGCCCAGGCCATGCAATCACTCAATTATACGGTGATCGGTGTCGGCGACTCCTACAACGACATCGCCATGCTGCAGGCCGCCGACCACGGCATTCTCTACCGGCCGCCGGATAACGTGCGCCGGCAGTACCCGGCCTTTCCGGTGGCGTCCGGTTTCGATGAGCTCAAAGGCATGATTCAATCCATCATCGGTGGCGACGGAGGGCTGCAGTGAAACATCGGACGACCTGCCGGGTGATCTACGGCGACACGGACCGTATGGGATACGCTTACAACGGCAATTATTTCCGCTGGTTCGAAATCGGCCGCACCGAGATGTTCCGCGCCCTGGGCCTGGCCTACAAGGCCATCGAGGAGCGGGGCATCTTTCTGCCGGTCTCCGAATGCCACGCCAGGTTCACCACGCCCGCCCAGTACGACGATCGCATCGTGATCGAGACCACGGTGGACGCTGCCGTCAAGGGGGGCGTCAAGTTCGACTACCGGATTTACCGCGAGGATGGCGGTGCGCTTCTAGCCGAGGGGTACACGAAACACGCCTGTGTCGATCGCGACGGCCGGGTGGTGCGGCCGCCGACGTTCATCCGGGACTTGGTCGGCAAGCGCCACAATAGTTAATGTGTAGCTTTAAATTTATATCCATGAAGCCCGATTTCTCGACGTTTGAACGGTGTCGCCTACTCGTCGTCGGCGACTTGATGGTGGACGAGTACGTCTGGGGACACGTGGAGCGGATTTCGCCCGAAGCCCCGGTGCCCGTGGTCTCGGTGCTGAACGAGGAGTTCACCCTCGGGGGGGCCGCCAACGTGGCCAAGAACCTCTGCCTCCTGGGAGCAGGCGTTGCGGTGGCCGGCGTGGTCGGCTCGGGACCCCAGGGCAGCCGGCTGCGGTCAGAACTGGTTAAGCTGGGAGTGGATGTGGGTGCGGTGGTCGAAGAACCCGGCCGGCCGACCACCCGCAAAACCCGCATCATCGCCGAACACCAGCAGGTGCTGCGCATCGACCGCGAAACCTCGCACGAAATTTCCAGGACCTCCGAGCAGGCCCTCATGTCCAAGGCGCTGGAACGGGTTCCCGACGTGGACGTGGTACTGATATCCGACTACGGCAAAGGGGTGGTCACCCGCGCGCTCATTGGCGGCCTGTCCGCGCAAGCGCGATCCGCAGGCAAGCTCGCCATCGCCGACCCCAAGGGCATGGATTTTTCGAAGTACGCGGGACTCACGCTGATCACCCCCAACAAGAAAGAGGCGGCACTCGCGGCCGGTATCGAGGTCAGGGACGAGGCCGGCCTGCTGGCGGCAGGGCAACGGCTGCTCGAAACAGTGGCCATCGACAAGCTTCTCATCACCTGCGGCAAGGACGGCATGGTGTTCTTCGAGCGCGGAGTGGCCCCGCTCAAGATCGGCACCCGGGCACTCCAGGTCTACGACGTCACCGGCGCCGGGGACACGGTGGTGGCGGTGCTGGGCCTGGGGCTTGCCGCGGGCCTCTCCTACCCGGATGCCATTGCCATGGCCAATGCCGCCGCTGGCGTCGTCGTTGGCAAGGTCGGCACCGCCGGCGCGTCGCGCGCCGAGCTGGCCGAAGCCCTGCAGCCGTCGACTGACACTTCCGTGGTCAAGCACCGCAGCCTGGCCGAACTGGCCGATATTGCCAGGCAACTCCGCCGGATGGGCAGGCGCATCGTCCTCACCAACGGCTGTTTCGATCTCCTGCATGTGGGGCACATCCGGCTCTTCACGGTTTCCAGGACGATGGGGGATGTGCTGATCGTCGCCGTGGACGACGATGAATCCGTGCGAAAGCTCAAGGGACCTGGCCGTCCCTTGATCCATGCCGCCGAACGCGTGCGCATCCTGAGCGCCATGGACAGCGTGGACTACGTCGTCGTGTTTCCAACACAGGAGCTCGACCGGGTGATCGAGGCCGTCCGCCCGGACGTGCTGACCAAGGGCAGCAACTATGAGAAGGATGAAGTGCTGGGCCGCGAGGTGGTCGAACGTTGCGGTGGCCGGGTCGCACTGATCCCCGTGACCGAGAGCATCTCCGCCAGCCGCATCATCGAGACGATCAAGAGGGTCTGAGGCAAGGAATCTGCGGGTTCCAATGTGAAGCCATCTCAAAAATAGCAGATCACAACCGAGGGCAAGGCGCACGCCGATTAAAAAGCGCCGCAACCGCGACGGGTTGTGAGCTTATTTCAGAGGCGTGCAACGCCGCCATCGACTGCCGGATGCATTTCTTGAGACAGCTTCGTGTCTGTTGTGCCTTTCGAGCCTGTCGAAGCTATCGGGTTTGTTGAGCCAACCGTAAACGGGTCAGGGCACACGGCACATGCAAAATAGACTACAAACGCATCGTATTTCTCCTTGTGCCTTGCGCCGTGAGACGTTTTTATGCTCTCCATCCAAAACCATCCGGCGGGCCTGACTTTTAAAATCCGCGTTCAGCCGCGGTCCTCCCGGAACATGATCGTCGGCCTGCTCGGCGACGCTCTCAAGGTAAAGCTCACCGCGCCGCCGGTCGAAGGCGCGGCCAACACGATGTGCATCGAGTTCCTGGCCCGGTGCCTGGGAGTCTCCCGGTCTGCGGTCGAAATCCGCGCGGGAGAGACCGGGCGCATCAAGCAGATTCTCATCCGCTGTGACCCCGCCGACAGGCCGCGCCTGCGCCAATGCATTGCGGGTCTTGCCTCGCATGAATCCGGCTAACCAATTTCAAATTGGAGCCATGGGCTTTTTCACCGGCCGGCAGAAAACGCTTTGAGAAACACCTTGACTTATCAACAGGTATTGTTTATGTTCGGGATTCAATTGCTGCGGGGTGGAGCAGTCTGGTAGCTCGTCGGGCTCATAACCCGAAGGTCACAGGTTCAAATCCTGTCCCCGCTACCAACAAAATCAAGGGGTTGCGGTGAAAATCGTAACCCCTTTTTTATTTGCCAAATTTACTTCCACTCGTATTTCCACTTTCGTGGAAGCTCAAAAAGCTAGACCTGCAAAGGGTTTACCCGGTTTTGCGCTCAACCCATAGCCTCCCCGTAATCAATATTTTTCGGAAAGGTGCAGCTGTCCGGCCAGGGAATTGTGAGAGTCCCCTCATAACTTGGCCCCTCTTTTTTTTGGGGGTGCATCTTCTTCTTTCCTTCTCAACCGTTGACCTTGGTATCTTTCGAACTGTTACTGGTGGCCGCTGTGGGTTGATGCCCCCTATCCTTCGCTCGCCTATGATGGTTGATCGTGGGGCCACTGGCGGGGTCGGTCCAGAATTAAAAGACCATAGAAACCAAAATCAGAAAAAACCCCACACAAAAAGACACTATCCCCGAATAAAAAAGCCAGCGCGACAACAGAAAATCTTTAGTTGCCCTGTCTGAAGCTGTGCCGGTTTTGTCGCCGTAATAGATCAAAATCGCTCCGCCTAAAAAATTCAGAATCAACCCTATGATCGCCATAAGGCCCCCTATTCTTTCTTTGAGGGTATAATGCCTTTAATTTTGCCCCTTGTAGGGTCAACTATCTGTAGCTCGTAGACTCTATCATTTTCATAACTCATATCCCAAACGCGCCCATTATATGAAAATCGTAACCCCTTCTCTTTTAATTCCAACCGTATTTCCAACCCAAGAATAATCAATTGAGGATATCGAGTTGCTCGAGCGATGGGGTCGCCGCTACTACATGTTGTCGCGACAGTTTTGACAGTATTTCCGGGACGTGCCTCTGCCAATAGAAATGAAAGTTTAGAATATGTTATTTATCGCATTTGGGGCAGATGCATTCTACCTTTGACTTGTCGCAGGCGAAAAGCACCTCGATATCGTCGTCGGGGTTCGCTATTGTCTCTCGATGCTTCCCGGACGCGTTTCGTTTATTTGATGACATATTCAAAAACTTCGATCAGGACAAAATTACAATAAACGAAACGGGCGACCCCAAATTAAGTGAGATCGCCCGGGTAATGCATTAATAATCAGGAATCGATTGGGTTTTAAGCTGTACCCACGTAAGGTTGTTGCTAACTCACCTTTTTGGCATCAGCCCCCAACCTCTTCCCCGGATCACGAGTTTCCCCGTCATCCAATCAAAACTTAGGGTTGGATGCCAGGCCTGTCAAGTAACAGCAGAAAAATATTTCAGAGGACCGGGATAACTGTGGCTGCACACGAGCTTGATCCTTGATAATCATAGGGAAACTGCTCATCTTTAGCTTAATGAAGGGAACGGTTACTGTGCCAAGAGGGCATGGACCCTTCCCTCATTTCCGCCTTTTTTAGAGCCCTCGCAAGCCTCATCTCACCGGCACCGGGGTTTGAACCTGCCCAGATGCACCAGAGGCTTCAATCGCTGGATGGGATGAATCTGCAATCGATTAGCATTCCCTCCAGATTGCCATCGCCTGACTTGAAGTGAACACGAAATAAAACGAAGAGGCCCACAGCATACTCGCTGCAGGTCTCCTGATAACTTATAAGTCAATGACCGGGAGATTGTTGAGTCCGGTCTTCCTGGTTTTGAGGATTTCTTATATTGGAGAGGCGGTATTCACCTCGGCCCTGACATTCGCGACATGCTTGTTCTCGATTTTTTTCTATGACGTACCCCTTCCCGTTACAGACCTCGCATATCATTTCAGCCTCCTGGCTTTCCAGCCCTCGTGCCTGTAGAAACATGTAGACTTGAGAGATTAATATGGATTTGATTAGCGTTATAGATACCTCTGTTTCTCCTGCTCCCTAAGTTGTCGGCCATTAAAACAAAATTTAACAAACTTTTTTTCAGCTTCCCGAAAGTTCGTTGCTGAATAGTGGTTGAGGTTTTCAGGATTGCGGAATCTAATGCGACATTCTCTTACCAACAGTTCAATCCCTGTCGGTTTCTTGATTTCATCAGCCATAACCACCTCTCAAGTGAAGAATTGGAAGTTGAAAAGCCTGAAGAGGGCAGCTAAAAAGATTGAAAAGCAATTTCCATTCCAGACATTTGGTATATGCTAATCTTAATTGAATTCGATGAGTTGTATTTATAATCAACCGGAAGGCAACCATCTTTTGGGGTCTGGACTTGGCAATACTATGATTTCAGGTTCCTATGGATAGGCGAATAAAGAATCAACCGTAACTTCATTCCACCCCCGAACTCCCTGCAGATTGTCATTGCCTGCCTTCGTTCAACTTACCCAATTGGCTTCGGTTATCGACTTTCCAGCCAGGGCTTAACGCAAAACCTTAGAAGTCGGTACAGACCTGCCCGGCTCAAAACCGAATTTCCCGAGCTGCAGTTGTGCGCTGATAGCCCTGGCGACAGCCTCGGCCGCCTTCTGGTCTCAAACCCTGCGGGTGGTCCGCTTCCCCTCGTGGGAAATAAACACCCACCAGGGTTCGCCTTTGCCTATTACCTTTTGTCGGTTTAGCATTAAAGTTTTGATATCGGTTTGCCGATAAAGCACACATGGAAAAGAGCGCTAACGGCTCTTTGTATGTTAAGAAAAAAGATGAAGCCGTCGGTATCTTTGGAGCGGACTCGTCCGTCGTTGCCGTTTTGCCTAAAAAGAAAAACGGTAATGATACGCGGATAGCAGAAGCATACCTTTTCGCAGCTGCTCCCCAACTCTTTGAGGTATGCCGGACAATCCATTCGATTCTTGAAAACAGCCTCCTCGTTACTCCAGAAGGTTGGAAGATAAACTGCTCGGATCTAAAAATATCGCTACGCGATGCCATCCTGAGAGCCAAAGGATATCGCAAAAGCCCTGATGAACCCTAACCCCGCCGCCAGCACCCTAACCTTGCGCTCATGGGGCGGACGACTATAGTATCGATCCCAATTTCCGATACAAAACAGGGCGGTGTCCTATGAGATCTTTCATAAAAAAAGCCTCGGCGATGATTGGCATCTGCATGTTGTGGTTCATCATCTCCGAGTTTTGGAAATAGATCTGTACGCTAAATTATATTCCCTGTTGTTTTTTCTGGACTGCACAGACGTTGCGTAGAATAAGTCCGGTTAAAATAAAACAGCGGAGAACCATTTTTCCGTGTCGGACAGGGCAATCCCAGCAGTCTGTCATTCGGCCCCCCATATTACCCGTAAGTTTGTCAACCAAAGCATTTGTGAGCTTTTTAACGTTGAACCGGACCAGAGGAAAGCTGCAATTGCAACAGGGCGAGAAGAAAAAAAGAAAAGGCCACCCGAAGGCGGCCCGTAAATCACAAAGAGAGAAGTTGGTTACTTGCCGATATTTTGGCGGGTGAAGGGCTTTCCGCCCAAGGTGCTGCAGCCGATGGAGTTTAAGAAGGTTGCCAGGTACCCATGAACAGCGTCTTCGCTATGCCCCGTGCCAGCCTGCACAGCGCCTATGATTTGCTGGATCATGGCTTTGTATTCTTTCTTGGCTTCGGTCAGACTATGAGAAAGCTCCTGATCCAGATCCCCCGATAAACAGCCAATCGCTTTCTCTATTAGTCTTTGCTTGTCGATTGAATTTTCAAGGAGATATACCCTCCAAATCGCATCCAAATATTTTTTTAGCTCCCGGTTGGAATCCCTGGAGGAATTTCTCCCCGCTTTTATGGCCTTTTTGCATAACTCAACATGTTTCTTGGCTGCGTAAAGACCGATCACTCCAGCCACGACAACGGCCATGAGTGTTTCTTTTCTCCGGCAAAGTCTGGTTAGTTTGCCGTATGATTCTTTTCGGTATCCCGCTAATGCGAATGGTGCCACCCGGAGCCATGAATTATTAACCCCTTGCGCCTCCAGGATACTAAGGATTTTTTTCATCGCCGATCCCTCTCGGCCCCAGGTGGTTGTCTCCGGGGAAGCCGGTTTTCGGGAGCTGCCCTATCCCCGGAAAATTATCTTTTGATTGTTCCATTGCGGTCATGGATTCCTGAGAGATATTCCGATCTTTTACCAAGCGCACCTGGATGCTTCAAGGCCTAATTCACTATAGCACCGACTCGGCTAACAAACTACGCCAGCGGGTGCACCCGGGGTGCATTTTGTCATGAGAATTCATTACGATCCATCGTTCCAAGCCGCTGAAAATATAATAACTAACTGAAATAATTATATCTAAAATACGCCTCATAACCCGAAGATTTCAGGTTCAAATCCTGTCCCCGCTACCAAACAACAACAGGGAGTTAGAGTAAAAACCCAACTCCCTGTTTTATTGCCTGAAATAAAACTCCAACTGCATTTCCAACCGGCGTCCAAGAAATAAAAAAGCCCCAGGCAGCCGTCCATGGATTCGATAAGGAGGGTCGGTTCATGCCCCCCCAGAAGGCATGGAGGGAATTCGATGCCTCGCAAGAGAAACCAAGATTCATGTCTATATCGTTAACCCGCGAGGTCATGGCCTCCTGGTAAGTACGGCTTCGGCTACGAGCCGGCCGGTGGCCAGCACCTCGGGGCTGACATCCAGGCCTTGATCAGAGAGCTTTCCCTGCGACACGGTGATTCCCGATTGAAAAGGATGATTCTGGACCTTGGCGAAGCCGCTGGCCTCGATGGCCGTGGACAGGCCGCACTGCAAGTGGGCACGCGCTTCGAGGTGGTTGCCGAGGGCCGTCTGCACGCCGTTGCCATATATGATTTCGAGACCCTGGCGGCGAGCCTCCGCCACCAACGCACTTGTACCGGACAGGCCCGGATGCTTGCAGAGTTTGAGTTTGACGTGCCTTGCCCCGCAATCCACAGCCCGCGCAATATCTTCCTTGGTCCAAATCGACTCGTCGAGCATGATCGGAAAGGTGGTGGACGATGTGAGTCGTGCGCACTCGGGCCACATCTCGGGTTCGAACGGCTGCTCCAAAAGCGCCACCTTACCGAGATCTTCTATGCGCCGGCACAATTCCAGGGCATCGCCATAGGAATATGCCTGGTTCGCGTCCAGGCGCATGCTCCCACCGGGCGGGAGTTCTCTGGCCACGGCCCGGACCAGATCTTCCTCGGTTTGCGGAGACCGGCCCGCTTTGAGTTTGAACACCTTGTAGCCGTTTGCGACCAGGCGCCGGGCCTCGGCCCCGATCTCCTCCGGGGTGTTGCCGGCGCACAGACCGGCCAGGGGCACCTTCGCTGGAAGCGGGACCAGAAAGGCATTGGCCTCTCCTTCGGTCCACGTCTCAAAGGCACATTTCAGCCCGCTGGCGGTGAACGGGTATTTGCGGGCGAGTTGAGCTGCGATCTCATCGGATGGCTTGCCGGCACCCAATTCACGCGCGGCCTCAGCCAGGGCCCCGGCCGCTTCTTGAACCGTCTCCCCGCCATATCCCGGCAGGGGTGTGATTTCGCCGAAGCCGGCCCTCCCCTCACCCTCCAGAGCCACATAGAAGGTCTCGAATCGCTCCAGGACTGTAAATGAGAGGCGGTAGGGCTTACGCAAAGGAAGAGAGTGGTGCCAGGCACGGAAGATCAGTTTCATAATTGCTCTCCTTAAACGCAGGGTTTGCAGATTTCCAGAATATCGTAACAGGCCAACTCGTAATCGACGTTGACGGCGCTTTTCTCTTCTCGCTCCTTGATCTTCGACGCGTTGTACTCCAGGATCTCCTTGCCGAAAGGCAGATTGCCGGTCCGAAGATACCGCACCGCTCCCTTTCCATCACGCACCGGAATGACCTCTCCCCGGGTGTGCACATTGGGGGCCCATGGAATATCGATGGCGCCGGCCTCAAATCCGCGCACCACTCCAACGGCCACATCCCCGTCGCCCAACTCCAGCGCCTTATCGATGATCGCCATGGCTTCCTTCCGGATCATTTCCATTTCCCCCTTTACTTCGTCATCCAGTGGTAATCTGAACTTTCGCATCATCTCGATGGCCTTGCGGGTCGTTCTCACCCCGGCGGCGTTGGCCTCCATGGAAGGGATGCCGATGGCCTCATGGGATGTCTTCGTGATGACCTGGGTGGCACCACCAAGGACGGCGATGATCGCACCCATGACGATCACGCTGAAGGCCTCCGCTTCGTGGGGCGGGAAGGCCTGCATCCACTGATGGGTGGCGACCGATATGAACATGTCGTTGATCCCGGCTTTCTTCAGATAATGCTGGCAGACTTCCTCATAGACCCTCAGGGCGGCAACATCCTGAGCGACGTCAAGGTTTTGGGCCAGGCCGACGCTGTAGTGGCGCACACCCTGTCCGGCTGCCAGCAGAATTTCAAGGACGCCGACGGCAATACCGATGCCGGGCGGAATCAAAGTCCCGGTCAGGAAACCAGGCTGTTCACGATGGATGAGTACCCCATGCTCGGCGTAATACGAGCAAAGACGATCCAGATACTGGTAATTTTTGATTCCTTCCTCCAGCTTCATGGACTTGATATAGGAACAGGGATAGGAAATGCCTGCCCCAAGGTATCCGGAGAAGCCGGCGGCAATCGTGATCTCGGAGGTCAGCCGGGGAAACGGCGTGCCGGAAAGAGCCATGATGGGTCGGTCTACGGCTTCGACTACCCGCCGGACTTTGCCGGGACCATAATTGACCACGGGAAGCCCATTCAGCATGGACCGACCGGTCGCGATGCTTTCCTCGATCCCCCTCTGGGCTTCATGAAACTTCATGTTTCGGGTGTAGGTATCCGTGGTGGCCGGCAGCAGATCGGCGCCGCCCTCGTCCTGCAGGCATCGCAGCAGCTTGATGTGTTCATCGATTAAGGCCACGCCTCCGCGAGGCTGCACCAACGTATGACCCTCCAACTTGGCCTTACGGACAACTTTTCCGTAGTTCTTTTCCTCCGGGAGGCTAAGATGATAGGCTATCACCTCTTCCGTATCGACCTCCCTGCCCGTGGGCCAAAGCGATAGCGCCTTTTCACGCTCCTTCTTGAAACAGGCATCACTCCATCGTTTATTGGATAGCTCCACGCGCTCCTCCTTATTCCACCTTCCGCAAGTACTTTTTTGCGATTCTCAAGGCCTTGTCTGGATAGGCCTCCGCCATCAAACCGATTGCGTACAGAATATATTTTTCATCGATGAAAAAACCGGGTTGCTTCGGCTTAAGCGAGAAGGGTTTAGCTTCTGAATGGAGCGTCTCCTTCAGAATCGTTTCCGGTTCAGCCCCGAAAATGAGCGGCCCGCCGGTGCCGATCACGGTCTTGATCCCGCGCAGATCCTTGCCGTACTGGATGTGAAACTGTCCCATGGGGCCATAGGCCGCCTCAATCACGCCGGCATGTCTTTCCATGGCCAGGCTGGCTGCGGCTCGGGCAAGCTCCACATCCAGCGTCTGTTCCGCCTCCGTTTCAGGAAGGCTTTCCGGTTTGAGGTTCAACTTCGCCACCGCTTGATCCAGATCGGATACGATCCCGAGCATCTGCCTGCAAAATTTCTCCTTTCCCGCCGCCTGAACGATTGTCGAGGCGTTATAACGCATGCCGAGGTCCCCTTCGACCGTCCTTTTCACATAAGGCTCGGGGAGGCCCTTTGGGATGACACCGGCTTCGGTGGGGGTTCCCATACTGATGGAATGGATATCGGTCGTTGCCCCTCCAATGTCCACGATGACCAACTCTCCGATCCCCGGTTCATTGGGGGTGCCTTCGGCCAGCAGCCTGGCCGCGTTCAACACGGCGGTAGGCGTCGGCATCAGAATGCTGTCTATGAAACGTTCCGCATTCTTGAGTCCCTTGGCATCGATAATCCGCTTGATAAAGAGATCCCGAATGATGGATCGCACCTGCTCCACTTGGAGGACTCCGATCCCGGGCATTACGTTTTCCGAGACCACCACCTCCTTATTGCCGGCAATCAGTATCTTCCGGACTTCGTCAACGGCTGTCTTATTCCCGGCGAACACAATCGGCGCCTTCAGATCGGCCCTGCCAAGACAGGTTGCATTGCCGATGACGTTCTCCCGATCGCCACCGTCCGTCCCGCCGGCCAGCAGGATGAGATCCGGAGATGCTTTTTCGAGTTCTTCGATCTCATTTTCGGTCAACCGGTAGGCATAGACGCCTACGACCTTGGCTCCGGCTCCAAGCACTGCCCTCTTGGCTGCCTCCACCGTCAAATCCGGGACCAGGCCGATCGCGACCATGCGCAAGCCGCCCGCAGCGCTGCTCGATGCCAGTTTGTGACGGTATACGGGGGCCTTGCCCAGAATCCGCCCGATATCGTCGAGGCCGCGCCTCAATCCGATGGTGATATCGGTCTCCACGGTGGACGGAGTCTGAATCCTGCCAAGCACGGTTTCGGCTTCAAGATCCACCAAGACGATCTTGGTAAAGGTGCTCCCGAAATCGACGAGCAGGGCGTGATCAGTCCTCACAGGCTATCCCCAGATCCTTCTTAAGATCAGAAATAACAGTCTTAATGGCAACGCCGGGCGGGTAGACACGATTGAACCCCATTTTCAGGAATCGGTCATGAACGCTCCCCCACTCCTGTTTTCCCACCACCAGGTTTCCACCCACCACCAGGTGGATGTTCCCCTTGCCGGCCTCGATGCATTTTTCTTTGAATCCTTGGCAATCCAGTTCGCCGTGCCCGCACAGGGACCCGATCATGATGGCGTCGGCGTTGGTCTCAATGGAGGCGTTGATGAAGTCCTCCTGAGACACGAACGTTCCGATGTTAACCACGTTGAATCCGGCATCTCTCAGGGCTTGGGCAATAATCTTGTTTCCAACCACGTGTGCATCGACGCCGACAACGCCTAGGATAACGGTCTTTTGCATGCTGCTCCTCCAATGCAGGCCTTTAGCCGAAATCATACCCATGATGGACTGATGAATGCCGAACGCGGGATATCGAACCACGAAGTCTGCTCTCCGAAGTCTTCCCTTCGACCTTGGACTTTCGACATCGGATTTTCCGCGGTTCGCTTTCTAACTTCTTCATCCTTCCTCAACCCGCGTCATCTGCCCTTGCATCACCAGTTCCTCCAATGCGGATCGCCGGCCTTTGACTGCCTTCATGATCGCCCACAGGACCAGGAGCACTCCAATCCCGAGGATGATCGCACTCACAGGGCGCGTCACGAAGACGCTCAGGTCATTTTGATTCGCCAGCATGCTGGTCAGGAAGTACTGCTCGGCCATGGGTCCGAGGATCAGGCCCATGACCAGCGGTGCGATCGGGAGGTCATAGCGCCGCATCACGTAGCCCAGGACGCCAAACAGCATCGTCATCCAGACATCCGCCAAGTCGTTGCGGAGCGCGTAGCCGCCGAGGAAACAGAAGACGACGATAAAGGTGTTCAGAATGGCCGCCGGGACCTTCATCAGCGTGGCGAACGAGAACGCCGCGACATAGCCCATGAAAATCATGATGATATTGGCGAGGATCATCCCGGCGATGATCGTGAAGACCTCCACGGGCTGTTTGGTAAAAAGCAGAGGCCCGGGCTGTATGCCATGCAGGAGGAAGGCGCCCATCATTACTGCGGTAGCGGCGCTGCCGGGGATGCCAAGACAAAGGAGATGGACCATCGCCCCGCCGGTTGAGCCGTTCACCGAGCTCTCCGATGCCACCAGCCCTCCCGCATGGCCCTTCCCGAACAGCTCCGGGGTCTTGGAGACCTGTCTTTCAAGCCCATACGAGACGAACGACGATACGGTTGCTCCTGCACCGGCGAGGCCGCCCACGACTACGCCGACCGCGGTTCCGCGTACGAGAGGCCAACGCAACGGCCACAGATCGAGAAGCGGGAGGCGCGGCATCGCCTTCCTGACCGAGGTCTCTGGAACGGACTCAGGCGCAGCGCCGACAAGCTGTTCGAGCACCTCGCCGATCGCGAAGAGGCCGATAAGGACCGCCACGAAATCCACCCCCGAACTGAGAAAGGGCAGCCCGAAGGTGAAGCGCTCTACGCCATACTGGGCCTCGGTGCCGATCGTCCCCAGAAACATCCCAGCGAATAGCGAGATGAGGGCCGTGGTCATCGAGGAACTGCCGAGCACCGACACGCTCGCAAGTCCAAAGACGACCACCGAGAAGAACTCCACGGTGGAAAACCCGAGCGCAAACTTGGCAAAGGGCGGCGCGAAGAAAGCGAGGCAGAGTGCACTCACGAGGCCGCCGAAGGCCGAACTCATGATCGCCAGACCGAGGGCATATTGGGTCTTGCCCTGACGGTTGAGCCGGTAGCCCTCCCAGGTGGTTGGGACGTTCATCGGGTCCCCGGGGATATTGAAGAGGATTCCCGTGATGGACCCTCCGAAGACTCCACCACAGTAGACGCCGATCATGAGGAGCAAGGCGGGTACGATCCCCATCAGGTACGTAAAGGGCAGCACGAGCACGATCGAGTTGATCATCGTAATGCCGGGGAGGGCTCCGGCGATGATGCCGATCAACAGGCCGAGGCTAATCATGAGAAAATTCATCGGTTGGACGGCATTGGCAAAACCGATCACAAGGTTCGCGAAGATATCCATCATGCCTGTTCCTTTAAAAAAGGTACAGCGCCCGGTAGAGCGCAAGGGTGAAGCTCTCAAACAGTCCGTCGCCCTTAGGTAAGGGCAGGTACACGAACTTGATGAAAACGTAGAGCAGCAGCACGGTTCCCACGGCCACATTACCTGCGATCATGGGAACGGAGCGTGCTCCCGAGAGCCACATGAAGGCGGCGATGAACCCGACGGTCGCCAGAACGAAGCCGATGAACGGGGCCAACAGCACGTAGAGGCCGATGAACGCGATGCCGGCGACGAGCCTCGCGCGCGACACGGGTGGGGGAAGCGCCGGACAGACGTCTCTTTCGCCGTAGGCGAAACGCACGTCCACGATGAGTTTCGCAACGCAGGCGAGCGCAAGGCCAATGAGCGCCAACCGCGGCCAGAAGCCTGGCCCAAGCTGGCCGGGTTGCGCGATCTCGTTAAGACTTCCTGCCTGGAAGAAAAGCGCCGTGGATAGCAAGATGCCGGCAACAGGGGCCGGGGCGGTCCTGGTAAGTTTCATCTTTCCCTCACTTTCGGAGACCGAACTCTATTATCAGCTTATTGAGGATCGCCACCTCACCGGCTACCCATTTCTCATACTCCTGTCGCCCCAGGTAGCTGTCGGGACGGATGTACCAGTCCTCGGCGAACTTCTTCCACTCCTGGGTCTCCATCGCCTTGCGCATCGCTTCCGCGATGGTCTGGGCGCAGTCCGCAGGCAGTCCCTTCTTCGCCACAATGCCTCGAAACTGCGGCAAGGTGATGGAAAGGCCAAGTTCCGCCGAGGTCGGCACGTCCGGAAACGCCGGGAGCCGCTTTTCCGCAAAGATGATCAGGGGCCTGAGCTGGCCGGCCTCCAGGTACTGCTTCACATCGCCAGCCTGTTCGTAGAGCACCTCCGTGTGGCCGCCGAGAGCGGCGGCGTAACGCTCGCCAGGCTTCGGATAGGGGATGGTCGTCATCTTGTAGCCCTTCTTCTCGAGATATCTCACCGTCACGTCGTCGGGAGTCCCGAAGCCGGTCGCGGCCACCCGGAGTTTGCCGGGGTTGGCCTTGGCATACTCGAAGAGGTCTTGTACGGTTTTAAACGGGCTGTCACCCTTGACGAACAGGAAAGAGTCGGCTACCTGCGTGCGGACGAGCCACTCGAGGTCCTCGACCTTGTGGCGCGCCAGTCCCATCGGGATCGTCATCATCGTGTCCTGAACGTAGGCCGCGATCGTGTAGCCGTCCGCTTTCGAGCCGAGGAGCTGAGTAATCGCCACGTTTCCCGCGGCCCCGGGGAGGTTGGAGACCGGGAGTGCGACGCCGAGGATCGGCTGCGTCAGGCTCGAGAGCTGACGGGCCATGGTATCGAGCCCTCCACCCGCACCAAAGGTACAGATCAGATCTATGGGCCGGGACGGGTACTTCTCGACCGTTTGTCCGCGGCACTCCTCGGCAGGAATGCCAGCCATCAGGACAGCGGAGAACAGCAAGTATACGACAACACTCAGACACCTGCCGGGTTTCATTCTTTCTCTCATGGCGTCCCCCCTTCATGCTATCTCGCCTGCACCGGCAAGACAGCTGCCAGATGGTTGATAAGGACACTGAATTCCGAGATATCTCCAACGAAAATGACCGGGTATTCGCACTCGCCATTCAATGATCGACCCGCAGCAGCAGCTTACCCTTGCTGCCCCTGGCTTCCAGCAATTCATGGGCTTGCCGAGCGTAATCCAGTGGAAATTCCCGGTCAATGGTGACCGTTAACTTCCCGTCCTCCACCGCTTTGAACAGATCGGCTGCCCGCCAACGAACTTCTTCCGCCGTGGCAGTGTAGTCGGCCAGATGCGGGCGGGTAAAAAAAATCGAACCCGCTTCCGCAAGCTCCAGGGGCTCGATGGCGGCCACCTGACCCGAGCTCGCGCCGTACATGATGCAAAGCCCCCGCCGCTTCAGAGAACGAATACTGTGATGGATGGTGTCCTTGCCGACCGAGTCATACACCACCTCGACTCCTTTGCCTCCCGTGATATCCATGACGGCCTCACGAAAAGCATTTTCACGATAGAGGATCGTATGATCCGCACCGCGTGCCCTTGCAATGTCGGCTTTTTCCTTGCTTCCGACCGTGGTGATGACCGCTGCACCCCTCAGCTTGGCCATTTGAATCAGCAATTGACCGACGCCGCCCGCTCCGGCATGGATCAGACAGGTATGGCTGGGTTCGAGGGCAAAGGCGGAGTGTGTCAGGTAATGGGCGGTGGAACCTTGCAGCATCAGAGCCGTTGCCACGGGCAGCGGCAGCCGATCGGGAATTTTTACGAGGCGCCAGGCTGGTACAATAGCGTATTCGGCGTAGCTACCCCGGGAAAGGCAATAAGCAACACGATCGCCCGCCACGAGACCATCCACGCCTTCTCCCAATTCGGCCACGGTTCCACCCCCTTCCATGCCGAGACTCATGGGCAGCGGGGTCTTGTAGGTATTTGACCGGACATAGTTCCCGCTGCGCATGTAAACGTCTATGAAGTTAACGCCGGCACAGGCGATTTTTACCAGGGCTTCGCCTTTTCCGGGTCTGGGCCGTTCAGCTTCTGTAATAAAGAGCTCTGCGGGACCGCCGAAGTTTTTAATATGGATCAATTTCATTGGAATTCCTCCAGAAAAGGCTCCCGTGGTCAAATAAAGGGCTTCTTTCTCCTTTTGACCTTCCAGGCAAAACCTTAAGCGAGTAGCTTTTCATATATTCCAGGCAGCCTGCGTTCAGCTTCCGCCTTGACCTCGAAATAGCGGTGACCGCCATGGCTGTCCATCGCCACGGTCAAGGGGCCGAAGTCCTTCACCTTGAACTTGTAAAGCGCCTCGGGGTGCAGGTGCTCCCAAAAAACCTCCTCCACCTCCTGGATCTGCTCGGTTTCCAGAGAGGCGGCGCCGCCGACGATTGCCAGATAAACCGCTCCGAACTTGCCCATTGCGTCCAGGCTTTGCCGATACTGGCCGCCTTTGCCGATAATGGCGCGTACCCCGCATTTCTCAAGCAGCCTGGGAGTGAAGCGGTCCATGCGGGAGCTGGTGGTCGTGCCCACGCATATCTTTTCCCACTTGTCGCCGACCTTGCGAAGGCTGGGTGCGGTGTGGATAACCGGGTGACCCGCCATGTCCACCGGCGGCTCGTGATTCTGGTCAAACATGTAGATTTGGGTAAGATCCCGTATCCCGAAAAGGGTCCCGTCAAAATAGACAATATCGCCGATTTTGAGCTTTCGTATCGCTTGCTCGGAAAAGGCAGTTTCCAAATGATAGGTAGCCATAGCGCCTCTTTCTGACACTAAAATCCGTATTCAATGTCACCGCTGGGGTGAATGATCGCGCGCGCGCGGCGGGCGGGCCAACACTGGGTGTTCACGGCCACGGGATTTTGGGTGATATGGGTGTAAGCCCACTCTATGTGCACCGCCAGGGTGGAGATGTCGCCGCCCAACCCCATGGGGCCGATCCCCGTGGCGTTGATGGCATCCTCTAATTCTTGTTCCATCTGAGCGATTAAAGGTTGCTGGCTGCGTTCGCCCACGGGCCGGGCGATGGCCTCTTTAGCCAGGCGCATTACCAGGTCGGCGGTGCCCCCGATGCCCACACCGATGATTCCCGGAGGGCAGGGGTTGCTGCCTGAGGCCACGAAGGCATCCAGCACAAACTTCTTCAGAGCGGCCTTGCCGTCGGCTGGGATGAACATCTTCATGGTGCTCATGTTCTCCGAGCCGGAACCCTTGGGTACCATCAGCATCTCCAAGCTATCGGAGCCCTCGACGAAATCCCAGTAGATGACCGGAAGGCCGCGACCCACCGAATCTTGAGGATTTATCCTGGTGAGAATATGGGTGGAACTGCCCCGGAACGGAAACTCCAAGGTGGCGCGGCTGGCACCCTTGGACAGCCGCTTTTTGATCTCGGCCCCATTCCAGGGAAAATCGCTGCCTATCTTTACCATGTATATGGGAAGGCCGGTGTCCTGGCAAACCAGGGTCTTTTTCCGGTCCGCGATCTCTATGGCTTTGAACATGGCCTTGAAGATTTCCCTGGCTGGGGGCTGGCTCTCGCGTTCATAGGCCCGTTTCAGGGCTCCGCGCACATCAGGGGGCAAGTCGGTCAACGCCTTGATATAAACCTGCTTGGCAGCTTCTTCCACGGTGTTGTAGTCAAATTTCCGCATGGCAGTTGTCTCCAACGATCAGGTAATCGCAATCGGCCATCTTGTGAGTTCCCTGCTCACGATGCCGCCGAATGGCCCGGCTCAAGAAACGCCCATCGGGGTTATGCGGCAGTTTTGCCACGGTCGGCGCCTCCGTGGGAAATAGGCAGCATTCGGCGGCATCGATACCGGTCAGGCACTCTCGTAGAGCTTGGTGAGCACGAATTCTTCGTGACCGAGCACTTCCTGAGCAGTCAGCCGGCCGTTGCAGGTGCGCACCAGCATGTCCAGCAACTGGTCGCCGGCATCGTCCAAGGTCAGTTCACCGCGCAGAATTGCCGAACAGTCGTAATCGATGTGCTCGACCATGTCCTTCACCGTGCGTGGATTGGCCGAAAGTTTGATCACCGGCTCGATGGGGTTGCCGATAATGTTGCCCTGGCCGGTCGGGAACAAGTGTGCCACGAAGCCGCCCGCGGCCCACAGGGTCACGGCCTCTGCTGCGGCGCTGGAAGTGTCCATGTACCACAGCCCGGGCCCGGTGGGACTTACGGCCTTGTCCAGCACGCCCACATAGTTGGCCTTCTTGCCGATTTTCTGCAGGTTGCCGAAAGCCTTTTCCTCGATGGTGGTCAACCCCCCGGCAATGTTGCCTTTGGTCGGCTGGCTGCCGGAAAGATCGTCTGTTTTATTGCGGTCGATCATTGCCGCGTAGCGATCGAACATCGCCATGAAGGCTTCGCCTAATTCGGGCGTGGCCCCCCGCGCCTTGCAAACCATCTCAGCGCCGGTAATTTCGGAGGTCTCCCCGAAAGAGCAGGTGCCCCCCATGGCCACCAGCTTTTCGACGGCGTTGCCAACGGTGGGGTTGGAGGCTAGCCCGGAGGTGGTGTCGCTCTCGCCGCATTTGACGCTCACCCAGACTTCGCTCAGGTCGCATTCCTCGCGCTTGAGCTCGCTGGCCCCGTGCATGAATTCCTTGGCCTTCCAGCTGGCCATCTCCACGGTCTTGATCTCGCCGTAGCGTTCAATGGAAAATCCAGCCACCGGCTTGCCGGTTTTGGCGATGCCTTCCACGATGACGTTGGTCCACTGCGGTTCGATGCCGATGACCACCACTGCGGCCACGTTGGCGTTGGAGCCCGTGCCGATCATGGTGCGGAAGAACAAGGCCAGGTCTTCACCGAATTGCAGCCGTCCATAGGCGTGCGGGATCGCCTTGCAGCCCTTGACGTTGTGGGCCACCTTCCCGCAGGCCGAATTGCTCAGATCGTCCAACGGCAGGATCACGACGTGATTGCGGATGCCCACCCGCCCGTTTTCGCGACGGTAGGCCATTACTTTCGGAGTCGCCATTTTCTACCACCTCCTGGTCTTGAGGTTATGAACGTGAACGTGGTCCCCCTTGCCGAAGGCCGTGACCACCCGACCGATATCGTGGCCGTATTTGATCACTCCGTCGTTCACGGCGTGACCCTTGAGGCCGATCTTGTGGCCCAGGGGAATGTCGTGGTTGGCCTTGAGCCGGATCTTCGCCTGGCTGTCCATGAAGAGACCCTCGGCGGTCTCGCCGGCCTTAATCTCCACCGTGGCAACGCCTACCGTGTCGGCCTGCTCGTGCACCAAGAACTGAATCATCTGTTTCCTCCTTTGATGATGGGATGGGGTTTAATACCTTCCGGCGCGCTGATCGCACCGGTTCGTTGCTGGATCTTGCCTGCGCGGACGTCCTCGGCCGTTGCGATCCGATGGCGACCCTGGCCTGGATTCAGCGACAGTATGAATTCGGCCAGCCCTTGCAGTTGTTCGGGGGGCAGGTCGTACTTGGGCATGATGGACAGGCTGCTGACCTTCTGCGGGTTCTTGATGAACTCCATCATCGCATCCACTGTGCGTTTCTTGGCGGCCATGTTGGCCAAATCCGGGCCTTCACGCCGTCCGCCTTGGTTGCTGATGTTATGGCAGTAAGCGCATTCGCGCTCCACATACACCTCAAGGCCCCGGAGCTCGACCGGCGTCAGCGCTCGATCCGGTATGGGCACGACCTGGCCGTACGGCTGCACCCCGGAAAATGCGGTGACGGTCAGATAGACCACGGCTACAACGCCGCTGACGCCGCAAGCGGCGGCCAGGGGTCTGTCCGCGAGGCGCCGCAAAGGCCAGCGGCCGAGCCAGGGAACGGCAAAGAGCATCGCCACCCCGGCCAGAGGTATGGCCAGAGAACCTACCGCTTCCCAGCGGCCGGAAAAGTAGGTCAGCAGTTGAAAGAGCCACATGTAGTACCACTCGGGGCGCGGCAGGTAAGCCGGGTCCACCGTGCCGGCCATCTTTTCCAGCGGCACATGGCCTAAGGCCGACAGCCCCGCCAGGGCGGCGAGCACCAACGCAAAAGCCGTCGAGGCCCTGGCCAGGTGCTCCGGATAGAAGCGGTAAATCCGTCCGGAGGTGGAATCCGATTGGCTGTCCGCGGCCATTCCGTGAAGGCGCACCAAGTAGATGTGCACGGCTGCGGATGTTAGCATCAAAGTCGGTAGAATCAGCATGTGGGTGGCGTAAAAGCGCGACAGGGTCAGCCCCGACACGCGATCGCCACCCAGCAGGACGCGGGTGACCACATCCCCTATAATCGGGATGTCGCGTGGAACGTTGCTGGACACCACCGTGGCCCAATACGCCTTCTGGTCCCAGGGCAGCAGGTACCCGGTAAACCCCATCCCCAGCGTGAGCAGCAACAGCATCGTGCCCACGACCCAGGTCATCTCCCGAGGGGCTTTGAAACTTCCGGTGAAGAAGACGTGCAGCAGGTGGCAGGCCACCAGAAACACCATGGCCCCGGCGCCCCAGTGGTGGATGCCGCGCAGGAGCCAGCCTAACTGGACGTCTTCCATGATGTACTGGATCGAACGATAGGCCAGATCCGGGGACGGGGTGTAATACATGGCCAGAACCATCCCCGTAACGGCCTCGACTGCAAAGGTCAGCGCGCACAGGCTGCCCAGGGTCGCTGACCAGCCGACCCCCGAGGGGAGTTTTTTGTAGAGGAAGGGGCGCAGATAAGTCTCCCAGCCGAAACGATGGGCGAGAAATGCCGTCAACTGTGACATGTCAAACCACCTCCACCATCAGGCATCCGTTCTCCACCTTGAACCGGTAGGTATCCAGGGGCCGGGGGGGCGGCCCGGCGATGACCCGACCCTCGTGGTCGAATTGCCCGCCGTGGCAGGCGCAGACGTAGATGTTTTTGCCCGCGTCCCAGCGGACGGTGCAGCCCAGGTGGGTGCAGGTGGTGTTGAAGACAACCATGTTGTTGACATCGGCCCGTCGGCAGATCATCACCGGCTTGACCACCGTCTCCTTGTGGAAGCCGCTGGTCACCTCGTAACGCATGGTCACGGTTGAAACCTGGGCGGGCGCCAGGTCGTCCATGGGGCTGATGGGGATCCAGCGTCCTGGGGTCTTGGTCAGGGTGGGCCCAACCGCCGCCGTCGCCAGCAGTCCACCCACGCCCAGGGCGCTGGCCGCGCCGATCCCCATGATGACCCGCCTGAAAAACTGGCGCCGGGATGGATCGTCCGGCAATCCGCCGGCGGCAGCCACGGAGCAGGCCCCGGCGACGCAACCTGCGTGCTGCAAGACCGGCTCGAACGGGACTACCGCCACGGGCGGCGCCGGTTCTTCGGTCGCATTCGTCATTCCAGCCGGGCGGCTCAACTCGCCCAGGTGCTTGAGGGCCAGGCGCTGGATGTATTTGATAGCCCGAGTGGGGCTCAGCTCCTTGGGGCAGACTTCGGTGCAATTAAACTCGGTGCGGCAGTTGTAGCAGGACTGCAACACTGCCCGCAGGCGCTCCGCATTGCGGCCTTCGCGGCTGTCGGCCAGCAGCGTGAAGGCGCGGTTAAGCGCCGCCGGGCCGGCATAACCGTCGTGGTAGTTCACCATGGAGCAGCTCGACACGCAGCAGCCGCACTGGATGCACTCGGTGGCCAGACCGATGTCCTGCCGCTCCCGTGCATCGGGGGGAATAACGGCTGGCTCGGGTTCGATGGTCCGGGGGCTGAAAAAGGGCATGGCGTCTTCGTATTTCTTGAAGAACGGCGTCATGTCCACCACAAGATCCTTCACCACCGGGAAGTGATTCAGAGGCCGAAGGGTGATATCCCTGTCGGGCGGAAGATCGCAGACATTGGTCTTGCAGGCCAGCCCCTCGCGGCCGTTGATCACCATGCCGCAAGAGCCGCACATGTTCACCCGGCAGGCGTACCGGAAGGCCACGCTGGGGTCCTGCTCGCGCTGGATCCGAATGAGAATGTCGAGCATGGTGGTGCTGTTCGGGTGCGCAACATCCATCTCAAAGCGGTCATAGTGACCGTCGCCGCCGCGGGTCGGGTCGTAGCGAAAGACTTGGATAACTCTTCGTTGGTGGGCTGAGGTTGCCATATGCCGCTCCACAAATCAGTAGATGCCGGTCCAGATGATCGCCACCATCACAACGCCCAGGACCGCCAGGCCTGCGATAAGCGCCTTCTGGTACTTGACGTTGACCAGGTTGAAGTCCAACAGGATTACCCGCAGACCCAGCACGGCGTGGAAGATGACCACCGTCAACAGCAGGAACTGGACCAGGGGTTTGTAGGTCAGGGTGATGTGCAGCCCGAGCAAAAATACGATAGCAATGGCCGAGATTCGCTGCCAGATCCACGCCCACATGCCGACCGGTGTGCTTTGCCGCCGATTTGGGTCGAGTTCGCCCCACTGCAGTGCTGGGCGATAGTGCAAGTTTACTTCATGTGCCATCGGATGCCTCCTGGTTGTGCCCCGGCCTGCGGGCCGGGAACGGCAATCGGATCTATTTGTTCACCTTGGGGGGCCTCTTGGAGTATTGCTGGCACTCCGCGAGGCTCTTGTGGACAAAGGCTACCGGCTGCCGCACTATCGCCGGCCGGCCGTCGGCGCCGCGCGTCAGCGTCACGTTGAACAGATACTGTTCGTCGTTTTGCTCGGGATAATCGATGCGGAAGTGGGCTCCGCGCTGCTCCTTGCGCTCCTGGGCCGAGGTGGCCACCATGCGCGACACATCGATCATATTGAGCAAGTCGATGTAGGTCTGCCAGGGCATGTTGTAGGCGGCATGCCCCTCAACGGACACCGTTTCGCACGCCTCGGCGATAGCCTCGAACTCCGCGATAGCCTCGGATAGATCCTGCTCCCGGCGCGTCACTCCAACCTTGTTCCAGTTGGTCTCGCGGATCTGATCGCGCAGCACGAAGACGCGTTCGCCCGAAGAGCGTTCCAGCGGCCGCTCGTAGCGTGCGCACAGTTCTGCCACGCGGGCGGCATCCGGATGGGGCACCGCACCCCGCTCCGCTGTCAAGAACCGGGCTATGGACTTGCCCGCCTGGCGGCCGAAGACGCACGAGTCACAAACGCCGTTGCCGCCCAGGCGGTTGGCGCCGTGCACGCCCCCGGCGTCCTCGCCGGCGACAAAAAGCCGCTCCAAAGTCGTGTGGCAGTCCTTGTCGATTTGAGCCCCGCCCATGACGTAGTGGGCCGTAGGCGAGACAGGCACCTTACCTCGCGCCAGGTCATATTTGAACTGCCGGCAGCGGGCTGCCATGCCGGGAAAATTCTTCTCGACGAACTCCGGCCCCAGGTGGGCGGCCACAATATGGACCCCACCCTCGGCACAGGCCCGACCGGCCTGCATTTCCAGGTAGGATGAACGGCTCATAACGTCGCGGGTGGTGCGCTCCATTCGCGCCGGATCGTAGTTCGCCATGAATCGCTCGCCATTGCCGTTGAGCATGTAAGCACCGCAGCCGCGCAGCCCTTCTTCCAGAAGTGCGCCTGCCACGACGCTGCCCGGAATGATCATGCCGGTGGGGTGAAACTGAACCATTTCCATGTCCCGCATGCGCACCCCGCTCCGGTAGAGCATGCCCAGGCCATCGACCGATTTTTCAGGGCCCGGAGCGTGAAAGCGGTACTGGGTCGGCCCGCCGCCGGTAGCCACCAAGGTGGCGCGAGCCTGCACCTGCACAAAGGCGCCGTTGCGCATGTTCAGCAGCAGGGCGCCTACCACCTGGCGGCCCTGCGCATCGGTGAGCAAGTCCAGTGCCCGGTGTTCTTCGAGTACCGGAATGCGGCGCTTCATGATCTGTTCGGTGGTACGACTTATGATTTCAATGCCCGTCAGGTCACCCTTGTGAACGGTTCGGTCGAAGGACTGGCCGGCAAAGGCTTTTTGATGGATGGTGCCGTTGGGATTGCGGTCGAAGAAGCATCCATAGAGGGTTTCCATCTCTTTGATAGTCGGGGTGGCCTGCTCGACCAGCGTCTTGGCCAGATCCTGATCGTTGATGTACTGACCGCCCTTAAGAGTATCCATCAGGTGCATCTCGTGACTGTCGTCATCGTTGAGCACCGCGTTGAACCCGCCTTGGACCATCCGGGTACATCCGCCCTTGCCCTTGAGCGCCTTACAAACAATGAGGATTTTCAAAGACGGGTCGGCGTCGAACGCGTTCAGGGCGGCCAATTGACCAGCGCCCCCCATCCCGATAATCAGCACATCCGCATGTATCTTCTCGATGGTCATGTCATCATCCTGCAAGGAAGCCCGGCCCAGGAGGTGGATGCTCGGATTCGCATGAAAGGGCCTACATTTAGTCGTCGCGGGCCGAAGCTGCACCGGCCGTCTTTTGCATAATTCATAGTGCAACGCCGATGCCAAAGTAATCGGATTACATGCCGTCAATCATATCCACAGGTTACATAGAGAGAGGCAGCGCTGAACCCAAACCATTGAACCCAATTTTCGTATGCAAACCCAAAATTAGGTTTGACACCTTGATGTTCCGGGCTATACTGCGGCCACAAACACCCATGCCGACGGGCGTTGCGGAGTCCATGAGAGGGACGAAGGACGGCGGAATGGGACCAAAGGGAGGATTGTGGCGACATGATGAACACGAAAAAATGGAATGCCGCTATACGATATGAATTCCTTCTGACGATCACAAACGCCGTGGTCACCCAAACCGACCGGGAAGCCCTTTTTTCTTCTCTCGCCAGCGAGATGAAAAAATACATCGAATACGACAGGTTGAGCATTTACATCCTGGATCAGGAGGCCAAGGCGATCAGCTACTTCGCCAAGGCCGACGGTGTTGTCCCCGAAGGCATGGGCAATCCTTCGGGTCGCCCCTTGGATAAGGCATCCATCGCCCAACTGGTCATCGACACCGGGAATCCGGTCATCATAGGCGACCTGGACAGATATACGCGGTTCTCAACGGTTCCGGACATGCGAAAGGCCGGGCTGGTATCCACCATGGCCTTTCCGCTCATCACCCGCAACAGGGTGTTGGGAACCATGCACATCTCATTCAAGCGCAAGCCTCGGGATTTCGCCGATCTCTCGACCGTACTCAACGACCTTTCCAAACAGGTGGCCATTGCCGTGGACAACATGCTGGCCCACACCCAGTTGCGCAACCTCAATGAAAATCTGGAGGTTCAGAAGCGCTACCTGCAGGCTCAGGCCAAATTGGAGCACACAAAGGATGTCTTCGTATTCACCTCCGAAAAGATGCGCCGAATCATGGAGCAGGCATCTATGGTGGCCCAATCCGACGCCTCGGTGATGATATCCGGAGAAACCGGAACCGGAAAGGATCTGCTCGCCCATCATATCCATGACACCAGCCCATTTGGCGATAACCTGTTTGTCAAGGTCAACTGCCCGGCCTTGGCGTCCGGCCTGTTCGAGAGCGAGCTTTTCGGGCATGAAAAAGGCGCATTCACGGGGGCATACACGCGCAGGATCGGCCGGTTCGAGATGGCCAATGGCGGCAGCGTGTTTCTGGACGAGATCGGCGAGCTCCCTCTGTCGCTCCAGGCCAAACTCCTCCAGGTCTTGCAGGACGGCACCTTCGAGCGGGTGGGTGGCTCCAAATCTCTGAAGGCCGAGTTCAGGGTCATCGCCGCTACGAATCAAGACCTGCAGGAGGCGATGAATGCAGGACGCTTCCGAAGGGATTTGTACTACCGCCTGGCAGCAATGACCCTTCATCTGCCCCCGCTGCGTGAACGTGCAGACGACATTGCCTTTCTCATTAAAAAATTCAGCACCTTCGAGGCTGCCAACGCGAGCCAGCCGGCCCCCATATTCAGCCCGTCGGCCATAGACGTTCTCTGTCGATACCCATGGCCGGGCAACGTGCGGGAGTTTAAGAGCTTCGTCAAGAAAATGTTCGTCTTGATGCCGGGGAAGGAGCTGACGGCTTCGGAAATCTCGATGTTTCTGGGTGAGTGCAGCGCCACGGGATGCGGGGAACTGACTGCACTGCTTGATCGCGAGAAGAAGATCATCGAAGAGACGCTGATGGTTTGCAGGGGGGTCGTCGGCGGGTCGCAGGGAGCTGCCAAGAAGCTGGGTTTGCCCACCTCAACCCTTCAATATCGATTGAAGAAGTTCAAGATCGACCCTAAGGATCCCAGACATGGATAAGATCTATCGCATGGCCTTTGTCAGCAGCCCTGCAAGAATCGAGCTCCAGGAAAAGCGACTGCAGAAAAAATGCGGCAAGATGCGGTAAGGCGGAAATCAGGGGCTCATACCCCGAAGGTCATGCGTTGAATCATTCCAAAATGGAATCGTACTTCGACTAGACTCCACCTTGCCGGATGCTGCTTCGCGTTCTGAATTTCCATTTGACTCGAGTTCGTCTCTATATTAAATACGTCTGTATTCCAATGAAATACGCAAGCGGCCATTTTTTGCCACCCCCGTTTCTGCTTTTGTTGGCATAAGAGTACGTGAAGGCTAAAAAGCGGGTGGTATTGGAATCTGACATGCTAAATCTACAGTGGGCCGCCACGCTTTGATTCAACCTCAACATGGGTCGCTGAGGCCGCCGTGGAAAAAAAAACCAAGTATTATCAGATCGGCTCTCTCAAAAAAGGGATCAGAATTATCGACCTCCTTTCCAAACGCGGGACCCTGTCCCTGTCCGAGGTTTCCGGTGAATTGAAACTGGATCGAAGCGTGTGCCATCGCTATCTGCTGACGCTGCGCGATTTAGGCCTTGTGTCCCAACCCGGCGGATCCGGTTACCGCTTGACCATGGCGCTCTTTGAGATGTCCATGCGCATGATCAACCAATTGGAAATCAAGAAGATCGTAAGGCCCTTCATGGAGGACATGTCCCTGCAATACAGGGAAACCGTGAACCTCGGAATAAAAGACGGGGATCAGGTGGTATATTTGGATAAGAGCGAGAGCACCCAACTACTTCGCGCCGAGTTGGCCGTCGGAGCACGCATCCCCATTTATTGCACGGCCTTGGGCAAGGCCATCTTGGCCTTTCGGCCGGAAAACGAACAAGTCGCTTTTTGTTCCGGGAGTGGGTTCACGGCCCATACACCTCGAACCATTACCTCTCCCAAAACCCTCGCCCGGGAACTGACTGCCATTCGCAAGAGAGGCTTTGCCGTCGACGATGAAGAACATTTTTTAGGGCTGCGTTGCGTGGCGGCACCTCTCGTGGATTACTCGGGGTTTCCCAACTATTCGCTGAGTGTCGCCGGCCCCAGTTCACGTTTGTCGACCAAACGAATGATGGAGATCGGATCCAACTTAAAAAACGTCTGCGAAAGAATCTCAAAGATACTCGGTGAAATCCGCACCGGATGATTCTGCGGTCCCTGTTTTTTTAACCCCATATAATTCAAGGAGAACAGCGTGGTTGAAAAACCCCATACCAAACAGAAGCGTCTGATCCCATCCTTTCGCGAATCCAAGCAGCGCGGGGAAAAAGTCACCATGATCACGGTCTACGATTACCCGATGGCCCGGCTGGTAGACCAGTCAACGGCCGAACTGATCTTGGTAGGGGACTCCCTCGGCATGGTCATCCAGGGGCTGGAGCACACCAACCCGGTCACACTGGATGAAATGATCTACCATGTTAAAGCAGTGCGGCGCGGGGCGCCCAACACCTTGATCGTAGGGGATCTTCCGTTCATGAGCTATCAGATCAGCCCCGAGCAGGCGCTGATGACCGCCGGAAGAGTCGTGAAGGAAGGCGGGGCGGATTGCGTCAAGCTGGAGGGAGGGATCCATATGGCGCACCAGGTGGAGCGCATTGTCCAAGCCGGCATCCCGGTGATCGGGCACATCGGCTTGACGCCTCAGAGCGCGTCCGCCCTGGGGGGCTTCAAAGTTCAGGGCCGGACCCAGGCGGAAGCCGAACGACTGATTCTGGATGCCAAGGCTCTCGATGCCGCCGGAGTCTTCGCCATGGTCCTGGAATGCATCCCCGCCGGAGTCGCCAAGGCCATCACCACTTCGGTCAATCCCCTGACGATCGGCGTCGGTGCGGGGCTTTTCACGGATGGGCAGAACCTCAATGCCTACGATCTGCTGGGCATTTTCGATCGCTTCGTGCCCAAGTTTGCCAAGCAGTATTGCAGCATCGCTCCGCAAATCCGGGAGACCTTCAATTCATTCACAGACGAGGTCCGTTCGGGGACATACCCCGCCCCGGAAAATTGCTTCACGGGCAGCGATGAAATTCGAAAACTATATCCTGTTTGATAAATCTTGAATGCAGAGGTGAAAAGATGGCGTTTAGATCATTTTCGTTGCGCTACGGCAGGAGCAACGTTTCCTTCGAGTTGCCGGAGGACCAGATTTCCACCGTCATCACCGGCAGGGAAGTCAAGGCCATCGACAATCTGGAGGAAGCCTATCTCCACGCCCTGGACCACCCCATCGATTCCGCTCCTCTCCGCTACATGGTCAAACCCGGCGAGACCGTGGCGATCGCGGTCAGCGACATCACGCGTGTCTGGCAGAAAAACGACCAGACCCTGCCGCTGCTTCTGAATTACTTGAACGATGCCGGGATACCCGACGAGAATATCCGCGTCATCATCGCCGTCGGCGGGCATCGCCAGAACACAGATGCCGAGTTCCAGGAGATCTGCGGCTCTGATGTCTGCCATCGCGTGCGGGTGGTCAATCACCAGTCCTGGGAAACGGAAGACATGGTTCCCATCGGCCGGACAAGCAGGGGCACGCAGGTTTCGATCAACAAGATTGCGGCCTCAGCCGACCGGATTCTCCTGACAGGCGGAGTGGTTTACCATTACATGGTGGGCTACGGCGGAGGCCGCAAGTCGGTCATCCCGGGCATTTGCTCGCTCGATACCATCAAGCAAAACCACCTCTGGGTGCTGGGGCAAAAAGTCGGTGCGGGAACCAATCCGCTTTGTGCCTCCGGGTCGACTGCAGACAATCCTTTGCACGAGGACATGATGGAAATCGCCGCCCTGGTGCGCCCTGACTTTTTGATCAACATCGTGCCGAATTTGGCCGGTGAAATCGCCGGGATTTTCGCCGGGAACTGGGCCTCCGCCTGGTGGAAAGCGACCCGAATGGTGGACGATATCTTCGGTGTACCCATCGAAGAAGAGTCCGATATCGTCATCGCCACCGCCGGTGGTTACCCCAAGGATATCAACCTCTACCAGAGCCAGAAAACCATTGACAACGCCTGGCACGCCATGAAGCCGAATGGAGTCGCGATCATTCTCGCGGAGTGCCCGGACATAAGAGAGCCCAAGGAGTTTTTCGACTGGTTCGAGCACCGGGATCGCCTGGAAATGGAAAAGGCCTTGCGGGCGAACTACGTGTTGGCCGGATGGCTTGCGTTCCACCAGTTCGAATACCGTGACAAGGGGTTGATAATTCTGGTAACGCGCGAAGAAAATTTCCGCCATGCGGAGAAGGCGCAGCTGTATCCGGTCGCCTCCATCGAAGAAGCGCTACGGGTGTCGTACTCCCATTGTGGCACACCCAAGCCCCGCATCACCGTGATGCCACAAGGGGCTAACACATTGCCGTTGCTGAAGAAGCGGTATGCGTAATCGTCTAGACATTAGAAAACCAAAACCAAAAAAGGAGAATCGTATGAAAAAGAAGCTGACCCGTTTCGACCTGCAGCAGATGAAGGAAAAGGGTGAAAAGGCCGTGTGGATGACGGCCTACGATTTCACCACGGCCCAGCTGGCCGAAAGGGCCGGCATGGACATGCTGCTCGTGGGCGACAGCCTGGGCATGGCCGTTTACGGCTACCCGGGGACCATCCCCGTGACGCTTGATCAGAGCATGTACCACACCGAGGCCGTGCGTCGCGGCGCGCCCAACACCTTCGTGATCGGCGACATGCCCTTCGGTTCCTACCACGGCAGCGTCAACGACGCGGTTCAGAACGCGGTGCAGTACCACAAGAAGTGCGGGGTGGACTGCATCAAGCTCGAAGGCGGCACGCGGGTGGCCCACATCATCCGGGCGATATCCGACAGCGGCATGCTCGTCATGGGCCACGTCGGTCTGACCCCCCAGAGCACGGGGGCTCTCGGCGGGTTCAAGGCCCAGGGCCGCACCGCCGAAGCGGCCCTCGCCATCATGGAGGATGCGGAGGCGGTCTACGAGGCCGGCGCTTTTGCCATGCTGGTGGAGGCCGTCCCGCCCGAGGTCACCCGGATCATCGCCAAGGAGCTGCCCATCCCCATCTACGGCATCGGCGCGGGGGTTGATTGCGACGGCCAGGTCATGATCGTCTCGGACATCCTCGGCATCTTCCAGGCCTTCACGCCCAAGTTCGTCAAGAAGTACGCAAATCTCGGCGCCGAGATGTCGAAAGTGTTCGAGGCCTACATCCATGACGTGCGCACGGGCAAATTCCCGGCCGAGGAGCACACCTACCGCATGATCGACGGTGAGCTCAGGAAGCTCACGGCCCTGCGCAAGAAAGGGCACTCAAAAGGAAAAAAACAGTAGAGATCAAGGATCGTGAAGCCGGAGACTTTGGACAAGGCCATGTTCTGCCCCGCAACTCTAAGCCTCCGGCTTCAAGCTTCAACGCCCTTTTCACAAAGCTTCAAACCAGTTAGGGCTTTTTCCCAAGGTTTTGTATTGGAAGCCATGTAACCATTCCTCTCGAATTTGAGTAGGAGATCTCAAGAGTTGATGATAGATATCAACAAAAAACCTTCCTCCGCAGGAGATCGAAATCAAAATGGGACGGTGCCAAGAGGCCTTCCAACATCCGGGGTTATCCTTCCGGTAGTACTCACTCTATTGGTCCAGGCTTCGGTTTCAATGAGCGCGGTAGCCATTCCGGTGTTTATGCCAGTGGCGGCCGGCGAATTAAATATCCCCCCCAGCTATGTCGGGATCTTCATGTCTTTGATCTATTTGGCTGCGACAGCTTTCGCACCGGTCAGCGGATATTTTATCGACCGGTTCGGGCCAATTTGCGTAAGCCAATTTTGCCTGATCTTATGTGCTCTGGGATTGGGGGCATTTTCAATCCCGGCTATCCCCATGATGATCATCGGGGCATTGATCATGGGAATCGGTTACGGACCTGTGACACCGGCCAGTTCCCATTTGCTGGTCCGAACCACGCCTTTTTCGATGATGTCCGTCGTCTTTTCTATTAAGCAGACCGGGGTACCCATCGGCGGGGCCATGGCCGGCGCGATTGTCCCGCATCTTGTTATTTTCTGTGGTTGGAAAATGTCAGCATTAGTGGTGGGGGCATTGAGTTTGATCCTTAGCATTTCCCTGCACCATTATCGAAAACAGTTCGATACAGAGCGTTCCAAACTATCCCGGCTTTCCTGGAAAAATGTAATGGAGTCTATAAAAATGACGGTTGTCCACCCGGAATTGCGCTATATCGTCATCGCTTCATTTTTCTTTTCCACGATGCAATTGTGCCTGGTTTCCTTTATCGTTACTTATTTAATAGAAGACGTGCAGATGACGCTGATCCAGGCTGGGATTCTCCTGGCCACGGCCCAAGCCGGTGGAATCATCGGGCGAATCGTATGGGGTGCGTTGGCCGATCGGTGCGTAAAGCCCCGTCTGATGCTTGGTATTTTAGGCATTGCCATGACTGCCGGTGCGCTGTCATCGGCTGCTTTCTCACTACAATGGCCCTTTTTTGCAGTGTTGATAGTCTGCGCTCTTTTCGGAGCCGCTGCAATCGGTTGGAACGGTGTCTTTCTCGCCGAGGTCGCCCGCGTTGCAAAGCCTGAGCTTACCGCGATGGCGACCGGCGGATCCCTTTTCTTCACATTTGCCGGCATCTTGGTCGGGCTTCCTGCTTTTTCTTTGATTGTTGAAAAAAGCGGCAGCTACCCGCTCGGATTCGGCATCACTGCAGTCGCAACATTTGTCTGTGGCATGGTTCTGTTGTTTTCTCATAAATCGCGCTGAAGATAATTCCATCCGGGAGGAGGCCAAAATGTCGGCAGACTACGGCAAGGTCATTGTGACGGACATCAAGATCCCTTTTAGTTCAATGGTCGTTCTTATGGTCAAATGGGCGGTGGCAACCATACCGGCATTGATCATTTTGATTTTGATTGGATCGATCGCATTTGGGATCATCAATGCGCTCTTGGGCAGCGGGCACATGAGGATGTGGTGGATGTGAACAGTTGGGGGTTTGCAGTCTGACTCCCGTGCGTCTTCTTCCTTCTCCTCGGGCTCACCTACTTCTCCCCCAACACCCACATCCCTCGTTTTGCAGCTTAAAATGTGCTTGTCGGGAGGAATAGGTGAACGTCCCCCGCTTTCCTCTAACAGTCATCTCAGGAATAGCAGATCGCAGCCGAGGGCAAGGCGCACACCGCAGGAAAAGCGACGCAACCGCGCCAGGTCGTGAGCATTTTTCAGAGACGGGCCACGCCGCCAGCGACTGTCAGGTGCATTTTTGAGACAGCTTCCCATAAGATTAGGTTCCCGGCTTTTACCAGGGTGCTCTCGGTCGGTTGCGCGCGGCGGCAAGCCTGATTATATTCGACAACTCTTGGAGATCGACTGCACCGGGGCTCGAGTCGACATGTGTGATCGCCGGTGTGAGACCGGCTCAAGCAATGCGGCAGGAGATTCGACTGCGGGGGAAATCATCCCGGGATGGAGACCAAAATGAAAAAGAGGATATCCGTTTTGGCAGTGATGGCGGCCGCGGTGATGGCACTTGTCAGCTGCGGCTACAACACCATGCAGCAACAGGAAGAAAAAGTCTTCAAGTCCTGGGGGGATGTGGAAGCCAGCCTTCAGCGGCGCGCGGATCTGATCCCCAACCTGGTGGAAACCGTCAAGGGCTACGCCTCTCATGAGCGCGAAACCCTCGAGGCGGTGATCAATGCCCGCGCCAAAGCCACTTCGGTCAAGCTGTCCGCCGACGACCTCGGCGATGCGGCCGCGCTGCAGCGGCTGCAGCAATCCCAGGCAGAGCTCTCCTCGGCACTCTCGCGGCTGCTGGTGGTGGTTGAGCGGTACCCTGACCTCAAAGCCAACGAAAACTTCAAGGACCTGCAGAACCAGCTCGAAGGCACTGAGAACCGGATCAACGTCGCACGCCAGCGCTACAACCAGGCCGCCGAAGAGTTCAACAGCTCGATCCGCAGCTTCCCCAACAGCCTCACCAACAGCCTGCTGCTGCACCTTAAACGCAAGGAGTACATCAAGGCCGATGAAGCGGCCAAGGCCGCACCCAAGGTGAAATTCTGAAACGGTACGGGCCATGATCGCCAAATCGACCATAGCTCGATCCCTGCGTGCCGCCATCGTCGCAGCACTGAGCGTGGTGGTGCTGGCCTACAACAGCCTTGCCATGGATGTTCCGCCGCTGCGGGGACGGGTCAACGACTTCGCCGGGTTGCTCTCGACGGGGGTTGTGAACCAGCTCGATCTCCTCTTGAAGGATTTCGAACAGAAACAGTCCACCCAGATCGTAGTGCTCATCGTCCCGTCATTGGAGGGGGATTCCCTGGAAGATTTTTCCATGCGGGTGGCCGAGCAGTGGAAGATCGGGCACAAGGGCCTCGACAACGGGGCCATCTTGCTGATCTCTCGGGCGGACCGCAAGGTCCGGATCGAGGTGGGCTACGGGCTCGAAGGCAGGCTCACCGATCTCAAGGCGGGACGCATCATCCGGGAGGTTATTCTTCCAAAATTCCGGGCGCAGCGCTTCGATCAGGGGGTGGCAAACGGCGTGCAGGCCATGATCGACAGCGTGACAGGCGAGTTCAAGGCGGATCCCCGCAAAGACACCGGCGGCTTCGACCCGAGGACACTGAGCGATGCCATCCCCTTTCTGATCCTGTTCATTTTCCTGGTGTATTCCCTGGGCCGGGTGAGCAGGGCTTTGGGCACGGCCGGCGGGGGGGTTCTCATGCCGTTGCTGGGTCACATGGCGTTTTCGCCAGGGATGGGAATTTCGATCGCTTTGACGGGCATCGGGCTGGCTTCCGGTTTCATCATTTCTCTGATGGCCGGTTTGGCGCATGCAGGGAATGTGCGTAATTACGGCCGGCGACCCCGGCGACCCGGTGGATGGGGCGGCGAATTTCCATTTGACGGGGGATTTTCCACCGGCGGAGGTGGATTCTCCGGCGGCGGCGGCGGGTTCGGGGGCGGTGGCGCCTCCGGCAGTTGGTGAGCAGGGGAACAGATGAAAAGGCTGGTAGAGCGCTTTCTTCCTCAGTCGGAGCAGCAGAAAATCGAATCCTGCATTCGCGAAGCGGAAAGCCGCACGCGCGGCGAGATCATGGTCCTGGTGGAAGCGTCCAGCTACCATTATCCCGTGGCCGATCTCCGTGCTGCGGCGGCCTTGGCCTTTCCCATCGCCCTCGCCCTGACACCCTTTTGGGGAGGGCTCTTCTGGGCCGGCCCGTCCAACCTGTGGATCTTCATGGGGACGCTGATTCCCCTGTTTCTGGTTTTTCATGCTATCGTCAAGCACGTCCCCCCCTTGAAGCGCATTTTCATTTCCGACATGGAAATGGAAGCGGAGGTGCAGGAGGCCGCCGAAATCCAGTTCTATAAAAAAGGCGTTTACCGGACGCGCGAGGAGACCGGAGTGCTAATTTACGTTTCCGTGTTCGAACGCAAGGTCCGGGTGCTGGGCGACCGGGGTCTCAACGCCAGAATCCCCGAGGGGTACTGGAAGGACATCGTTGCCACGATCGTGCCGGGGTTCCGCAAAGGACGGCCGGCGGAAAGCATCTGCCAGGCCGTTGCCAGGATTTCGGATGTGCTGGAAGAAAAGTTCCCGGTGAGGATGGGTGACAAGGACGAGCTTAAGAACCTGATAGTGGAAGACAGGCGTGCATGAGGCATAAAATGGCTAAAATTCCAGGTGCGGTATTTCCCCGGCAGTTGGACAAAGTGCTTCCCTTGGCCGTAAGCTCCAAGGGCGTGTGGATTGAAACCAGCGACGGCAAGCGTTACCTGGACGCCAGCGGCGGGGCCGTGGTCGTCAACGTCGGCCACGGCCGCGAGGAAATTGCGCAGGCGGTCTTCGAGCAACTGCGCAACCTCTCCTACGTGCACGGCACCATGTTCACCTCGTCCGCGCTCGAGGACCTCGCCCGGGCCCTGGCTGCCCGCACACCGGACGGACTGAACCGGTTCTATTTCATGACCTCCGGCTCCGAAGCGGTCGAGACCGCCGTCAAATTGGCGCGCCAGATTCAACTGGCACGAGGCTGCGCCGACCGGCAGGTGCTGATCTCGCGCTGGAAATCTTACCATGGCCTGACGCTGGGGGCCCTGGCCGCCGCAGGCCGCACCTCCTTCCGGGTGCCCTTCTACCCGATGATCCGCGACGCGGTGCACATTCCGCCGCCCTACTGCCTGCGCTGCTCCTACGGGCTCACCTACCCCGGCTGCCGCCTGCGCTGCGCCCTGGCGCTGGACGAGACGATTCACAACATCGGGCCGGGCGTGGTTTCGGCCTTCATCGCCGAAACCGTCGGCGGCGCGAGCATCGCCGTCTGCCCACCGCCCCCGGGGTACTGGCCGCTGGTGCGCGAAATCTGCGATCGCCACCAGGTCCTGCTCATCCTGGACGAGGTGATGTGCGGCATGGGCCGCACCGGAAAATGGTTCGCCGCCGAGCATTACCAGGTGGTGCCGGACATCATGGTCCTGGGCAAGGGGCTTTCGGGCGGCACCATCGCGCTTTCAGCCGTGGCGACCTCCACCGCTCACATGGAGACGGTCGCCGAAAACGGCGGCAGTTTTGCGCACGGGGGTACCTTCAGCCACAATTCCGTTGCCTGCGCCGCCGGGCTGGCCGCCGTGCGCATTCTGGAGCACGACGGCCTGGTGGAGCGCGCCGCCCGCGTGGGCGGGCAGATCGGCCGCAGGCTGAAAGAAAACTTGGGCGCATCGGCTCACGTCGCCGACATCCGCGGCCTCGGCATGATGTGGGGGATTGAGCTCGTCAAAGACCGGCAAACCCTTGCGCCGTTCCCGCGTGCAGAAAAAATCACGGAACGGTTGTATCGAGCGCTTTTCGAGCAGGGGATCATTCTCTACAAATCGGTCGGCATGGCCGGCACGGACGGCGACGGCCTTATCGTGGCCCCGCCGTTTGTCATCACCGAAGAGCAGATCGACCTGGTCGTGGACAAACTGCGCCGGGCAATCGACACGATCCTGGGATCATAGCGCTCAATTGCCATCCGCAGCCCGTCCTCGGCCTCCCCGAGGGTTTGGCTTCGGTGCGGACGCGCGAGAGATGTCCCCCCGATCGATCGGACCATGCCAAACGTGCGATCCGGTCAGGGGGTTAAGGGAACATCGTTCCCCTCTGGGGATGAGTTCACGGCTGCATCCTGAGGCAAGTCGGAGCTATCATCGGGTCTGACTGTGTTTTTTTCCAGTTTGCGCTGCCTTTTCTCTTCTTGCTTCTTTTTCTTTGCCAATTCTTTCTGACGTTTTTCGGATTGAAATTTCGTTCTGGCCAATAGGTCACCCCCTACTCTTTTATTTTCAATAACGCATATGGATACTCCACTATACTTCAGAAGGGACATCGAGCACAAGGTATTGCAGCCTCCGGCGGCCAAGCCCACCTCCCCCAGAGGCCGCTTCATACTCACGGGTTCCGGTTGCGGTTTGCGGCAGCCGGCACCCTTCAAACTCACGCAGGCGGAGTTTCATCCTCTTTGGACAACTGCTCGCGCAGTGCCTCCAGTTCCCCCCAGCGCTGGTATAACCGCCGCACTTTCCCCTCCGCTTCCGTGAGCTGCGCATACAGTATTCCCAGCCGCTCGGCGTCGCTCATGATCGCCGGGTCCTCGAGTTGCTCCCGAATGGCTGCCGCCTCGGTTTCGGCCTTTTCGATGGTCGCCTCCATCCGGTTCAGCTCGCCCTGCTCCTTGTACGGCAATTTTCGGGCCTTGTCTTTGCGCAGCTTGACTGTTTTTTTCCCGGAGGCCGCCGGCAGGGCTGCCATGGTTTCGGCCGAAAGCCACTGATCGTAGTCCGCAAAGAATTCCGCCCGCCCCTTTCCGTCCAGGAACAGGAGCCGGTCGCTCAAGTTGCCCAGCAGCAGCCGGTCGTGGGTGATGAGCACAATGGCCCCCGGGAATTCCTGCAGGCTCTCCTCGAGCACTTCCAGGGTGGGGATATCGATGTCGTTGGTGGGCTCATCCAAGAGCAGGATGTCCGCACTCCTCAGCATGAGGCGGGCGATGAGCAACCGGGCCTTCTCGCCACCGGAAAGCCGGGCCACCGGCAGCGTCAGCTGCCCGGGTGCAAAAAGAAACCGCTTGGCCCAGGACACGACGTGCAGCGGCCGGCCATGGAACACGACCATGTCCGCGGACGGGCACAGGGCCTCTTTCAAGGTCTGGTTTGGATCGAGCTGCTCCCGCTTCTGATCGAAGAGCACCATCTTGGCCCCGTACGCCCGCTCGATGGTGCCGGAGTCAGGGGCGAGGTCGCCGTAAAGCAGGTGCATGAGGCTGCTTTTGCCCGATCCATTCCGGCCCATGATGCCCAGGCAGGACCCGGGGGAAAGGGTCAAATCCAGGTTCGCGAAGAGCCGCCTTCCGCCGCGCTCCAAGGACAGCCGCTCCGCATGCAGCAGTTTCTTGGTCTTCCGCCCCGTGGCGTCGAACTCGATCTGGGTCACCCGGTTCTGGGCGTTTCGGGCACTGACCGCACTCAGCTCATCCTGAAGCTCGTGCGCGCTGTCGATGCGATATTTGGCCTTGGTGCTCCTGGCCTTGGGGCCGCGGCGCAGCCATTCGATCTCCCGGCGGACCTTGTTGGACAAGACCTCCTGCTGCTGGTCCTGGGCCCGAGTGAACGCCTCCCGCCTTTCGATGAACGTGGAGTAGTTGCCTTCCACCCGCAGATACCCTTCGGGGTAGAGCCGGTTCAGCTCCACGATGCGGTTGGTCACATTTTCCAGGAAGTATCGGTCGTGGCTCACCAGGACAAAGGCAAAGGAAGGCGATTTCAGCAACCCCTCCAGCCACAGGATGCCTTCCAGATCCAGGTGGTTGGTGGGTTCGTCTAAAAGCAGCAGGTCCGGCTGCTGGATCAAGGCCCGGGCAATGGCCAACCGCTTGCGCCACCCGCCCGAGAGCGTGCCCACGAGCTGGTCCGTCCGGGCAAACTCCATCTGCGAGGCCATCTCCCGGATGCGCTGAAAGCCTTCCGCATCCCCGACCGCACCGGGAAGGGCCGCCATCAGCGTCTGCTCCACGGTCGTGCCCGGATCGAAGCGGTCCGCCTGGGGCAGGTAAACCAGTCGGGTGTCCCGTCTTGGGGTCACCATCCCGGCATCCTGGGTCTCCAGGCCGGCCAGGATCTTGAGCAGCGTGGACTTGCCGGAGCCGTTGGGCCCGATCAACCCCATGCGCTCGTTCTCTGAAAAGCTCAGGCTGATGGAACTGAACAGCGGATAAATCGTGTAGGACTTGCTGATGGCGTGGCAGTTGACGAGAATTGTGGGTGCCATAGGGAATCCGGAGACCGTGAAACGCTGACGCCTGGAACCGATAGGCGCCGTGCAACAATGGACACGAATCGGGCAAACGTCAACCGCCCGAGGCTGAACCTCCTACGCAAAGCGCAACATCCGAATCGATCGGGCGATCGATCCGAGGCCGATGTTGAGCCCATAATCCCATGGCCGCCTCCGGCAACCCGGACCGACCCTGCGGCGGCAGGAAGTTGAGCACCGCCAAAACAATCCATGCAGCCTCTTGCATCAGGCTAAAGCGCCCGGCCCAGTTCGTCGGCTTCGGCGGTGATTTCCAGCAGGGTCCGGGGAGACTTGGCGTCGCCCAGGAAATGGGTTTCGATCCCCAACCGGACGAACATCTCGGCCGCACGGCGTTCCGGTCGGAAACCTTCGGCGATGACCAAGTCCCGGAATCCGGTCAGGGCTTCCCGACCGTTCTGGTGCTCGATGATCAAGCCGTCGGCCATAAATTCCCGGATGAACGCCCGCTTGTAGAGTCTCACCCCGGCCTTGTCCAGGCGCCGGCGCAGGGAGGTGCGGTCGTTGGGAGCCAGTTCCGGAGCAAAGTGTTCGCCGCCCAGCACCGCCACCGCGCGCGGGCCTTGGGCCAGAAAGTCGGCCGTGACCATGGCCGCCTGGTCGGAACCCAAAACCACCACGCGCGGACCGGGTGCGACTTCGCCGGAGAGCACATCGAGAACGGTGGACAGGTTCAAGCCGGAATCAAAGAGCCCTGGCAGTTGCGGCAGTCTGGGGTTGGCCCCGCTGGCCACCACGACTACCCCGGGAGCCAATTCGCGCGCCATCGCCTTATCGATGATGGTCTTGAGCCTGATTTCCACACCCAGGCGCTTGAGTTCGGCCAGGAAATACTCAATCATTTCCCAAAGCTCGCCGCGCCCGGGGGGTTTCGAGGCATACACCAGGGCGCCGCCCGGCCGATCCCGCTCCTCGACCACCACCACCCGGTGGCCGCGCAATGCAAGGAGCCGGGCGCAGGAGAGACCCGCCGGCCCGGCGCCTACTACAAGGATTCTTTTCGATTGCGGCGCGTGCGCCGCCGTTTTCCCCAAGAGATACTCCCGCCCCATCTCCGGGTTCATCACGCAGGTGGCCTCCTCCAGGGCCAGCACACTCTCGATGCAGCCCCGGCAGCAGCCGATGCAGGGCCTGATCTCTTGCAGCCGACCCTGAGCCGCCTTGGCGGCTAACTCGGGGTCGGCGATGTGAGCTCGTCCCATGGACACCAGGTCCGCCTTTCCCTCTGCAATGAGCCGGTCGGCCATCACCGGGTCCTTGATCCGGCCCACGGCGATCACCGGGATGGACACTACCTGCTTGACCGCCTCGGCCAGGTGGGCAAAGCAGCCGAACGGTTCGTACATGGATGGAATGGTCACCGGCTGGGATCCGTAAACTCCGGCCGAGACGTGCAGCCAGTCGGCCCCAGCCGTTTCGAGCAGAGGCCCCAACCTTAATGCCTCGCGCAAGATCCATCCTCCGTCCACGTAGTCTTCGCCGTTGTAGCGCACACCCATGGGGTAATCCGACCCGCACCGGTCCTTGATGGCGGCCAGAATCTCCAGCAGAAACCGGGTCCGGTTTTCGAAGGAACCGCCGTAGTCGTCGGTCCGTTGGTTGGCGTTGGGTGCCAGGAACTCGCTGATCAGGTAGCCGTGGGCGGCATGGATTTCGACGAAATCGAATCCGGCGTCGCGGGCACGCCGGGCGGCCTCGGCGTGGCAGGCCACCAACTCTTTGATCTCGTCTCGCTTCAGCTCCCGCGGCACGCCCTTGACCACAGCCAAAGAAGGTAGAGCCGAGGGCGCCACGCGGCGACCATGGAAGGCCTGGCGTCCTCCGTGGAGCAATTGCAGGCCGATCCGGGCCCCGTGTTTTTTCACCTCGGCAGCCAGGCGGCTCAAACCGGGGATGAAGCGGTCGTCCCAGACCCGGGGCATCTTGGGCAGGTCCAGACCGTCGGGGTGGACGGCTCCGCCGCCCACGACGATCATGCCCGTGCCGGCCATGGCCCGAACGGCCAGGTAGGTCCAGTGGCGCTCGGTGACGAAGCCCTGCTCGTCCACTCCGAAATTGACGCTCATGGGCGGCATGACCAGCCGGTTGCGGACTTCCATCCGTCCCAGACGAATGGGTGAAAAGAGATGTTCAAGATGCATGGACCTTCTCCTCCGGACGCGCGCGGGTCCGGTCTGCAACGGATTGCGGATGGAACGGAACGTTCGAACCGAAACGGAAGCCGGGGCTTCGAATTTGCAGAGGAGTTGGGTTTTAGTCTAACACAAGCGAGGTCAGCGCAATCCGGCAGATGAGCGTTTTTCGAAAGCCCCTCCCCTTTATAAACATCAAGCTGCCGGCACGGTCAAGCGGGTTTTTTCGGCGCTATGGCAAAAGCAGCCGGATCAGCATCAAAAGCACCCAGCGGAAAAAGGCGATAAGGGGATCGAGGACCCCGAAATAAAGGAGGCCGATGATGATGAAAAACCCATAGCGCTCAAGGCCGACCAGGAATCGCTGGAAGGCTCCGGACGTGACCCCCAGCAGTATCTTGGAGCCGTCAAGCGGTGGAATCGGGATCAGGTTGAATGCTGCCAGCATGATGTTGACCTGCGCCATGTAATAGAGCAGCGGCGCCAGGACCCCCGCTGGGGGGGGTGATAAAAGACGGTTCAGGAGGAACGCCGTGAAGGCGAGCAGCGTGTTGGCTGCGATACCGGCGGCCGAAACGAATACGATCCCCTTGCGCGATCCACGCAGATTGCCGAAATTAACCGGCACCGGCTTCGCCCAGCCGAATCCGACCACAAAGAGCATCAGGGTTCCGATCGGGTCGAGATGTTTGAGCGGATTAAGGCTCAGCCGGCCGAGGAGCTTTGCGGTCGGGTCTCCCATCTTATACGCCACCCAGCCGTGAGCCAACTCGTGGAAGATGATGGAATACAGCAGCGGGATGGATAGCAGTATGAAGGTTACCGGGTCGTTCAGCAGAAGACTGAGCAGTCCCATTTACGTTTTAACTCCCTGCAGATGTATGCACGGATCGTTGACTCTTTCAGCGCCGAGCCGTAAGTTACCCTATCGCGGCTGCTCAAGCGAAAGGTGACCGCAGCCACGAAAACCCATAAGGAGAAAACCTGATGATCATCAGGCAACTCGAGGTCGGTCACATGGACAACTTCTGCTACCTGGTCGGTTGCGAGAAGACCCGCAAGGCCATGACGATCGACCCCGGTGCGGATGTCGAACGGATCATGGCCGAGGCGAAAAAGGAACGTCTTTTAATAGAGACCATCGTTAACACCCACGGCCACGGGGACCATACCGCCGGCAGCGCCAGGCTCAAAGCCCTGACCGGCGCCCGCATCATCATGCACGCCCTGGATGCGGCAGCGGTCCCCGAGGTGGACGTCCGCCTGACCGGCGACCCGGACCTGCAGTTGGGTGCGATCAGGTTCAAGGTGATCCACACTCCCGGCCACACTCCGGGCGGCATCTGCCTTTACGCCGAAGGGCAGCTCTTTACCGGGGACACCCTGTTTGTCGGCGACAGCGGCCGCACCGACCTGCCCGGAGGCCACCGTCCGACCCTGGGAGCCTCCATTCGCCGCCTGATGCAGTTACCCGATGACACCGTTATCTGGCCGGGTCATGACTACGGCCCCACCCCGTCCTCAACGATCGCATGGGAAAAACGCCACAATGTCAATGCAAGCGAATACGGCTACTACGTGAGGAACTAGCCCCGTCCGCTTCGGCGGAAGAAGCACCCTGTGCCAAAACTAATTGCTTGCGCCTGTTATGGAACTCCCCTCGCCCCGCAATCAGTCCGGATCCGGCCGCTTCCACTGGTAGGGCAGTTCCTGAATGCTGCCCGGCACGCTCATTGTCTTTAGTGCCGCCAGCGCATCCAGAATGATGCGCCGCTGGCGCTTCACATGGCCCGGTTCTCCGAGCATGCTGCCGCGCGCGAACTTGACGCGCAGGGCCCGCGGCGGCTTGATCTTGGCCATCCGCTCGGCCTCGTTGCCCAGGGAGATGGTGCAGAGCCCCGCCTCCTCTGCCAGATGCTGAATCAGACCCACGGTCTGATGGCACTTGGGTCAGACCGGCACCAGAAAGAGGACATCGACTTCGGCGGCCTTGAGCCGGGAAATGAGTTTCGGAACCGACTCGGTGACCAGGCGCACGATGTCGTTGACATAGCTGAAGCTGTAGTGCGTATCCGCCACCCGGCCGATGATGTTTTCCCTTTCCAGCTCAATGAAGCGCTGGATCGGAAAAATCACGTTGATGTCCTGCTCCGCCAGGCTGTGATCATAATGGGCGTGGGCAATGCCGAGCTCGTCCGGCCGGACGGTCTTGGGGATTTCTCGAAAGGAGGAGTCACCGTGAATTGAAACGGTGTCAAAGGGCGGTTGACGGTCCTTGAGATAGAGGCCGCCGCTGGTGATCAGGGCGAAGGTCTGCTCCGACGGCGAACCGGTGTAGGCCGTCCAGGGCACGTCTTCGGAAACAATGAGAGGATACTTCTTCACGATTTCCTTCACGTTGCCGGCCTGGTAATCCGGCAGGCTTTCCTCGACCCATTTTTCGTAAGCCGGTTTGAACTTGTCCAGATCGATCGGCATCTGATTCTCTTCCTTTAATGTGAAGTGCCTATGGCTTGATTTTCCTTAACATCTCTTCGATACCGATACCGGTTGAAACCAGCCTTTCTTTTTTATGTTTCGACAGCCGCTTCACCCGGATCTCAATTTTCAGGGCTAAACTATGCGAGTCGATCCGCTTTTTGAAAACCAGCTTCAAGCGCCCTTTTCCACGAAGGTACTTCGCACCCTTGTTGGCTTGATGGTCCGCAAACCGGCGTTCGACGTCAGTGGCAATGCCCGTGTACAAATTGCCACCGCGGCATCTCACCATGTACAGGTACCATCCCGACATGCGATCATTTCATCCGGGCATCTCTTCGACCACCAACTCGTCGCGGATGTCGATGCAACCGATCACACTCTGAGCCGCGGGGCATCGCACCAAGTAGGAGGAAAAGGCTTCCCTTGCCTCTCCCGATTTTCCCGCCGGAACTTTCAGGTGACACTTAACCCGGATAGACGTGATTTTCAGGACACCGTTTACATTTTCGATATCCCCTTCCACATCGGCCCAATAACGGTCTTCGGGTGTCGGGATTTTCTTTCCGGCCAGCACCGTGGCCAGTGTCCCCATCATTCAGCCCGCAGTTGCCGCCACAATATGATCAAGGGTGGCGGCGTGTTCCTTCTCCGGCTCGACTTTATAGAAGCTTTTGATTCCTCCGTGGACCCCGTAATAGATGGGTTCGTCAAACCCCTCGATCATGGCTCTGCGCGTGGGGCCTTTTTCCCGCACAATCTTGATCCGAGATGTGTGAACGAGTTCTCCCATGGTTTTCTCCTCTTCATTGGTAAGGGTTAACCGGCTCTATCCTTTTGCGACATACCCTAATGCCCCGAACCCCTTTCTTTAAAAAAGGCGACACGTTCCGTCCTGCCGATCTGCGTTCGCCATCTGCGATCTATTATCATCATCGGTAAAGCCGGGCAACCCGTCCCGGTCAGCCGAGCCCGTGCACGAACAACACAGCCTCATCGATGCGCGTCACCGCCAGTTCAACCAGGTGCCTGTGGTGCGTGAAAAAGATCACCTGGGTCTTGGCCGAAATCTCCGCCAGCGCCTGCAGGGCGGCCGCGGCGCGGCTGTTGTCGAATTTGATCAGGATGTCGTCGACGATAAACGGCATGGGCTCGTTTTCATCGAGGTAGTGCTCGAGACCCGCCAGACGCAGGGCCAGAAAGAGCTGATCCGCCGTGCCGTCGCTCATGCCCTCCACCGGCACGATCTCCTTGCCGCCCGGCCGCACACCCACGAGCACGGGGTTGCCGTCGGGATCGTGGTCCGCCCGGACGTCTTCGAAGGACCCGCAGGTGATTCGGCTGAACCGGTTGGAGGCCCTCTTTAAAATCGGACCCTGGCTTTTCTGCCGGAAGCGCTCGATGGCCAGGTTCAAGACCCTTGTCGCGATTTTCAGGCGCGCGTACTGCTGCACATCCCTTTCCAGCCCGCCCAGGATGGACTGCATCTCCTCGGCGATCACCGCGGCCCGGTCGCCGCCGTCCATCCGGGAAAGCTCGGCGTTTTCCCTGCCGATGGCCTGGTCCAGCTCGGACTTCTCGGCGCTGATCTGCTGGATTTGCTCCTTCAGTCGTTCGATGTCGCCGGCGATGCCGTCGGGGTCGATCGCGGCGACCTCGCTGACGAATTCATCAACCGCGGTCCCGCCGCCCAGCTGGAGCAGCCGCTCGTTCTCGTGGCGCAGCCGGGCCTCCAGCTGCAGGCGCTGAGCCGACCGCCGCTCCGCCTCGGGTAGATCGTCGCTGAGCCGGCACCCGGCCTCCATGCACATGCCTTTGAGCTGTGCTGCAATCTCGGCCATGGCGACCGCCGCCTGCTGCATTTTGACCTGGGCCTGGTCGCTCTGTTTCTGAAGCGTCTGCCGTTTGGACTGCGTCTGACGCGCTCCGGTAAGCCGGCGCTGCAGCTCGAGTGCGGCCTCGTCGGCCGGCCGGGCTGCCAAATCGGCCGCCACGGCACTTGCCAGCGCCTTCACCCTGCGCATGAACGCCTCGGCATCGCGTTCGATTCCGTCCAGGCGCTGTTGCAGGACCTCGGCTTCCCGCAGTTTGTCGAAAAGGCTCTTCAACTCCTCCATGACCGCGTTGGCCGCGCCCGGCCGGACATCCGCCGCGAGGCCCAGGGGTTTGACCGCCTGCTCCCAATCCTTCTGCCAGCGCCGGAGTTCCCCCTCGTTGGCTTGCAGGCGCGAGCTGGCCGATTCGAGTTCGTTTTCAAATCGGGTTTTTTCGCGAACAAGCTCCTCGCGCTGCCGGCCGAGCTGCTCCTCGGCCGCGACGATGCTGCGAACCCTCTTGACGCGGCCGGACAGCGTTTCAGCCTCAACGGCCGACGGCTCGGCCATCGCCTCCAGGCAGCGGCCCAGCTCCGAGCCTGCGCCATCGACTTCGGCTTGCAGCGCCTCGCACTGAACGCTGCGTTTCAAGGCTTCGGACGCCTTTTCGACCAGGGTTCTGAAATCCTGCAGCCATTGCCGCATTTCGCGCGGCGAGCGCGGCGTCGCCGAAAGCGGCCTCCACACGCCGGCCCACTCGGCCGCCGCGGCTGCTTTTTCAGCCCGGCCGGCGGCGAGTTCCTCCCCGAGCTGTTTGACCTGCTCCGTGAATGCAGCCTGGTCGGCCAACAGCCGCGCCTTGACGGCCACGCGGTCGGCCTCGCGACGCAGCCGGTCCGCAAGCGCGTCGGACTTATCGATGCTTGCCGCGAAGGCAGCGGATAGAGACGCCGCCCCCGGAAACGAGCGCACGAATAATTGCTGCTCGTCCGCGGACACTGCTTCGCTTTCCAGCCGGCGGGCGATCAGCCCCCAGCCACGGCCGCGCAGCTTGCGGGCTGCCTCCAGATCCGCCTCGGTGGGCACCTCCCGCTCCAGCCGCACCTCTTCGAGCCGGTGTCCGGTCTCGGACAGGCTCACTGCGGTCTTGCGGGTTTCCTCTGCGAGGGTCGACAGGCGGCGCTCCAGGCTGTCGAAACGGTCCTCGAAGATACGGATGGTTTCAACCGCCGGCGCCTGAAGCCGCCCCAGTTCTTCCAGGGACGTTGCGGACAGACCGAGCCTTGCCCGGCTCTGTTCGCAGGCCTGCCGCAGCGCCTGCTTTTCGGTGCAAACGGATTTGAGCTGCTGCTCGAGTGGCAGGGCCTCTTCGCCTAAAGCGAGCGCCGCCTTCAGGGCGTCGACCGGCCGGGGCTTCGCCAAGGCGGAGAGCCGGGCCTCCACCCCGGCGATCTGCCGGGTGTACTCGGGAATTTTCTCCCGGCCGCTTTCGATGCGTGTCGCGATGCGCTCATACTCGGCCCCGAGTTCCTGTATCCGCACCGCCTCCGGCTTCCTGACCCGCAGCCGCTCGGCCTCCTCGATCGTAAGGTCCTCACGCAGGCTGCGCAGGATTTGGCGCGCCTCGGTCCGCAGCGTGTTTCGGCGGGTTTCGAGCGCGATGCGATCCTTGGCGGCCTTGCGCTGGCTTCCCAGCTCTTGGTGGAGTTCCTCGATCCCCTCGGCCTGATCGAGCAGCATCGCCGGGTCCTCCAGGCCGGCCACCGACATGCGCAGGTTCGAAAGCGCCGCGAGGGCCTGGTCCCTTTCGCTTTCCGAGACCCGCAGGCGGGTGAGGGCCTCCGTACGCCGATTGGCAAAGCCTTCGGGCAGCAGCGCAGCACCGGCAACGGCCTCGAGACCTTTAAGGATCTCCCGGCGTCGAGCCATGACCGGGTGCGCCTCGGCGATGCGCTGCAGCCTGTTCAGCTTGCGTTGGGCGATGCCAAGTTTTTCCTCCACCCCGGTCTTTTGTGCCTGCGCCGTCTTGAGCGCCCGGTCGTGGCGCGCCCACTCCTGCCCGGGGAGCTGAGATTCCTTCAGCACGGAGCGGTGCTGCTTCAGGCGGCCGACGGCTTCGTTGATCTTCTGCTTCTGGCCTGTCGGACGGAAAAGCGTATCGGCATCGGTCTGGAGCTCATCCAGCACTACTCCCAGGTTTGAGGCACCCGATCCGGCCGCGAAGATGAGTCTTCCCAGATCCCCGCCGCCCTGGATGATCTCGCGGCCACCGCGCACGAGGTCCTCGTAGCCGATGCCGAACATCGTGGCGAAAAGGTCGGCATCGACCCCGTTCAGGAAGTGCTGCAACTCGGTCTCCTCGATCGCGGTCTTGTCGTCCGCGTGCCGCAGGGTGCTGCCGCGGCCCTTGCGCCGTACCACCTCCAGTGCTTCGCCCCTGGCGGACTTCAGCACCGCCCCGATCCGCATCTTGCTAAAGGGATGTCGGAAGGCGTCCGGCGTCCGTTCGGGTATCCCGTAGAGCAGGTGCCGCAGCGCGCGCAAAGCCGAGCTCTTGCCGGCCTCGTTGGGCCCATAGACGATGTGCAAACCCTCCGTCCCGGCGGCAAGATCGATAGCCGTATCGGTGAAGGGCCCGCAGGCGATGAGATCGAGGCGGAGGATCTTCATTCGGCCGCCCGCTTCCGCAAAAGGCGCTGGACCAGCATGGGCCGCACCTCGCTGAGCATGCCGGCAAGCCAGCCCGGCTCGTCCGGGCGCCACCCGTCCGTGCCTTCCCTGAATTCCCGGGGGAGTTTCTTCTCGAGCTCCGAAAGCTCGGAGCCCAGTCCGCGCAACGCCTCCGGGTCGGCGGCCAGCTCATCCATCAGGCTCAACAACTCGCCGAGCGCACCGTCTGGTTTTGCAAGCTTCGCGACCGGCGGCCGGGTGCGAAGCTTGACCTTTTCAACCCAAACGTGGTCTCCGCCCTCGTCCACGGCAACGGAGCGTATTTCGTTTGCCCAGCGCTCCGGGTCCGCCTGAAGCTCATCGTGGGCGGCCGTTTCGCCATCGATCAACACGCGCGCGACGCTGAGCACATCCGGGCTGCGCGCCAGGAGGGCTGAAAGGGTCGCGCGGAAACGGTCGACGACGTCATAGCCGCGCCCGGCCCCCCCGGCATCGATTACGGCGACTTCCCAGCGCACGACATCGAGCGGCCGGAAGTCGAGCGACAGGGGCTCTGAGCCGCCCACGCTCACCAGCATGCAGCCCTTGGGGCCGGTCTCGCGGGCGTGACGGCCCTGGGTGTTGCCGGCGAAGACGACCCAGGGGTTCTCCAGGAGCACCTCGCGCTGGTGCACGTGGCCTAAGGCCCAGTAGTCATAGCCTTTGTCGCGCAAGGCATCCAGAGTGCAGGGGGCGTAGGGCGCGTGCCCCTCGCGACCGTTCACGCAGGTGTGGAGCAGCCCGATGTTGAAGCAGCCCGGCACGGCGGGCGGGTACAGGCGCGAAAGATCGGTGGTGACGGCCGGGGAACCGAAGCTCTGCCCGTGGACGGCGACGTCAAGGCCTTTCATGCGGGCGGTGGCAGGCTGGTCGGCCGGGAACAGGCGCACGTTCTCGGGCAGGCGCAGGGACTTGGTGATGGTGCTCGCGGCGTCATGGTTGCCGGCCACCACAAATACCGGGATGCCGGCCTCGCGCAGCTTGCCCATCTGGGACACGAAATAGAGCCCCGTGTTGTAGTCTTTCCAGTCCCCGTCGTAGAGGTCGCCGGCGATCAGCACAAAGGCCACCTTCTCGTCAAGGGCCGTCTGCACGAGGTTTTCAAACGCGCGCCGGGTCGCTCCGCGGATCGCTCCCACCGGTGCTCCCTCGTAGGCATCGAGCTTCAAAAGCGGGCTGTCCAGGTGAATGTCAGCGGCGTGGATGAACTTGAACACGGGCGACGATCTCCGGGGAAAGTTCAGCGTTCCATGCTTTTCGATCCGGCGCAGGCGGTGAACACTCTGCTGAAAGCGATGTTAACACGACGGACTTGACAGTAAAAGGGTATTCCAATATTGACGGCCTGATGCTTCTTTTTCAACACCTTTGTACGAGCTTCTGGTGCCGGCTGCTGCCCGCAACGGACCGGAATGCGACCGGGCACTCTTCCTGCCCGGGGATTGCGTTGACGTCCAACCCTGCGGTAGTTACCATACAAACCGCTTCCCGACAAACACCCTCCAACCCGATAAAAGGATGGGCAGCATGCGCTGGAAACAGTTTTTTACCCCCGTAAGATCGTTCGATGCATCCGAGGCCAAAAATTACATGAATCACACGGCCGGAGACGCTTTCACGCTGCTGGATGTGCGGCAGCCCGCAGAGTATGAATCCGAACACCTTCCGGGAGCGAAACTGATTCCCCTGCCGGAGCTGGGCGGCCGCGTGCCGGAGCTTGATGCGGAGAAACCGACCATCGTGTATTGCGCGATCGGAGGCCGCAGCCGGGTGGCGTCCCAGGTGCTGGCGGCCAAAGGGTTCAGGGAGGTGTTCAACCTGACCGGGGGGATCAAGGCCTGGAACAGTGGAAAGGCGGTTGGGCCGCAGGACCTGGGACTGGACCTGTTCTCGGGCAAAGAGGCCCCGGAAGAAACGCTGGTGGTGGCGTATGCCCTCGAGGAGGGTTTGTTTGAGTTTTATCAGTCGATGGTCCCGAAAGTAACAAATGAAAATGCGCGCCGTTTGTTCGGCCAGCTTGCCGCCATCGAAGTCAAACACCAGGATCGTATTTTCAACGAGTACATCAAGATGACCGGTGCGGCCGTGAGCCGGGAGGATTTTGCGCAAAAAACGGTCACACCAGCGATGGAGGGAGGGCTTACGACCGCAGAATACCTCAACCGGTATCAACCGGACCTGGAAAAGGCAACAGACGTCGTCTCTCTGGCCATGGCGATCGAGGCCCAGGCGCTGGACCTCTATCAGCGCGCCGCCGGCGAAGCCAAAACCGCTGAAAGCAAAACCGTGCTCATGCACGTCGCCGGCGAAGAACGCGCACACCTGGAGCAACTGGGCGAGCTGTTTGGGAAACTATAGCAGGATGTTGTAAAAGGCCGGGAAGCGGCGTTGTGCGGCTTTTATAAATGCTCACATATCAATGCGTATGCTGCACTCTCCAAAACACCGCACGCCTTGGCTGACGGCCTGAGGCTTGTTTTTCAGCACCCTGACAGGATCGACTCCACCCCTCTTGCCTGCTCAGGAAAATTTTGAGATGCTGGGCGGTAAGCTCCAGCAGAGTGTTAAAGAACAAGCATGCCGAGTCCGTGTATGGCGGATATCCCCCTTAAGCCAAAGCTGCGTGATCTGAGGCTGGATTTCTTCCGCGGCATCGCGCTGCTGCTGATTTTCATCTCCCACATGCCGGACAACTGGCTGGCCCGGTTCAAACCGGGAGCCTTTGGCTTCAGCGACTCGGCGGATATTTTCGTTTTTGTCTCGGGCTATGCCGCCGCCCTGGCCTACCGCAAGATTTTCAGCCGCGCCGGTTTTTTCATCGGCACAGCCCGCATTGTCAAGCGTGTCGCCGAGCTGTACGCCTGCAACCTGGGGTTGTTTTTCATCTTCGCAACGCTGTGCGTAGCGGGCGACCGCTTCCTGGACACCGGCATCGATTACGTCAGCCTGATGAATCTGGATTTTTTTTTCGAGCACACCCAGGCGGCCCTGCTGGGTTTGTATGCCCTGATCTACGTGCCCAATTATTTCGACATCCTGACCATGTACATGGCGGTCCTGGCGATGATGCCGCTGCTGATGCTGCTCGCCCGGGCACATGTGGCGCTCGCCGGGCTTGCCAGCGTCGCGCTGTATCTTTGCGTGCACCTGTTCGGATGGGAATTGCCCGCGGAGATGGCGTTTTACCGGCCATGGTTTTTCAATCCCTTCGCGTGGCAATTCTTGTTTTACACCGGCTTTTTCCTTGCTGCAGGCTGGGTCAAACCCCTGCCCTTCCGCGGCTGGCTGACAGCATTCTGCGCCGCCATTGTGATCTTGGCCATCCCGGTCAGCCATTTTCCGACTTATTCCGGCGTGAAATGGCTCGAAACCCTAAGGATATCCCTCGAACCCTTCGTGGCCAAAACCAATCTCGGAATCCTGCGCTACGTACATTTCCTGTGTCTGGCAAATCTAACGGTGACCCTTCTCAAAGGCCACGAAGAAACGCTTCACAGCCTCTATGCCGCGCCTTTCGTCCAAACCGGCCAGCAGGCCTTGCCGGTTTTTCTCACCGGGATCGCGTTGTCCTTTTCGGCCGGCATGGCTCTGGATGTCTGGGGGCGCAGCATCCCGAAAACCATCGTTGTGAACGCGGCCGGCATCGTCATTTTAATGCTGACCGCTTACACCGTCGCCTGGTTCAAATCGCAGCCCTGGCGGCCTCCGCCGAAAGCGTGAAGGTTGCGAGGCCACCTGACCGGGTTTGAAATGCAACAACCCCCCGCACGGGGGCGAAAGGAATCGGCTGAATGAAAAAATGCATTGTAGTCTCGGCTGTCATGTTCGCGATTCTGGCAATCTCCACCCACGCCATGGCCCACCTCAGCGCCGCGGAACGCGAACTGCTGCGCGGCCTGGACGGGTTTCGTTTGACCGTGGACCGGATCAGACCGGATATCGAACGCGATGGGCTGTTCCGAAGCACCCTGCGGGAGGACATGGAATTCAGGCTGCGAATGGGCGGCGTAAGAGTCCTGTCGGAGGAAGAGGCCGAGAAAAAACCGGACGCCCCGTGCCTTTATCTCTATGTGGATGCTTTGAAATGCTCACTCGGCTATGTCTATAAAGTACGGCTGGCTTTGATGGAGCCGGTCAAACTGGTTCGCAACAATGTCAAAGTAACGGCAACCATACTGAGGATTCCTGATGAATTGGGAATAACCTCGAATCTTTCCGAAATCAGGGATGTGACCGGAGATTTCGTCGACGAGTTCGTCAAGGCCTGGAAGACCGTTAATCCCAAAAAATAGGTACAGGCTTTCGCCTCGTGGCGACCGATGAAAAGGGTTCACCCAGCGGCCGTGAAGCGCGCCCGAAGGCCGGCTATCCCGATGAGTTCCCGCGGGTCATAACCGAAGCACTGTCTTAGTCCGGCAGATGCTGGTCTGCCCCGCTGTTGCCAACTTAATTAATATTGATTATCATCTGATTCTTAAGCACACGTAAACCCTGAAAACAGGAGGCCATGCGCCTTAAACGGGGCGGGTGATCATTTCCGTATCGTTAGCGCTGGTCAACGAATGAAATACCTGATTGTTCTGCTCCTTTCCGCACCCCTTGTGGCAGGCTTTGCTTTTGCGCAGCAATCGCAGCCATCTGCAACACCCCCGGCATACCCCACGGGCTTGACGGTTTTCAAGGACCTATCTTATGTGCCCGGCGGCCATGACCGCCAGAAGCTTGACCTTTACGTTCCGGCCGAAGGCAACGGACCCTTCCCGCTGATCGTGTGGATCCATGGCGGCGCGTGGAAACAGGGCAGCAAGGACGGCTGCATCCCTCTGCCTTGGTCGCAGAAGGGCTTCGTCGTGGCCAGCATTAATTACCGCTTGAGCCAGGATGCCAAGTTCCCCGCCCAGATCGAGGACTGCAAGGCGGCGATACGCTGGCTGCGGGCGCACGCCACCCAGTACAAAATTGACCGGGATCGTGTGATCGCCTGGGGGGACTCGGCCGGAGGGCATCTGGCCGCGCTGCTCGGCACGGCCGGAGACGCTGCCGAGTGGGAACCAGGGCCTCCCGTCGAATCCAGCAGGGTGCAGGGGGTGATCGACTGGTACGGGCGCGCTGATCTCAGGCGTGTGTGCACGGACCCTGCGATGGCCGAACACCCGGTTGCCGAGCTTCTGGGCGGCAGTGGCAACCGGGTTCTTGAAATCGCACGGAAGGCCAGCCCGATCACGTATGTATCCAAGGACGATCCGCCGTTTTTGATCATGCATGGCGATGCGGACAACACCGTTCCATTCCAGCAGAGCGAGGCCTTTGCCGACGCCTTGAAAGGGGCGGGGGTACCCGTCAGCCTGATTGTCCTCAACGGCGCCGGTCACGGCGGGCAGGAGTTCCTTAAGCCGGACAAGGTAAGAATCATCGATTCATTTCTGCGAGAATACCTCAGCCGGCCAAGGGTCGCCAAATCCCCATAAGCGTGCGGTTATCCGGCGCCTTGGTCGAAGTAGGACCGGCGCCGGTGAATGTAGAATGCAAAACCCCACCAGCACAAGACGATCACCAGGTACGCCGCCGTCATCACCTGAAGCGCCAGATCTTTCGGCACCAGCGCAAAGATCTCCCGCGTGCTCGGGGTCGTGAACTGCTGCAGAATGAATTCGTAAAACGTCTGAGGTGCGAGCAGCAACTGCGCCTTGTCGATCGAGTAGGCCGCCGTGCCGGCCATGAGCATCCCGTATCCCCAAGCCTTTCCGGTCCACAGGCCGATCCCCATTCCTGAAAAGACCGCGGTGAAAATGAGGTGATAGCCCATCCCCGTCAGGCCACTTCGCATGGCACCCAGAAGCGGCACGGGCGAGGCGAGATCCAAAAGCTCGAACACCGCCGAAGCCAGGAAACAAATCGCAGCGGCGCGAATGGTGGTACGGCCCTTGACTTTCGTCTGCATGTTGTTCCGCCCATGCACTTTGTGTTGTTGCATTGTGAACTATTGTGACACATTTTCTGGCGTCTGTAACGGATCCTTTTAGCCTTCACCGTCGCGGCCGAAATTCCCCCTCCACTCCGTTGGACGGTGTGCCCCTGTCCTCTTGCCAGAGTGCACCAGGATGCATACCCATGAGGCTGTGAAGGTTGGTTCGAAAAAGTCGATTTACCGACGCCTTTGTAAAAATTTCCAAATTCAAGGCGCGAATCTCTTGTCATGCGGCGTACGGATCGTACGCCGCATGACAACGCGATGAAGCTCGACGCCGAAGTTGGACGCATTACGAAGCCGTCATGATTGAAGCCGCAATAATCGAAAGGAAGCCGCCATGAAAGTTTTCATCACCGGGGCAACGGGATACATAGGATTTAGCGTCGCATCGGCCTACTGCAGAGCCGGCCACGAGGTCTGGGGGCTTGTGCGCAGCGAGGAAAAAGCCCGCCGGGTCGCCCGGCACGAGATTCGGCCGGTGATCGGGGCGATGCAGAAACCCGACAGCTGGCGCGACGCCGCGAAGAATTGCTCGGTTCTGATCCACGCGGCCGTCGACTACCAGGCCGACACTTTTGCCGTGGACCGGCAGACCGTCGAGGCGCTCCTGGCTCTCGGCCAGCAGGGCCCGCAACCCAAGACGGTCATCTACACGAGCGGTGCGTGGGTCTACGGCAACACCGGCAGCGCACTGGCCGACGAAACCAGCCCGCTGAACCCGCCCAGGCTTGTGGCACAGCGCCCGACCGCCGAGCAGCTCGTGCTCGGCGCAGCCGGTGTGCGTGGGATCGTGATCCGCCCCGGCTGCTTGTACGGCCGGCAAGGAGGGCTGACCGGCATGTGGTTTGCCGGGGCGTTCAAGGCGAAGTCGCTCCAGGCGATCGGTGACGGAAGCAACCGCTGGACCATGGTCCATGCCGACGACCTGGCCGATGCCTATGTTCGCGCCGGGGAAAGCAGGCTCGGCCGCGAGATCTTCAACATCACGGACCGTTCACGCTGGAGCATCCGCGACATGCTCGACGCGGTGGCCCGCGCAACCGGCTACACCGGCGCAATCAAGCTGGTGCCCGTTGCCGAAGCCGCCAAGACCATGGGCGATTTTGCCGAATGTCTCGCGCTGGACCAGCACGTGGACAGCCGCAAAGCAGTTCACCTGCTGGGGTGGCAACCGAAACACGGCGGATTCGTCGACAGCGTCGAGACCTACCACTTATCATGGAAGGCTGCCCAAGAACCGTAGACACAAACCAAGGGACCTCGATCATGAACCGGATCCGTTTTCGACAAATGGGTCCGGACGATCGCCGCGGCTGAAAACGGCTGCCGTTTGCGGACGTTCGTTAACGTAAAGCCGGAATATGTCAGGGCGCGCATAATGGCCTGCCACATCGAAATCGTATTTTCCTTTTGGAATCTGCTCCCGATCGATCTCGGTGGTCAAAATTTTCTCGCCTTCATAGTCCGGATCCACGAGAAACTCGCCAAGAGGGTTGATGATGCAGCTTCCACCCCGAATGACCACGGTCTGCGGGTCATCGCCATGAATCGAAGGATAGCTCGCCGGATAGGCTCCGCGCTTGATATATTGGCAGGCCGAAAGCACAAAACAGCGGCCCTCGAAAGCAATGTGGCGCATGGTGGGTATCCAGCTGTCCCGGTCATCCACCGTCGAAGCACAGTAAAGCTGAACGCCTTTGGCGTACATCGCCATGCGCAACATGGGCATGTAGTTTTCCCAACAGATCACGCTGCCGACGCGCCCCAAGGGAGTATCGACCACCGGCAGCGTGGATCCGTCACCGAATCCCCAGATCAGCCGCTCCATGGCCGTAGGCATTAATTTGCGATGCCTGGCCACCAGTTCCCCTTCCGGCGAGAAAAAAAGAACGGTGCAGTAAAGGGTCCCGCCGGCGCGCTCGATCACCCCGATGAGCAAGGTGATCTGGTTCTTGCGGGCGACCTGCGCCAGCATATCCGTCGCCGGCGATGGAACATCGACGGCGCTTTCAAAGTAGCGCAAGTACTCATCCCTGCCTTCGGGCAAACGCATTCCTACCCGAGCTCCAAAGTCAAGCCCTTTCGGATATGCCGAGACAAACGCCTCAGGAAATACTACTAGCTTGGCGCCTTGGCGGGCTGCATCGGCCGCAAGATCGGCAGCCTTTTCCAGGCAGCGCTGCCGATCGTAGGGGACAGCCCCCGCTTGAACCACTGACACAATTCCAGAAGACATGTCATGCTCCTCTCTAAATGTTGCAGTTGACGATCAGATCATCAGGTATTTTGCTTTGATCTCGGGCTGCCGCTCCAAATCCTCAAGCCGGCCATCGAAGCGCACTCGGCCGCCTTCTATGATGTATGCCCGATCAGCTACTTGGGTGGCAAAAGATAGATTCTGCTCGGCAAAAAGTATGGAAATCCCGGTGTTTTTAAGCTCTATGATCTGCTGCGTCAATTCTTGAACCACCACCGGCGCAAGGCCTTCCACCGGTTCATCGAGAAGCAGCAAAGTGGGGTTGCCCATCAAGGCCCGGCCGACGGTGAGCATCTGCTGTTCCCCGCCACTCAGGTAGCCGCCGGCATTGGCCTCAAGCGGTTTTAAAATTGGGAATAGCTTGTAAATCCTCTCAAGCGTCCAGGGTAATGTTCCGGAGGCTAAGGGCGGCTTAATGGCGATTTCCAAATTATCGCGCACGCTTAAATCCGGAAAAATCAGTCTCGCATCCGGGGCGAAGCCGATTCCGCTGCGCGCAATTTCATGGGGCGGCAAACCGCTGAGGTTGCGGCCGTCGTAGGTAATCCGGCCATCCCGGGCCGGCACCAAGCCCATGATCGACCTCATCGTGGTCGTTTTACCGACTCCATTTCGACCTAAAAGACATACACATTCACCCGGGTGAACGGTGAGGTTGATGCCGAAAAGTACATGGCTCGTACCGTAAAACGCGTGGAGGTTTTCGACTTCGAGCGGTCCGCTCATGCCTGTCCTCCCAGGTAAATTTTCTGAACCTGCTCATTGGCCCGAACCTCGGCCGGAGTCCCGGTCATTATGATTTGGCCCCGATGGAGCAGCGTTATACGCTGCGCATGGTTGAATACCACGGCCATGTCATGCTCGGTGAAAAGGATCGTGAGGCCAAAAGTCGCGTTGAGCCGGTCCACCAGCTCCATGGTCTCCTTGGTTTCCTCGATGCTCATTCCGGCCGTAGGTTCATCCAACAGAAGAAGTTTGGGCTGACCCGCCAAAGCGAGGGATAGTTCAAGCTTTTTCTTGTCGCCCTGCGACAACTCGCCGGCCGGCCGGGATCTCTTTGGGCTTAGGTTGCACAGGGAAAGAATTTCCTCCGTTCGCTCCAAACCTACCATATCAGCCCGGCTGAACAAATCGAATGCCTTGCCGCGACGAACTTGAATGGCCGAGCGGACATTTTCTTCCACAGTGAGGCGGGGGAAGATATTGCTAACCTGAAAGGCGCGCGATATACCCAATCGGGCAATCTCGTGCGGTTTTTGCCCGGTGATCTCTTTGCCGTCGAAACGGATTGATCCGGTGTCGGGGCGATGGTAACCGCTCACCAGCGCAAAAAAAGTACTTTTTCCGGCCCCATTGGGGCCGATGATGGCTTCCTTGGCCCCTGGCGCCAAGTCGAAATCAACGTTTTTGGTAGCGGAAATCCCACCAAACACCTTGTTCAGATCGCGAACTTCCAGAATGGAAGGGCTCATGTCCCAGCCTTTCTCCTCCGCTGCCGCCAGCCGTCCAGGACCGACAAAAGCCCACCGGGCAGGTACAAAACCATACCCAGGATGATAAGACCGATGGTCAGCGACCAGTAGGTGGTGAATTGGGTGACGTAGGCATTGAGAGCGGTGTAGATAATCGATCCCACCAAAGGACCCGCAAAGTGGGCGGCTCCGCCTATGAGGGTCATGAAAACGGGAACACCCGACTGATGCCAGCCCAAAAGCGCCGGGGAAACCGAGCGCTGGAACGGCCCCCACAAGGCCCCCGCCAGGCCGGCAAAAGCCCCGGCGATAACAAAGTTGAGCAGCATCACCCTTCGAATGTCTATGCCTAAGAAGGCCGTGCGGTTCTGATTGTCACGCAACATGCGTAGAGTGAAGCCGAAGGGCGATCGGGTTATCTTCCACAGCAGGAGGGCGGCCATGACAACCACGGCCAAGGTGAAATAATAATAGACCAAGCCGGATTTGAGAACGGAAGGCGCCATCAATCCTTGGATGCCGTCATCGCCTTTCGTAAAGCTGTACCACGAAAAGACAATGTAGAATAACAGTTCACCAAAGGCGAGGGATAGTATGGCGAAGTAAATGCCGGTCAATCGCACACAAAAAAAGCCAACGATCAGCGCACCGAATGCCGATACCGGTACCGCCGCCGCCAGTGCCAGAAAAAAACCCACATACCCGAGCTGTCCTGCTTCGATCATCGGCCTCAGGATTAATGCGGACGTGTAGGCACCCAGGCCGAAAAACGCCGCGTGACCGAAAGAAATCTGCCCCATGTAACCGTAAATCAGGTTGAAGCTCAAAGCGAACAGACCCAGGATCAATATTTCCGTGCCGACCACGAGCGGAAACTCCCCCGGCAGCAAGGGCAGAAGCAGGAACAGCACGCCTAAAACCAAGAGTACCGGCGGTGTGAGGTCGACTTTGTCGAAAAGGCTCTTAATCATGAGTCGGTCTCTGCCTCCTTAAATGCAAAGCGCACGGCTAACCGCGGGCCGCTGTTCCGGCATCCGGATCCGTCAAAAGCGCATTTCGGTTCCAAACAAGCCCCACGGTCGCCAGATTAAAACAGCCACCAGAATTACGAAGATGATGGCCAAGGCCCCGTCCGGCCAAATCAGAATAGAAAAAGAATAGACGATGCCGACCAGGAGCGAGGCGACAAAGGTGCCGACGATGCTTCCAAAGCCGCCGATAACCACTACCGCGAAGCATTGAACGATGAGATCCATATCCATCCCGAGGCCGATCGGAATGATGGGCAAAAATACTCCGGCGCTAAAGGCGGCGATGGCCACCCCCAGGGCAAAAACCAACGCATAGATGTTAGGGATGCGGATTCCTAAAGCGGACACCATGTCTCTGCTGTAAACCGCTGCCCGCACTATTTTTCCGGTGCGGGTGCGCGCCAGAAACCACCATAAAAGCCCGGCCACTATCAAGCCGACCGCGATGATGAAAAATAGATATGGGTTTACGAATGAGCCCAGTACCGGCATGGGTTCGATCGGCAAAACGATGCGCAGGTTCTGAACTCCCCAGAAAAGGCGGATGAGATCGCCGATGATTAAGATCAGGGCAAAAGTGAGCAGCAGCTGCTCCGGCAACTCCCGTCCGTACATCCTCCGGACCAGGGTGCGCTCGATGGCCCAACCGATGGCGAAGAGCGCAAGGGTGGCGGCAACCACCGCCGGCGCAAGCAGAAGGATTGAGACCCCGTAATAGCCAGCCAGCAGAGTATAGATGGAAAAAGTGATGTAGCCGCCCAGAAGCCACAGGGTGGCGTGAGCAAAATTGAGAATGTTCATTACTCCGAAGATGAGCGAAAGACCGGAAGAAACCAGAAACAGCATCATCGCTCGGCTTAGGCCGCTGAAGAGTTGAATTAGAAGGCTTCCCCAATCGGTTGGCATGGTTCCCTCGTTGCGGTTGACGGGCGCTCTTGGCAACGACTGCCGTGTCTCGGACAGGCCGACCGCAACGGGTGTCACGGCCGGCCCAAGCCGTTAAGCTCGTTTCTTCTGGATCTTGCGGACATCTTCGCAACTGGCCGGTAACCAGACATCACGCCCCTCGACGACAATCAATGTTTTCGGGTTGAAGATGGGAAAGGGGTATTCAGGTACATCCACCACTTCTCCAAGATAGGATGCGCAGTCGAGCTGGTTGTTGCAATCCCGAAAAGTGAGCTTGCCCCGGCAGGTGTCCAGAGTGGCACCCGTCATGGCTTTGCGCACCGCCTCGGTCGCGATGGTTCCCGCCTTGGTGATGGCCTGATCCAAGCCGTTCAAAGAGTCGAAATACATGCAGGCAAAGTCGTCCGGAAAGTCGTCCTTACCGAATTTAGCCTGATAGAGCTCCACATATTTCTTCATCAAGGGCTTGTCCATCAGAGCGAAGAATGGGCATCGGTTAAGTCCGAAAATTCCCCTGGGCAGCGTCTGCCTCTGTTGCATCAACTCTGTCACCGGCAGGAATACACCAGGGTATACCACCCGTTGGAAGAACCCGGCGGCCTTCGCCTGCTGCAGGAACGTTTCGTTGTCTTTCCCGGCGATGGCGCCAAAAACGAAATCCGGCTTGAGTCCCATGATCGCCGTGATGTAGGATGTGAAGTCGGTTTCCCCCAACTTAGCCCACAATTCCTTCGATAGCTTGGTCTCGGGCGAAACCTTGGCCAATTCCGCGACAAAAACCTTCTGGGCGTCCCGCCCCCACTCGTAATCCAGTCCCAGCGTCACGTAATTCTTCCAGCCCTTTTCCTTGATCATCTTCGAGACCGCCACGACGGTTGCAGAGGACTGCATCTGTGAGTTGGGGCCGAACATAAAGGTATAGGGTGTGTAATTCTCGTTCACGATTTTTGATGAGTTGCTGGTCGCCGCCAGGTGCAGGACTTTGTATTCATGAACGATTTCCTGTACGGCCATGGCCACGGCCGATGACCAAGCGCCAATAACGGTTTTGACTTTTTCATTTAGAATAAGCGATCGGGCCTCACGGGCGCCAACGTCGGGCTTGGTCTGGGTGTCCCGGAAGATCAACTCGATGGGATGTTTACCCAGAAATCCTCCACGCTTGTTGATTTCGGCCGCGATCAGCGGCAGCCCTTTAATCGGGCGTTCGGAGTAATTTGCGCCAGCTCCGGTGGTGGGCAACAGAACTCCGATGCGATAGGGCTCGGCTCCCTGTGAAAAGGCGAGACGCGGCACAAGCGCCACGACGCCGGCCCCCAGGCCGGTTACGAGAAATTCACGACGATTGATTCCTTTGAAATGCTTCATCAATTGATCGGACATGGTTTTCTCCCTTCGCCTGTGGGTTGCACTAATCGTCATCCTCAACCGTATCGGTTGCGGAAGCCGCGACGGCCGAAAACGCAGTGCGCATGTGACGGCGCATGATACTTTTGGCTGCTTTACGGTCGCCTTGTTTGATGGCCTGATAAAGAGCACGGTGATCCGCCTTGAAGCGATCAATGAAAGGGGTGAAGACAACCACGTTCACGCTCAGCCAGGCAGTCAGATAGAATTGCTCAAGCGCGTTGACCAAAAAGCTGTTGCCGCCCAAACGAGCGATGGCGGTGTGAAATTCGGCATCGATTTTATAAAGCTTGGCGTCATAGACCTGAGCGTTGTAAGAGATATATGCATCCAGCGCTGACTTCAGACCATCGAGACTCTTCGGAGCAACCTTCGCAAGCGCATAGTCCAGTGCGATCTCTTCAAGACGTACCCGAAGATCGTACATTTGCCGGACGTCTTCCGCCGTGAGCTGCCTTACAAAGTAGCCCCGGTTTTGTTTCGAAACCACCAAACCTTCCCTCTCCAGTCGCACAAGAGCTGAAATGATCGGAGTCTTGCTCATGCCCAAGGCCTCTTCGAGGTCGCGATAAATGATCTTTTGTCCTGGAGGCAATTTCCGGCTAAAGAAAAGCTTCTTGATCGCCTCATAGGCTAAGATGTCTTTGGAATTGCCGTTGGATGTTTTCGTCCTCATCAGGTCTATCTCCACTGCAGAATAGAGTTTGGCCAGCGTGGGAATGGAAATGCCGGGTGGTAATATTTGATCAAATTTTTGATCCATTTATAGATCTAATTTTGGGATGCTGTCAATACCTTAATGTGAACCAATCAAGTTCAACCAAAATCTTCCCCCGGAATACATTTCGTGTCGGTTTAAGGAGCAGCGGGATCCTCAGAATCGATCCGACATCAAATTTGCGTCTCTTCCGCGACTTGCTTCTTTGGTGAGGCTGACCTATATTTAACGCATTACGTTATGCCGGATTCGTGCTGGCCGGCATGGTTGCGACCTCGGTTCTTTTGCGCACGAAAGCGAATTGACTTCGCAGCGGTATTTTCCGGCAGGCTCCATCGCCATTTGAATCCATGTTTCCCGTAACCGGGAGAAAGACTGCCCGCCTGACGCTTTTTCCTGGTTGCTGCATCCAGACCTTGTGGGATCGAATTCACCAAAGGAAAGGACGAAGGGGCCATGGAACATTCTTTTCTGACCGGCAATGTCGTCGTCGCGGCGGAGGAATTCACAGAGAAGCTTTCTCTCGGCGCCATTGGCCGCTTCCAGGCAGGGGCCCGGGGTTCGCCCAAGGCCAAGCTGGAATTTGCCCGGGGTGCGGTCAACGTCTCGCGCCTTGCGCCGGCCGCCAGCAAAGCCAAGCCCACCGCGCCGGGCTTTACTCCCATCGGCATTGGAAAGCCGCTGATCCCTGAGATACCCACCGTTTATTCCGGAAATTTCCCCGAAAAGAGTTTCTTGAGCGGAAACGCAAGCATCCGTAACGCAAGCAAACCAGGAGGAGATTCATGAAATTCGACCTCGTATTTGAAGGCGGCGGTGCCAAAGGGATGGTGTTTGTCGGCGCGTATGAGGAATTCGTGAACCGCAAGCACACGTTCGGGAGGCTGCTGGGCACCTCGGCCGGCGCGATCACCGCGGCCCTGCTTGCCGCAGGGTACACGGCCCGGGAAATGCTTGAAGCTCTGACGGAAAAAGAAAACGGAAAATCGGTGTTCGCCGGTTTCATGGGCGACCCGCCTCCTTTCACTCGGGAGCAAATCAGAACCAGCGCCATCCGCGACTTGCTGCGCAACATTAATATCAAGCCGCTGCCTGGGTTTCTCGAAAACCATATGGACGACACTATCTCGGAAGCGTTGGCCGACCATGCGAGTTCGCGCCACTTCTTTGCCCTCGTCGAGCGTGGCGGCTGGTTTTCCGCCGGGCGTTTCATCACCTGGCTGCAGAATAAACTCGACACCGGCCCGTGGAAGGATGGCCGGCGCCAATTCAGCGGCATGACCCTGTCACAGTTTTTTGCGGCGACCGGCATCGATCTTTCCGTGGTGGCTTCCGACACCGCCGACAGCCGTCTGCTCGTGCTCAATCACCGCACCGCGCCGGGCTGTCCCCTGGTCTGGGCCGTCAGGATGTCCATGAGCATTCCGCTCGTCTGGGACGAAGTGATCTGGGAGAAGGGCTGGGGCGGCTATACGGGGCGTGACATCGCCGGCCATGCGATCGTCGACGGCGGCATTCTCTCCAACTTCCCGATCGAGCTTTTCATTTCCGGCGAACCCCAGGTGACGCGGCTGATGGGGCTGAAACAGGACAACGCCGTTTTGGGGCTGCTGATCGATGAGTCGTTGCCTGTGCCTCAGCCGCCCGCAACGAAGGGGATCCTGTTGGATGTCGACGTGAAGCCCGGAGAGCTCAAGACCGTCAAGCGCCTGCGCCGGTTGATCGACACCATGACGGGCGCGCACGACAAGATGGTGATAGACGAGTTCGAGGACATGGTGGTCCGGCTTCCGTCCGGAGGCTACGGCACCACCGAGTTCGACATGAGCGATGGGCGCCGCAGCGCCCTGGTGAAAGCCGGAAGAGACGCCATGGGGGCCTATTTCGAGCAGTCTGCCGCCAAACGGACGCCAACGAAAGGCCTAAAGGCGGCCGGCGCTGACAAGGCCCAGCGAGTCGCCGACCGGATCGCCGGCCGGTTGCTGGCCTTGTGAATGTGGGAAAAACCAGCAGGAAGTTCGAAAGTCAGAAACCCTTTGCGATCTGAGTTCCGGACCACCGGGCGGCGGTTCATTTTTGAGAACGCGGAGATCGAAGGGCCGCTGGGTGCCACTGTGGTTCCAGCGGGTCCGCTTGGCTTCAAACGACGGGTCCATAGGGAGGAGAAGGCCGATGCCTCAATCCGATCCTGCAAACGATTCTGCACACGCCCTCGGCGGCGAAATGCTCAACAAGCCGGGAACTGAGCACGGCGGCGCCGGAAGGGCCAAACTGCCGTTGATTACGGCGGGGTCCTCCGACGGCCCGAAGGCGCCCGAGGAAGTGCGCCGGGCCTGGATCGAGTACATGGTCAACGGTTTTCAAAATAACGAGGAAATGTTCCGGCGCACCCTCGAAGCCTTTATGAAACCATACTACCTTACAATCTGGATGTACGGGGCCATGTTCGTCGTCGGCATCGCCCTGTTCGTGGTAGCCGCCGTGGCAGGGCTGCGCGACGGTTCGTCCCCGGTGGCGGTCGTGTTCGCCGGCCTGGGCGCCGGCACTTTTCTGATGTTCTTCATCCGCCAACCGTTGCAGGCGCTGGAAGAGAACCTGGAGTTCATCTCCTGGCTGGGCGTGGCCTTCAACACCTATTGGACCCGGCTGATGTACATGCTGGAGGCCAAGACCGTGCAGGCCGATCTCAAGGCCGCCGACGACGATTACAGCAACACGGTGGAGCGACTCATCGCAAGGCACGCCGAACTCAGAGTCAAGCGCCCGGGCGACGATCGCGAAGCAACGTCCGGCGTTAAAGGCGACTAAAAACCTGATAAAGGGGGATACGGGAACGGCTATGGCAAAGACCCAATGGACGATCCTCACTTACATTGCCGCGCACAACAACCTTCAGGAGTTGGGCGATCGCAGCCTCAAGCAGATTGTCGACATCGGCAGCACCCGCGAAGTCGTTCACGGGGTGCTGTTCGACGGTGAAGACGGCGCGGTTCGCTGCATTGTCGGCGACCCGGAAAAGGTCCTGGAGCAGGAAAAGCTGCAGGAGTTTGATTCGGGCGACCCGGACCGCTTGATCGAAACGGCCCAGTGGGCGTACAGCCGATACCCGGCCGAACGGTATGGCTTGGTCCTGTGGAGCCATGGCAGCGGCTGGATGCCGCATGAGATCGAGGCCGTCGCGGGCGAGGTGCACGGCAGCCGCCCGGTGGAAACCCCGGAATCCATCGAGCGCTCGCAGATGCCCGGGAGCAGGGTCCTGTTCCGCTCTTCGCTGGCCGGAATTCTAAAACCGGAGAAGCCCGCCGAACGCGCCGTCCTGTTTGATGACGGCACCGGGCATTCGCTCGACACCGTGGAGTTAGGGCGCGTTGTCGCCTCGATCCAGTCATTCATCCACCAGCCATTGGAACTCCTGGGTATGGACGCCTGCCTCATGGCCAACATGGAGGTGGCCTACCAAATCCGGAATGGAGTGCGCTTTATGGTCGCCTCGGAGGAGCTGGTCCCCGGGCACAGCTGGCCCTACGATACCATCCTGGGCGAGTTGCGTGCCCACCCGGAAATGCGCGGAGCGGATTTCGCTCGGTTGGTGGTCTCGAAATACACCGCCTATTATGCCGCCCATCCGCCAGCCGCGGGGGACGTCACCAAGGCCGCCCTGGATTTGGCACGGATTGATGCGCTCGCCGGAAGCGTTGACCTTCTGGCAGTTGCCCTGATCGCCGGCATGGAGCTTCAGGCAGATGTCCTCTGGAAGGCGCAATCGGCTGCTTTCCAGCACGAAACGCGCAAGAAGGCCCGCACGCCCAACAAGTTCGATTACCATCTCTGGGACATCGGCTCCCTGGCAGCGGCCCTCCTGGCTGAGAACGCTGCATCGGCCGAAGTCAAAAACGCCGCCGGGCAGGTTGTCCATTCGCTTCAACCAGGCACCGGCGCAGTCCTCGCCGAAGGCCACCGCGGCGAGTGGTTCGACGGCATCGGCGGGGTGACGATCTATCTCATGCCATCCGGCGAGCAACAGATTTCGCCGTTTTACGGTGCGACGGCCCTGGCGAAGGATACCCGCTGGGCGGACATGCTAAAAGCCTATCATGCGCATTACGCGTGAGGGGCATGACGGCGAGCATACAAGGGGGGAGATCCGATGCAATATCAGGACATGACCCTGGAAGCCTCCGGAGCGGCAGTGGTTAAAAACCCGGACAAGACCCGTACGGGCAAATTCAACGTGCGTGTCCTGCAGTCGCCGGCCGGGGAAATGAAACCCGAAGAGGCAATTGCCGTCGAATATGACGACAAGAAACTTCAGGCGTCCCTCGGCGAACTGGAAAAGCGCTTACTGGACCGGGAGGGCCTGATAGCCCTCGGACGAACCCTGGCCCTGCTTCTGCTGCCTCCCCGGCAGGAGGGAAAACCAACCGGCGTCCGAGAGCTCCTGAATGCCAGCCTGTCGAAGGTGGGGGTGGACGGCGGAATCCGGATGCGGTTGCGCTTGCCGCCTCTGTTGGGGGTGATTCCCTGGGAATACATGTACGTGGAGCGGGTCGGAGGCGGAGATGCCATGGACGGTTTTCTGGCCCTGGACCCCCGGGCGGCGATTATCCGGCATGAGGTGCTGCCGGCGCCGTCTCCACTCCCCTTGCACAGTGGGGACATCAAGATAGTGGCTGCGCTGGCGTCCGCCGAGGGACTGCCGCCGCTGGATCTGTCCAAGGAGAAAACCGACCTGGAAAAGGTTTTTAAGGACCAGGCGGGCATCCAAGTGAAATTCCTGGAAGAAGCCACACTCGATGAGGTGCAGGCGGCCGTGCCGGGCGCGGGCATTTTTTATTTCGCCGGCCACGGAGTGTTCACCCGTCAGATGGGGGACATCCCGGGGACCTACTCGGGTACCGGTTGCCTGGCCCTGGAGGGCCAGACCGTGGCCGCCGATCAGTTGGGAATCAATTTGCGCGGCAACGGTATCCGGCTGGCGGTCCTGGGGGGGTGCGAGACCGGAAGGCGCGATGCCGTCAGCGTGTGGAGCGGCATCGCACCGGCCCTGGTCAAGGCCGAGATCCCGGCCGTTGTCGCCAACCAGTATTCCATCCGCGACATCTGCGCCATCGCCTTCAGCCGGCAATTCTATCGGTCGCTCGTGGGGGGGATGGATATCGAGCGCGCGGTCAGCGCCGGCCGCATCGCCGCCTACAACGCGGACCCAAGCGGACGGGACTGGGGTGTCCCGGTCCTCTACCTGCGCGCGACGGACGGGAGACTTTTCGAAGGCGCGGCGGACGGCCAGGTGCGGCAGAAGGCCCGTTGCGCTGCCGAAGTGGACGTGGGCGTCAGGGTCAAGAACGTGGCCAAGGGCGGCCTGGTCTGCGGGGCGGATGTAATGCGGATGCTGAGCGGGAAGTTGAACGTAACGGTAACGGTCAGCGATACGGTTTATGGCGAGGTCGTTGGTGTCCGGCTGAACACGCTGCGAGACGGCCATGTAAGTGCCGACCTCGACGCAAAGACGGTCGGAAAAGACGGCCGTTTGACGGGGGTAAAAATCGACAACCTATGAATACGACCATCAGCTCCATCGTTCATGTGGGTGAGGCCGACGGCAAGGTGACCGGCATCGAGATCCACAACCTGCACCTTGCGGCGCGCGAGCCCCAGGTCCCATCTGAAGAGTCGGTGAAGGCATACCTGACGAAGGTTGCGGCCCTGGGCACGTTTCCCGAAAGGGAAGACCTGAGCCCGGCTCCGGGCCCGAAGGACCCCGCAGACGCTCAGGGGGACGCCTCACTGAAATCCTTCGAAATGCTGCAAACGCTCTGGGCGACTCCCTTCTTTGTCCACCCGTTCGGCCAGGTAGCCAGCCTGTCCCGCGAGGCAGTCAGCGCCATCCGTGAGGTGATCGAGGTACCCGACCCGTCCGCCCCCGGCGTGATTGTCATGGCTGAAGCCGGGGCGGGCAAGACGGGCGTACTCAAACGCATCCGATACGATTTCGCCCGGGAGGCACTACTCCGCTTGGATAATTTGCAGACCGAAGGCCAGGCCGGGGGCAGGCATAGACTGCTTGGGTTGCCGGTGCCGATCTTCATGGAACTTCGAAACCTGCAGGGCGACGTCCCGGCCTTGCTCGCGTCGGCCTACAGCCGCCTGGCTCCCACGCCGATCGATGTGGCCGAAGCGAACAAGCTGGTCGAGCAATACAACTGCCTGCTGTTGTTCGACGGGCTGGACGATATCCGGTCGGACAGCCCGATCGGCGGATTCCAGGCCCTGCGCCGGTTTGTGGACTGCCACCCCGCCGTGCGCTGCGTTTTTTCCTGTCGGCTTGGGGCGTATGGCGGTCAGCTTGGCCGCGTGATCCTGCTGGAGCTCGATTTGCTCGGTGTCGATCAGGTGCAGAGGATTCTCGGGGTCGGGGAGTTTGCCGGCTTGCCGGTGCCGCTGCAAGAGCTCGCGCGCTCGCGCTTGATGCTCGAAATCATGCTCCTGCGCAAACGGACCGGCGACCATCCGGAGAGCAAGGGACAGCTGATGCAGGAATTGATTCGCAACCGCTGCGGCCTGGATGACCCCGGTGCGCCGGCCCTGCGCACCACCGAAGGTTTACTGGAATCGCTGGCTTACAGCATGCAACGGGACCACAGCTTCCGGTTCAGCGAGCGCCAGGTGATGGAAAAAATCACCGCCTACCTGAAAGAGTGGCGCGAAGACATCGGCTGGCGAGATGCCCTGGACCGGCTTGAGCAGTCGCGGGCCTTTGTGACGGACGAGCGCCGTTCGCGCTGGTATTTCGAAAGCCGGAACACACAGTCCTATTTCAGCGCCGCGGCCATGACCAAGGACAACGAGCTCATGACGAAAGGGCTGGAAAATGCCTCGGACCCGAAATGGACGGAGACCTTTGAGATTCTCGCCGGCATTCTGCCCGATCCGTCGCGCCTGCTGTTCGAATTGGTAGACCGCGATGCCCGCGTGGCTGCGCGTTGTTTTGGAGTGGCCAGGCCGCCCATCCCGGAAAGCTTCCAGGATGCATTGCTCGACGAACTGGTAGACGCCCTGGGACGCGAGACAGCCGAAGGACGCGAGGAAATCGCGCGGTTCCTCAGCCGTTATCCGCTGCGCAACGCCGAACAAGTGCTGTTGAATGCGCTGCAGCGCGAATGGCGCAGCGGCGCCATCCTGGCCATGTCCCAGGCCCTGTTGCCGGTGGTTGAACCGGCAGACCCTTTGGATGATGACCTGGAATTCGACCTGCAGTCCAAGGACGAGCGCGACCGGTTCAAGGCGGTCGTGAGGATTTGGAGAGGTTATGTGGAAGGACCGCCGGTTATCGAAGCAGAGCATCATCCCGACCTTGCCCGGCGTTGGCGCGAAAACGGCGAAAGCCGATTGATTAGAATCATGGAGAGCCGCCGCCAGTCTGATCTCGTTCGGGGAGTGGCCGCCGTCGTGCTGGGCAGCCTGGGGAGCGATTCTGCCATCGATCGGCTGCTGGCGTGGTGGCGCCGGGGGCAGATGACTGAAACCTTCGGGTGGTGCGTGACGGAGGCACTCGCCCACATCGGCCGCAGCATGATCGAGGGGGTCCGCCAAGCGGCGATGAACGCGGTGTGTCGCCATTCTGCCAAGGCAAGCGGCGGAAAAACTGCCGATATCCCGCCGAAAGAGGCCGCCGCCGGAGGCCGCCGGTCTTCTGTGAACACATCGGATGCCCAGCGGGAGCTGCGCAGGGCTTGGGCCTTCTACCTGTTGGGCTATCTGGGTACCGGGGAAACGTATTCGGACCTGCTGACGTTGGCCCTGGTCGACCCGCGGGAGTCTGCCAAAGTGAGGGGTTATGCGGCGCAGGCGCTCGGCGGACTGCAGCCCAAGGAAGCGCGGCAGGTGCTGCAGGACGCGCTTGCTCGGGAGAGCGATCTTTGGGTGGTACGCAAGGTCGTTCAAGCCCTCGGCAACGTCGGAACACCGGACAGTGTGCCGATCCTGGAAAACTACCTGAGGACCGGGCGAGTGCAGGTGCGCAAAAGCGTGCAGCGCAGCATCGCCAACATCAATCAGCGCTTTGAGGTTCCGGCGTGATGATTGGAATGCGCCGCCATGCGCAGCATGCTGCCGCCCAGGAGACAGACCATGCCAGATCCCGTTCGCCCTGCGGTACTCGACTTCAGCAGTTATATCGCAGAAAAGACCGGCAATTTTACCGGCCGCACGTGGGTCTTCGATGCCGTCAGCAAATGGCTCCAACAGAGTCGGCACCGGATATTCCTGCTGACCGGCGGACCCGGCACGGGTAAAAGCGCCATCGCGGCCCGACTGGTTCAAATGAGCCAGGGGCTGGCCACGCAGGATGCGCACCCCGGGCTCGGTGCCGGCTGGTTGAGCTACTACCACTTCTGCCAGGCCGGGCACGAAAGCAGCCTTTCGCCCCTCACCTTCGTACAGTCCCTCTCCGAGGCGCTGGCCAACCATTTCACGGCCTTTCGCACCGCACTCGAGAGCATCGGGTCACGGCAGATCGTCCTCAACACGGTAATGGACGTGGGAACGGTTCAAGCCGGAGGCCAGGCCATCGGAGCGCAAATCCGGGTCGAGATAAAAAGCGGGGATGCCCGGCCGATGTTCGACATGGCCGTCCGCCGTCCGCTCCAGACGATTTACCGCGAAGCGCCCGCCGACCCCATCGTTATCCTGGTAGACTCTCTTGACGAAGCCCTGGCCTTCAACGCCGAAACCAACATCACCCAGTTGCTCAAGCTGACGAGCGATTTCCCGCCCCAGGTACGCTTTTTCTTCACGTGCCGTTCCAACAGCGTGCGCGTCTTCGACGTCATCGGGCCGGCAACCCTAGATCTCATCGCCGATGCGCCGCCCGCCCTGGACGAGGTGAAGCTCTATGCGGTGGCGCGCCTGAACGCCGTGCCTGAACCGGCGCGCAGCGACACGGCCGAACGGATCGCCCGGAAAAGCAACGGCAACTTCCTTTACGCCTACCATGTGCTGAACGACCTGATACGCCAAAACATCGCAATCGGGGATCCGGAGACACTCGATCTTCCGGACGAACTCGAGGATGTATATCGCAAGGCCATCGAACGCGAGATGGCGTCCAACCCGGCGCGTTGGGCCGAAGTCTTCCGCCCGATTCTGGGCTCGATTGCAGTAGCGCTCGGAAACGGGTTGACCCGCGAGCAACTGACGTCCATCAGCGGCCTTGCGGAGGATACTGCCGCCGACGTGCTGGAGACATGCGCCCAATACCTCGAATACGGCGACCGTGAGGAGCTTCCGTATCGTTTCTACCATCAGTCCTTCCGTGAGTTCCTGCTGCATGACACGAAATACCCAATCTATCCGGCCGAGCGCCATGCAGCCATCGCGCGCTTTTTTCAGGACCGGCACGGCAAAAGCTGGGCCACCTGCACCGATGACTATGCCTTGCGTTACACGCCGGTCCATTGGGCGGAGGCGGCGGCGCTGTCGGAAACCAAACGCGATGCGCGCGTGCAGGCCATGATCGGTCTGACCGGCAATCTCAACTACCGGCAACGATTCGAGAAACGCATCAAAGATTTGCCCATGCTCCACGGTCATGTATACCGAACCGTGCAGGTCGCCGCACTGAGCGAAGCCAACGACTTGCTGCCATGGCTGATAAAGGCGGCCAAGGACTTTGTCAGCTTTCGCCGCGACTACGTTCGCGCCGAATCCGTCGTTGCAATGGTAGAGGAAGGCCGGATCGAAGATGCGGAAAGACGGCTGCCGCTGTTTGCGGATGTCGACGAAGACTGGCAGGTCGCTGCCCGGCTGATCCTCGCATGGCTGGGCAGCGGGCGCAACCGGAGCGCTGCCGAACAGCTGCGCGACCGCGTCGTCCAGGGGATGCCGTTGCTCGCACCGCTGCCCCTTCTGCGCGATCGCCTGAACGCGGCTCTCGGCAGGCAGGATCTATATCCCTTTGAAGCCGTGGCGCCACTGTCCCTTGAGGTGGGCCAGGAGCTGGTGAAGCGGATCAGCGGACAGGAGTTTAATCGCGAGCTTCTCGGCTCCGTCAATCCCAGCCTCATCACCCGGCTGGGTGCGCAATCGGAGATGATCGCCCAACGCGGCTACGCCGCCAGTTTCGACGCCCCCATTCTGGTCAACATGGCGCGCGAGGTCAAACCGGAAGGTACGGTCTTGCTGGACGAATACGTCCAGGCGCACGCGGGTTACAACTACGTCGAATATCGCAACCGCTCCTTGTGGCTGGTGTTGCACGCCGTGCTGAGGCACCACCCGGATCAGGACTGGGTCCGCGAGCGCCTCCGGAAGATTCTGGTTGCCGCTCTCAGCGGGGGCGGGGTCGATTTCGAGGAGATGCTGCCGATGACGGCGGCGGGTCTGCTCGAACGGGTGCGCACGGGCGACGCGCGGCCGACGCTGGACCTCTGGCGCAACGCCGCGATGCAGGCGGCGGATGCACTTCAAAACCGGCGTGGGGCCAACGACTCGTGGGGGACACACAAGCGACGGCTCGCCACATTGATGGAACTGCATCGACTCATCCTCGGCGATGCCGACGGGGCCCGGAAGCTCATGCTACGGATCGATGGCCTTCCCGGCGGTTTCGCCGGTTTTCAGGCGCCGGCCCTGTTGCGTTACGCCGATGCGCTTCGCACCGCCGGGATGGCCGATGCCGGCGGCCTCGACCCGGCGGTCGAACATGCCCTGAAGTCGGCTCACCACATCCAGGACTATCACTTCTGCGCCCGTGTCACGGCGCGCTGCAACGCGCTGCAGGACTGGCACCACCGCGACCTCAAAGGGCAGGACCTCGCCGACACGATCCGGCGGTTGGCCCGGTCGCCAAGCGCGGCCGAGTTTGCCGCAACGCACGTCATCCATGAGCCTTACCGCTACCGTGACGACAACGATCCGGACACCCTGCCGATCCACCAGGCCCGGCAGGCCGAAACCATTGAGCAATTGGTTGAAGTCTTTCAAATGCCCGCCGTGGAATTCCGGAGACTGAACCCGCAGCATAGTTTGACCGAAAAACTGGGCGACCGCACGGCGGTTCTTGTCCCCGATCCGGGCCTGGTGCCGCTTTTGGCCGTGCATCTGGCGTCGCGGGCTTTGGCTGACGCCGACCTCGATGAAGAACGCACGCCCCTCATCCGATCGCTGGTGCCGGCGGCGGCAATCAACCCGACGGCGCTCGACACGGTCTTGAGTTATATGTTGGTCGCCGCCGCGCCGGATGATCCGGATCTTCTCGAAGTGCTGGCCAGGGAGGCCGGCCCGGTCGACTTCGTGGACACCGCGGCGCCGAAGATCCAGGTTGGCCCGGACAGCGCCATGCCGGCCTGAGGGTGCGCTTATTGAAGTTTCAAACGAAACGGTGTGGAGGTCCCAAATGGAGAAATACTCGGAAAACGATCTCGAGTACTTGAAAGAGCGCCACACGGAACTTTCGAACAACATCAACCGCATCCTGTTCACTCTGCTTTCATTCGGCTTCTTCTGCGCCCTGACCCTCACCCAGCCCGATGAAATGGTGATCAGGAACGGGGGAAAAATCAGAATCCCATTTGTCTCGATGGAGGTGGACTTTCTGACCTTTCTCATCATCGGGCCGCTAGCGCTGCTGGGCATAACAATCTATTTGATCTTGTTCATGGAAGAGATGCGAAAATACGATGGGGTGCCGCGCACGGGAAAACAGGCCTACATTTTCAACCTGGACTCCAAACCGGCGAAAGTGTGCAGTAGTATCACGTTTTTCGGGTTTACTCCTTTGATTTTGCTCATGTTTTATATCAAAACACGCGTGAATCCGGGTTATGCCGCCTACGTGGGGACACTGTTGGTTGTAACCACCCTCAGCATGACGGTTTACTTTTTCTACCAACAACTGCGAAAGAGGGAAACCGCTTCGGCTATCGCAATCGTCGTCGTAAGCGGGCTGCTGCTCCTGCCGATCAGTCCGCTTTTCAACCTCAATTCCCAGATCCCCATATGCGTGTCGGGAGCCAACCTTGCCAATCTGAATCTGATGGGCTACCGGCTGGCCGGCGCTCAGGCTGAAAAGACAATTTTTAATGAATCGGTATTCTATCGCATGGAATTGACCAGGCTATATGCTCCTCACGCCGAATTCAGAAATGCGAACTTCATCGGCGCAAACCTGAATCAATGCGATCTCGGCAGCGCCAATTTCGAGAAGGCGAAACTTTCCTGGGCCAGCCTGAAGGGAAGCATGTTAGCCAACACCGTCATGAAAGACGCGGAAATGATTGACACCGATCTGAGCGAAGCCGTGCTTGAAAGCGCCAATCTGGAAAATGCCAACCTCAGCGGCGCCGTTCTCAAGGGGGCGGCCCTGAACCGTGCCCGTTTTAGTGAAGCCAACCTCACCGGAGCGGTGTTCGAAGGGGCCGTGCTGATCGGGGCGGATTTGGGAAGAGCCAGGAATTTGACCCAGGAGCAGCTCGACATAGCCTGCGGGGACAAGGACACCATCCTCGCCGCCGGACTCAGCATAAAGGAATGCTTCCAGAATTGACTGCTGAAACGATCCACGATCAAGTCTAAAAATCTAACCGGCCGGCATAGAAAGAATATTCCCGCTTTCTCATCCTTGCTTTCTTTGCCTAACTCGTTTATATCTTGATCAAACCCGCCTGAGCCAGGAGTGTCCCCATGGACAATTCAGAGCATTTTGCGCTTCTCGAACAAAGAGGATGAAATGCTGCACTTTTCTAGGCTTCTGCTTTGTTTGATCTCCTTTTTTGTACTCACGCTGCCTTCATCGGCATTTCAAATGCAGCCTGTTGGAACGGAATATGATCGCAAACTTGCCAAATTAGATGAATCCAAAGCAGAGCGGCTTTTAGAGAAAATAGTTGACAAAGGTGCCCAAAGGTTTCTTGAGCCAGTTCATGAAGAAATAACCCAAAGAATTTATGAATGTAATGAAGATTGGGGCGATAAGCCAAGTTGTGCAAAACAGAAACTCGCTCCCAATGCTGTAATAGATGGAGCAAGATGGAATGATAATCCCCCTTTTATGGTGAACAACGATTTCACTCTCCCTAACGGCAAAAAAATCGAATCAACATGTGTAAACGAGACTATCAAACTACCGCGAAAATCAAACTGCTGGATGGAGGTCTTCAAAACTTCCAGTGAAATGGCTCAAAAAAGGTTTTTTACAAACCGAAACGGAGTGATGCTTAATAGAAGCCATTTTGGCGATATGCAGTTTCTCCATTCTATGGCATCCAGAGCGGGAGATCGGGCGCAGGATACAAAATTATCGATTATGATGTGGGCGGAATTCGCATTCAAGGTCGCCATAGATAAAATTCCGGCAAGCACAATGTTGAAGGACGTCCCTGTCAAAGGTTTTGAAAAGTTGTTCCCAGGCCAAGTTGCGACTGTAGAAAATCTGTTTTTAATGGGCGACGAAACCTACCGAGGCAGCGCACTAAGAGATTTTGCCTTTGGGACGTTACTTCATATGGTCCAGGACAGCTTCAGCGAATCTCATGTTTCGCGGGACCTTTCGACGCAGGGAGCCGTGTGCAACTGCCCATACACAGATCGCTCCCCGGCGAAAATCGATAAATTTCTGGTTTACAGCGCGCAAGAAGCGAAAGAACATAAAACCGAGGATGTCTACGACGCTTTGAGAAATGACGCGGTAAAATACTCTCCCAATGTCATTGATGTGGGAAAGGTGCTTAGAAGGCTTTACAATGAGCAAAACAAAGATTGGGAGGTGGTTAGAAAATACCTGGACGAGTGTGTTTTTGATTTAAAAGATGCAGGTGCAGAAGCTGATGGGGGAAAATTCGAGACAAACTGAACTTTTTCCGTAACCAGTATCTCAAATCCGTTTCAATCTGAACACCTCCATTCCGACAGATCGCAGCGCTAGCTGCATAAACCCGCCGTGAGTACCTCAGCCCGTCACCAGATCGCGAGTAATTGTCTTCAAGTTCGTACATCCGGCCAGCGCCATTGCCAGATCGAATTCCTGGCGCAACATGCCGAGCGCAATTTCAACGCCAGCCTGCCCACCGGCCGCCATACCCCACAAAACCGGCCGGCCTACTTGCACCGCCGTCGCTCCCAACGCAACGGCCTTCAAGACATGGAGTCCGCGTCTGACACCGCCGTCCATGAGAATCGGCACACGACCACCAACCGCATCGGCGCACCGGGGCAGGACTTCGATCGTTGCGGGCGCGGTGTCCATTTGCCTGCCTCCGTGGTTCGAAACAACAATGCCGCTAGCCCCACTTTCCACGGCGCGCTTAGCGTCATCCGCACGGCAGATTCCCTTGAGGACCACGGGCAACGTCGTGAGCGAACGCAACCATTCCACGTCCTTCCACGTCACCGATGCATCAAGCATCCACGCAAATGCCTGACCCATGCCGGCGCCGCTTTGGCCGAGGGCTTCCCCGCGCTCGTGGGACGGCAGCAGGTTCACGGCGGAAAGTCCCGCAGGAAGATGGAAATTGTTTCGCACATCACGTTCACGTCGCCCCCATTCAGGAGTGTCCACGGTGAGCATCAATGCCTGGCAGCCTGCCGCGCCAACTCGCGCCACAAGGTCACGCGTGAATCCGCGATCCTTGTTGATATAAAGTTGAAACCAAACCGGTCCGCTCGCGGCGCGAACCACATCCTCCACGAGACTCGTCGAGAGACTGCTCAGCACCATGATCGTTCCCGCTTTGCCGGCTGCGCGTACTGTTGCCAGTTCGCCGTCCGGATGCGCGAGTTTGTGAAACGCCGTTGGCGCGATGAGTATCGGCATCGAGATTCTGTGGCCGAACAATGTCGTAGACATATCGCGCCGACTGACGTCCACCAGCACGCGATAATGGATCTTGATCCGCTCAAATGCGGTGAGATTTTCGCGCAGCGTGACCTCGTCCCACGCGCCGCTAAAGTAATAGCCGTATGCGGACTGGGACAATTTTTCCTTTGCCAGCTTCTCCAGTTCGTAAAGGTTCAGAGCATCAATCATGTTAAAAGCTCCCAACGTTCTGGTTCGGTCAGTAAATGTAACAATAATTCGACTCCTGATTTTTTAACCTCAACCGCCGAAGTCGAACCATACAAAATTTAAACGATGAACCTTAAGACCGTCAGGTCAAGCGGATGTCGCAATTGCGCTTATTTTTGTTCCAGTGACATGTCGGATGATACCCCAGACCCTGCAACCGTTGCAATAGACAATAGAAATCAAACGAATCCTGTTGCGGTCCTAATTTTCGATAGCGCGCTTTAACCGAATCCCGCGGAATTTGTCAGTAGCGAAAGTCCAATCGCAACCTACCCCATGATGGAAGGCCATTTAGACCAATGATTTTCTTCATCAGTCCCCTTTCAACTGTTGTGTTTGCAATAATAGAAAATTTATTCTAAGTTCCCCCCGATATCCAACTCCCTACCGCTAAGGGTTCTGGTTAACTCAAGTTTTAGCGGTTCCCACAAAGGATCATTCTTTCTGGGCAGAGTTTCTCACAAAAATTCGAAATGCATGTTTGCGGTGTCACGGAAAAGGAAGAGGCGCATATGACAAATGAATTCGATTTGGTCATTCGCAACGGCCGCATCATTGACGGTACTGGCAATCCCTACTACCGCGCTGATGTCGGATTCGCGGGAGGCAAGATCCGCCGGATAGCAAAGCGAATAGAGCCGAGCGGCACGCGCGTGGTTCTTGACGCAGAGAACCGGGTAGTCTGTCCTGGTTTCGTAGACGCCCACACGCACGACGATCTGTACCTCCTGAGCCGCCCGACCTGCGACGATAAGGTCCTTCAGGGAGTCACGACTGTAGTAATAGGCAACTGCGGCCAATCGGTTGCGCCGATCTCAGACGCGCATCGGGATGTGATCACGGGGTCTTTTAAGTTTCTTGGCAGCGGCCTCAATCAGGAAGACCTGAATATAAAATCTTTCGACGATTATCTCCAAAAACTCGAGGGATTGAAACCGGGGATCAACGTTATTCCCTTGGTCGGACACTCGACAGTGCGCATGTGTACCATGGGAATGGCCAACCGGAAGCCTACCACAACGGAACTGAAAGGCATCCAATCGCACGTGAGCAATGCCATGCGCGACGGGGCCTTCGGCCTAAGCACTGGCTTGATCTATGCACCCGGTAACTATGCCACTACTGAGGAGATCGTTGAGTTAGCCAAGATGCTTACCCCCTTCGGAGGGATATACGCTACTCATATGCGCAGCGAAAGCGAACAAGAGCTTGACGCTATTGTTGAGGCGATTCGAATCGGGGAAGAGGCCGGCGTACACGTCCACATTGCTCATCACAAAATCGCCGGTAAAACCAATTGGGGTAAGAGCACCGACACGCTTCGGCTGATGGCGGAAGCAAGAAGCCGCGGGATCGAGGTAACCTGCGACCAGTACCCATACCGCGCCGGGAGCACCTATCTTGCGGCAGTTCTCCCGCCCCGAGTCCTGGCCGATGGCCCCAAAGTCTATGGCAGCAGGCTAAGGGATGCAGCCTTTCGCGCGGAGATCGTAAGTGAGATTAAAGATGCAAACAGCCCCGGTTGGGAGAACCTGATCAAGGGTGCGGGCTTCGATGGGATCATGATCTCCGTTTCCCGGCATAGCAAATATGTCGGAAAAACGATTGCCGAGATTGCGGATTTAGAGCGCAAGGACCCCTTCAATGTGATTTTTGATCTGGTGGCCGAGGAATCCAGAGAGGTAATCGCGATTTTATTTATGATGGGCGATGAGGATATCTGTCGTATCATGCGAAACCCATGGACCATGATTGGAAGCGACGGCATCCCAGGGTTCGGAATAAACCGAGTTCATCCGCGCATGACCGGAACCTTTCCCAGAGTCTTAGGAAAGTACGTCCGGAAGGAAGGAGTCCTCAGTTTAGAGGAGGCCGTCCGGAAAATGACCTCACTGCCCGCTCAGACATTTGGCCTTAAAAGCAAGGGCCTGCTTAAAGAAGGTTTCGACGCGGACTTGGTCGTATTCGACCCGGACACGATCATCGATTGTTCGACTTACGAGGAGCCTAACCGGGCCCCGGAAGGCATATGCAATGTTTTCGTAAACGGCCAGCTTGCAGCGGAAAACGGTCGCATCCTGGGTGCCGCTTCGGGTCAGGTGCTGCGCCAAAATTAGCTGCAGGATTCGTTGTGTGAGTTTTGAGATTTGTCGGGAGCGTGGGTATTAAGGATCCCGTAAAGGAGTTTTCAAAATGATCTGGGCCTTATCCTTTGCATTGGTCCTGCTTTTAGCTTCAGGCGCCGCCTTGGCCTATGTAGTCGGGGCGCTGGGGAATATTGGGTTCATGCTGAGCGGCAACTCGCGATACCTTGCTGTTCTGCCGCAGCGAATCTTCAGCCAGATTGATGTCTTTTCCCTTATGGCAATGCCGCTCTTCATTCTTACCGGAGAGCTGATGAACAGGTCCGGGTGTACCCGCGCTCTGGTGGACTTTTCCATGAGCCTCGTTGGACGATTCAAAGGTGGCCTTGGCCATGTGAACATCATGGCTAACATCTTTTTCGCCGGGATATCCGGCTCGGCAGTTGCGGATGCAGCGGCGCTAGGCACGACTCTGATACCGGCCATGCGCGAGAAAGGCTATACCGGTTTGTATGCTGGAGCAGTCACCTCCGCCGCCTCCATCATCGGTCCCATCATACCACCCAGCATCATTATGATATTCTATGGGTCCTTCATGCAGACCTCTGTCGGCGGTCTCTTCATGGGCGGCGTCCTTCCCGGCTTGCTGCTAGGCGGAGGGCTCATGGCTGGGAATGCTTTTTTCGCATATCGGCGCAACCATCCGGGCGGCAAAGGAGAGCTGATGCCGGAGCTTGTGCCCTCGCTCCTGCGGGCAGCCCCGGCTCTTATGCTGCCCTTGGTCATCCTGAGCGGAATAGTATTCGGCGTGGTGACACCCACCGAAGCGGGTGCTCTTGCCGCAATTCTGGCCGCTTCCCTTGGATTTGTTTACGAGGGGATGGATTCTCACAAGCTTTGGGAGAGTTTTAAGGAAACTGCCATACTGTCCGGCGCCATTTTCATGGTCCTCACAGCAGCCGCGTGTGCCGGATGGGTTGCATCTCTGGAGCAAATCCCGCAAGGGGTTGCTTTGCTGGTCAACGAGCTTGGCCTTACCGGGGTGCGTTATCTGATCCTTGTTAACCTGATCTTCCTTGCAGCCGGGATGATCATGGATGTTCCTATGGCCTTGGCCCTTTTGGTTCCGATTTTCGGCCCAACCGCGCTTGCGCAGGGGATCGACCCGGTCCACCTGGGCGTAGTCTTATGCCTCAACCTCACAATAGGTCTTGTCACCCCGCCCATCGGCGCTTGCTTGATGGTCATTTCCGCAATTGCCCAAGAGAGCTACTGGGCACTTGCCCGAGAGACCCTTCCGTTCGTGATAATTGAGATCGTGGTGCTTGCGGTCATCACCTTTTTCCCACAGGTGGTTCTATTCCTGCCCCGCATGATGGGACTCTGAGTTAAACAAACATTAAAATTATAAGGAGAGCTAAATGATGCGAGCGACATTTTGCCTATCACGAATTCTGATTGTGATTGCAGTTTTGTGCTTTACGGTTTCTGCCGTCCAAAGTAGTGAAATCAAGCTTGCCTTGGACTCTCCGCCTGATCTCGAAAAATCTGGCACTTATGTATGGGCCCGGGTCTTCGCGGACCACCTCACTGCCCAAAAGCTCTTCGTGAAAGAGTACGCTGTCAATGCGCTCGGAAATGAAGCGGAGCGTCTGGACCAAGTCAGCCAGGGTCTTTTAGAAGTGAGCATGTCCGACTTGTCCCGTGCCGGGCAACTTGAACCAGCCATAATGGGATTCACGCTGCCATTCCTCTGGGATAACATGGAGCACTTGGACCGAGCGCTTTCGACCTCGGACCTGCTGATGAGGTTCAACGAAAAGCTCAGTAAAAAGGGCATACGCGTCCTCTCACTTGTTGCCCTTGGCAATGCCGTCGGGATCGCAAACACTAAAAAGCCCATCCGCTCGGTTGACGACATGAAAGGAATGCGCATGCGTGCGATGGACAAATTTCAGACCAAATACTACGAGCAGTGGGGTTGTAACTCCGTAGTGGTTCCATGGCCTGAAATCTATAATGCTCTGCAGACGGGGATAGCCGATGGGTATGTCAACCCATCTTGGGTTCCTGTCATGTTCAAGCATACCGAGCTTATCAAATATTACACCAATGCTGCGATGAACCCCTCATTGCGTATCGCCTTGGCGTCCGAGGAGTGGTATTCCACACTCTCAAAAAAGGATAAGGAATTGGTGGATGCAGCCGTATCGGCGGCGAATTCGGCAAACCGCAAGTGGGTTGCGGATTCAGAAGAAAAGGCATTGGCAGCGCTCAAGGCGGCCGGAGTGGAAGTTATCCCGGTTGTGCCGGCAGAGCGAGCCAGATTCACTGAACTATCGCGCAAAGCCTACCCAGATATCATTCCGGCCGAGTATGTTCCCAAATTCATGGACGCCGCTGAAAAGGCTCGTAAAAAATGATGGATATCCGAAAAAAGATTTCGAGACTAAGCCACTTTCTCGACAGGCTTTGCCTTACGGGAGCGGTTGCTTTCTTTGTTCTTATGCTCGCCCTTGTGGCACTGCAGGTGGTCGGGCGATATCTCTTCCGCATCGCCCCTGTATGGACCGAAGAAGCAGCGCGTTATTGCATGGTTTGGGGAGGTCTTCTGGGGGCAACAGTGGCCTACAAGCGGCTGCGGGACCCACGGCTGACAGCACCGCCTAAAGGAGAAGGCTCCCTCTGGGTCCTCACTGCCAAGTATTTGCGCGGAATCGGAGCAATTATCTTCTTGGGGCCGGTCCTGTTTTACAGCAACCGTTTTCTCGCCCGCCATTGGGATCGCACTTCAGAGGCCATGGATTTCTCCACCTTCTGGGTGGCCATTGCTGTACCTATTGCGATCACTGTTATCTTCATTCATCTCCTGGCAGAGTTGGCAGGAAAGCAAGAGGCCTTGCTTTCCCCTCAAGAAAAACCACGTTGGGATTCGGATGACCCAAGGACCCAACTCCGTGATCCCGCAGCTTGAATTGAATCCACGACTGGCTCAGGAGATGGATTCTGTGCAAAGGGTAAACCAATCTTTGAACTTGTCCTCCGAAAAGCTAAAAATCCGCTCCATAAGTTTCATAAGTTTATGCGTCACAGGACCCGGGGCTTCGAGTGACCGATTCTCGAACCTTGCTATGGGTAAAATCTTAATCCCCGTGTGGCACACGAAAATCTCGTCTGCCGAGAAGACATCTTCTATCCGGACTGCCTTTTCAAGCGAAGGGATCCCAATACTTTGCGCGGCCTGGAGGATGGACATGCGGGTTATGCTGGATAAGATTCGTCCAAGAGGTGGTGTGATAAGGACTCCATTTTTGACCAGGAAGACCGACTCGATGGATCCTTCGGATAGAAAACCGTCTGTTCCCAAAAGAAGCCCGACATCAAACCCTCGGAGGGAAGCATCCCTTCGAGCTAGGTAGGAGTTCAAGTAGTTTGCGCAGGCCTTTGCCTCCACCGGCACAGTCTCAGGATGGAGCTTACGCCAATTGGAGATACAGGCTGAAATTGGTGTTGCGTTATCTAACCCGAGTTCCTCGCTCGACGGAATAGCAAAAATCGAAACATCCAATTTGGATTCCAGAACGAGTTGGATTATAGCTTCCTCACCCCAATAAGCCAGTATTTTTACCAACCCGCGTCCTAATTTGTTGGCCCTGATCGTCTCGGCTACAGCATCCACAATATGCTGACCGGAGTAGCCTATTTGCATGCCCAGGAGATCGGCGCTTTTCATTAGGCGTTTAAGATGCTCGTCCATCCTGAAAGCCACAGTTCCGCGGGGGCTACGATGAGTGCCAAAAACTTCAAATATGGCTGACCCTCGGCTGAAACCATGAGAAAGGAGAGGTACTGTAGCGTCACGCCAGGGGACCAACTTCCCGTTCATCCAGACTTTTAAGTGCTCGTACATTGGAACATCCTGTACAGTGAATGCAGTAACAACTCTCCTTTTATGCTATTACCATCGCATGTTTTTCTTGTCAAAATTTTCTATGGTCTTGGCCGACGGGCTTTTTGATCAATCAAGCCTTGGGATAGGTTCCGGCAATCTCAGAGAAAGCCTTTTGGTAATTTGTCGGATGATATCACCTGAACGCCAAGCATCTGTGAATAGGTCTTAGAGTCGGTCGATATTTACAACTCTTGCATAAAGCCTGAAATTATACCCTCTTTTGCGAAATGGTTAAGTCGAAGCATCACGATCCGTCACAGTCATTTCCCGCGAATTGCGCGTACCCGCTGCTGCGATTCCGCGACAAAGGTCTCTCCCGGAAGGCCTGATTTCACCTACTAATCGTCAAGTCAAAAAACAACCCCTTGTCGTCTATCTGGTCAAGGAACTGCTGCCACTCCTGTTTCGAGACACCGTTGGGTTTCTGCATTCTTGCGACGTTCGTGTCGGTTTGGAGCACGCGGCCTTTGGCCATTGCCGTGACGGCGTCTTTGATCGATTTCAGCGGGTGGTCCCAGTGGGCTTCATTGATGGCCCAATCGCGTACGGCCGGGATCATTGCCATGAATTCGCCCCCCTTCTGCCCGAACCATTCGAGGTTGGCGTAGGTGCTGGTGCGTTCGCCGCGAAGAGTGGCGTTATGGCTGCCGTGGTGTCCGACTTTGTAGAGTGTTGTTCGGGCGAGGAGTTCGCGGGCGGTGATGGTTTGGCCGCCGTCGTTCCAGGCGCCCGCGCTCCAAGAGAACCAGTTGCCGCGTTGCGCGTCGGCGGCGAAGAGGAGCACTTTGCCGCCGCGGCCGAGTTCAAAACCGAGCACGAGGCTGGCGTTGTTCGTGTCGTTATTCATGGCGAGCGCGAGTTGATCCGCGGAATAGAGCCAATCCTTGTCGATGCGGCGCCAGTCGGCATTATCTGGGCTCATCGATTCACAGTTTGACTCATCATTTGACTCATCAAAGAAATCGAGAGCGTTATCGTAACCGTAATGGCGTGTGTAGAACGATCCGTAATCGTCATTCTGATGAGCGGAGGCGAGATCGAGCGTATATCGGCTGGAAAAGGGCGAAGCGGCGCGGCCGCCGGCGGCCTGCGCACCTGTGGCAGCTGCGAAGTAGTTGCCAGGCGACCTCAAGGCCAGCGCCTTGTGAAAGCCCTCCTCGCCGTGTGGGTCCAGATCGGCGAGCAAATCTTCATCGCGCGGCGGCGCTAGCACATAGACGCGAATGTCGTCCGCTCCCGGCACGGTGAGGACTTCCTCGTGTGGCCGGAGGTACCGCACGCCGTCCGACGCGCGGTCTTTCCAGAGCTTCATCGCTTTCTTATTGGCCGAAGTCGAGGGGTCCTTTGCGGCGGCGGCAAGCACTGCCGCCGAGAGTCCGGCCTCGTCGCCACCTAGCTCGAACGCCAGAAAGTTATCTAGATTCTTGACTTTGTCGGTGTCCCCCGCTGCGGCCAGACTATTGCGCGCTTCGATCAGGCCAAGGAGCCTGTCCTTGTAGGCGGTGCGCAACTTATTGGCGAGTTTATCAGCCGGATCTTCCGTCCAGGCCAGCCAGGTCTCTCGGATGTTCAATCCGTCTTCGGCGCTCTTGCCGAAATTGCCTTCGGTGATGGCATTGACGTGGTCTTGATGCTCGTGGGTGATGACGGCGACTGCTACTCCATCGCCGGTGGCTTCGCGTAGGTTCTTAACCACGGCCTTCGGCGTGGTGTCGATGTACTTCGGCGAGCCGGGCTTGTAACCGCAGTCGATCAGGACGTATGCGGGCTCCTCCGGCTTCTTGCCAGGGAACGCGAGCAGGAAGCAGTCGCCATGGCCAATCCGGTACATGCGGATGATGACGCCGTTCTCGGGCGGGATCAGTCGTTCAGTACGCATGGCGGCTTTGCCTGTTGGTTTGGCACTCTTGGCTTTTTTACCCATGGTTCACTCTCCGTCCTGGCGGTGCAGCAGCGCGAACGGCTCCTTCGCGCTAAGCGCGACGCGCGCTTCTTGGAACGCGTTCGACGGTTCCCGGTCGGCACCGGTCAGGTGCCGGCGCATTCGCTCGAGTTGCACGTTGTCCGCAATGGTGCCCGGCGTGCGGATCACTCGCCGCACTTCCATCGTGTTCGGATTGATGATCAATGTGCAACCGGCGCGGTATTTGAAATCGCCATCCTGTGTCGGCGGATAGCTCATGTCGGCATCGACCTGGATCTGTTTGTCGCGCTCGAAGTATCCGCGGCGCCGTTGCGTGATCTCCACCACCAGATCGGTCATCGGCGCGCCGCGCACGCTGCGCCGCGTCGCCCAACGCACCGAATGCACTTCCACCGCGATCGTGTCCGGCATCGACTTGCTCCGGTAAATACTCGGCGCAGCGTTCTCATCCAGCACCAAGCCGAACGCACTCGCCCGCTTCCGCCCTTTGCCTTTGATCAGCCAGCTCCAGAGCACCTGCGCGTTCTCCCCGACACCCGCCCAAGTCCCGCAGCGGTCAGTATCGAGACTCCACGGCTGGAGTTTGTCGACCATCGGTTTGCGGAGGCGGCGGGAAAGCTGGTCCGTGTCGCCGGGCGCCTGAGATTCGCGGAACAGTGCCCGAGTATCGTCTTTGTAAGTCATCGACACGCCGTACTCTTCTGCCACAGCTTCGCCACTCGGCCAGAGAAGGCTCTCGACGGAGGTGTGCCGCATTCCTTCGGGGTGAATCCCCCACTGTCGGAAACTCTCGGCAAACGCGAGGCGGTGGCCCGTCAGATCGTCCGGGTTGAAGTCCGCGTCGGCCGTCACGATCGCGCGGAGGTAATCGCCGAACGTGATGCCGACGGGCGGGCAGTAGTCCAGGGCGCGGATGCACATTTGCAGCGTCTGTTGAGCGGTGCGGGACGCCTCGGACGCCAGGCGGTTCGCCAAATCCGGGTGGATGGCGCCGGCTCGCAACACGCCCGTCCCTTCGCTGGCGATGCGGTAAAGATCCGCGGTGCGGGCGCGGTACACTGTCAGAAACGCCCCGAAGACCGCGGCGACGAGGATCGCACCGCGGGCGTGGGGCTCGGTGAGTTTCTCCAGGGCGCGGACGTCGGGCTCCCTCGGCTCCCATTTTCCATCCTTGTTCTTGCCGCCGAGTGCGTCCCGCAGGGCTTCGCCGCGGCCAGTGGCTTTGCCGAACTGCTGGGCGAGCTGGCCGAGCAGGTTTTCGTCCGCGAGATTGCCGCGAGTGCGGCCGATCTGATCGTGCAGCACCCCCGGATACGAGAAATGCTGGAAGAGGGCGACGATGTCCGCGAACGCTTCGTGGAAAGCTTGCACATCCGCGTTGACGGGTTCGTTGAACCGCGGATGGACGCCGTCAAGCAGCGCGTGAGTCGTTTCGTGAGCAATGATGTCGTGCGAGAGGCAAGAGAAGACCAGCGTGCCGGGCACGTTGTCTCTGTTCTTGATGTTGACGGGGAAGTACCCGAAGAGCAGCGCCTTCTTGCTCGGGCTGTAATACGCATTGCGGTCCCGCAGGGCGTGCGGATAGATCCGCAAACGCCGCACAAACAGCTCCTGGTTCCCCACCCGATGCGACGACCAGAGGGCCACGCGGCCGAGCGCCTGCTCGAACTGACTGATCGTGGCCATCGCCACTGCGTAAACCATTTGTTGGTGGAATTGCGGGTTGGCTTCCGAGGGAGCGAGGCCAACCTGAGCCAGGAGTTTCGGATCATTCAAATCGACCGGTTTGTACGCAACGCCGCTCGCGGGATCGACATCAACCACTTCGAGATACTCGCCAACCGGTCCCGGATGGAGGTTTTCTTCCCAGGGCACGCTTATCGTAATCTCGCTAATGCACGCTGTGTCATACTGGGCTGAAATGCCTGGATCAAACGCGAAGATGCGAAGATTCCGCGATACTGGCTTGGGAACAAGTTCATACCGTGGCATTGGATAGCCTCATTAATTTAGAAGTCTGAATCGATGCCGTAGCAGTCAAGAAGGGCGTCAGCGTCGCAAGAGCGAGCCAGAAAGCCCTCAGTGTGTTCGACATCGCTCCTCCGCAAATAAATAGAACAGCCCCTAAAAGATATACTATCCCTCCAGGCGCTTAGTCGTGGGAGCCTTACTGCGATAAAAGATTCTCATTCGCATCTCCTTTTTGTTGCGGTTGCATAAAAAAGGTGATGGCGAAATGAAAGACTGACAGGAGAAGAGAGGTCCGGGCCACCACTCAAGATGAAATTATTTTTTAGCTCGGTAGAGTGAGGAAAAAATTAGGAATTAAAGGAATTATATCTTAGTCTTTTGCGGGAAATCAAGAACAATTTAAGAAAAAGTTACCCTCCTATTGTACGTGAATATTGAGCGGTTCACAGTTGAGGAGGCTTCAGTTTTTTCCCGGATCTGTCAAAATCCGGGAGTCCACCGGTAAAGTCGGTGCCTTACCTCATGGTTATCCTGATTATGAGGGGGCTAAAAGCAACAATATTTTAGACTCCTAACCATTTTAGAATGCCCTGGTGCTTGCTTTTGCGTCTGCTGCGAGATGCCCTTTCCATTTCTTACCCCACACATCCGGAACCGTTTTTTCAACCTCTAAGATCGATTCAAAAGATATATTGAGCTCAACAAAGATTGATTCTAAAGTTTTTTCATCGGGAGCTAACCATTCGCAATAGCGCACCCCCTTCTCTCTACTAAAAAAAGTCCTCACCCACGTACATTTTTCGACATTAGCGAGCTTTGTCCAATTTTTTTCGACCTTTTCCCATGAAATATCGGGATCCTTGTGAACAACCATATATTTTAGCATTTTACCCATGACAAATCCTCCTCAAGTAAGATTTCAACAAATTATTTCCATATTTCAATGCATATGAAAAAATCATAATGTCTAACATAGGGAATTCAACGCAAAGAAAGACTATCTGTGAAAATGCGTTATCTCGGAGTTTCACCGCCGCTGCCGTCTTGATGCCCGACCCCTTGTTTCCTGTACCGTCGCCAGGTCCATGGCCGTTTCCATGACAGACAGTGTCGCTAGTTTATTATTTTTCCGCCTCGATCAGTGACACCGCACGGTACTGGCCGCTTGCAAGTATTGGGCTTAGGGCCTCAAAAAATTTTTCGTTCAAAAAATGGCTGATCTGGTAATCCTTAGTTCCAATGTCCTCTCTTTTCATCGCAGCAATGATTTCCTTTTTGTACTCTTTCAAGAAACCCGCTTTTACGCTCGCTTTAACTGCATCCCGCTGAAGATGTGCACTTCTTGAATTTTTACGCTCAATCTTCGCCTGGCATTTTGCAATCTCCTTGTCGATACCGCAAATGTACATTGTTTCTGCATCCCCAATGGCCTGTTCATCACAGAATGCCGGTAAGCCAAAAAGTGCAAACGATAGAATGACAACAACACCGATCGTTATTCGAGTGGTCTTCATAATGCGTTCTCCTTTCCTATCCAGTTGATGCTATTAAGTGCAAAAAACGAGAATAGGCTTGCAGCATCATCGCCCTTTCTCTGTAAGACCAACCGTCCTTCTCTGGCTAAATGTTCCATTGTATTTAACCAATCTTATTCTAGCTACAGCACCGGATTATTCAATTCCAAAAAACTGAGTATTTAATGGGTAGAAAAATTACCTATTTCTGGAAGGACAGCAGGTGGGCTCGAAGGCTGGTTTTTGTATTCCGCAGGCCAAGTTTCCTGCGAATATTCTTGCGGTGTACAGCAATTGTCTTTTCCGAAACATTTAGAAATGGTGCAATTTCTTTTGTTCTTCTGCCGTCGATGATTAAATCTGCGACCTGAAGTTCGGTAGATGTAAGATTCAGGTTTTGGCTGGACAATCTGCGTCTAAATGGTGAAAGGATATTCTTCAAATTTGATTCAACAGCATCGATGTAACTCCGTTGGAGCGCACTTAATTGGGTCCGTTTTAGGTTTTCCAAATAAGGTTGGATTAACTCTTTGACGTTTATTAAGAATTCTTCTTCTAACTCTAAACGATCATCATCTCTCTTGTTAAGCAGAACCCTCAGGGTAGTGTTGATCTCATCTAGATCACGCTGTCTGTTTTCAAGTTCAACCGCTTTATCTTCCAATTTCTGATGAATCTTTTTTATTTCCACCAAACCTGCGACCGTATTGGCAACAGAAATTAAAAAGCCCTCTTCATATTGATTCCGGCAGTGGCCAACATTGAGGTAAAGGGTAAGAACTCCAAGAATTTCTCTCTCACGCGAGATGATTGGCACGCAATAATGGCCGTGTGGAGCCATGCCCTTGTATTTCTGCTCGTGTCGATCATCCAAACAATCGGCAAATTGTATCTTGCCGGAGGATGCAGCTCGCCCACAAATGCATCTATCAAAGGGCACCGTATCGCACATTTTAACCATAGAACAACTCATGCCATGATGAGCCGTCAGTTTTAAAACACCTGGATCTGTTTCGATTAAAAATATTGCTCCTTTTGATTGAAGAGATAGCCAGGACAAAGAAGTAACTTCATATATAAACTTTTGAAGCATGTCTTCCAGCGAGATATTTTCCATTGCAATATAAAGCAATCGATTCAGAACAGTATGAGTCTGACCGATTCGATATGCCTCTTCAAAAACGCACGATCTTTCATTATGAAACCTTTGCAAGTCGTTGACCAGGCCTCGCAAGGTCTCTAATTCGTTAAGGACATGTTCTTCAAAATTTTTATGATCACTCATTGATCTATTTCAGAGGCGCCCATTGGAAATACTTTAATTAAAGTTTCACCAGAAATATATCCTGGCTGTCTAATGGCCCCAGAGCGTAGTTCTTTCAGCAGTGAAAGGAGGCATTCGACCTTACCTTTCCTTGCCTGTCTCTTTATAACTACTTGAATTAACATGAAATACATCCATTTTTTAAATTCATGGGTTTTAGGATTTTGCCTGCATGTGCATCACTATTTCCCGAAACGCATTTAAAATGACCACTTGCGGCCAAATGCATGTATCCCCGACATTAGAAATTTTTCCTTTCAGATTGTTTTGAGAAATCACACACACGCGATGCGATATCGAAAAGAATAACAACTGGAGAGGGCAGTTTCAGAACCGCTGGTCCAAATAAACATCCGCTTCAGGTCTGGCTGAATGGGAGATGATCTACGATCCGTATCAAATATACAATGCCAGTGTAAAAAAAATCAAATGAAATTGGCTCCTGGGTTGATGCGGCTGATTGCGGGACTGTTTGGGATCGAACCCGCGCTTCACCCGCGCCGCGAAGCGGAGCGGAGCGGGGTCGGGTGAAGCGCGGGTTAGCCCGTCTTAGAATCCGCGTCGTTCAATATCTTGTCTAAACTCTCCAGAAAGTGCGTGATGTCATCTTTGTCAATAGTCAATGCAGGGTCAAAGCGCAATACATTGCCCGCCGAATAGTAGCCTACCAAAAAGCCGTACTCCAACAAAATTCGATAGGC
>JACRCN010000022.1 GCA_016219005.1 Deltaproteobacteria bacterium
GCAACGTTGGCAAAGTCCGGGATGTCATCCGACAAATCACCAAGTGGCCTTTTCTGAGATAGTCGCAACCTAATCCAAAGCCTGAGTAACCAAAAAGCCGTCGGGTTATACCAAATCTGCAATTTTCAAAACCGGCACCTTTGATCTAATCCCAAATCCATTTTACTTGCATCGAGATTCGTCACAGGCACGCAAGCAACACAAACGGTGTTTTTCGAATTTTGACCCACAATTGCTCCCATGGTAACATTTTAGGGCCGTTCTGCATCTAAAAGGTAAATAGCAGGAAGCCAACCTGATCAAGACAGGAACTTACAAATGAATCGAGATGCTGTCCTTATCGAAAAAACGCTCAATAGCCAATCCGAGGCCTATGCTGAACTCGTAAAAAAGTATCAGCTACCAGTGTATGCCCTCGCTTTGAAACGAACAAGGTCGGCAGCGACGGCGGAAGAGATAGCACAGCTCGCCTTTGTTATTGCCTACCAGAAACTCCATCAACTCAAAGATCGGAAAAAATTTGGTGCATGGTTGCGATCAATTACTATCAGGCAAACCAGCATGCACTTCCGATCAGAAACGCAAAATAAGAGGATCATGCATAAACTTGAATTGGAAGCCCATGCAGCCAGCCCAGCAGATCCAAACGCTATCCCTGCCTTTGACCAACCCGTCTTCGGAATCGAATCATTGATAAGCGAGTTACCAGAAAAGCTCAGAGCGGCAGCAGTGTTGTGTTTAGTCGAAGGTGTGTCACCAAGGGCAGCGGCCTCTGTGCTCGGACTCAAGCCCAATACGCTAAGAAAGCGACTTTTTGATGCGCGTGCGCGGCTCCAACGACAAATAGTGAAAAGGGCAGAAAAAGAACTTCAATTGCATTTTCTGCCAAGGGATTTTGCCGATCGATGTGTTTGTCGTTGTGAAAGAGCTGCTCAATCAAAGGAGAAAGGAGGTGATAACGATGGCGGATAAGAAGAACTGTGGCTGTGGATGCATCGGCAAGGAAAATCGCAAGGCTCGTGCCAGTGCAGTAACCAAAAAGAAAGAAGGGAAAAAATAGTATTTTGTGCAGAAAGGTCGGGGCTGCTTAACAACGCGCATCGGCAGCCTCCGACCAATCTTTTAGCACAACTTTTGATGCAAACGGTATCTTTCCTATTGCGATAGACAATTACGGAAGCGGTTGATCGTCCAAACTTAGTATTTGGAACTGTCCCCAGACCGTCCTACGAAAGCAAGATTGGTTACGCCGATGGTCCTGCTTTTCCAAGTTGCCATCGGATTTCCGCATCGATCTTTTCTTCGGCCTGCTCGAAGCCTTGGACAACCACCACGTCGCCGACCATGGCCGCCGGGGCGACAGGCAGCCCCAGCTTTATGTGCTCTATACTTCCGTAGTCTTCTCTTGTCTTCGATATCATCTCGAATTCGACCATGTCCCTGTATTTTTCCCGCAGCCTGTGGAAAATTTCACCGAAATGCCCTCAGGTTTTGCCTGGTGGGTTATTCACAAAAAATCGCACTTTAATCATTTTCTTTTTTCTCCTTATCGTGAATTTCAAATCAATAAATGTCATTCTGGGTTTAAAAACATTTGGTTTCAAGTGGTTATACATTCATCGAATATCAGCGATGGGACAATCGTGCCACACTTTGTTGGGAGGCTCGCCTTAGCCTTCGCCCACCGCCACCGGCAGACCAGCGGCCTTCCACTCGGGTATGCCCTCCTGATAGCGGCGAGCCTTGAAACCCCGCCGGCGGAGAAGCGCCACGGCGCGGACCGCAAAGAGGCAATAGGGGCCACGACAATAGGCGATAATCTCCTGATCTCGCGACAGCTTGCTCAACCGCCTCTGAAGCTTATCGACGGGCACCGAAACCGCGCTTGGAACGTGGCCTGCTGTGTATTCCTCGACAGGACGAACATCGAGGACAACCACCCGCTTTTCTCCGATCCGCTCAATCAACTCCTGACGGCTTATGGGCTTTAGTTCCCCGTGTAATTGAAAGTAATTTTTGAGGATGCCCTCCACCTCGGTCAGCCTCTCCTCGCCCAATCGTCGCAGAGCGAGCCAGAAGGCGCCGACAGCATCGTCAGGCAACCGGTAGAAGACGTAGAGCCCCTCCCGGCGTGCCTCCACCAGACGGGCCTCACGGAGCAACTGGAGGTGCTTCGAGCAGTTAGCGATACTCAGAGAGGCTTCTCTGGCCAACTTTTCTACCGTCCGCTCCCCCTGGCTGAGAAGGTCCAGCAGTTCGAGCCGCTTGGGGCTGGCCAGTGCCTTGCCGATGCGCGAGAACTGCTTATAAATTTCATCCTTAAACATCCGGCTTTGTCGGAACATGCCTGGCTCCCATTGACTATTCAACTAATCAGTTGAATAGTAATACCCGAGAAACCTCTCTTCAACTATCAAATCGCTGGTGCACTAAGAGCGTCCAAGGCAAATCCCATGGCCCGCCAGTCCTGGATGCCTCCTTCAAGCCGGATAGCCTTGAAACCGAATTTTCGCAGCATTTCGACAGCCTCAACCGCAAGCACGCAATACGGCCCCCGGCAATAGGCAACGATCTCCTGCTCCCGAGGCAACTCGGAAAGCAGTTTTTCAAGCTGATTCAGCGGAACGGACAAAGCGCCGGGAATATGGCCGGCGCGGTACTCATCCTCCGGTCGAACATCCAACAAGGTGACGGCACCTTCTCGCACTCGCTGCAACAAGACATTTCTATCGACCGGCTCCATGCCCTCCTTGTTTTTCAGAAACCGGCGCTTGATCATCTCGACTTCGGCCAGCCTATTCTCAGCTAATACGCGCATGGCATGGATAAACTGGCAAACCATCTGATCCGCAAGACGGTATTTTACGTAGTACCCTTCTCTTTCCGCATCGACCAGGCGAGCCGCTCTCAAGATCTGAAGGTGTTGGGAGGCATTGGCTATTGTCAGGCCGGTTTCCCTGGCAAGGGATTCAACGGTTTTTTCGCCTTGGCAGAGCAGGTCGAGCAGTTCCAGACGGTTGGGGCTCGAAACCGCCTTGCCGATTCTTGCGAATTGCTCATAAATTGAATCCTTAAATCGTCTATTTGGATTTTTCATAATTATCCTTTCAATTAATCAATTAATCAATTGAAAATTATATATCCTATAACGACTCAATTGTCGACCATTACATGTGCCAAATCAGCAGGTATTCTCCACGCTATGATCGGCCCAAGGTTTATTTCTGTTTTTTTATTGACAAATAGATTAATAAACATATAAATAATCATTAGTATATTTTTAACTGATCCTTTTGTTCCTTAAGCCATTATTAAAAATTTATTAAATTACAACATGTTAGTGCGATTTCCGAATGAATGAGCCACGCAAAAAGGAGATTCCGGAATTGATTTTCATTCGGTTCGCGTTGCCGATGGGCAGCTTCTGCATGCCCATGCGTTGATTTTAGCGGCTGGCGGCAGTGCGAAAAGGTTGAACGTTCCCGGAGAGATCGAGAGCTTCGGCAAGGGGGTTTCCTATTGTGCTACCTGCGATGGCTTTTTTTTCAGGGATAAAACTGTCGTGGCCGTTGGCGGCGGAGATACTGCCTTGGAAGATGCCCTGTATCTCTCAAAGATTACGAAGCACGTCTACCTGGTCCACCGCCGTGATGCTTTTCGGGCGAGCCGCATTCTCCAGCAGCGCATCATGGCTGAGCCTAAAATAGAAACCATTTTTAATGCGAGGGTTGCTCAAATCCAATCAAATGAAAACGGTGTCTGTGCCGTTGTGCTTGAAGGCACCAAGACCGGCGAACAAAAAGAGCTATCGGCCGAGGGTGTTTTTATATTTGTCGGGTTTTCCCCCAACAGCCAGCTCGTGCCCGCCGGCATTAAAGTGAGTCCTACTGGCTATGTCATAACGGATGAAAGGTGTGAGACAAGCATTCCGGGCATCTTTGCAATCGGTGATCTCAGACAAAAGTACGCCAACCAGATCGTTATAGCCGCCGCAGACGGATGTACGGCGGCTCTCGCTACGGCTCATTATGTCGAGAAGCAAAAAGCGAGCGCTGTTTGTTCAGGCCTTCCCGCATGAGTCTTCGGCGGTATACCGCAAAACAGCAAGGATGATTTTCAATGAAAAAGATGGCTAAGGGAAACCTGGCAAGCGACCCTGCGACGAAAAGAAAAAGTGAAATTAGTAATGCAGCAGAGCAGCAGGGCGCGATGCTTCCGCTTGACGAACACTTCCAAAAAGTCGCTTTCTTGGCCAAGAGCCTTTCGGACGAGAATCGCCTTAGGATTCTCCTGTGCGTGAGCAGCGGCAAGAAACCCGTTTCGGCCATCGTTGAAGAGGTGGGACTCTCCCAGCCTCTTGTTTCCCATCATCTGAAGGAGCTTAAGCGATCACTTTTAGTCAGTGTCGAGAGAAACGGTCCCTTCATTTATTATGAGCTCGTTGACCCGAGAATATTGGATGTCGTTCAAACCTTGAGTGTCGTCGCGACAGACTCGTTGGCTGCCCGAAAAACCTTTTAAGAGACTGGGAGAAATTGATCCGTATGGAAGACTTGCTAAAAGTGGTCAGCCGCATGGAACCGGAACATGCATTGACCGAGATTTCCGGTGCCCTGAAAGTGCTTTTTGCAGCTTTGGGCGAGGAGGCGCGTTCGCAATTCCTGTGGGAGCTGTTGGGAGAGTCCAAAGATGACAAGGTGTCCAGCCTGGTGCATCTCTGACTGGCTGAATGCATGGGCGAAGGTGTCGACCCAACGCAGATGTGCCAAAGGCTGGTGGATAAGGTCGCTCAATCAAAGCAGCTGATGGCAATCACCGATCCCGATCTTTTGGTCCTTTTCGAGGACTGGCTGGAGGAGTTGGAAGAGGAAATCATCGCTCTCGGCAAGGCATATGGGCCTCTTGATCCAGGAACGCTCGCCAAAAGGACCGGGCTCTCGATGAGGGGATCAATCTTCCTTCTTTCGAAGCTCAATCGTGAAAAAAAGCTTTAGGGCGCAAGTTGTTTCAAGTAAGCGCAACGGAGGTGTTTTCATGCAAAACAAGAAGACGACATTCATAGCCTTGGCAGCGGTGGTACTTACGGTTGGAGCGCTCTGGTTTACCAATCGCACCGTTACTCCCAAGCAGGCCACATGGGATGATGTTTTGGTCGAAGCGAAAGCCGGAGGCTACAAGATCATCACCACCGAAGAGCTTGCCAAGCGTTATCAAAAAAATCCCGAAAGCATTTATTTGGTGGACACGCGCCAGGAGTGGGAATACCGAACAGGCCATCTCAAGGGAGCGGCAAACTTCTCCATCGAACCGACATGGTGGTCGAGGTGGCGTAGCGCGTCGGCGCTGGAAACCTTTCTTGGACCGGATAAAGAACGCACTTTCATTTTCTACTGAGCCGGCTTGACATGAGTCCGTAGCGACTCGGCGGCCCGTGTGGCCGTTAAGCTCGGCTATAAAAACGTCTATCGCGATCCCTACGGCTATCCGGAATGGCAAAAAGTTGGCATGCCGGTTGAAAGTGCTCCTGCGGGGCTCGCTCAAACAACTGAACCGCCTCAGGCTCCGGGACCTCTCTACGGTTGGGCCATGATCTGGACGATTTTAGGCATTTTTGCAGGCGGCATGGCGCTGAACCTTACCCCTTGCGTTTACCCGTTGATCCCCATCACGGTTTCCTACTTTGGCGGTCAAGCCTCAAAGACCGATCAGGGCCACGGAAAGCTCGTCGCGCATGGGTTATGTTACTTGCTGGGCCTTGCGGTCACCAACTCCGTGCTCGGCGTGGCAGCGGCGCTGACCGGGGGACTCATGGGATCGATACTCCAAAACCCCTTTGTCCTTATCGCCATCGCCGTCGTTCTCATCTCTTTTGCCGCAAGCCTTTTCGGCCTTTGGGAGCTGCGTCTTCCGAGTGCCGTCACACAGGCCGCTGTGAAATCCTACAGCGGGTATTTCGGAACTCTGTTCATGGGTTTGACTCTGGGGGTGGTGGCAGCCCCCTGCATCGGCCCCTTTATTCTCGGTCTGCTCACATGGGTGGCGAGCATGGGGAGTCCTTGGTTGGGCTTTGTGGTTTTTTTCACCTTGAGCCTTGGGCTGGGGCTGCCGCTGTTTTTTCTGGCGGTTTTTTCAGGTCAACTGCAAAAGTTTCCCCGATCCGGCGGCTGGATGCTGTGGGTCCGCAAGGTCATGGGGTGGGTATTGGTCGGAATGGCAGTTCATTTTTTACGACCGATTCTGCCCGAATCCGGAGCGGTCCTGCTCATGTCGGCGGTCGTTCTGGCGGCAGGAGTGCATCTGGGATGGCTCGATAAAAATACGGCAAGTTTTCGTTTATTTTCCTGGCTAAAAACAGGTGCCGGTGTCGCATGCTTCGTTTTGGCAACTTTTCTCGTGATGTCCTGGGCGATGCGTGGCCCCGGCGTTAGCTGGAAGACTTACTCAGAGGAAACCTTGAGGGAGGCTCAGAATCAAAATAAGCCGGTCATCATCGATTTCTACGCCACATGGTGTACCCCCTGTCGAGAGCTTGAGGAAGTCACCTTTCATGACGCCGAAGTCGTCAAGCAGGCGGAGAAAGATTTCATCATGGTAAAAGTGGATGTGACCCAGGGAGGCAATCCGTTTCACGAACGATTGCTGCAGGAATACGGCATTAAAGGCGTGCCCACCATCGTTTTCTTAGACCCCAGCGGCAAGGAAAAGCAGGAATTGCGCCTGGTGGATTACCTCCCTCCTGATATTTTCATAGGGCGCATGGCAGACTTGAAAAAATCCAGCAGTTGAAAAATGAAAGGAGAGAGAGCATGTTGAAAGTTAAGTTTTTTCTAAATGAACCCAACGGCAAGCCTTGAAAGAACTTCAAGCAAATGATGCCCAGGTTGGGCGCCAAATATCCGATTGAGATCGAAACGACATCCAAGCCCATCGCAGATTATCAAACGGATGAATACTTTGAATTGGATTTGCCCGTGGCCCCGGCGGTCTTGGTAGGCGACGAGATCGTGGTGGAAGGTTCCAACATTCCAGAAGAAAAAGTAGAGGGTGCCATCCGCCGACACTTAGGGCTGGCCGAACCCGAGTCTCGAAAGAAAAGCATTATAGGCAGGCTCCTTGGCGGTTGATGCTGAGTTTCTATGATGATAATTCTCCAGGAATAGTGGGATTGTTCAATGTCATTGCCGTCTAAAAAATACGATGAGCCGTCAGTTTTCACGGCAGAAAACCTGTTGAGGGAAGCCCGGCGGCAGAAATCAACATCTATCGGTTCCGTGCCCGATATCTGTCTGCTGGACCCGGACGGTGATATTGTGCGGCATTTGGTCGCGAGAAATCAGGCATCCAAATGCCCCCACTGGGCCTGCTATCACACAGACCTGTACCTTTTCGAACAGGAAGGTTTCCGGTACGGCGTGATTGGCTGCGCGGTGGGGGCCTCTTTTGCGGTACTGGTCGCCGAGGAACTTTTCGCCTCGGGCTGCGCGCTGCTTCTTAGCGTTACGTCTGCCGGTCAGATCCTGCCCATTCGCAAGCCTCCTTATTTCGTGCTTATCGACAAGGCGCTTCGCGACGAAGGCACCAGCTATCATTATCTGCCGTCATCGGACTATAGCGCCATTGATGGAAAGCTCTTGGGGTGGTTGGAGCCCAAACTAAAGTCCTGTTCGTTACCGGTTGAAATCGGGTCGACATGGACCACCGACGCACCTTTCCGCGAAACCGCCTCGGCGATCGCAGCCTGCCGAGATTTAGGGCTGCTGGCCGTAGAAATGGAAGCGGCGGCGCTTTATGCCTTTGCGAAAGCTAGAAACAAACCTGTTATCTGTTTCGCGCATGTTACCAACCAAATGGCTAACGTTGAGGGCGATTTCGAAAAGGGAGCCGAGAACGGCTGCCGGGATGCGCTGCGATTGGTGGCCATAGTTGCCCGGCTTTGGCAGAATTTTTCAAAATCAGTTGCTTCGGGAAAGGACGCTTGATTTTGACCCAAAAACATTTTCAGCCGGCCTGCGGCCAAACAGTTTGAGTCCGTGAGTCGAACAATTAAATGGAGGGAAATACATGTTGAAACTAAGAGTTTTTCTAAACGAGCCCGGCGGTAAGCCTTGAAGGCATTTTGCTGAAATGATCCCCAGGCTGGGGAGAAAGTATAACGTCGAATTAGAGACCACATCCAAGCCTAACCAGGAATACCGCACGGAAGAATACGCCAGACTGGGGCTGCCCGTGGCCCCGGCGATCATGGTTGGAGATGAGTTGGTGGCGCAAAGCTGCGATGTCGCCGAAGAAAAGGTGGAGGCCGCCATCTGCCGGCATCTTGGGCTCCCTGAGCCTGCTCCACAAAAAAAGGGCATCCTCGATAGGCTTTTAAGGGGATGAACCCTCCAAATTGGCGGGCAGGAACTTGCGGAGGGATGTTTCCACTCAACCGTCCTAAAAGAAAGTAAATAGGGAAAAACCGAAGGCGGGCTTATGGAATCCGTAAAGAATCGGAAGGGCGCTGCGATCAAGGCGGCTCTTTTGATCATCTTTATCGTTGCGGCTATCGTGGTTGTCCGTTTCACTTTGGTCTATTTTCCCTTCACTCCTATGAACTTCGGCATGGGACTTACCAAAGTGCGATTTTGGGATTATTTCTCCGGCACGGCTCTTGGCATTGTTGTCGGAACCTTCATCTTAACCTTCTTTTTCGGTACTGTTAAAGAGATCTGGGCAGGCGGCAACTGGGTAGATCTCATAAGCTGGAAAGTTATGTTCTCACTTGCGCTTTTCGTCTCTTCTTTCTTTATTCCCCAAATCATTAAAAGGGTGAAAACACCAGGAAGGGTTGAGACCGCCTGATTTTGCCCGGATTGAGCATTGGATGTCGTGCGGAGAGCTGAGCAATGACATAGACGACGGAAAGATTTATTATGAGCAGCGAAACAATTTTTCGACTGGGATTTTTTATCGGCGCTTTCGCTTTGATAGCTGTTTTAGAGATCCTGGCGCCACGCCGAGCGTTGACAGTATCGAAATCAAACCGATGGGTCTCCAACTTGGCGATCATCGCGTTGAATCCGTTATCCGTGCACCTGGTTTTCCCAATTTTGCCAGTGGGCATGGCGCTGCTGACAACTGAGCGCAACTGGGGTCTGCTGAACAACCCGTATCTACCTTTTTGGTTGGAAACAGTCATTGGCGTTATCGCTCTGGATCTTACTATCTACCTTCAACACGTGCTTCATCATGCTGTCCCGCTGCTTTGGCGTTTACACATGGTTCATCATGCGGATCTGGATTATGATCTCACCACAGGCTTGCGCTTCCACCCCGTAGAGATCATTGTCTCCATGACGTTGAAGTTAGGGGCAATTGCCGCTTTCGGCCCGTCCGTGTTGGCCGTGCTTATTTTTGAAATAACCTTGAACGTGACTTCCATGTTCAACCACAGCAATATTCATATCCCACTCGTCATAGATCGGTTGCTCCGCCTGATAGTCGTAACACCCGATATGCACCGAGTGCACCATTCCGTTGTGATAAAGGAAACAAACAGCAACTACGGCTTTGCATTTCCGTGGTGGGACCGCCTTTTCGGGACATACAAAGACCAGCCAGTTTACGGGCATAAGCAAATGACAATCGGCCTATCCCAATTCCGGGATACTAACAGACAAACAATAGTACATCTTCTGATCATGCCTTTTGTAGGAAAGCCCGGTAAAATCCCAATAAACCTTCATTGAGGTATCGGCGATATAGAATTCTTGACGGCCCTTGAGTTTTTGCTGGTTTTGGTCAGGTAATCACAAGCAACCAGTTCGCCTGAAAATTGTTGATTTCATAGTCCTTACACTCCGGCTCAATGGACTACTCTCCCCGAAACAAACGTCTGCTCTCTCTGGATTCGATGCGGGGCATGATCATGGTGCTGATGGCGCTGGATCATGCCTCTTTCTTTGTCGCGAAAACCCATTCTCATGAATTTTGGGGAACCGCAATGCCTTGGTACGACAGTGCCATGCCATTCCTTTTGCGGGCGGTGACCCATCTGTGCGCTCCCGGATTCTTTCTGCTGATGGGCGTTGGCATGGCGCTTTTCATTGCGGCACGTACCATGGAAGGCTGGGGCAGCTGGAGGGTTATTCGGTTCTTTTTGATCCGTGGGATCCTGCTGATCGCCTTCCAGCAATTCTTGGAAAACCCTTCCTGGTACCTGGGGTCGCTCGGCACGGCAACCGGCGCTTTTACGTCCAGGGGTGGCCCGATACCGGGAGGCGGCGCTTCCGCCAAGTTCTATCTGGGTGTTTTGTATGGGCTGGGGAGCACCATGCTCGTCTGGGGGCTTCTATTTCGATTGCCGACACTCGCTGTCATTGCGCTCAGCATTGCGGCGATAGGGTTGACTCAGGTTGTGATTTTCGAATTCGCTGACCCGCAGGCAATATACCCTCCCTTTCTGCGAATGCTTCTCGTCCCCGGGCACACCGACGAATGGATAGTATTCTATCCGACAATGCCGTGGATGGGTATTACCGGATTGGGGATGGTGCTGGGCCGCCGGATTCTATGCGAGCATGCCGGGGTTGTGCGTGGTTTATGGGTATCGGGCGCTGGTGCACTCGTGCTTTTTATCATAATTCGTCTGCTCGACGGTTTTGGCAATTTTCACCGGGCAGCGCCGGGATGGATCGGTTTTTTCAACTTGACCAAATATCCACCCGACCTGAGCTTTCTGCTGCTGACAACGGGGATCGATCTGCTGCTTTTGTGGTCATGGATGCGGCTTGACAGCCGGAACCCTTCCTGGGGGCGGGCCATGGCCGTATTCGGCAGCTCGCCGTTGTTTTTCTATATCGTTCACCTATACCTCTATGCCCTTATGGGATGGGCGTTTCCGCGTGGTATGGGGCTGGCTCGTATGACGCTCTTCTGGTTAGCGGGCCTGTTGATCATTTATCCGCTGTGTCTCAGATTCGGGCGGTTCAAGCAAAGCCGCCCCACTGATTCCTTGTGGCGGTTGTTATGAGGAAACAGATGCCCGTCCGGAACCGGCATTATGCATTCTACCTATGAATGGCGGATGTTCTTCCCGGCAGAAAGTCGGGTAGTGAGGGAAAGACCGTAAGGTACGTCAAGGATAATGCAAAAACCTGTCCGGCGTTGATTTGAGTATGGTAGATAAAAAACGCGGCAACTTGCCGTAAGCCTCAAAACGGGGGTTTTAACCCCGCCTTATTTCTGCTCTTCTTTTTTCTCTCCTGTTTCCAGCAACTCGCTCGGGTCCTGCATGATGGTTTTGGCCTGCTCCTTTGATAGAACGAAGGGCGAATCGCTTTCAGAGGAGACGGCCGGGTGGTCGCCCGCATCCGCCCCGGAAGGAGCGAATATGGACAGAGAGTATTCCTGGCCCCCCGTAAGGGTGATGGAGAAGACGGGGCGGCCGAGACTATCCTTGCCGCGGTCGGGGATAAATTTTTCGCACGTGAGATCGGAAAGTGCGGCGAGCAGCGCGTTCAGGCGGGCACCGTTTACCGCGACACCAGCGGGGCCCTTCCAAAGGCCGGCATCCTCCGGTGTCGGGGCGCCCGGGGCTGCGCCCTGGTCGCGGGTGAACGCCGCCTCCGCGTTGCTCAACGTGATGCGCACCGCGGTGATGTCCGGCCGCTTGAAGGAGAGCACGGTCTTGTCGCGGAGATCCTCGGGGCCGCCAGCGAAGCGGAAGCGGAAATTGTCGCGCGCGTGATAGACCCGGTCATCGCCGGCGAGCCGCACAAAGGTGTGGCGGAAGGAGGGCGCGGTCTTGCCGATGTCAAACTCGCGCCTGAGCCGGCCGTCCTGCCAGGCCCGGACGTGGATCTTGTGCTCGTCGTCGAGCTCGTAGAGGGAGTAGTTGCGGGACTCCGCCACCAGTGCGGTCAGGGTGAGGCCGGTGAGCGCCTCCAGCATCTCCTGGACGCTTTTCGGGGCGGCCGCCACCCCCGGGGGTTCGATGACCCAGCGCTCGCCCTGGCGCCCCAGCACCACGGACTGGCCCGTGCGGGTGATCTCGATTTTCGTGATCTCGGAAGCCGCGAGCGCAGGCACCTCCGGCAGCGTGTAGCGGGTCCGGTCGCCGCTGCGCTGGAAGAGGTAGACGGTGAGCGCCGCGATGATCACTCCGAGAATGACGAACTCTTTCTTCAGCTTCACGGTTTCCATCCTTGAAGGTAATAATCCTGAAACCTTTGCCCACAATCCCCGGCAACTCAATTACTTGGATGGGGAGGCAAACATCGCTTGGATGCGTTTTTTTCTCGCCGCCCGGCGGATCCACACGCCGACCCCGAAGAGTGCCACCAGCATCGGCAGCCCGGCGATGATGAAGAACTTGATGAACGTGCGCTCGCCCGCGCTGGTCTCGCTCAGCGGGTTGAAGGTCTGCTCCTTGGCGCGCATGACGGCAACGTCCCCGCGCTGGTTGAGGTAGTCGATCGCGTTCAGGACGAAGACGGTGTTGGCCCCCCGGCCGGTTTCGTCGATGACCATGTTTTTGAGCATGTCCGCGGAGGCTATGACGAAGATCTTGCCGGGCTTGCCTTGGGCGATGAACTGCCCCTCACGCTCGATCTTGGACATGTCGATCTGCGGGGGCTCCGCGGCGGGCGCCGGCGCTGCCGGCTCGTCTTCTTTTCTCGGCGCCCCCTCCCGCACCGGCAGGGGTTTGCCCGCAAAGTAGCTCGAAAACTCTCCCTCCAGCAGGTAGGCCAGCGGACGGCTGCGCATGTCGGACGCCGAGGTGGGCGGCCTCATGGACATCGGGTCGAGGTTGATGCGGTCCTTGATCTCCCAGGATTTTTCGGAGGAGGCCAACAGCAGGTGGGCCGTGAGAGCCTTCGGCCGGCTTTCTTCCGAGGCGAGCTCGAGGGGCGAGGCCTTGACCACCACCAGGCCCTTGATGTTTTTCATGAACTGCAAATCCTGGTTCATGAACTGGCGTTTGATCAACGGTGCGTAATAGACCGGCCGCTCGCCGCCGCCCATCTGGGGCGGCATCGGCTGGCGGTAGCAGTTTTCGTCCAGCGCGTAGGCGCGGCGGATCCGCACTCCGTAGTGTTCCAGCAGGCGCTCAAGGCCGGTATCGAGGGGCTGATAGACCGGCGGCTGGTTGGGGGATATCATGGCCTCCTCGAAGGCTTCCACAAACAGGGCCAGGCTCTTGCCCTGCATCAGGAACTGGTCGATCTGGTAGAGTTCATAGTCCGTGAATTTTTCGCGCGGATTGACGATGAGCAGGCAGGCGATGTCTTCGGGTATGGGGTTTTGCGCGAGGGTGACGGGCTTCAGCGCGTAATTGAGCGCAATCTGCTCCCGGAAGTTGCTGTAGGCCTGCGGGTCGTCCTGGGGGCTGCCCGGGGGGCTGCCGCCCATGATCGGCGCCGTCCGGTGATCGGCCAGAACCCCCAGGCTCTCATGGATCTCGACCAGCGACTCGACACTGTTGTTCAGCATCCTGCTCACGTCCTCGGTGCCGACCAGTTTGTACTGGGTGCCGACGATCGGCAGGCGGACCACATCGATGAGCGGCAGCGCGATCTTCCGTCCCCGGTGTTCGACCAGCAGCCCGATCACCCCCTTGCCGGCCGCCACCTTGCCGTCGCCCGAGGCCGGCCAGGTGAGCAGCAGCAGGTTATCGGCCTGGGAAAGCTTTTGGAGGTCGCTGTCGGCAACCGGGTCGGTGAACTCGTAGGCGAGCTTGCCGTAGGTCCTGGCGTTGAGCGCCTTAACCGCCTGCTCGATTTCGGCGGGAAGTGTGGAGAGGGCCTTCAGCCCCATGAAGGGGGCCACCGCGTTCAGGGAAGAGGACAGGAACAGCTTCACCTGAATTTTCTCGGGCAGCCTCAGCAGCGCGCTGATCTTGTGGTTCATCTTCTGGATCGCACTCGTGATCCGGTACTCCAGCCCGTCGGGCGTGGTAATGGTGGCTAATTGCTCGATCAGGTCCCCGTGGATCAGGACGAGGCCCATGTACGCCCGCTGGAACTTGACCTCATCCTTCTCGATGGCTTGGACCTGGATCGGGTGAATGCCGTAGGTGCTGGCCAGTTTCTGGTTGTCCCGGGCCTCGGCCGAAATGTCCCCCTCGTCAGCGCTGACGTCGTAGAACCGGTAGTTGAAGAACTTCGGGTTGTAAACGGCGTATTCCTCCAACAGGTCGCGCAGATACTGCTCGACGTTGTTGTAGGGCGGGGGCAGGTTGCGGCTGTAGAAGACGTCAATGGTCAGGGGTTCCGAGAGGGTGGAAACCACCTTCCGGCTCGCTTCGGAAAGGGACAGGATCCGGCCCCCGGTCAGATCGAAGCGCGCAAACAGCGTGAGGCCGGCCATGTTGATCAATACGACGGCCAGCAAGTACATGCCAAGCTTGATGAGGGTGGCGGAACGCTTCGGCTCGGGCATTGTCTGCTCCTCCGGCAGGTTTAGTGCTTGGCCTTCAGCACGAGGCTTGTGCCGTAGAGGCCGATGAAGCAAAGGCTCAGAAAATAGACGAGATCGCGGGTGTCGAGGATGCCCTTGGCGATGTTCTGGAAGTGGACGTCTACGGCCAGGTAGGTCAGGGTGCCGAGAAGGGCGCGCGGCACGAAGAAGAGCATCTGGTCGACCAGCGTCAGGCCGATGCAGATGGCCATCCCGACGATGAAGGCCACGATCTGGTTGCGGGTGAAAGCCGAGGTCAGCAGGCCGATGGCCGAATATGCCGCCCCCAGCAGCAGGGCGCCGAGGTAGCCGCTGGCCACGGGGCCCCAGTCCAAAGAACCCAGCAGCGATACGGTGACCGGGTAAGCCAGGGTCGGGACCAGCATGGCCGCGATGAAGGCGCCGCTAGCCAGGAATTTGCCGGCAATGACATCCTGGTCGGTGACGGGCAGGGTGAGCAGCGTCTCGTAGGAGCCGATGCTCAACTCCTCCGCGAAGAGCCGCATGGTGACGGCCGGCACCACAAAGGCGAAGACGGTCGGCAGCAGCCCGAAGAAGTTCCGCAGGCTGGCCTGGTTGAGCAGAAAGAAGGTTGAAAAGAAGAACCAGCCCGTGACCAGCAGGAAGATCGCGATCACGATATAAGCGATGGGCGACAGGAAGTAGGCTTGGAATTCCTTGCGGCAGATGCGAAGTGCCTGGCGCATGTCAGCTCTCCTTGGTCAGTTCTCGGAAAACGGCCTCGAGGGTCTGGGTATCTTGGTGGAAGTCGAGCAGCTCCCAGCTCGTCTGCTTGATGCGGCGGTAGAGCTCCGGGCGCGGGTCGGCGGCGAGGGCGCAGTCGAGCTGCAGGCGCAGGTGACCGTCGGTCTGCTCGAGCACCGCCAGGCCGGTCACCCCGGCAACCGTGGCAAGCTCCCGCTGCGCTGCGGCGGCATCCGCCTGCGCGAGGGTGATGAGGATACGGCTGCGGCCGCCCAGGGTCTCCTTCAGCCGCGCGGTGCTGCTGTCGGCGACGATTTTGCCGCGGTGGATGATCGCCACCCGGTCGCAGGTCGCCTCGGCCTCGCTCAGGATGTGGGTGGAGAAGATGATGGTCTTCTCCCGGCCGATGCGCCGGATGATCTCCCGGATTTCGACGATCTGATTGGGGTCCAGCCCCGAGGTCGGCTCGTCCAGGACCAGCACTTCCGGATCGTTCAGCATGGCATGAGCCAACCCCACGCGCTGCTTGTAGCCCTTGGACAGCTCGCCGATCGGCTGGTGCATGACCTCGTTGATGCTGCACAGGTCGCCGAGCTCGCCGATGCGCGCTCGCGTGCGGGCCGCTCCCACCCCTCGGATGTCCGCGACGAACCGGAGGTAGTCGTAGACGAGCATGTCATGATACAAGGGTGCGGATTCCGGCAGGTACCCCAGAATATTTTTGATTTCCAGGGCCTGCTCGTCGATGGTATACTCCTTCACCCGGATGCTGCCGGAGGTCGGCTTAAGAAAGCCCGTCAGCATGCGCAGGGTGGTGGTTTTGCCGGCCCCGTTCGGGCCCAGCAGCCCCAGGATTTCGCCCTGGCGGACATCGAGGGTGATGTGGTCCACCGCGCAAAAAGCGTGGTAGTATTTGGTCAGGCTCTCGACACGGATCATGGCCTCACTCCTTGGGTGCGTTGACGGAACCGAACCAAAACTTATAAAAAATTCGCGTATTGTTGTCAAGCGCGGCGGTGGCCAAGGCCATTCGCGCCGCCGGCCTCATGACCTGAAAACCGCAAGGGGCTGCGGGCAGAGCCTCGGTCTCAGACAACGGTTTCAGTTTGACTTTTTTCTTAAAAGGGTTCAAGAGCCAGACGATCGACAGGCATGATCCGGCGGCGGTCACCCGCGTGCCGGCATTTCGCAACCATTGACTACGGCCGGTCGCGCGACGAACCGACCGGGCGGCCAGGAGGATATTCGTATGGGTCTTGGGAAAAAAGCGGCTTTCCGCGCGGTGATGGCCGCGGCGGCAGCCTTTGCACTCTGGGGGGCGCTGTTCGGCGGGGGCGGCGACGCACCCGCGACGGCATGGGCGACTGCGGTTGAGCCGCCCATGGTGCCGGCCAGCTTCAGTCAGCTGGCCGAGTCGGTCGGCCCGGCGGTGGTGAATATCCGCACGGTGAAAACGCTCAAGGGCGGGGGGCCGGTGCTGCGGCACTTTCAAAAGGAGCCCTTCGGCCGGGAGCAACCGTTCAACGAGTTCTTCGAGCGCTTTTTCGGCGACGAGATGCAGCGTGAGTTCAAGCAGCCCAGTCTGGGCTCGGGGTTCATCATCGACAAGGACGGCTACGTGGTGACCAATAACCATGTGATCGAAGACGCCGACCAGATCAAGGTCAAGCTGGGCGATGAAAAGGAATTCGACGCCCAGGTCATCGGCCGCGACCCGAGCACGGACCTGGCGCTGTTGAAAATCAAAGGCAGCCTGGAATTCCCCGCCGTGAAGCTGGGGGACTCGGCGCAGATGAAGGTCGGTCAATGGGTGGTGGCGATCGGCAGCCCCTTCGGACTCGAACGTACCGTGACCGCCGGCATCGTGAGCGCCAAGGGCCGCGTCCTCGGCTCCGGGCCCTACGACGACTTCATCCAGACCGACGCCTCCATCAACCCCGGCAACAGCGGCGGGCCGCTGATCAACATGAAGGGCGAAGTCATCGGCATCAACACCGCCATCGTCGCCAGCGGGCAGGGGATCGGGTTTGCCATCCCCATCAACCTCGCCAAAAACGTCTTCGCCCAGCTCAAATCCGGCGGCGAAGTCACCCGGGGCTGGCTGGGGGTCGCCATCCAGGACGTGAATCAGGAGATGGCCGACTACTACGGCATCGAGGCCAAGAAGGGGGTATTCGTGGCCGACGTATTCAAAGGCGATCCGGCCGATGCCGCCGGGATCAAGCCCAAGGACATCATCGTTGAAGTGAACGGCCAGAAGGTCGAAACCACACGGCAATTGACCAGCCTGGTGGCGGGCATCCCGGTGGGCCAGACGGCCAAGGTGAAGGTGCTGCGCGACGGCCAGCCCAAGACCTTAAACGTGAAGATCGCCAAGCGGGACGACAAGAAGGTGGTCGCCCGGGGGGAGGCGCCCGAGAAGCGCGCTGAGGAGCCGTTGGGCCTGAGGGTTTCGGGTCTGACCCCGGAGATTGCCCAGCGCTTCAACATTACCGAAACTGCCGGGGTGATCGTCACCGACGTGCAGAGCGGCAGCCCGGCGGAAGAGGCCGGACTGCGGGCGGGCGACATGATCAAGGAGATCAATCGCCAGAGCATCGAATCGGTGAAGGACTACAAAGAGGCCTTGAAGAAGGTGCCCAAGGAGGGCGCCGTCAATTTCTTCATCTGGCGAAAAAATGCCGGATTTATAGTCGTCAAATTGAAAAAATAACACGGTTCATCAAGAAATGCCGGTGCAGAGGCCAACCTGGCCGGCATTTTTTTGCAGAAACCTGAAGCTAAAATGCTCAGCCCCCGGCTCCGCCGGGGGCTGAGCATTTTAGTCGCTGAGCGTTTTCTTGATATTCGGCACTGTTTCGGGTTTACCGCCGACCATGTAGCGGCTGTCCCCGTTGCGGGCGGTCACGTTCTCGTAGACGCCGTTGTCGCGGCGGACCAGCTTGGTGAACCCGAGATCGCGTAGGTCGCTGTTGGTTTTGGGGGTGTTGACGTTGGTGCGGGAAATGACCTTTTTGACCGGCGCGCTGCAGCCCGGGCACCGCCTCAAGGCCTCCTCCGTCAGAGTCTGGCGCAGCTCGAAGACCCGGCCCAGAGGGCAGGGGGCGTCGACGTGTTCATATTCGTAGATGGGCATGCCGTGATCTCCTCCATCCTTGGTTTTTTTCCAACCTGCCTTAATATTATAGCAAAATCGTCCCTTTTTTAAAGCGATTCCGCAATATTATTAATTGCCTAAAGTTTCCATCCAAACAGCCGATAGAATTAATAAATCATTCCCGACTGGATCTCACTCAGTCGCGTTGCCGCCCCGCGCCCCCGCACGGGGAGACTTTTTTATTGGAGACGGAACACCGCGCAATGAATGGAACACAGGCCGTTGGCTCATCCGAGGCAGATCTGAAAATCAAGGAAGCAGAGACCTGTTATGCCATGGGCATGATCGAGGAGTCCCTCGTTCTCTACGAGCATGTCATCGCTTCCGGTAAGTCCATCCCCCCGCAGGTCCGGCAGACGCTCTCCGAGAAAGTCGGCCGCCTGAAAAAGGAAATCCTGGAGCGGCAGGCATCCGAGGGCAAGGGGCTCTCCCCCGAGGACATCTCCATTTTCAGAAAGACGATGTCGACGCAAAAAGATATTCCCACCCTCCTGGACGGGGCCGCGGCCCTGAAGGAGCTCGGCCTGATGGAGGAGGCGGTGGCCGAGTATGAGAAGCTGCTGGCCCTCGACCACTCCGCATGTGACTACTCCAAGTCCGATTACTCGCCCGGCAAGATTATCGTTGACTACCTCATTTGCCTGCTGGAGGTCGATGATCCGCCGGAGGTGGTGAAGAAGGCCTACAAAATCATCTACCAGCAGAACCTGGACGAGAGGGTGGCGGCCGGCGTGAAGTCCTGGCTCGGCCAGGAGATGGAGCGGCGGGACTTGCACGACCTGGCCTTCGAGTTGTACAAGACGGCCGCCGAAATGAATCCCGCCGACGAGGGCATCGCCGGCCTCCTGAACGCCCTCAAATGCAAACTGGCCAGCAACTCCCGTTACGATTATCTTATTCGCTGCAAGGGTGTCAGCGCCAACCAGCTGCAGGAGGCGCTGGCCATCGCTAAGAAGATCAACAAGAGCGTCGACTACGTGCTGGTGGACCGGTTCAAAATCGACGTTCAGGAGTTGGGAAAGTCCCTGGCGATGTTCTACGGCTGCACCTTCCGCCGGTTTGACCCGGAGACCCCCGTTCCCTTCGAGCTGATCAACAATCTCAAGAAGTCCTTCCTGCTCTACTACGTCTGGGTCCCGCTGAGGTGGGACAAGGCTGGGATCGAAATCCTCGTGGACGATCCCAAGGACCTGCGCAAGACCGACCACATTCGGGCCCTGATGGGCAACCAGAAGATCGTCTTCTCCGTCGCGATCAAGGAGGACGTCGAGAAATACATCAACCACTTTTTCGACCCGCGCGCCGAGAAGTTCACCGAGAACGTGGTGGATGATCTGGACGACATCATCCCGGATGTCGCCTTCGAGGAGGAAGAGGACAGCCGCGACGATACCATGGCATTGGACGAGTCCTCCAGCCAGGTGGTCAAGTTCGTGGACCAGATCCTGGTGACGGCCTTCCGCAACGGTGTTTCCGACATCCACATCGAGCCGTCGACCATCACCCGCAAGACCAGCATCCGTTTCCGCACCGACGGGGTCTGCCACGAATACGTCCAGGTCCCGAATGCCATGGCGCCCGCTATCATCTCGCGGCTGAAAATCATGGCCGAGCTGGACATAGCCGAGAAGCGCCTGCCCCAGGACGGGAAGATCAAGGTGCGCCGCAAGGGAATCCAGGAGTTCGAACTGCGCATGTCCACCATGCCGACGGCCGGTAAATTCGAAGACACGGTGTTGCGCATTCTGACCCGCACCAGTTCCCTGAAGCTCGACCAGATCGGCCTGAACGAGCGCAACCTGCAGCTCCTGACAAAGCTGATCCAGCGGCCCTACGGCATGATCCTCTGCGTGGGGCCGACCGGTTCCGGCAAGACCACGACCCTGCATGCCATCCTGGCCACCATCAATCTGCCGGGCGTCAAGATCTGGACCGTTGAGGACCCCGTTGAAATCACCCAGTCCGGACTGCGGCAGGTGCAGGTGCGGGCGAAGATCGGGCTCGATTTCGCGCGTGTCATGCGCGGGTTCCTGCGGCTCGACCCGGACATCATCATGATCGGTGAAATGCGCGACCGGGAAACCGCCAACATCGCGCTGGAAGCGGCGCTGACCGGGCACCTGGTCCTGTCCACCCTGCACACGAACAACGCGCCTGAAACCCTTACGCGCCTGCTCGAGATGGGCATGAACCCCCTGAACATCTCCGACGCCTTCCTGGGGGTCCTGGCCCAACGGCTGGTGCGGCGGCTGTGCGCCAACTGCCTCGAAGATTACCGACCCAGCGAGGAGGAATTCGAGGACCTGCGCATGGATTTCGGTCGGGACGCCTTCGACGCCGCCGGCTACACCTACAGCCCCACGTTCGCGATGAAGCGCGCCGCCGGATGCGAGCGCTGCAGCGGGTCTGGATTCCGGGGCCGCATCGGGATCCACGAGTTCATGGAGGCCACCACCGACGTCAAGATTCTCATCAAGAAGAACGCCAACTCCCACGACCTGGCGCTGCAGGCGGCGGCAGACGGCATGACCACGCTGAAGCAGGATGGAATTCGCAAGATCCTCGAAGGCATCACCACCATCCGCGAGGTCCGACGGGTGTGCGTGGAATAAATCGCCGGAGGCGATTCAATCTTATATAGGCATGCCGACATCGGAAATGCAGAGCATAAGGCAACGTGTTGAAGTACAGGAGGCGGCGGCCGATCGTGCCCAGGTTCAAGGCGTGCGAGTCCCGCGACGCGAGGTGTACGGATGGTACGCCGCCGCGTCTGCGCGATGACACGCAACGCCGAAATTGGGCGCGATCGGCCGCCGCCGGAGGTGTGATATGCCCAGGAAAGCCCTCGTCGTGGACAGCGACTATTTTTTCGTAGAGTTCTTGAGCGCCGTGCTGGAGAAGCGGGGCTACCAGGTCTGCAAGGCCTACGACGGCAAGCAGGGAATCGCCGGCCTGGAGAAGGGCCCGTTCGACATCATGTTTGCCGACCTGGTGATACCGAAGGTCAGCGGTCGGCAGCTTTTTCGTTCCGCCCGCCGGAAGTTCAACGGCCACTGCTGCCCGCTTGTCGCCTTGGCCGGCACGGTGATCGAGCAGATGGAGTCCCTGGATGCGATCGGCGCGGACTATTTCATCGCCAAGGGCCCCATGGACAAGCTGGCCGTCCAGCTGAACAAGTTCATCGCCGAGATGGAGGACCGGCCGGCTCTGCCGCCGGCCGAGAAGAAAATTCTTCAAACCGGCGGCGTGTTCCCGCGGCGGGATGCCATAGAACTGCTGGTGTCGGTGGAATTTCAGCAGGCCGTGGTCGATTGCCTCGGGGTGGGGGTCGTCATCATCGATACGGACACCCGCATCATGGACGCCAACACCGCGGCCCTTGGCACTCTGGAAAAATCCCTGTCCGAGATCCTCAACTGCCCGATTCTCAGGCTGTTCCCGCCGAACCGGTCATCGGAGCTTCTTGCGGCGCTCAAGCGCACGAGGCGGGAGCCGGACGTCACCCACAGCGCTTTCATGGTCAACTGGAACGGCCGCATGCTGCGGACGGTGGTTTCTCCGCTGCGGCTCAAGCGTTTGGCTGCCGGCTGGGTGGTAGCGCTCGAGGGGGTCATGGAATGAGGCCGAGAGGAAGGCTTCAACCGCTGTCCCTCCATGGCCTGGGATACTCACTCGGCATTAAGGTGAAACTCGCCTTCGATTAGAGTTGAACTTCACAGCGGCCTCTGATAAGTGATTTGGCTGTTTCTCAACCCATACTCCAGGCAGAGGGCCTCTCATGATTCGGGTCGCGGTTGCAGGCGCAACAGGATATGCCGGGGCGGAGCTCGTTCGCATCCTCTCCGGACACCCCGAGGTCGAACTCACGGTCATCACCTCCCGCCAGTTCGCCGGGCAGCGCTTCGACCGGATTTTCCCGGCCATGGCCGGTCGGGTGCACCTGATCTGCGAGGAGTTGAACGACGAGCGCGTCTGTGACCGGGCCGACGTCCTCTTCACGGCTCTGCCCCACAAGCTGCCGATGAACATCGCACCGGCGATTCTCAAGCGCGGCCTGCGGCTGATCGACCTGTCGGCGGATTTCCGTTTCAACGACGCCGCGGTCTACGAAGCGGTCTACCAGCCCCACGCCTCCCAGGAGCTGCTGGGCGAGGCCGTCTACGGGCTGAGCGAGGTCTACACCTCCCAGATCCGGGCCGCGAGGCTGATCGGCAACCCGGGCTGTTACCCGACGAGCGTGCTGCTGCCGCTCATCCCCCTGGTGCGCAGCGGCCTGATCGAGGTGGAGGGCATCGTGGCCGATTGCAAGTCCGGGGTCAGCGGGGCCGGCCGTTCGCCGTCACTCACGGCGCACTACGGCGAGGTCAACGAGTCGTTCAAGGCTTACAAGGTGGCGGCCCACCGGCACAACCCGGAGATGGAGGCCTACCTCGGCCGCGAAGCCGGGCGGTCCGTGACGCTGACCTTCGTGCCGCACCTGGTGCCCATGACCCGGGGCATGCTGGCGACCATCTACGTTCGGCCGGTCGACGGCGTCACCGCCCAGACCGTGCGGGAATGCCTGGCCGCGTTTTACGCCGGCCGTCCCTTCGTCCGACTGCGGCCGGCAGGCATGCCGCCCGATACGCTCCATGTGCGGGGCTCGAACTGTTGCGACATCGGCTTCGTGGCGGACGATCGCACCCAGCGACTGATCCTGATGGCGGCGATCGACAACCTGGTCAAAGGGGCGGCGGGGCAGGCGGTTCAGAACATGAACCTCATGTTCGGCCTGGACGAGGCCGCCGGGCTCACCCAGGTCCCCTATGCGGTGTGATGAAATCAATTAATTCGATCCGGTGGTACCGGAATTTTTCACCCAAACCCAAGCGAGGAGGAAAAGGATGACAGCGAAACTCATCATGGGAACGGAAATCCGCGAGACCATCCTGGAGGAGCTTGCGGCCGAGGTCAAGGCCATCAAGCAAACGCACGGGGTCGTGCCCGGTCTGGTCACCATCCTGGTCGGCGCAAACCCGGCCTCGATTTCCTACGTCACCCTCAAGGTCAAGACCGCCCACCGCCTCGGGTATAAAGAAATCCAGGACAACCAGGCCGCCACGATCTCCGAGAAGGATCTGCTGGCACTCATCGGCCGATACAATCAGGACGACTCGATCCACGGCATCCTGGTCCAGTTGCCACTGCCGAAGCACATCGACGAAAAAAAGGTGCTGAACGCCATCGATCCGGACAAGGACGTGGACGGTTTCCACCCTGTCAACGTCGGCCGCCTCATGATCGGCGGCTCCGAGGTGAGGTTTCCGCCCTGCACGCCGGCCGGCATCCAGGAACTCATTGTGCGCGCCGGGGTGAAGACCGACGGAGCCGAGGTCGTGGTGGTGGGCCGTTCCAACATCGTCGGCAAGCCGATTGCCAACATGATGCTGCAGAAAGGCAAGGGGGCCAACGCGACCGTAACCGTGGTCCACACGGCCACCCGGGACCTCGCCTTCCATTGTAAGCGGGCCGATATCCTGATTGTGGCGGCCGGTGTCCCGGGTCTGGTGAAACCGGAATGGATCAAGCCGGGGGCCTGTGTGATCGACGTAGGCGTCAACCGGGTCGGTGAGAAGGTCAGCGAGAAGACCGGCCAGAAAGTGGCGATCCTGAAAGGGGACGTCGACTTTGATGCCGCCAAGCAAATCGCCGGCTCGATCACCCCGGTGCCCGGTGGCGTGGGCCCCATGACCATCACCATGCTGATGAAGAACACTTTGAAATCGCTGAAATTCAAGCTTGGGATGGTTTAGGAATCATTTTGATGACAGCATCGCAGACCGAATTCTGCGTCGTGAGGTCAACCGAGCCATGCAAAAGAAAGTTTCGTTTGTCGTCTTGACCAATACCGGCTCTCCGGCGAGGCAGTTCTGCGCGTCCAGATCGACGTTGCGATGGGCGGCCGTTCTGGCCGCCGCGTTCATGGGGGTGACCTGCTTTGTCGGATTCGACTATGTTCAGCTGAAACGGGCATCCCTGCACTTGCAGAAACGGGATGCGGATCTCTCCGGCATGCTGGAGGCCCAGCGCGGTGAAGTCGACCTCCAGCGCAAGCAGATCGGCGATTTTGCCGGCGAGATCAATGCGCTCAAGGAGAAGCTGCTCGCCTTGAACCAGTTCGAAAAAAAGATCCGGGTCATGGCGGACGTCGAAAAACGCCCGGATGCCGGCAACCTCTTCGGGGTCGGGGGTTCGATCCCCCAGGCCATGGATCCCAAAGCGGCCTTCAACGAGCAGCGCAACAGCCTGGTCCGCGAAATGCGCAGCCAGGTGGAGCAGATCAACCTGGCCACGGTGAACCAGGACAAGAGCTTCGCGTCGCTCGTCACCCACTTGGAAAAACAGCAACGCCTGCTGGCCTCGACGCCCACCATCCGGCCAATCGACCCGGATGCGGAATGCTGGGTATCATCGCGGTTCGACTGGCGCACCTCGCCGTTCACCAACCAGCGCGAGTTCCACAAGGGCTTCGACATTGCGGTTCGCGAAGGCACCCCGATCTACGTCACCGCCGCCGGTGTCGTCACCTTCGCCGGCAACAGAGGCCTGCTTGGCAAGGCCATCATCGTGGATCATGGCCACGGAATCACCACGACCTATGGGCACTGCAGCCGGCTTTTCAAACTTCCAGGAGAAAAGGTGAACCGGTGGGAGACGATCGCCCTGGTGGGCAACACCGGCAACAGCACCGGACCCCACATTCACTACGAAGTGGCCATCTTCGGGGTGCCGGTCAATCCCGAAAAATACTTTCTCAACTGAAGACGGCCTCGCCGGAAGCAGGTTAGGGCGCGTTGCGCCATCCCAACTGTGGAACGAAATCCCCCTTCGCCCCCTTTGCCAAAGGGGGTTGGGGGGGTAAAAGCAACTTCCTTGGGAGGCCAATCCCTCCTTGCGCGGTGTTTCTTGTCGTGGCGGTCCGCCGTACGGTGGCGGACCGCCCTTTTCGGAATCCGCACGCCTTGGCCTTCGATCGAAGCCGCTAATTTTTTCCAGCCTCAAGCTTCCAAACGAAATTCTTGAGACACGCCATAGATTTGATATAATTGAAGCGCTTGTGATACTTCGCAGAGAGGAACTATTTTTCCATGGCCATGAGTTTTCTCACAAAGTTGTTCGGCAGCAAGAACGAGCGGGAGCTGAGAAAATTGCAGCCCGCCGTCGATCGGATCAACGCGATCGAGCCGGCCATGCAGGCGATGAGCGATGATGAGGTGCGGGCTCTGACCGGCCGGTTCAAAGAACGGGTCGAACGGGGGGAGCCCCTCGACGATCTCCTGCCGGAGGCATTCGCGGCCGTGCGCGAGGCCTCGGTGCGCAGCCTCAAGATGCGGCATTTCGACGTGCAGCTGATCGGCGGCATGGTGCTGCACCAGGGCAGGATCGCCGAGATGAAAACCGGTGAAGGCAAGACCCTGGTGGCAACGTTGCCGGCCTACCTGAACGCCCTGAGCGGCCGCGGGATGCACATCGTGACGGTCAACGACTACCTGGCCCGGCGCGACACCGAGTGGATGGGGCACATCTACCGCTTCCTCGGGTTGCAGATGGGCACGATCGTCCACGGGATGTCGGACGCCGAGCGCCAGACCGCCTACGGCGCCGACATCACCTACGGCACCAACAACGAGTTCGGCTTCGACTACCTGCGGGACAACATGAAGTTCGACCGGCAGAGCCTGGTGCAGCGCGAGCTCAACTACGCCATCGTGGACGAGGTCGACAGCATCCTGATCGATGAGGCGCGGACCCCGCTCATCATCTCAGGGCCGGCGGAGAAATCCACCGACCTGTATTACCAGGTGAACGGTCTGATCCCCCGGCTCACGCGGGACCAGGACTACGTGATCGACGAAAAGGCGCGCGCAGCGACCCTGAGCGAAGATGGGGTCTCCCGCTGCGAGAAACTCATGCAGGTCGAAAACCTCTACGACCCCAGCTGCATCGAACTGCTGCACCACATCACCCAGGCCCTCAAAGCCCACGCGCTTTTCAAGCTGGACGTCGATTACATTGTGAAGGACGGCGAGGTCATTATCGTTGACGAGTTCACCGGCCGGCTGATGCCGGGGCGGCGTTACAGCGAGGGGTTGCACCAGGCCCTGGAGGCCAAGGAAGGGGTCAAGATCGAAAACGAGAACCAGACCCTGGCCACCATCACGTTCCAGAACTACTTCCGCATGTACAAGAAGCTGGCCGGCATGACCGGCACGGCCGACACGGAGGCGGCGGAGTTCAAGAAGATCTACGACCTGGACGTCGTGGTGGTCCCCACGAATCAGCCAATGGTGCGCACTGACTTCCCGGATGTGATCTACAAGACCAAGCGCGAGAAATTCGAGGCCGTCCTAGACGAGATCGAAGCGTTGCACGCCAAGGGCCAGCCCGTGCTGGTGGGGACCATCTCCATAGACGTTTCCGAGCAATTGAGCAAAAAATTGAAGGTGCGGGGGATCCCGCACGCGGTACTGAACGCCAAGCAGCACGAAAAGGAGGCGCAGATCGTGACCATGGCGGGTCAGAAAGCTGCGGTGACGATCTCCACCAACATGGCCGGCCGCGGCACCGACATCGTGCTGGGAGAGGGCGTGGTCGAGCGGGGCGGCCTGCACATCCTCGGCACCGAGCGCCACGAGTCCCGCCGTATCGACAACCAGCTGCGGGGCCGCTCCGGCCGGCAGGGAGACCCGGGCTCGTCCCGCTTCTACCTGGCGTTGGAGGATGACCTGCTGCGTATTTTCGGCGGCGAACGCATTACCGGCATCATGGAAAAGCTCGGCATGCGTGACGGCGAGCCCATCGAGCACAGTCTGATCAGCCGCGCGATCGAAAACGCCCAGACCAAGGTGGAGGGTCACAACTTCGACATCCGCAAGCACCTGATCGAATACGACGACGTCATGAACCAGCAGCGCGAGGTCATCTACAGCCAGCGGCGCGAGATCCTGATGGGCAAGGACCTGAGGTCCTTGATCATGGAGATGATCCGAAGTGCGGCGGAGAGGGTGGCCGACACCTTCGCCGACGAGAAGACCCACCCCGAATACTGGGACCTCAAAGCCATCGCCGACGCCGCCTACAAGCAGTTCAACTTCCGGCTGGCCGGGCTCACCCCCGCGGCCACCCAGGAGATGAACCACGACGCGTTGGCGGACATGATCGCCGCCGAGGCGGTCCGGGTGTACGAAGAGCGCGAGGCCCGGGTCGGGGCCGAGAACTTCCGGCAACTGGAACGCATCGTGATGCTGCAGACCGTCGACAACCTCTGGAAGGACCACCTGCTGTCCATGGACCATCTCAAGGAGGGCATCGGGCTGCGGGGCTATGCCCAGCAAAACCCCCTGCTGGTGTACAAAAAGGAGGGGTTTGAGATGTTCCAGAACCTGATGGGCCGCGTCGAGGAAGAGACCCTGGGGATCCTCTTCCGGGTGCAGATCGGCGAGCCGGAAAAACTGGAGACCCTCCAGAAGCCGCGGGAGCAAAAACTCCTGTTCTCCGGCGGCGGCGAGCCGCAGCGTCCGGCGCCCGCCAAGCGCAGCCTCGACAAAGTCGGGCGCAATTCCCCTTGCCCGTGCGGCAGCGGCAAGAAATACAAAAAATGCTGCGGGCGCTGAGCCGGTCCGGAAAAAGGGGAGGCTCTTTACAAAAACTTGCGGCAGTGATTATTATGGACTGAAACCGGAACGGCGGGGATGCGTCGATCGCTGCTGCCGGCGGGGCCGGCCGCAGCACGGCGGAAGCGGGTGTGTCCGCACGGTCCGGAACCCGGGTGGCAGAGGAAACCCATGAGCGCGCATGAGCCGCAACACGGTGAAAGCGTCAAATCCGAGAGCGACCTCCGGCTCGACGAGCCGCCGCTTTATCGGGTGCTGCTCCTCAACGACGATTACACCACCATGGACTTCGTGGTGGAGGTGCTCAAGCACGTGTTTCGCAAATCTGAGGAGCAAGCCACCCACATCATGCTCAACGTTCATCACACCGGAGTGGGAGTGTGCGGTCTGTATCCGTTTGAGATCGCCGAAACCAAAGTCGACATGGTGCACAGCATCGCACGGGAAAAGGGCTTTCCCCTCAAGTGCACCCTGGAAAGAGAATAGACCATGATCAGCAAAGCACTTTCTGCAACCCTCGGTTTCGCGGTGAGAGAAGCCAAGAAAAGACGACACGAGTATGTCAGTGTCGAGCACATCCTCTTCGCCATCCTCTACGATCCGAGCGGCATCGAGATCATCGAGAACTGCGGCGGCAGCGTCGAGAATCTGCTCTCCAACATCGAGGGGTTTTTCGAGGAAAAAATCGAGAAGATCCCCGAGGGCGGCGAATATGTCCTGCAGCAGACGATCGGTTTCCAACGCGTGATCCAGCGGGCCGTCAGCCATGCCCGGTCGGCCGACAAGCCGGAGGTTTTGGTCAGCGACATCCTGGCCTCCATTTTCCTCGAAAAGGATTCCCATGCCGAGTACTTCCTCAGCACCGAGGGTGTCGCCCGCCTGGATGTCCTTAACTACATCGCTCACAAGATCCCCAAGGCATCCTACGAGGAGCGCGAGGACCAGCCTGACCAGCCGGCGCGGCCCGACCCGGAAGAGCGGAGGCGCAAGAGCGACCCGCTTGAGATGTTCACGACGGACCTGGTTAATTCGGCCCGCCAGGGCAAGCTCGACCCCCTCATCGGGCGCGACATCGAGATCGAACGCACCATGCAGGTGCTCTGCCGGCGCCGCAAGAACAACCCCGTGTTCGTCGGCGATCCGGGCGTGGGCAAAACCGCCCTGGCCGAGGGCCTGGCACAGAAAATCGCCCGGGGAGACGTGCCCGAGCCCTTGAAGGACGTTCACATTTACGCCCTGGATTTAGGGGGGATGCTCGCCGGCACCAAGTTCCGGGGCGATTTCGAGCAGCGTCTGAAGGGGGTGATCGCCGAGCTCAAGCGGCGCCCCAACTCCGTCCTCTTCATCGACGAGATTCACACCATCGTGGGGGCGGGGGCCACCAGCAGCGGTTCCATGGACGCCTCCAACATTCTGAAGCCGGTGCTGACCAGCGGCGAGATCCGCTGCATCGGCTCCTCCACTTACGAGGAATACAAGAACCACTTCGAGAAAGACCGGGCGCTCTCGCGGCGGTTCGAAAAGATCGAGATCCCCGAGCCGCCGGTGGCCGAGAGCATCCTGATCCTGAAGGGGCTGCGCTCGCGCTATGAGGAACACCACGGGATCGAGTATACCGATGCCGCGCTCAAGGCGGCGGTCGAGCTTTCGGCCAAATTTTTGAACGACCGGTACCTGCCGGACAAGGCGATTGACGTCATGGACGAGGCCGGCGCCCGCGTGCGGCTGTCCGGGTCGCCCCAGCGCAAGAAAATTAATCCCGCCGACATGGAGAAGATCGTGGCCAAGATGGCCCGCATCCCGACCCAGAGCGTTTCCACCTCCGACCGCAGCAAGCTGGAAAACCTGGAGGCCCGGCTGCGGGAGGTGGTGTTCGGACAGGACAGTGCCATCGGCTCGCTTGTCACCTCCATCAAGCGTTCCCGCGCGGGCCTAGGAATCCCCGGCAAACCCATCGGTTGCTTCCTGTTCACCGGGCCGACCGGTGTCGGCAAGACCGAGGTGGCCCGGCAGGTGGCGCTCACCCTGGGGGTGGAGTTCATCCGCTTCGACATGAGCGAGTACATGGAGAAGCACGCGGTCGCCCGCCTGATCGGCGCGCCCCCCGGTTACATCGGCTTCGACCAGGGCGGTTTGATGACGGATTCCGTCCGCAAGCATCCCCATTCCGTATTGCTCCTGGACGAGATCGAAAAGGCCCACCCGGACATCTTCAACATCCTGCTGCAGGTGATGGACCATGCCACCCTGACCGACAACAGCGGCAAGAAGGCCGATTTCCGCAACGTCATCCTCATGATGACCTCCAACGCCGGGACCCGGGAGATGAGCGCTCAGTCGATCGGTTTCGGCGACACGCACCGCGACACTCCCGGGAAGGGCAAGAAGGCCGTCGAGCAGATGTTCAGCCCCGAATTCCGCAACCGTCTGGACGATGTCATCGGGTTCAACGCCCTGAGCCCCGAGATCATGGAGATGGTGGTGGACAAGTTCATGCAGGAGCTGAACAGCCAGCTGTCGGCCAAGAAGGTGCGACTGGTTTACACGGCCGCGGTGCGCGGCTGGTTGGCGAAAAAGGGGCACGACCCGCGCTACGGGGCGCGGCCGCTCGCGCGCGTCATCCAAACCGAGATCAAGAACGGCTTGTCGGATGCCATCCTGTTCGGCCGCCTCCAGAAAGGCGGCGAGGTGGCCCTGGACCTGGCCGATGATAAGATAACCTTCCGCTTCGATTGAAGCCCATGCCCGTTTTTGTGCTCTCGGAGGAACTCGCCTTTCCTCCACCCCGGCTTGCCGCCGCCGACGGGTTGCTGGCGGTTGGCGGCGACCTGAGCGCAGAGCGGCTGCTGCTCGCCTACCGGATGGGCATTTTCCCCTGGTATTCCGAAGGAGAGCCCATCCTGTGGTGGTCGCCGGACCCGCGGCTGGTGCTCTATCCCCGGGAGTTCCGCGTCCCGCGCTCGCTCGCGAAGGTGATACGGCGGGCCGACTTCACGGTCAGCATGGACCAGGCCTTCCAGGAGGTGATCGGCGAATGTGCCCGGGTGCGCCGCGAAAGCGGCGAGGGCACCTGGATCGTGCCCGAGATGCTCGATGCCTACTGCGGGCTCTACCGGGCCGGCGTGGCCCACTCGGTGGAAGTGTGGCGGGAAGGGCGGCTCGCCGGGGGGCTATACGGGATTGCGCTGGGGAAGAGTTTTTTCGGGGAGTCCATGTTCACGCGCGTCACCAACGCCTCCAAGGTGGCCCTGGCGGCGCTGGTGAGTCACGTGCAGGCCCTGGCCTTCGACCTGATCGACTGCCAGGTGACGACCGGCCACCTGATGCGCCTCGGGGCGCGTGAGATTCCGCGGGAGCGCTACCTGGAGGACCTGAGGCGCTCCCTGAGGGGTCACTTCCGGCCGGGCCGATGGGCGTTTGACGAAGATGCTTTTTTCGGTTTGTTTTCCGACACGTCGGACAAGGCCAAAAGGCCCAAGGGATCGAGGGGACGCGGGTTCGGGTGAAAGCAGGGAAACAGGGAAGATTCAGCGGACATGGAAAAGCCGTGCCTGTTTTGCCAGATCGTTCGCGGCCTGACATCCACCGAGATCCTGCACTCGACGGAAATCCTGGTGGTGTTCCGGGACATCCACCCCCAGGCGCCGGTGCACCTGCTGATCGTGCCGAGGAAGCACATCCGCAGCGTCAACGACCTCACGCCGGAAGATCAAGCCGTTTTTGGTGAAATGCTGCTGGCTGCCAAGGCCATGGCGGCCCAATTCGACATTTCAACCTCGGGCTACCGGCTCTTCGTGAATGTCGAACGGGGCGGCGGGCAGGTGATCTTCCACCTGCACATGCACCTGATCGGGGGGTGGGGACGCTGAGTGCGGATGCCCGAGCCGGAGTCCTGGGCGCGGGATTACAATGAACGCCATTACAGGGCCTGCCGGATTTTGAGAAACGCACGGGTGATCTGTCAGGGACCTATTCCCGCCGAATCAACATTCAACACCGCCCGGTCTGTCAACTTCTGAAAAAAGAAAAGATCGTTGATGTGGACCCATTATGAATAAACCGCGCCTCACTCCGCACGGAGGCATTTACGTCCACGTCCCCTTCTGCTTGCGGAAGTGCGTCTATTGTGACTTTTTTTCAATCACCGACCTGAGCCTCAAACCCGCATTTCTGGAAGCCCTGTCCTGCGAGATTTCCGCAGCGGATCCGGGACTGATGGTCTTCGACAGCATCTGCATCGGCGGCGGCACCCCCTCGATCCTTGAGCCGGAGGAAGTCAAGGGAATCATCAACGGCCTGTTTTCAAAATTCCGGTTCGAGGGGTCAGTTGAAGTGACCCTCGAAGCCAACCCGGGCACGGTGGATTTCGAAAAACTGAAAGGCTTCCGGTCGGTCGGCGTCAACCGCCTCAACATCGGCGTCCAATCCTTTCAGGAAAAGAATCTGGCGATGCTCGGGAGAATTCATTCAGCCCAACAGGCACATGCAGCCCTTGCGGACGCACGCCGGGCCGGTTTTGAGAACGTCGGACTGGATTTGATGTACGGCCTTTCCGGCCAGGTTCTCCAAGACTGGACGACGGACTTGGAAAAAGCGCTGGCGCACAGGCCGGAGCACATCGCCTGCTACATGCTGACCGTCGAACCCGCAACGCCGCTGGCCGAGGAGCAGCGCCTGGGCCGTTACCAACCTGCGCCGGAGCGTGATGTGGCCGAGCTTTTTATGGCGACCTCGGAATTCCTTACGGCCCGCGGCTTTCTGCATTACGAGATTTCCAATTTTGCCCGTTGCGGGGCCGACAGCTGCGAGGTGGTCCGTGTCTCGCGGCACAATTCCAAGTATTGGACGCATGCACCTTATCTGGGGTTCGGCCCCGCGGCACACTCCTTCCTGCCGCCGAAGCGGTTCTGGAACCACCGGGATGTGCAGCACTATGTGGATGAGGTGAGCGCGGCCCGCCGGCCCGTTGCCGGCGAGGAAGTGCTTACAGCGGACCAGGAGATGATGGAGGTGATCATGTTGGGGCTCAGAACGGCGGCCGGGGTCGACCTGCAGGATTTCAGACGCCGCTTCGGTGTCGATTTCATGAGCCTTTATGGGAAATCCGCAACCGAGCTGGCGTCAAGGGGCCTGCTTGTCCTGCGCGATGAGCGCTGTGCTCCGACTCGACGCGGCATGCTCTATCTCAACACCGTCACCGCCGCCTTGACCTGAAGGCGTTACGGAAAGCCGGCTCAGCCGCGTTGCGCCATCCTCATGGTGTCGCGCAATCCCCCTTGGCCTCCTTTGCCAAAGGGGGGCGGGAGATTTTGGAATCGACTTCCTCTGAGGCCGACAGCCGTAAGCGTTTTCTACCCCTTGCGTATTTTGCGCACGTCTCCCACCCGGAGGGTGACGTTCTTCGAGTCAAAATACTCGAACAGGGGGATGAGGAACTTGCGGGAGGCGCCGGTCATTTCCTTGAACTGGGTAGGGTTGATCTCGCCGTTCTCCTCCAGGAATTTCACCAGCCGCTTTTTCAGATCGTCGATGGCCTCGGCGTGGAAATAGAGGTCGTCTTTGGTGCGGATGATCAACCCCTGCTCGATCAGCAGATGCAGGACATCCTTGGCCTGAGCCGGATCGGCCCTCAGGGTCTCGGTGACATCCCGGAAAAAAGGTGGCTGCAGGCCGCCGTCCTTGTAAATTTGGAGCATTTTCCGGCGCAGGCTCGCCTCGTCTCCGGCGAGCGACACCTTGTGGGCTTTCAGGCGGACGCTTTTCTCCTCCTGCACGAGTGCGTTGTCCTTGATCATCTGGTTTAAAACGAGGTTGAACAGCTTCGCGTCCGTGCCGGGTGGAAACTTGCTCTTCAGCTCCTCCTTGGACATGCCGGACTTGAGGGGAAAGGCCTGGTGGTAGCCCCGCAGGTGCTCGGCCGTGTCCCGCACGAGTTCCTCGAAACTGCTCTTGTGCACGAAGGTCCGACTCTCCTTGTCCACCTGGACGATGGCGCGTGTACTCATCAGGCTCTGGAGGGTGGCGTCAAGCTGCTTGTCCGTCAGGTTCGTCATCAGCCGCAGGTCCGCAAAGGAGGCCCCCAACGGGCCGGAGGCGGAAATGTGAAAACCGACGAGCTGCTCCGGCCCGCCCGAAAGGACCCCCTTCAGCCCCTGCACCACCTCCGGCTTGAAACGCTTGTGTTTGGGTGGGATGGGATTCAAGACCTGCCCGCCGCCGACCGTGCGCACCGGCGAGTAGCTGCGCACGACGAAGTGGTCGTCCTTGACGACGGCCACCGGCGTGTCCAGCCGCAGTTGGGCGACGGTTTCCTGCCCGGGCGCAAGCTCGTCCTGCTCGAGCAGGATCAGGTTGCCGAGGATTTCGGAGGTGCCGGTATGGAAACGGACGCGGGTGCGGTTTTTGATGGCCCGGCCGTTGCTCGCCAGATAGCGGAAATGGATATCCACCATGTAGCTTGGCCGGAGCGCCTGGGGGATTGCGAGCACGTCCCCGCGCTGCACCGCCTCCTTGTCCAGCCCCTGGAAGTTGATGGCGGTGCGCATGCCGCTTTCGGCCGCCGGAACGCTCTGGTTGTGGACCTGGACGCCCCGGACCTTGGAGGTGATGCCGGATGGGTAGATCATGACGGCGTCCCCCACTTGGACCCTGCCGGAGACGAGGGTGCCGGTGATGACGGTGCCGAAGCCTTTCATGGTGAAGACGCGGTCCACGGGCAGGCGGAAGAGGCTTGAGGGCGGCCGATCCGGAATCTGCCGAGCGAGCGCGTCAAGGGCCTGGATGAACTCGGGAAGCCCCTGGCCGGTGACCGCCGAGATCGGGATGATGGGCGCGTTTTCGAGAAAGGTGTCACGGGTAAACTCCTTGACGTCCTCTGTCGCGAGCTCCAGCATCTCCTCGTCGACGAGGTCGACCTTGGTCAAGACCACCAGCCCGTGGCGCACGCCGAGCAGCGTGCAGATCTCCATGTGCTCCCGAGTCTGGGGCATGACCCCCTCGTCGGCCGCGATCACCATGGCGACGATGTCGATCCCCGTGGCGCCGGCCACCATGTTTTTCACAAACTTTTCATGGCCGGGAACATCCACGACCCCTAAATGCTGGCCGCTCGGCAGGTCGAGATGGGCAAAGCCCAGCTCGATGGTGATCCCCCGCAGCTTTTCCTCCTTCAGGCGGTCGGTATCGATACCGGTGACCGCCCGCACCAGGGACGTCTTGCCATGGTCGATGTGGCCGGCGGTGCCTAGAATGATCTGTTTCACTTTCTGAAGCTCCTGCTGAATGACATGCGCTTGTTGGTTCGGCGGTTCGACTTGGAAAGTGGGGAGCACCTATGGGTCCAAGAGAAGCTCACGGCTTGTTACGTTTGCGATAGTATTCCAGAGCATAGGCCAGCCCCACCAGGATGACCGCCAGGCCGGCGACGTAAATGGCGCTCACTTCCCCCCGGAACATGCGCGTGATGACGACGGCGATGGCAACCCCCAGTATGGCCCGAATGAAAAGGAGGATGAATGGGTTCATGATGATGATCCCCGGATGCGTCGATGCGTTCAAGGTTGTAGCCGTCAAACTGCCGGTAGCTTCCTTTCTATTCAACTTTGCGCGGGGTTTCAATACCCGATTGCGGATCCGCCTGAACGCCACCGCCGAAACCGACCGATTTCAGCCGCCGCCCATCCCTCTGCCCTCCGGCGCATGCGCCAAACACCTGATTTCATTTTTCCCCTTGATCTCGATTCAGGTCTTTGGTAAAAAAGCATTTTATCGATGCATCAAATCTGATTGCGGTGGGTGTAGCTCAGTTGGCAGAGCACCGGGTTGTGGCCCCGGTTGTCGTGGGTTCAATTCCCATCACTCACCCCATTTTTATGCGCCCGTAGCTCAGTTGGATAGAGCGCCGGACTTCGAATCCGTAGGTCGGGGGTTCGAGACCCTCCGGGCGCGCCATAGAAATCAAGGGGTTACAGACTCAGTTCTGTGACCCTTTGCTTTTTGTGTGGGATTTGTGTGGGAATTTTCGGAGAAATTCCCGTCCAACACCTCAATTGCACGTCGCTCGGAGTCTCCGATGGAGTGCAGATAGATCTCCGTCGTAGCCCTGTTCTCGTGGGGTATACGCCAGACACTCAGGTTCAATGCCATCATGATGCTGAATTCATGCTGTTGAGCATCCCGGACGGCAAGAAGAGCTTCAAGATCAACGGGGATAAAATGACGCCGGGCATTTCCATTTCGAATTCCGAAGTGGGTCTGGCCAGTCTGTCGGTGTCGGCATTCATCCTGCGATTGGTCTGCACAAACGGGATGGTGGCCAAGACCGAGATTTCCACCTCCTACCGGCATGTGTCGATCAGGATCCTGACCGAGTTGCCCCAGGTGTTCGAGCGAGTGGCAGATGGATTGGGTAAACAGAAAGACCGCTTGAAATTGTCCTTGGAGAGCTCTGTTACCGATCCCCTCTTGACCATCGGGAATCTTAACCGGCAGTTTGCCCTTGGAGAGATGGAAAAATCAGCTGTGGAGTGGGCATGGCCACAGGAGATGGGGAGACCATGTTTCATGTAGTCAACACTTATACCCGTGCTGCTGCCATGCAGGGGTTGTTGCCTGCGGAATCGAGCTTCAAGTTGCAGAGGGTGGGGGTGAGGTGTTGGGGATGTTGAAATAGCATTTTTATACAATTGGAGGCCCAATTGAAAATTGCGGCCTCCAATTCTTATTTCAGCGATTAAATTTTATGATAGCTTGGCATGGTATGCTTTTATTTAGAAAGAAATTTGTAGCCTTTTAAAAAGAGCAATCGACCCAAAATTGTGAAATGATTTTCCGGAAGGACACCTTTTATACATATCTAATGTGAGGATTCTGCAAATAGCAACTATGACACAGCATGTATGAAAGAATCTTTTTAGATCTTTTCCTGGTTGTCGCGATAATAGGATATTCATTGGGTCCATTTTCCACAAATTAATAACCTCATGTAATTCTTCATAATAGTTTAAATGCCCCTGGTATGGAAACCAAACTCCATAGTCATGTCTATAAGTGGTTTTATTCCTAACCTGTGATAGCCAATTTCCAGCTGTACAATTACCATAAGAAAGATTGTAACATAATTCTGACAATAAAGTTGATAATTTTTGTTTGTTTACAGTTAAATTTTTGTCAATTAATACTTCATTACTAATTCCCTTAATGGTATCATGAAAGATTTTCCACATTTTTTCATGTGTACCACCGCCTATTGAAGAAAGTTTTGAACAGGTTAGTGAGTTTGATATTTTTTCAAAATAAATTTTATAAAAACCACCTGTAATTTGGTTTGAAGCGGTAAAACCAAATAGATTTCCAATCTTGGCAATCATAGATATCTGTTCGTTTTCAATTTGGGAACAGCTTATTCCTAACATACGAAGTATTGCATGGGCTGCGTAAAAAGCCGAATAATAAAGTCTAATTATAATCCATGCATATGATTTTGGAATAGTTGGATGTTTTTGAATTCCTTCAATAGTTTCAAAAGATGCCAAGCACATTCTGCTGCAATCATGAGCATATGCTTCAAGGAGCGGGTTAAAATTTGAGATATTTAATGAGAATTTATTTTGCTCTGGAGATAAATACATTTGATAATCACCAGAAGCTAACCATGCCGTAAGACGAAAACGCACATTTCCTGATACAGCATTTATCCCAGGCATCCAATATGGCCTAAAGGAATCTGCAAGATAGGACATCGCGCCATAAATCCTAAGAGTTTTACAAAGTAAAGTCTGTTTCTAATGCTTTGGAAAAATGAGAACTCAATTCCTTTATGGATCTGCCGGGATTTTTCAATTTTGAAATTGAAATCCTTCCAAATATGGGCTCAAGAATTTCAAAAAAATTATCTGAGTTATAATTCGGCCCATGACGATCTTTGACCCTTCTTGCAGCTTCTTTAAAAAGAACTAAGGAAGCTCGAAACACAATAGGGTTTGTTATCGATTTCCCAGCATTTATGTTTTCAATGCCAGATAAAAATTCTTGAAAAAAACTACTCAAGGCTTCATAAATTTCATTGTATTAAAGATTAGAAAATATTGTAATAAAATGTTTAAAAAATTAATATAAGTTAATTAATTATAA
>JACRCN010000027.1 GCA_016219005.1 Deltaproteobacteria bacterium
ACTTGTCAGGAGCAGCTGGAGCGCCGCTACCGCTGCCAAGCCTTGGGCTATGATTTTGGCTGGCTGGTTGATCGGGTCGCGAAGTTGTTCCATATAGACCCAGGTAAAGTCACGCGGGCAGGCCGGTACCCGGAGACGGTAGAAGCACGCAGTGTGCTTTGCTATTGGGCAGCGCGGGAGCTGGGGGTCAGCACTTTGGAGCTGTCAAAACGGCTCGGGATTTCTCAGCCGACCGCCAGCCAATCGGTAAAACGAGGCGAAAAAGTGGTGGTAGATAAAAAGCTCAATCTTATGGGCTGAATTATATCAATATACCAATGCCCGTTCCCCTTCTCCCCTTCTCCAACATCGCGCAATAACAACTCTATTGTGTATACTGCCATGTTTTTAATATCATCCGACCTATCTGGAATTCCGTGAAAATTGTGATACCCTTAGTTGACCAGCTCGAATCCGAAAAACATCACAGACAATCGTTCTTCTATTTTTCATTGGAGCTCTCAAGCACATGGCACACGTAATTCGTTTTAGGACCGACAAGTTCGATGTCTCGAAGGAACGTCCAAACCCGATCAATCCGATTCCCGGTGAATCGCTTCTCTTGTGGCTCCGGGAGCGGGCACTCCCCGACGTGGCGGTGTCCGAGTCTGATGCAGAAGACTGGGGCTGGTATTCCTCGGTGGAGTGGAAGGGGCGCAGCTATATGCTGGGCTCAAGTGCATCCGAGGGTGACAGTGGAGATCGGGAATGGATACTACAAATAGAAAAGCACCGCTCCGTGACTGAAAAGCTTTTGGGCCGGGCGAAGATGACTAAGGATGATGAGTGTGCCCAGTACTTCCAACGGCTCCTGGAGAGCGAGGCAACCTTCAAGGGTGTTTCCGTTGACCCAGAGCCTTAACCCCGCGATGAACTCGACCGGACAATAGCGGCGCTTTGCTTGCCGTGGTTCAGCGGCTCATAGCGATCATTCGGTGTAAAGCGTATGAGCATCCTCCACAACCTGAAGATGCAAGGTTCTATTATCGCCAAACTAAAAAGGGCCAGACCCAATTCGGCCCGGCCCTTCTGCGTTAAAATATCTCCTTCCTTTCAACCTTTTTCCTGCTGAACAAAGCAAGCCCAATCAAACCCGTCCCGATAAGTAGCATGGTCGCGGGTTCGGGAACTGGGAGTTGCCCCTTGAACAATTCCAGGTGTGATTCGCCCTCACCGAAGAGAGAGTAAGCGATGAGGTTTCCGTCGATGTGGCTATCCTTCATGAATTCGACATGGGCAAAAGGCGCCAGTATGCTTCCGTTGATTTCGATTTGGTTGATCGTCAAGAGGGTGGCGTCCAGGATATTAAAGAGGATATTCGAGTTCGGATAAAAATCGCTGGCCCCGGGAATGTAGTCGCTTCCGGGGATCTTGTCTTCATAATCCTTGAAATAGAAGCCAAAATTGATAAGATTGGCTGTTGCACCCGTTATGTTCACCAGAATAGTGGAGGTCAGGGGCGCATCGATATAAAAACCGAAATTTTGGCCAATCCTTGCCGCGTCAAGCGAAAACACATTCAAACTGTTATTACTTCCGGTCAATTGGATGCGATATAATGCCTGTGCGTCGTTGTAAAAGTAGTCTGTTTTCCCGTTTGCCGAAAGGCTCCCCCAGGTGCTGGACAAAGCGGTAAGAGATTTCTGCTCTGTGGCGAAATTTATCGGCGTGCCCGGTCCAGAGGAATTCTTGTCGTAACCGACATTGCTCGTAATGGCAGCCGTCCCCCCCCAATTGACAACGCCTTTCTGATATTCGGGAGTACCTGAGTTTACGTTCCCGGAATAGCCCACGCTTCCATTGGTCAGACTCACGTCTTTGCCAGCCACCAGATCCGCAAGGCCTTGGGTATCGATAACTTTGCTGGCAACGGAAAAGCCATTTTCTTTGACGACGTTCCCGCCAACAACCTCATTTGCCTTTCCGTAGGTTACGTCACCCCCTCCCGCAACCCTTCCTTCTACATCCGTGCCATACTGTTCGATGTCGTCAAACATGAATAGATTGTATTCACCGGCAATCCCCAAAGGACTGGCTTGGACGGATAGAGGGAACGCTATGATACATAACAACAGCACGCAACTACGAGATTTGGTTTTCATACGGATCATTCCTCCGAGGTTTTTGGGGTTTGCCTTAATGCGCCACCACGTTCGCAGCAAATTTCATTCCTGCCCTTTGCTATCCACTGCCTCATTCAAGGCTGCGTGAAACATTGTGTGAGCGAAGATCGACATATCGCCTCGGATCTGTCTGCCCATGAATTTTGTAACAAGCTGAAACAAATAGATAAATAGTTATCGACACTGCCCTTTCCAGCGGCTCCCGAGAACGCTCGGAATAAATTTTGACACGGGATGAATCACTCCAAGCGGCAGGCCAAGGTCTCAATGGGTACCTAACTCGGCAGAATTTGTAACATTTTTTTCTCAGAATTCGATAGCAATTTACTTCAACCCGTTTCCTCAGAGGGAGGATCCCCATGGTTTTCCGTAAAAAAAAAACGCCGCCAGCCGCAGGAGCGCGCTCCGATTTTCGGCGCCAAATATTATTATTCGATGCGCGATAGTTTGTATCGAGGGTTTTGCGAACTGTTGCGACCGGAAAAAATGGGGATGAGGAGTAGATTAGAGGTGGAGGCCGGCTATCGTGTAGAGAGGATCAGCAGCTAAATTTTTTCCACTCCGGACAACGGCGGGTGTGAATATTGCAATCGAACTAGGCCACGGCTTCAGGCTTACGGTTGACTTGTGTCCGAATCGCACATATCGAAACCTCTATCGTCACCGCTTAAGTAAGGAAGCTTGGAACCGAAAGCGCCGGAAGGAATCATTCGAAACTCCGTTGAGGTAAAGGATTAAGCCTATCCTGCCAATATGGCAGGTAAGATTATCCGTCATCCAATGGGGCAGGACCAATGAAAAAGCTCACCTGCACAATTGTCATTGTCTTTCTGTTGCTCGCAGGACCGGTTACAGCCCAGATCTATCGCTACATCGACAAGAATGGCGATCTGCGCTTTACCGATGATCTCAACAAAGTTCCTGCAGAACAAAGGCCAAATATCCGCAAATACAAAGAGCTCGAAGCCGGCCCGGCGCCTTCCTCCAAAGAAGCCGTGAGAGCGATAGAGAAGTCACCAGCGGCAAGCGCTGAACCGACTGCAATCCACGTGCAGGGTGCCGCGGCAACTGCTGCTGATGGAACCGTTTCCATAGAAGATCTCCGGGCTCGGATTGAAAGGATGAAGGGGCAGCTCGAAGCAGAGTATCTGACCCTTGCTAAAGAAAAAGATGCTCTCGCCAAGGGAAAGGATTCAAAAAGGACCCGGGAAGAGCAGGTTGGCTACAACAAGTCCGTCGATGCGTTTAATCAACGGGCGGTGAATTATGAAAAAAGGTGCAGCCTGCTGAACAAGCTTGCCGATGAATATAACGCCTATGTACTTGCGGAAAAGCCAAAAAATCAAAAGCCGTGAAAAAGCTTCCATCCGTCAAGTATCAGTCAATCGCTGCAAATTTTTAAACTCCCGCGGTTGTTATTTTCGATGAACCTTGCGCCATAAGATCCGTCAACACCGCTTCCGTTCAGAGGGTTCTGGATCGCCGAAGTCGCAACATTTCGCGGCGGGGTGCGATTTCGACATCGAACTTGCTCTCGGGAAAGATCCCGGATCGCAGGAGAGCGTTGAGGGGCGCCTTACTTGTTCAAGAACTTCCCAAATTCGCTGAACATGTCCTTGCGGGTCCAGAAGAGGTTCTGGGCGTCGAAGAAGACTTGGATGCCGATGCCAACCGTCCATTCGGTGTAGTCGGCACTGTTGTTGACGGAGGCGAACCCGCCGGCGGCGAGATATGGGGTGATCAGCTTCATGCCTTGGAGCCGGAGGTTGAGTCCAAGCTTGTTGTCGGTGTCGGAGTCGTACTCCCCGTTGGCGTCGGCCGCGGCGGCGGGAGTGAAGCCGGCGGTGTCGCCATCGAAGAGAGGGTAGAACGGGCTGCTGTCGAGGCGCTGGTGGAGCCATCCGGCGGAGGCATGGACGTCGAACCAGTATTCCCGGCAGAGGGCGGTGCGATAGTGCACGAAGGGGCCGACCATGGTCATCAGGTCCGGGCTGTAGTAGCCGCCGTGGCCATAGGTGTAGAAGTCGCTGTTGCGTCGGAAATGCTGGGCGGTAGCGAACAGGCCGTAGCTGAACTCATCACGGTCGAAGAGCAGGGTCTGGCCAACGGCCGTGTCGAGGTGCACGGCCTGGTTGTCCCGGACACTGTCGCCCATGTAGTAGTCGAAACCCGCCGATCCGCTCGTCCACCACTTGCCCCCGAGCGGCCAGGTCTTGCCGGCCTCGATGCCGTTTCGGGTGACCCGACCCCACTCGTCGCTGCCGTATGGGTCTTTCTGACCGACGTAGGACAGGATCGAATCCTTCACGTTGCTGCGGTGGACATCCACGTACCAATCCAAGGCGCTCGCCCTGGCCTCGAAAGTGGGCGTGGGCTCGACGGGTCCGCTTAAGGGAGTGGTGCCGATGTGGATATCGGTGTGAATTTCTCCCTCCATGGCGAACGCCACGTCCGGCTGGACTACGAACAGGCTGTCTTCCAGGTCCTGCTTTTTCGCGGACCCGTCCAGAAACCGGTAATACCGGCCGGCTTGCGGAGTTGAGGGCCCGGTGTTGCCGGAGAGATATCTGGGGGTGAGCGCTCCCGACCACGTGTTGCCGAGGGCGGTCGGGTAAACGAGGGTGATGGGCATGGCCGTTTCCTCGAGGTCGCCGAACTTGCCGTCGCCCTGTTTGCTGCGGTGGTAGAAAAAAGCCTCCATGCGCGGCGAATCCGCGTTGCGAAAGCAGCGGTCGGGGTTGCGGTCGAGTTGGGCGGCTGTAACGGGCGCCCCGCGGTCGAAGAAGAAAGGCCCCGTCGAAGCTCGGAACCCTGGGTCGGAGTCGCTGGCTAGGCGATAGGCCATGCCGTAGGCCCGATCTTCATCTCCGGCCGCGGTGTAGATCCCAAGCAACCCGGCGGCAAGAGACGGGCTGGGTTTTGCTGAGAAGCTTTCCTCCATCAGCGAGCGGGCTTCTTCCCTGCGGCCCTGTCGATAGCGCGTCCAGGCCAGGAGCTCTTTTGCGTCCTCGTCCGTGGGGTCGAGCGCCAGGAGTTTTTCAAGATGCAGGGCCGCCTGGTCCAATTGCCCGGAATCGTAGGCTTCGGCCGCCTGCTTTCGGTAAACCTGCTGTCTTAAGCCGCGGGTTTCGGCGTCTTCGGCGATCAGACCTCGGTCGAATGGGTCCAGAGCCGTGTCGAGCTTGCCAGAATTAAGGCGCGCATACCCAAGGCCCAGGGAGTAGTCCTTGTTGCCGGGGTTCTCTTGGGTAAGGAGGGCGAAGAGTTTTTCTGCCTCGGCGTACTCCCCGCGTTTGAAACGGTACCAGGCAAGCGCTGAAAGCGCGTCGGGATCCGTCGGTGAAAGCGTCAGTATCTCTTCCGCTACCCGGGCTCTATCGTCGGAATCCGGCAGCCGGTCAGCCATGCAGCGCTTCAGGAGCTGCAGTTCGAGGGCGTCGAGTTCGGCAGCAGACCTCGGCGCGGCCTTCCGCAGCCCGGGTCTTTCTTTTTGGAGGAGCGACAGAGCTTCCTTGTCCGGAAGCGAATTCATCAGTTCGGCGAGGAGCCTATGGCGCAGGTCCGGGGGCAGTGGGCAGTCCAGGAGCCTGCGTCGCACCTCAGTTGCCTGCTGCGAGGCGCCGGCCTCAGCGAGCCGTTTGGCGATATCGTGGAAAACGTCTGGCCTGACGCAGTCGGCGAGTGCTTTGGCATGGGTGTCCAGGAAGGCTGATAACGCCTGCGGGCCGGCTGTCGGGGCCAGGGACTGGTACGCCTTCAGAACCCGGGCCTCCAAAAGGCGTCTTTCCCAGACGGCGCGCTCGTCCGGCGGTAGCTGCGCAACCTGCGCGCGGGCTTCCGACCACCGGCCGCTCTGCATCAGTGCATAACTAAGCGCAAGCCGGGTTTCCGAGGGCCGGTAGCCCTGATCCATGAGGTGCGTCAGGTGCGAAATGGCCTGATCGAGCCGACCTTGCCTGGTGAGGCTGTAGGCGAGACCCAGCCTTGCGTTCAACGCTTCCTGACGATTGCCAGAGGCCGTAAGCGTTGCGAATGCCTTGGAGGCGGCGGCGTAGTTGCCCCGGCGGTAGAGTTGCCACGCCTGGGCCAGGGCCGAAGGTTCGCTCCCGCCTGCCTCCGATGGTGATTTCGCGGGGGCCCCGGGGAACCGAGACTCCCAGCCTTCCAGGATATCGGCATCCTCGGGTGAGGCATATTCCCAGGGCGGTTCAGCCAGCTCCACCCGGCTGTCGTGAGTCTGCGCGCGCACCTGCGCCTCCGAGCGGCGCTGGGTAACGCCCTGCGTGTGGTCGCCTGCACTCTGAGCCTCCGGCTGCGGATCGCTGCGAAGGACCTGATCAAGGGGCTCCTGGCGGACTTGGGCCAGTCCCTGCGGCGCGGAAGCGGACAGAACCAGGATCACGATCAGAAAAAGCCGAGACATCACGCTCAATCCATCTTGCCCGTAGCCAGGAGGAAAAGGGTGTTGGAGTAATAGTCCTTCGGTTCGCGGGTAATCTTTGACCCCGCATCCTGAAACAGCTTCTGCGCCAGTGCATGCCGGCCCAGGCGTTGGGCGCAGCGCCCCATCACGGCGTAAAACCCCGCCGGCGCCTCCTCCACGGCCACCGATCCGTCAACCAGGTTCACCCGGATCGGCAGGTAGCCGGTGCTCTCTACGAACTGGAGATAATCCGCGAAGGCGGATAGTGTGCCGATTTCGCCATGCCAGGAGAGGTAGAGCGGAGCCCGGATAGCCTCGTAGCCGAAAACCGGACTGCGAGCAGCGGCAATCGTCACCTGCCCGTTTTCCAACGCCACCCAATCCGCCGGCAATTTCAGGCGGGAGAAGGCCGCCTTCTCCAGTAGCCGCCGGCTGTCCCTTAGGGTCCGCAGCCAGAAGGCTTCGTCATCGACCTTGGCGAACTCGGCAAAGGCCGGCAGCATCAGGTAGCCGGTGTTGAAAGAGGTTCTCTCCTGGCCGTTGAAGCCGAAATAAGCCGGGGTGATAAGTTGAAAATCATCTGCGGTCACCGCCAGGTAGGCTCGGATGTCGCGGACGATTCGCTGGGCAGCCTCGCGAAAGGGCGGATGCCCCCAGCGGTCCGCCGCTTTCAGAAGAGCGAAAGCGATGAGGATGTCCCCGTCGCTTGCGTTGTTGTAGTCGATGACGTTCCAGCCGCCGTTCGCCCGCTCGCCCCAGGACCAGGCGAAGAGCGCGTCGCGGCGCACCTGCAGGTTTTCGGTTGTCCATCTGAAGATGCGTTCGAAGGCGGGACGGTCGCCGTTCATCAGGGCCAGAAGCAGGCCATAGCCCTGGCCTTCCGAATGGCTGATGGAATGCTGAAAAAAATCCACTACGCGCCCGTCGCCGGTAATGAATGTCTGCTGATAGGTCTTCCAGTCCGCGGCCGGGCTTGACGCCGCAAGCAAGACCAACGCTGCACCTATAATTATGGACCACCTGAAAGGCTTAAGCATGCCGAATGCGTACGTGGGCGCTAAATGAGTGTTGATGCTCTTTCTTGCGGGAGGCCCTCCGCGGCGGGACTGCGATCGTCGTTTCCGGAAGCCACTCCCGCAAGGGTATTGGTCCATGACTGATCATGTGGCGCATTAGGTCTTAAACGGATTTTTGCCCAACGATCACCCCGCGGATGGATTCAGCCGCTGTTCGCGGCGGCGTTTCAGAATTTTCAGGATCAATCCGCACAGGACCACTAATATCACCGCAAGTGCCACGAGCGACAAGGCAGGATGCGTGTTGATGAAGTTTTGGACCGCTGGCAAACGGCCGGGGTTTCCCAGGTAATAGCTCGGGCCGATCAAGTGCGCCAGGGTCTCGGGCTCAGGCTTATCCAGATTGATCACGAACAGGTCGCCTTGGCAACCGCCTTGAACGATGGGACCCCAGAGCGTCTTGCTGCCGGCGAGCAGGTCTTCAGCGATGCCGGCGGTCAGGATGATCACGCTGCGCTCGGCGCTATCGGGGTGTTGGAACTGCATCAGAGCTGTGCGCCCCGGGCCCAGGGTTCCGGAGAGATCGGCCCCCACCGGGCTTGTGGTGTTAGTGTCCGAGAGGTTCCGTGGCATCTGCTGCTGCAGGGCCGCCGATTTGGACCAGAAATCGATCGGACCGGCCGTCTGGGGCTGGGGCCGGAGCATTTCCGGGAACGACAACCGCAGCGGATCGATTCCGGCGATGGGGGCTTTTTCGACGAAGGACCTGGGCAGAGAGGACAGGACACCTACTACCAGCATGTCCTTGCGGGTTTTTTCGGGCTCGTAACTCGTGAGCCAGGTGAGCCCGAAGGGCGGAAACCCGATCTTCTGGGAGCTGAGGGCCACCACGTTCAGCGCGGCGTTGGCGGCTTCCAGGTTCTTCTCGGTCAGAACCACGGCAGCTTCGCGCAGATCAGGCCAGCGCCCTATGGGGAAGGCATCCTGGAAGAACAGATCGAGCTGGGGCATCTTGATCCAATACGGCACATCCGGCAGAACCACCATGGAATCGTCGAAAAGGGTCAACCGCAGGTTTTCCGTCTGGATCAGGGTGCATTTGTTGGTGTGCAGCGGCGTGAGTTCGGCCTCGAAGCCCAGCCGGTTCATGCCCTGTCTGAAGGGCGAAAGGGGGATGTCCACCCGGTAGGCCTTGAAATAATCGCCCTTGGGGTTGTCGAGGCGCACGCCGGATATGAATTCCCCGTTTAACTTGATGTTCAGAACGGAATCCGAACGCATGGCCGCACCGTAGGCCATGTGCAGGATCACGCTGACGAAGGTGTTGGGCGATAGATAGAGATCGGAGGGAAGCCGCAACTCGACCTCGAGCGGCGGGGGGGAAATGTTCCTGAACTCCGTTGTGCGCTTGCCCAGGCTCGCCAGGGTGTAGGACCTTCCGGGCAGAAGCCCTTTTTGGAGCATGTGTTCGTCCACTTCCGGAAGCTTCAAGGCCGCAACACGGGTGGACGAGGAATCCGGGAGGGAATAGGAGAGCGAGGCAAATGCAGCGCAAGCCGTTTCGAGATTCGCTTCGTCTTTGGCGGAGACTACCACCAGTGCCCGGTGCGGGTTTTCGACGACATCCGGCTTACCGGGACCAGGGGCGTTTTTCTTTTCAGGCAGATGTCGGACGGCGATCACAGGCCCGTCGGCGCCCGCTGGCTCCCCCGGGGCAAGGGCTGGCAGGTCCTTGTGTGCTGCGATCACGATGTTGTCCATGCCGGGCCGCAGAGTGTGGGAGAGAACCAGCTCCGGCGCTCGGTACTCATAGCGCAGGGCAATGCCCGCTGCCGCCAGGGAAGCCGCCTTGAGATAGCCGGGGCTCAACTCCGGGATGACCAGGTTGACCCGGGTGTCAAAGATGTTCCTGGGATCGAACAGAAAATCGGCAATGGCCGAGACCCGCTTGGGTACGGGCACCAACTCCAGTTCAAAGACGAGATAGGCTTCGCCCAGATTCAGCCAGGTCCACAGCTCGGGCGCAAACGGGTCTTCGCACTGCTCGTCGGTGTAATGCTGGGAGATCCAGAAGTTGCAGGGGTTGTACCCGGTTTTGAGGAGTGCGCCGGGGATGGGCACGGTCACTTCGCCTTCCGGGGTGTCCGGGTTCAGCCGCACCTGGGCGAGGGTCTGGTCGTGGACGGTAAATATCAGCCGGGAGGTCCGGGGAATGAGGGCCGAGGAATTAACGTAGGTGAAATGGAGCGTTGCCTTCAGGACGCTCCAGCGCGCGGGAACGGGAACGGTGAAACTGTAACTGTCCATCGTCCCCCGCAGTTGGTGATCCTGTACCGGGGCTATCTTTTTCAGAGGGACTCGCAGGGTGGTCGCGGCCGAGCTATCGACAACCAGTACCAGGAAAAGGCCCAGAACCATCAACGCCTTGAGTGGTCTCATGGGGGAGTGCGCGCCTCCTTTTTATAACCGATCGATTTGTATGATTTTATTATTAGCCCCGCAGCAAAGTCCAGAAAAATACGCGTGATTCCGGCGACGTTGCGCAGGGAGCCCCTTCCCCCGATGACGAGCAGGTTGATCAACCCGCTGAAGGAGCCGAGCGTTCTGCCGAACTTGGCTTCGTAGAAATATTTCAACCGGCGGCTGTCGCCGTAGACAAAACCGATGATCTGCCGGCGGCTGATTTCATCCGGCTGGTCGAACGCGCAGCCCAGGCTCATCCCTGCCGGACCGCGGGAGCTGCGGATCACCCGGGCGGGAAGTGCGAATTGGCGCTGCCGGTTGCCCTCCGTCTCAAGGATGATGCGATCCCCGGGGATATCGAAGGTTGCCTCGGTCGTAAGCCCCGCGCCCGTGGTGGACAGGTCGGTAAGGGTAGCGGCCATGCAGACATCGGCCCCGGGCAGGCGGATGGAGATCGGCTCGCGGGTTTCGTAGCGGTGTGATCGGCGCAGCTGCCGCCGCTCCCACACCACTCCCAGGCAGCATAGCGTCAATAGCAGGTTGAAGGTATTCCAGAGCGAGCAAACGAGCACCGTGTCCCAGAGAAGCGGGTCGTGGACCCATCGCCAGACACCTGCCAGGTAACCCCCCACGGCCAGCAGGAACATCCCGTAGAACGGGGCTGAGAGCGGTGTCAGGGAATCCTTGCGGCGCGATATGCTCTTCGACGTAGCCTTGAAGATCGGCCGGTGCGGGTTGAGGAAGACGGACAGCACGGCCGGGGCCAGAAAAATGCTCTGAATAGTTTCGAAGATTTCCGAGAAGAACGGATGGCGCATCCTACCGTAGAGGTAATTGGAAGCATAATACGACGCCATCAGGTGGGGCACGGCATAGAGCAGGATCTGATTCAGGGAGACGTTGTAGACCCGCAGGCCGAAGAACAAAAACATGAGGGGAGAAACGAAAAAGATGACGCGGGCAAAACCAAACAGCCAGAACAAACACAAGTTGAAATAGCAGACGCGCTGGCTGACCTTCAACCCCTTCTGCCACAGAGGGTTTTTAAGAAGCATGATTTGGGTCATGCCTTGCGCCCAGCGGCTGCGCTGCAAAATAAAGCCGTCGAAGGACTCCGGCGAGAGCCCCATGCTCATCGGCTTGTTGAGGTAGAGGCTGTTGTATCCCCTGCTGTGGAGGGCAAGCGAGGTTTCCGCGTCCTCGGTAACCGTGTCCGTGGCCATGCCTCCGATGTCCATGAGGGCGCTGCGGCGCAAGAGGGCGGCGGACCCGCAGAAAAAAGCCGAATTCCATAAATCCAGACCGAGCTGCACCGCACCGTAGAACATCTCGTTTTCGTGTGGACTGTGCCGGTGGGTTTCGAGGTTCTTCTCGATCGGGGTCGGGTTGATGAAAAAATGCGGGGTCTGCACCAAGCAGAGTTTTTCATCCTTCAGGAAAAAGCCGACGGTATTCCGCAGCATGTCCTGCGTGGGGACATGGTCGCAGTCCAGGAAGAGGATCAGCTCCCCGCAACTGCGGCCGAAGCCAGTGTTGCCGCAGGCGGCCTTGTCGCGCTCGTTTGCATCCTGCCGAGGGGCGCATCTGAGCAGCCCATCGTTGATGTTGCCTGCCTTGGCATATTGATTGGTTTCGCGGGCGAAGTAGTTCACCCCCAGCCGGGAGGCAATTGATTTCAGGCGGTCGGTCCGCTTGCGGGCGGCCGCTGCGCGCTGCGGGTCCGGGTCGTTGAGCTTCTGCGCGGTCCCGCCGTCGTCCAGGATGTAGATGTTCAGTTTTTCCTTCGGGTAGTCCAAGTGTGTGCAGGCCGTGGCCGTGACGTAAACCACATCCGCGTCTTCGTTGTAGGTCGGAATGAATACGTCCACAGTCGGAAGGCGCTCAGGGTCGCTCGGCAGGGGCGGGATCTTCCGGGTGAGGGGTGCGATGTTCACGAACATGCTGATTACATAGGTGCAAATACAGTAGGTCTCGGCGAGGTACAGCAGAATCAGGAAGGTAAAATCCCAGCCGCTCTGGTAGCCGAGGGTCTCCGTCGTGCGGAACACCCAGTAGCGCATGGTGATGTACGTTCCGATCACGATGACCCCGACCCGGCTCCAATCGGGTCGAGCGTTGCGCGCCCAGGCCGCCAGGCAAAGAAGCACCAGCATCCCGATGCAGAGAAGAAGCTGGTTTTCCGAGGAAAGGCGCACAGCCGCCAGCAGAAAGACTGCCGCGATCATACCGAGCGCCAGAACTTTCTGGAGTATGCCGGACCAGCCTTGAGGCGCTTTGACGATCACTAAATCGGGGTCGGAAGCGTGTGGGTTCAAGCAATTCGCCTTCTATGCTCGTATGGCCGGAAGACGTGGTTTCTGATGCCAGGAAGAATTGTCGGCTGTTAGCTCGAGTGCCTGAGTGAAAGCCTCCATGATATCTGCATAACGTTACATACCACCCTGATCGGTCAAGCCCTATTATCTCTTTGCACCTGTGCTAACCTCAATAAACGAAATCGTCAAACTTCGCAACGTCTGGTTTGAGCATCAATGCTTTCCTGGCATCTTCCAACGCCCGTTGAGGATCCCGCCTGCTTAGCTATGCATTATAGGCTTCAGCATGTATTGAATCGATTGATATTGCTTTAGTGAAGTCTTTTATCGCAGGATCCAAATCGGCGTTGTTGAGGAATGCCCAATCCTCTTCGTGGCTTTGCGGTTTGAAACAAAACAGTGTATAAATGGGGGCAGGTGGGAGGAAAATTTGTCATGTGCTTCCCGGCGTCCTTATAAATGCGTATGAACCCCCGCACGCACTGTTTTCTTGATGGCACAAAATAAAACGGGGGCCGACGAAGCCCCCGTTTTTGTTTGTTGCAAGTGGTCGGGGCGAATGGATTTGAACCATCGACCCCTTGAACCCCAT
>JACRCN010000023.1 GCA_016219005.1 Deltaproteobacteria bacterium
CTGGTCCACGTCCTGCCGGGTGCCGTAGGCCACCCGCGCGATCTTTTCCCCGCGGGCCGGGTTCCACACATCACCGAAGGTTGTCGATTTGGACTCCACCCACTCGCCGTTGATGTAGTTCTTCATGCTCGGAAGTGCCATACGTGTTCCTCCTCTGGTCGGTTGATGATTTACCCCTGATGGCATGCCTGAATCCTGAAAAATGCCGCTCGGCCTTTGCTTCTATTTGAAAAGTTGACCGTAAACTTCTATGATTTCTTCCTTGGATGGACGCCGGGGGTTGTTCCCCGGGCTGCCGCTCGCCAACGCATCCTCGGCCATCTTCGGGGCCATCCGCATGAATTCCTCTTGCTTCAACTTAAGCTCTATGGCGCGCGGAATCTTGATGTCGTCGCAGAGTTGACGGACCGCGTCTACCGCCACATTCGCTGCTTCCATGAGTGTGAGCCCTTCAATATTTTCCCCCATGGCCTCGGCGATGTCGGCGAATTTTTCGGGTGCCGCCACGCAGCTGAATTCCATCACCAACGGCAGCAGGATGGCATTCGACAAGCCGTGAGCTACGTGGAAGCAGGCACCGATGGGCCTGGACATGCCGTGCACCATGGCCACCGAGGAATTTGAGAATGCCATGCCGGCCACCGTCGAGGCGAGCATGGTGTAATTCTTGGCTTCCAGGTCTTCGGGGTTGGCCCATGCCCGGCGCAGGTAGGTCCCAAGCAGGCGGATGGCTTCCAGCGCCAGGGTCTCGGTCAGCGGCTGTGCTTTCCGGGAAATGTAGGACTCGATGGCATGGGTCAGGGCATCGACGGCGGTGGAGGCTGCCACCCAGCCCGGCATGGAGATCGTCAGCAACGGGTCGACAATGGCGGCCTGGGGCATGAGAAAATCGCTGACGATCAGCATTTTCACGTCGCGCGCGGTGTCCGTGATGATGGTGAACCGTGTGACTTCGCTCCCGGTGCCGGCGGTGGTGGGAATGGCGATGATGGGGGCCGCGGGCTTGGCGATCTTATTGAGGCCCATGAAATCCGGAACCTTGGCGGTGTTGGTCGCCATTGCGGCTATGGCCTTGGCCGCGTCGATCGGGCTTCCGCCGCCGAGGGCAATGGCCATGTCGCACTTGTTGTCCTTGTATATGCGCAGGCCCTCGTCCACGATCTTGTCCGTGGGTTCGGCGTTCACCTGGTCATACACGGCGGCTTCGACCCCCCCCGCCTTGATCTGCTCCAGCGCCTGCGCAACGTAGCCGGCTTTCTGCATGGACTGGTCGCTTACCAGCAGCGCCCGTTTCCCGAAACGGGCAGCTTCGCTGCCGACCTTTTTCAAACACCCCAGGCCAAAGTGGATGATCTGCGGGGCCCGAAACTCGTACATTTTGGAGCCGATGAAATCAAAGGGATTCATTTCCTCCTCCTTTCAGTGGTCGCAAGTTCAACTTCCGATTCGATGGATTCCCGTCGATTGCGGGTGCTTCCCGTAAATCCGCACCTGCTTCAATCTGCTCTGCAGACGCCCTGCACTCTGCCGCGGCGCCGCACCGGTACCTGCGTGCAGACTTCAGGTGACGGCTATCGCGCCGTTTCTTGCTTTTAACTTAGTGGAGCCATGCTTGCAAGCGATTCGCATCCGGAAATAGAGGAGCAGGTAACACGCAGCGCTTGCCAGAAGTGCCTGTTGGAAGCCAAAGCTCGTCGCCACCAGCAGGGACAAAACCGAGCCGGCCACCGAGCTGACCCCGTTGATCGCGTACATCCAGGGGATGAGGTTCTCCAAGCCCAGGTTCTTGAGCCATTGGACCGCCGACGGGAATGGAACGCCGGCAACGATTCCGACTGGCATCAGCAGCAGCACGCAGGCAATCCCTCGCCAGCCGCCATTCAGCGAGGCCAGCCGGGGTACGGCCCATGGCAGCAGCACCGCATATAAGAGAATACAGGCCGTGATCGCTACGCAGACAGCCCGCAGCCGCTGTTCGGGTGTCTCCGGATGCCAGCGCCGACTCGCCCAACTGCCCAGCCCTGCCCATCCCAGAAGCGCCGAGAGGAAAGCCGCCATGGCGATGGCCGGCGAGGCGAAAAACAGATAGAAATGCGCCAAGAGGGATAGTTCCGCCAGCATGAACCCCATCCCCAGCAGCGAAAACAGGCTGGCGGCATGGAAAAGCACTCTTTCCGATTTCCTCGATAAAATGGGGTTCGCTCCCGGCCTCAGAAGCTGATTCCGGCTGACAGCCCACAGCACCGCCAGCATGACGACCCCAAAAGCCAGCGCCGCCATCAGGGTGGTGATAACGGGCCCGGGGATGCCGGCTCCCAATTTATAAAAAAAGGGACGGTTGTCGGTGACAGCCCGGATATCCCACCCTTGCCCCTGTGCCTGACGGATCAGATCCTCCAGACCGATCCGGCCGAGGCTCAATGCCAGAAGGCTGGGATTGACCGCGGGGACGAATGGAAAAAACGACGAGGATGGTTGAAAGCCCTGCATCAGCATCGCCCGGTGCATCTGCCTTGACTCCGCCGGCGTGAATGCGCTCTTGCGCAAAACGATGCACAGGTATTCGTCCGAGCCGATCACCGCCATGTGTTGCATGGCCTCGGCCTGGCTGAAGCCCTGTTTTCCCAGCATGCTCGAGGCCAACACCAGCAGCCTCAGGATTTCGGCGTCGTTGTGGCCGACCACCGCCAGGGAACCTTCGTCGGTCAGGTGGCCCCAATATTCTCCCAGAGACTCCAGGGTGAACAGGAAATTCTCGGTCAGGGCGTAACCTTCCACGCTGCGGGTGGTATTGATCACGGGCAGACTCAGAAAAATCAGGTCATAGGGGTCCGGCTGGTTGCGCAAAAACCGCCGGCCTTCATCGATGCTGACACTGACGTTGGAGAAATGGCTGTAAATCCCGCCGTTGAAATCGGAGTGCCGGCGGACCAGGTCGACCAAGTCGCCATTGATCTCCACGGCTTTGATGTTTTTCAGCCCTCCCCACAGAGCCAGGAGGATGTCACGCCCGCCGCCGGGCCCGATGATCAGCGCGGAATTGCGCGCATGGGGCTTCAGGAATTTAAAAGGAAAACTGCCGGGGAAATCAGCCAGTTGCGTCTCAACCAGTTTGGTCAAGTCTTCCAGTTGGCCGCTGAAACGGTACATGGGAGACCCGGCGGTCCCATCCACGTAGAGATCCATCATTTCAGGTCGCAACCGATAGCGCACGAGATCGGTCCGCCCGAAGGCGGTCCAGCGATTTTCAGTGATTTCTCCCTGAAATGAATCCAGCGCATCGTGAATTTCCTTCTCCGGGTTGCGGCCGACGGGGATCTGGAAAAACCGGTCCTGAAATACTTCGCAGGCGAGCGTCAGGCAAAGGGCTAAAACGCAGAGACTGAACGCCGAAAGGCGCCGCGCCGTGGCACCCTGGCGGCAGGCCAGAATCAACGCGACCAAGGCAGCACCGGCGCCGATCAGGAAATGCACGCGCAATCCACCAAGGCAGTCGAGCATCAAGACCGCACCCCACGCCCCGGCCCCCGCCCCCAGCAGATCCATGCCGTAAAGCCGGTGACTGATACCCGGGGAAGAACGGTACATCTCAGCCATGAACAGGCCGGCGGCCACAAAGGGAGTGCATACGATCAGGCTGATGAGAACAATGGCCCAGGCTGAATCTACGAATTGTCCGGTCTGAATCGCCAGGAAAACGGAAGCCGGTACTGCAACTGCGAAAACCAGCGCCCGCCGGCCTAAAACAAGAGGCTTCGTCTCATCGGACGGAATTTCTTTCCGCAGAACCCAGGACAGCACCCCTCCCAGGCCCAGTCCCAGCAAAGCCAGGGAGAGCACCAGGAAAACGAAGTGGCAGGACAGCAGAACCGCCAGCAACCGCGAGACGGCGATCTCGAAAGCCATCACGCTGAAGGCTATCAGGAAGATGCAGCCTGGCAAAAGCAGCGGGCACTGCTGATTATGGGAGGACGAAAGCGCCATGTGCCGTTTTCATTTACAACATGGTTGCTCTTTTAACCTCAGGCGCCCAACCGGGCCGGGGCGGCTGAACCGGACCCTCAGCCGCCTCCATTTTCGCTGTTGTGCTGGTGGAGCTATTGCTCCCCTCCCTTCAATTGATGATCCGGGCCGGAAGGTACGTGACCAGCCATGGCCACAGGATGATTATGGCAAGGCCGATGAGTTGAATGAAGATGAACGGCACGACCCCCTTGTAAATGTCGAGCAGGCTGACTTCCCTCGGCACCGTGGTTTTCATGTAGAACAGGGCATATCCGAACGGCGGAGACAGGAAGGAGGTCTGCAGGTTCACCGCGATCAGGACGATGAACCAGATCTTGTCAAAGCCCAGTTTGGCAGCGATCGGCAAAAAGATCGGAAACGTGATGTAGATGATGGCGATCCAGTCGATCAGGAAGCCCAGGATGAAAATGATGAACATCATGATGAACAGGATGCCCCACTTGCCGAGCGCACCGAACAACATCACGAAGTCGGTCACCGCATCGCCTCCGCCCAGACCCAGGAAGACACCGGTGAAAATGGAGGCGGCGAAAAGAATGGTCATGACCATGCAGTTGGTCCTGGCGGAAGATATGATGCACTCCCAGAAGAGCTTCCAGGTGAACTTGCCGTAGGCGATCATCAGGACCAACGATATCAGGGCACCCACGCCCGAGGCTTCGGTCGCCGTCGCCACCCCCGTCCAGATCGTGCCCAGCACGCCGGCCATGAGCAGGATCGGGGGCACCATGTTCACCGCGAGCATCTTGGCCAACTGGCCGGCCGGGACCGCGTCCCGCACTTCGTGCGGCAGGGCAGGCCCCATTTCCGGGCGCAGGCTGGTCAGGACCAGAATGAAAACGAAGAACAGGGCGGCTAAAATCAGGCCCGGAATGAATCCGCCGGCGAAAAGCTTGCCTACCGAAATGCCGGCCTGATCGGCCATCATCACCAGCATGATGCTGGGCGGGATCAGGATGCTCAACACGCCGCCGGCGGCCACCGCGCCCACGCTCAAGTGTTTGTTGTAATGGTTTTTCAGCATCACCGGCACGGCCAAGATGGTCATGCTCACCACGCTCGCGCCGATGATCCCGGTGCAGGCCGCCTCGATCGCGCACATGACGATCACCGCCAACCCGATGGCGCCGTTGATCGGTCCGAAAAGGTGCATCATCGAGCGGAAGAGCCCGTCCGAGATGCCGGATTTCCCGAGAAAGGAGGCCATCAGAACGAACTGGGGTATGGCGATGAGGATGTTGTTGGTGGTCGAATCGAACGCACGCCCCTGGAACAGGTAGGTGCCCTGGGGTCCCCATCCGAGGTAAGCGAAGATCGTGGCCAGCCCGCCCATGATGAATGCCACCGGGTGGCCGAGCGCCAACCCTCCCAGGATGCCGATGAACATCAGAAAGACGACGGTTTCCGGTGATAGGTCGATCATAGCCGTTCTCCTTTCACCAGGAAGACGATGTCTTTGGCGAAATCAGCCAGCCCCTGCAGCAACAGCAGGAAGGCCCCCACCGGGAGAATGGTCTTGGCGGGGTAGACGATGGGATTGAAGGCGGTTGGGGTCCGCTCCTTCATTGCCCAGGACGTTGCGGCAAAATTCAAGGCATCGGTAAAGAAAACCAGCGTGAACAATCCCATGAAGAAAATGAAGGCCATGGCGTTAATCCCGGCCTGGGTTTTTGGGGAGAAGCGTGCGTAGAGGATGTCCACGTTGGCATGTCCCTTGTGAAGCTGGGTGTGGCCCATGAGGAGCATGACCGACGCGCAGAAGAAATAGCTCAAAATTTCATGGGTCCAAATGGTAGGCGAGTGCAGGACCCTCCGGGTAAAAACCTCGTAACAGGAAAACGCCAGCAGGACCAAAATGGTCAGGCTGAATATCCGGCCGGACCATTCCGAAATAAACTGAATGAATTTGATAATCCCTTTCAGGGCATTCATGACCAGCCTCCGCGTGTTGAAGGAGCTCTCCGGGGGTTCGAAGCCTCCCGGAAAGCTCCCGAGATACCCAGATGTCGGTGTCGCGAGCCCTCGTCAAAAAGTTTGATCCGCACCTACGTCATTTGGGCGGAGCAACCGGATTCCCAACGTACGGGGTGCCGGGCTTCCAGAACTCCTGGGCCTCCATGCGGGCACGGCTGGCCTTCTGACTCTCGATCACGGCATCGTAGACCTTGTGCTTTTTGGCGATCTCCTCCAGCTTGGCGTATATCTGGTCGAGCTTTGGAGGATTGCGGCCGAACATGAACGGCTGCTCGATGGACCGCCACTCCGCGAAGTCCTTCAGATATTTCGCCTGCGAAAAGGCTATCTTGGCGTGATCCGGGTTGGCTTCGGCGTCTTCAATGAGATATTTGTAGGCAATGTCCGTGATCTTGTTGATGGCGTCCTGGTCCAGGATGCTCGTCTGGATACCCTTCTCCTTGAATTTCTGGGTGAAATCGGCTGCATTCAGTTCATAGAAGGTCCAGGCCCACATCATGGATGCCATGGCGGCTTCCTTGGCCAGGAACTTGACCCGGTCCGGGGCCTTGTCCCAGGCGGCCTTGTTGATCATGACCCCGGAGACCGGGCCCGGCTGATGCCAGCCCGGCAGGACCCAGAACTTGGTAACCTCCTGAAACCCCATGGACCAGTCCACACCCGGGACTGAAAATTCGGCGGCGTCGATGGTGCCGCGGGAGAGCGCCAGGTAGATCTCCGAACCCGGCATGAAAATGGCTGCCCCGCCCAAGTCCTGCAGGACCTTGGCCTGGACGCGGCCGCACTGGCGCATTTTCACACCCTTGTAGTCGTCGCCTGTTTTGATCGGCTTGTTGGAGCGCTGGCCGGATTCGGGACCGGTCACGGAATGCGGAAACCAGACGATGCCGTATTTGCTGTAAAGCTCCTGAGCCAGCTCGAGGCCGCCCGCCTGCCAGAACCAGATCATGTAGTCCCCGGGAGTCAGCCAGACCGGGGTCGAGGTGATGAGGCCGAAGGCGGAATTTTTGCCCTCCCAATAGCTGGGCCAGTCCGTGCCGGCTTCAATGGTGCCTTTGGCCACGGCGTCGAACATTTCATCCGAGCGCGTCACCAGGGTGCCTCCGGCAAACCACTTGATGTCCAGGTCCCCGGCCGCCATTACGTTCATCAAATCGACCCAGTACTTGTCGCCTTTCCAGAGGGTGATCGAGGGCACCCAGATGCTCTGGAATCGCCACCGTACCGGGGCCGCCTCCGCAGGTTTCGGCCACAGCGAGGCCATCAGGCCGACAAGCAACACCAAGGTAATCGCCCAAAGTACTGCCCGCTTTTTCATCTTCACCCCTCCTTAAGTTCATGCAATTCAGTTATCCAGATTTTTGACCCGAACCCTTTTCCTGCCCTTCTGCTGTCTATCCCTGCCTGGCACCACCTCCTTTTTCAGCTTGAACCCGCGGTCGAGCGATAGCCCGAGGCCGCGGATTCGTTTTTGTTTCTGGAGGCTGACGAGATCTTGTTCCACTTCCATGAGGTGTTGCAGCATTTCCCGCCGGGCTTTCTCAACGTTTCCGTCCTCCAAAGCTTCATAGATTCTTTGATGGGCCTCGAGCACCCTCAGCGAAAAGTCGAATTTGGGTTTCAAGATTTCCTTTGCGTCGGCCAGGAGGTTGTGCACGAGGTCCACAAAGAAGCCCAGCAAGGGATTGCCGCAGGCGCTACCGATGATGCGGTGGAACTCCAATTCGTTGAACCGCAACCGGCTCGGATCGTTTCGGGCGAGATCCGTGCGGGCTTGCTCGATCAGCGTTTTAAGGCGTTTGAGATCGGCGGGTTTTATGGCTTCGGCGGCCTTGGCTGCGGTGTGGGCTTCCAGAACGAATCGGACTTCCGTCAGATGCTTGAGGGAGAGGTTCTTGAAATGCAGGATGTTGACGAAGAGTTCCCGGGCTTTGGCCATGCCGATCGCGGTAACGAAGGCGCCACCGGAGACGCCCTGCCGGATCTCCAGAAAGCCCAGGACCTCTAAAGAACGCAAGGCTTCCCGCATGGTGGCCTTGCTGACGCCGAAGGTGTTGACCAGTTCGCGCTCGGAAGGGAGTTTGTCGCCGGGTTCAAGCAGACCTTCGAAAATCGCTTTCCGGATCTGCTGAATGATGGTCTCGGATATTTTATCCGTCTTGACTGTCTTGAACATGGCGTTTCCCTCTTGAAAGGAAAAACCACAGGCTCTTGCCAGTCTTCAGACTCACCGCAGTCAAGGGGCCCTGAGTCTTTGGGGTGGGACTCTCCGGGATTTGAACGCTCATTACTTTAAGCCTGATGGAAAAGTCAATAGCAATTTTCAAATATTATAATATTTGAATATTGTCCATGCAGACCAGGCAGGCAACGCCTTATTTCGAAGCAAAAATTCATGACGGAGATGGATCTGGAAAGAAAAAAGGGGCGGCTTTCAACCGGAGAAATGCTCGTTCAGTTCGAGAAAATGGTGGCCGGCAAAAGGGGCACATAGCCGACGACTTCCCACGTGAATTCCGGGGGCGCGACCGGTCCCTGCGATTTGCCATAGAAGATGGTGAAGGCAAGCTCCCCCTCGCCTTTCGTTAGGATGACGGCCACAAGCTCGGATGCCACCTGGGATGTGTGCTTGTCCCGCGCCTTTAGAAAAACGAAATAGCTTCCATCCTGCATGGCGGGCGATTGGGCCAGCAGCAGCCCTTTGCCCCTGTACGTCACGTTGTATTCTTTTTCTTCGACGTCAAATCTGAAATTCTTAAGTTCGAAGTTGGCCGCTTCGCGGGGCTTTTCGTGCGCACACCCCGTGAGAAAAACCACCAGAAGCGACAGGATGACGGCCAGGTAGTTCACGATGCTCTTCCCCTCGAGTCTCAATTGAACAATCGAACCGCGCAAGGTACGACTCACTCCAGCCCCGAGTTGCGACGGACCAGCCGCGCCACGGCCGACAAATCCTCGTCGCCGTAGCCCTGGGAGATGAGGCCGTTTTCGATCTGCTCCACCAGGGCGGTGGCCGGCAGGAAAACGCCCAACTCCCGGGCGGCCTCCATAACGATGGATAGATCCTTGCGGTGCAGGCGGACGCGGAAGCCGAGCGGGTATTCGTTTCTGATCATGTTGCCGGAGCGATGATTCAGGACCCAGGACCCGGAAGCGCCGCCGGACAGGGCTTGGACCACTTTGTCCATGTCCAGTCCGGCCTTAAGCCCTAAGGTTATCCCTTCGGCCACCGCCTGGTACACGCCGGCAGCGATCACCTGGTTGATTGCCTTGGTCATCTGGCCGGCGCCGGTCGGCCCGACATGCGTGATGCTCTTGCCCATGGCGCTCAGCACCGGCATGGCTTTTTGAACGTCCGCCGCCTCGCCGCCCACCATGATGCTCAGGGTCCCTTTCTGAGCACCCTCGGAGCCGCCGGATACCGGGGCATCCAGCATGCGGATGCCTTTTTGGGCCAGCTCCGCGCCGATCCGGCGCGTGGCTGACGGGCTGATGGTGGACATGTCCACCACGATCGCACCGGCGTTGGCGCCTTGGATAATGCCGTTTTCACCGAGGACCACCGCTTCCACGTCGGGCGTGTCGCTGACGCAGGTGATCACGATGTCCGCACCCCGCGCGGCCTCCATCGGCGATTCGGCCCGGCGGGCTCCGGCCGCGGCCACGGGCTCCTCCCGCTCACGGGTGCGGTTGTGCACCGTGACCTCGTGCCCGGCATTCAGGATATTCGAGGCCATGGCCGCCCCCATGGTCCCCATGCCGATGAATGCGACCTTCATGAACGACTCGCCTCCCTCTTGAAGTTATCTTAAAAAATACATCTGACAGTCGCCGGCGGAGTGGCCCGCCTCTGCAAAATGCACACAACCTGACGCGGCTTGCGGTACTCTTTCAGCGGCGTGCGCCTTGCCCTCGGCTGTGATCGCTGTTTTTGAGATGGCTTCCAGTCAAAAAATCTTCCCCGGGTTCATCAAGCCCTTGGGGTCGATCAGGTTCTTGATCTGCCGCATCAGCTCGAAGCTCTCGCCGTGCTCCATCTGCATGAACTTGCGCTTGCCGATGCCGACCCCATGCTCGCCCGTGCAGGTGCCGCCCACCTGGATGGCTTTCTCGACGATGGCTTGGTTGATGGCCTCCAGTTTCCCCCATTCCGTCCGGTTCGCGGGGTCGCCCGCCATCACGACGTGCAGGTTGCCGTCACCGGCATGTCCGAAGACGTAGCCGATGGCCTGGCGGGCGTCCACCGCCTGCTGCGCGAACACCACCATTTCGGGGTAGCGGGAGATGGGCACCGCCGCGTCCACGATCAGGGTTTCCTGCTTCGGGTGGGCGCGGTGGATGGTTTCCCAGGCCTCGTGGCGGGCGCGCCACAGGTCCTTGCGGTCGGCCTCCGCGGTGGCATACTGGAACCCGGTGGCGCCGCACTCCTCGCACAGGTCTTTGGCGAGATGGGCGGTTTCCTGGAGGGCGTTCGCGCTGATCGCATGGAACTCGCAGAAGAGCGAAGGCACCTCCGCCAGTCCGAGGTTCTTTTCGCGGTTCATCAAGCCGATCAGCCCGGGCGGCAGAAGCTCGAGGGCAGCCGGGCCCAGGCCGGAGCCGATCATCAACGCCACGGCTTCGGAGGCCTTTTCCAGGTCCGGAAAGCGGATCGTGGCGGCGAGGTAGTGGCTGGGGATCCCGGTCAGCCGCAGGGTGGCCTCGGTGACGACCCCGATCGTCCCCTCGGAGCCGACGAAAAGCCGCGTCAGGTCGTAGCCGGCAGAGGACTTGGGCGCCTTGCAGCCGGTGTGGATCACCTGGCCGCGGGGCAGCACCACCGTCATGCGCATCACGTAGTCCTTGGTGGCGCCGTATTTGACGGTCTGCACGCCGGAGGCGTTGTTGGCGATCATGCCGCCGATGGTGGCGTCCGCGCCCGGGTCCGGCGGGAAGAAGAGACCGTGTTTGCCGGTCTGGCGGTTCAGCTCCTTGCGCAGCACGCCGGGCTCGACATCGGCCTGGAGGTCCTGGGGACGGATGTCCAGGATGCGGTTCATGCGGGTCAGATCCATCACCAGCCCGCCCCGCGTGGGCACGGGGTTGCCCTCTGTGCTGGTCCCGGCTCCCCAGGGGGTGACGGGCACATCGTTTTCGTAGGTCCAGGCCAGGATGCGCGCGACCTCTTCGGTCGTCACCGGCCAGATGATCCCGGCCGGCAGGGACCCCTGGTGGAAGGATATGTCGCGCAGGTGAAGCTCGCGGTTGGACGGGCCGGTGGAGAAACGGTCGGGTGCGACCATGGCGGAGAGACCGGCAATGTGCTGAGCGGTGAATTCCTTCATCGGTAAGCCTCCGTGCGTGTGCGGCGAATTTGCTGTGATATAGACACTAAAACACGGAAGGGATCAAGGAAAAAGAAGAACCGCGCAGCGAAGAGGCAATGGCGGTCGATGCCCCGGTCGAAATACGTTTAATATGAGAACGTGGGGCAGATCTGTTTTCGGCCCCACGTTCTCATTTATAGATCAGCGACGGAAACCAGAGCGTCAGCGGCGGCCAGTAGCAGGCGATCAGGAGCGACACAATGGCTACCGCCACGAACGGCATTACGGCCCGGGACACCTGACCGAGGGGCAGCCCGGAAATGCCGCAGCTCACAAAGAGGCAAATCCCCACGGGCGGGGTGAGCATGCCGACGGCGAGGTTGACCACCATGAGCACGCCGAACTGGATCGGGTCGACTCCCATCTGGGGCGTGAGGGCCGCCAGCACCGGCACGAGCAGGATCAGGGCGGCCGTGGTTTCCATGATGCAGCCTATGATCAAGAGGCCTGCCATGACCAGCAGCAGCAACCCCCACGGTGGAAGCGCCAGCGCGTTCATGGCGTTCTGAAGCAGCATCGCGGTCTGCTTCATGGCGATCAACCAGGTGAAGACCTTGGCCATGGCAATGATGAAGAGAATGGTGGCGGCCACGACCTGGGAGCGGATGAGGAGGTCCGGCATGTCCTTCCATTTGATCTGCCGGTTGATGGCCATGGCCACCAGCAGGGAATAGAAGACCGCCAGGGCGGCTGCCTCGGTCACCGTGACGATGCCGCTGAGAATCCCGCCCAGGACGATCACCGGGGCCCCCAAGGCCCAGATCGCCTCCTTCAGGCAAGCCCATACGCGTTCCATAGAAAAGCACTGGCGCGTGCCGTAGTTGTGGCGCCAGGCATACCAGATGGCTACTCCCATGAAGTTTGCGCCGAAGAGAACCCCCACCAGCATGCCGCCGGCAAAGAGCTTGGCGATGGAGACATTGGTCAGGAAACCGAAAATCACCATGGGAATGGACGGCGGGATGATGACGCCGATGGACCCGCCGGCCGCCACCAGTGCCGCGGCGAAAGCAGGCGGGTAGCCCTGGCGGATCATGGCCGGGATGGCGATGGCGCCCAGCGCCGCCGTGTCGGCTGCGGCCGAGCCGGAGATGCCTGCGAAAAACATCGATGCCACGATCACGGCGCAGGCCAGGCCCCCGGGCACCCAGCCCACGAGGCTGTCCGAAAAGTCGATGAGCTGCCGCGAGATCCCGCCGGTCTCCATGATCGATCCGGCCAGCATGAAGAGCGGTACGGCCAGGAGGTCGAAGGAATCGACGCCCGCGAAAAGCAGTTGAATGATCGTCTGGCCCAAGGCCGAAATCTGGACACCGGCCGGGAAGACTCCGGGGGTGAGCATGAAGCCGATGGCGGGCAGCCCGATGGACAGGGCGATGGGCAGCCCCAAGGCGATGAGCAGGAAGAGACACCCGAAGAGAAGGATGACGATCATGGCGTTTTCCGTTCAAGGGTCCGGCTCATATCCGCCAGCACGTGGACGACGAAGATGACGGCAGCGACAGGGATCACCGAAAAGGGGATCGACATCGGGATTTGCAGGGAGGCGGAGGTGTGCTCAGCGGCTTTCAGGGTGTAGGTGGCCCCGAACCCGGCGATGAGGGCAAAACAGGCCAGGGTTAGGACCTGCAGCGCGACCACGATGAGCCGCTGGACGGCCGGCCCCAGGTTGTGACCGAACCCCTGCAAACCGATGAAACTTGCGCGCTTGTAAGCAACCGTGCCGCCCATGAAGGTGATGGCCACTAGCAGGTGACGGCTCACCTCTTCCGACCATCCCAGGGAGGCGCCCGCGTAGCGAGACGCCACCTGGGCAAAGAGGATGAGGCAGATCGCCGCACCTATGACCATGAGGATCTTTTCCACGACCGTGTTGATGGCCTGGCTGATGCGCTGTAACAGAGGCATCGATGTTTCCCAATCTTTGTGAAGTTTTCAAGGCGCGCTGCGCCATCCAGTGTGGATTGAATCCCAGCGGCCCTCTTTGCCAAAGTGGGGGGCGCCGGGAACCTCCTACTGTCCCTTTTGCAAAGGAGGTTGGGAGGATTTATCTGCGACTTTCGTGCACGCAGAAGGAGGAGAAATAAACTCCTCCCGCTGCCATGGAGGTTTCAATCTTACTTCACCGCCTGCTGGATCTGCTCGACCATTTTCTTGGTGTCGCCGGAGGCGGACTCGATCACGGGGGCCGTCACCTTGCGGAAGGCCGCCAGATCGGGTTTATCCTCCACCTGCATGCCGGCTGCCTTGAGCTCGGTCAGTTGCTTCACCTCGTTATCGCGGATGAAGCTGCGGCCCTGCAACGACGCCGAGCGTGCGCAGTCCACGACCACTTTACGCTCCGCGGCGGGCAGCCCGTCGATGAAGGCCTTGTTGGCGATAAAGACCAGGGCCGAATACACGTGCTGCGTGAGGGTCAGGTACTTCTGGCCCGCCTCGGGCAGCTTGGCGGCATAGATCACGGCGATCGGATTCTCCTGGCCGTCAATGACGCCCTGCTGGAGCTGCGTGAAGATGGGCCAGGCCATGGGCGTCGGGTTGGCCCCGATGGCGCGCCAGATGGCAAGGTGCGTGGGGGCTTCCATGGTGCGGATCTTCAGGCCCTTCAGGTCTTCCGGGGTCTTGGCGGCCTTCTTGGAGTTGGTGACGTTGCGGAAGCCGTTGTCAAGGAAGGCCAGCGCCACGAAGCCCGATTTCTCGAACTTCTTGGCGAGGTCCTTTCCGATGGGGCCGTCGAGCACCTTGTCGGCCGCTGCGTAGGAGGGGAACACGAAAGGCATCTCCAGGGCCTTGATCTCGGGCACGAAAGCCTCGATGGGGCCGGTGGTGCAGACCGACATTTGAGTGGTGCCGAGCTGAATCTGCTGCAGGACCTGGGTTTCGCTGCCCAGCGAGGCCGAGTGATGGACCACCACGGCGAGCTTGCCGGGGGCAGCCTTTTCCACGCATTCCTTGAACCAGCCGGCCGCCTTGGTGTGGACGAAGTCCGGGCTGGTGACCGCGGCGATGTTGATCTGGGTTTGGGCCATGGCCCCGTTGACAAAACCGATGAGACACAGGCCGGCGATGACTGCCATCATCCGTGGACGCATAGGGTTTCCTCCTCGTTGATGAATGTTCATTCTTGCTTGATGGACGGTTGCCTCTATAACCGCAAGAGAATTAGTGGAAATCCCCTGCGGTGTCAATAATACTCGGAAGAAGGCCGGAGAGAATGCATGGGTCGACGCAGGGGCCGCTGCTGCGGTCGCAGTCCGGACATTTTAGGCCATCTGCCGGCAGCGGGTCTCGCGGGTGAAGAAAAGCAGGACCCAGCCGACAAGGATCCAGCCCATCATCAGCCAGAATCCCGCCTGGTAGGCGCTCAGGCTGTAAACACGGACCCCCTCCAGGGTCGCGCCTTCCCAGCGGCGATCGAGCATCCAGCCCACGGCCGGCTGGAGCACGGTGACGCCCAGCATGACGCCCATGTTGATGACGCCGGATATGGTGCCGGCGCGTCCCACAGGCACCGATTCTTTCGCCAGCGACCAGCAGATGATGAAGCTCGCCGAGCAGATGCCGGTCGCCGTCATCAGGAACGTGAGGAGCCAAACGGGAAGCCCGGGGGCGAACAGGATAAACGCCCACCCGACACCGGCCAGGACATGGCCTGCGATCATCAGCGGCTTGCGCCGTCCCATTCGGTCGGAAAGCCAGCCGAAAACGGGGCTTGCAACCGCCCAGGCCATCATCAAGAGCGACGTCAGAGCCGCCGCTTCGGTGGTTGAAAGACCGTAGTGGGTCGTCAGATAGGGCACGCCCCAGAGGCCGCAAAACGTCAATACGGAGCCGACCAGGCTGGCTGGGGTGAAGAAGAGCAGCCAGGTGTTGGCATACCGGAAAACCTCCACCACTCCGGATAACGCATGGCCGCCTGCCGGCTGTTCGGTCCGGGGCTCCCGGATGCCGAAGCTTCGATAACCCCGCTCGCCGGGGTCGTCCCGGACTATGGCCCATGTGACCGCGGCCAGGACACCGGTGGTTGCCGCTGCTGCCAGCATCACCGCCCGCCAGCCGAAAACATCTACCAGAATCCTCAGCGGCACGCCCGCCGTCACGGCGCCCAAGATGCCGGCCAGGAGTCCCATTCCCGAAATCATCGAAAAATAACTCGGCGGGAACCAATTGGCCGCAAGCTTGAGATTGACGACATACGCCACGGCAACACAGCCGCCGATGAGCAGGCGGCCAAGACAGGCCCAGGTCATACCGGGCGACAGGGCAAAGAAAACCGCGCCGGCAGCCGACCCCAGTGCGCCGAAGGTGAGCAGCCGCCGAGGTCCCCAACTGTCCGCAAGGATCCCGGTGGGGATCTGCATCAGCCAGTAGCTGTAAAAGTAGAACCCGGAAAGGTTGCCCAGAGCAGCGGCGCTGATGTTGAAATCGCGCATCAGTTCCCGGGTCATTACTGCCGGCGCCAGGCGGTGAAAGAAGCCGATGACATAGAAAAGCGATCCGAGGCCCCAGATGAGCCAGGCGAGGCGCAAGGGAGGATAGGGCGCTGCCGGCTTCAGCGGTGAGGGCTGTGGGGCTGGATGAGATTTCATTCAGGCAGGCGGCCTGGGCCGGGTACATCGATCGACAAGGTAGAGAATCGACTTGTAATGGATCCCGCTGTGGGCCGACAGGCCGATCTCGCAGGTGCGGCTGGTGGAATAGCCCGTGGTGCATTTGTCCGCGACGCCGGCGCGCAGGAGCTGCAGGGCCGAGGCGTTGAGCTCGGGAAAATTGAACCCGCGGTCGCCGGCAAACCCGCAGCAGCCGACATGGTCCGGCACGATCACTTCCGCAGCACAGGCCCGGGCCAGGGTCAACGCCTTGGCCTCGAGCCCCATCTTGATGCTGCTGCAGGTGTGGTGGTAGGCGATGGTTTCATTCACCGGGGTGACCTGCAGCCGTTCCATCAGATGCGTCAGGGTGAACTCCACCGGGTCGAGGAGGTTCAACCGCTTGTCCATCACTTTCTTCATGCGGTAGAGGCAGGGGCTGGTGTCGACGAGAACCGGCCGCCGGCCGCCGTCGGTCGCCTCGAGCAGGGCAGCCTCCAGCTCCCGGGCCTTGGCGTCCGCCTGGGCCATGAACCCCTTGCTTTCAAAAGGGGTGCCGCAGCAGAGTGCCCCCATCCTTGCGGGGAAGAGGACATCGTAGCCGGCTTTTTCGAGCAGCCTCAGGGTGACCGCATGCAGCGGGTCCCGGTCCGGGTCGCCCTGGGCCGGTCCCATGGTGCGGTTGATGCAGCTGGGGAAGTAAACCGTCTGGGCGGCACCGGCCCGTTGCGACGATTGCGGCCGAGGACCGGCGATGCCGCGCGGCATCCAGCGCGTCCAGTGGGGGGTGCGGTTGCCGCTCAGGCGGCGCGCACCGGCGGCCAGGCTCTCCATGAGGGTCGAGCCGAGCACGGCGTGGGCCGCACCCGCGATCTTGAGGCCCCCCCGCACCGCGGCGGCGGTCTGGCTGAAATGCCCCGCGACAAAGGCCGCGACCCCTTGGGCCGCGGGGCTGACGGTTTGGCTGCGTAACTCCTTCGTGAGCTCGCCGGTGTTGATGTCCACCGGGCAGGCCACCGCGCACAACCCGTCGGCGGCGCAGGTCTGCTCTCCCGGGTAGCGGTAGCCGCGTTCCAATTCGGCCAGTCGCCCGGGGTTTTCGCAGGTGGCCTTCAACCGTGCGATTTCCCGCTGAACCACGATGCGCTGCCGAGGGGTGAGGGTGAGGTTCTTGGACGGGCAGTTCGTCTCGCAGAAGCCGCACTCGATGCACTTGTCCACGATCGGGTTGGCCCGGGGCAGGGGTTTCAAGTTTTCGATATGGGCCCGGGGGTTCGCGTTGATGATGACGCCGGGGTTGAGGAGGTTCTTGGGGTCGAAGATCTCCTTGATGCGCTGCATGACGGCGTAGGCCTCGCGGCCCCACTCCAGTTCGACATAGGGCGCCATGTTGCGGCCGGTGCCGTGCTCGGCCTTGAGCGAGCCGTCGTAGGCGTTGACCACCATGTCGCAGACTTCGTGCATGAACTGCCGGTAGCGTTCGACCTCTTCGGGGGGGTCGAAATCCTGGGTGAAGCAGAAATGCAGGTTGCCCTCCAGGGCGTGGCCGAAGATGATGGCTTCGTCGTAGCGGAAGCGCCGCATGATATCCTGAAGATGAAGCGTGGCCCGCGCCAGGCGGTCGATGGGGAAGGCCACGTCCTCGATGATTACCGTGGTGCCGGTTTCGCGCACGGCGCCCACCGCCGGGAAAAGCCCCTTGCGGATGTTCCACAGGGCGGTGTACTCCGCGACCCGGTCGGTGAAGGCGAAGGGTCGCTCGAAGGGGACCCGTTTCAAGGAGTCGGTCACCGTGCGGACCTGCCCCTGGATCTCCTCGGCCGTGTAGGCCCGAGTTTCCACCAGCAGGGCGGCGGTCTGGTCGGCGAGCGTCTTCAGGTAGTGCGGCATCCCCAACTTGTTCTCGACCGACCGCAGGGAGGCGCGGTCCATGATCTCGACCGCGGCCACCGGTTGGTCGCGCAAAATGGCAGCCGCCGTGGCGGCGTTGTCGATCTGGGGGAAGATCATGAGGGCGCTCGCCTTGCAGGGGTGCTCGACCACGGTCTGATAGGTGATCTCGGAGATGAACCCCAGCGTGCCCTCGGAGCCGATCAGCAGGTGCAGCAGGATGTCGAAGGGGTCCTCGAAGTCCACCAGGGCGTTGAGGCTGAACCCGGTGGTGTTCTTGATCTTGTATTTGCGGCGAATGCGCTCGGCCAGGGCCGTGTTGGCACGTACCTCTTTGCCGAGGGCATCGACCGCGTCGAGCAGGTCTTTGCGGGCGTAACGGAATTCGTCGCGGCTGGCGGGGTCGGCGGTGTCGAGCAGGGTGCCGTCCTGGAAGAGGATGCGCATGCCGGCCACCGTGCGATAGCTGTTCTGTGAGGTGCCGCAGCACATGCCGCTGGCGTTGTTGGCGGCGATTCCGCCGATCATGGCCGAGTTGATGGAGGCCGGGTCGGGGCCGATCTTGCGGCCGTAGGGGGCGAGGTAGCGGTTGGCGTGGCCGCCGATCACGCCGGGCTGCAGCCGGATGCCTCCGCCGTTGTCGATGATCTCGTAGCGGTTCCAACTGCTGCCGGCTACGACGAGAACCGAGTCGGACACCGCCTGGCCCGAAAGGCTCGTGCCCGCGGCGCGGAAGGTGACCGGGGTGTCGGCCCGGTCCGCGGCCTTCAGAATAGCGGCGACTTCAGCCTCCGTATCGGCGCGCACGACAATCTTGGGGATCAGTCGGTAGAAGCTGGCGTCCGTGCCGTAGGCGAGGGTGTGCAGCGGGTCCGTGAATAAGCGCCCTTTCGGGATCCGGGCGCTTATATCCATGAGAAATCGTTGATACCGATCAGGCAGCATGGGCGGTTGGCTCCGGTTGGAACAGCTTCAGCATCCGTGTGGAGTTCGATGGCATTTCGATCGTTGAAATGGGCTCTTCCCGGAAACGCATCTATCTTGTTAAAATGAAAAAGTCATGGTACCCAGTGGCTAACACAATGGCCCATGGAAATAAAGTCAAAATCCGGACCGGTTGATGAGGCGGCGCATGGAGAAGAAGGTCCTGGTGGCAGTCGACGATTCGATCCATTCCCGCAAGGCAGTGGCCTACGCCGGCCGCCTGGCCACGGTCATCCGGGAGATGCGCTTCACCCTGGTTCACGTGCAGCCGGCCCTCTCCCAGTTCCTTCTCGACGAGGCGGCCGGCAGCGCCGCGTCGCAGTCAGAGCTTACAAAAATCGTCGCCCGGAACTTGCAGGCCGGCCAGGCCATTCTCGATCGCCACCGGGAGGCGCTGGTCAGGCGCGGGGTCGCCGAAAAGGCCATCGAGCAGGTGAGCCTTCCGCGTCAGCTGGGCGTGGCCAAGGACCTCCTGGATTACGCCCAGAACAGTCTCTGCGACGCCGTGTTGATCGCCCGGCGGGGAATCTCCTCTCTGCACAAGATGGTCGTCGGCAGCGTGTCTTCCAACCTGATCGAGAACTCCCGGGTGATCCCTGTCTGGCTGGTGGACGGTGAGGTGCGTTCGGAGGGCGTTCTGGCGGCCGTGGACGGCTCCGAGACCTCCCTCAGGGCCGTGGATCACCTGGCCTTCATGCTGTCCGGCAACCCCGCGATCCGGGTCACGTTTTTCCATGTCACGCCCAGGCTCCGGGACTTCTGCGCGATCGACTTCAACCGGGAGCAGGGGGCCGGCCTGGAGGCCATCGTCTCCCGCGGCGACCGGCGTTGCATGGACGGTTTCTTCGCGGCGGCCATGAAAAAGCTGGCGGAGGCGGGATTCGGGGAGAACCAGTGTGAATTTCAGACGGCCGGCACCCTGATGAGCGTCGGCGATTCGATTCTCAAGGCCGCCCGCGAAGGCGGTTTCGGCACCATTGTGCTGGGGCGGCGCGGAATGAACAGGGCCTTTTTCAGCGGCAGCGTTTCAAACTACATCGTGCAGGAGCTCTCGGATGCCGCCCTGTGGGTCATCCCCTGAAGCGCCTTTGCGGCGATGAAACAAAGACCATCCGGGGTCTTTCCGGTGTTGGCATCCCCTCGGGAATGAGCGAGCGAACCGTTGACGAATGATTAACCCCATCTGTAAAGGAGGCTCAACCCCCATGGTTCCCGAAATCAAGAAGATCCTCTTCACCACAGACCTGTCCAAACAAACCCGTTATGCCTTCGATTATGCCATCAGCCTGGCCGGTCGCTACGGTGCGAGCCTCACGATCCTCTACGTCATGGAGGATCTGTCTCCCAGCCAGAGCGCCAGCCTGCAGGGGTTCATCGGCGATGAACGCTGGGAGGATCTGCGCCAATCCCACGAGCAGGAAGTGCAGCAGATCCTGATCGGCAAGAAAAAGGAAGGTCGCATGATCCGCGAGGCCCTGGGAGACATGTTCACGTCAACCCAGAAGGATTTCAAGGCCCCCGCCGTGCTGGCGGAGGAGATCGTGGTGACCCAGGGCGACGCGGTCGATTGCATCCTGCAGGAGGTCGAGGCCCGCGCCTGCGACCTGATCGTCATGGGCTATCACCCGCGGGGCCGGCTGGAAGAGGCCATCATCGGCAGCGTCAGCCGCAGCGTGCTGCGCCGCAGCAAGGTGCCGGTGCTCTTGGTTCGGTTGCCGGAGCGGGTGGACGAATAAAGCAGGGCCGAGCCTGCTGCTGTTCACATCAGACGGCTTTGCAGCAATCCGGACGCAAGCGTTTGGACATGTGAGGGTTGCGCCGCAAAGACGCAGAGGACGCGGAGGTTTGTGATTTTTCCGTTGCCGGTGAGAGGCCCGCACCGGAGAGGCAGCTCGCCGCTTTTGGAAGCAGCTTTGGGGGGCCCGCAGGGCGAGCAGGTTTTTTGAACCGCCGCCTCTCACGGCGGTTCAATAAGAAGGCTTCCCTGGCGTCCTTTGCGCCTCCAGCGGAGCGGGCGGTGAATCTTGCATCCGTCAAACGGGCGATGGACTGAAGCCGTTAGGGCAGGCCTGCCCGGCCGGCGAAGTGACACGCCGCCCAGTGGTGTTCGCGGACTTCGGAAAGCGGTGGCTCCCTTTCTGAACAGAGGCCCTCGGCGTAGTGGCAACGGGGGTGGAACCGGCAGCCGGTCGGCGGGTCGATGGGGCTGGGGACATCTCCCTTGAGGATGATGCGGCCCGGGCGCTGCAGGGACGGGTCGGGCACCGGCACGGCCGAGAGCAGGGCCTGGGAATAGGGATGGAGCGGTTCGCGGTAGAGGTCACGGCTGGGGGCGATCTCGACGATCTTCCCCAGGTACATGACCGCCACGCGGTCGCTCACGTGCTCGACGACACTCAGGTCGTGGGAGATGAAGAGATAGGTCAGGCCGAACTCGCTCTGGAGGTCTTTGAGCAGGTTGATGACCTGGGCCTGGATCGAGACGTCCAGGGCCGAGACCGCCTCGTCGCAGACGATCAGTTTGGGCTTGAGGGCAAGAGCCCGCGCCACCCCGATGCGCTGGCGCTGTCCGCCGGAGAACTGGTGCGGGTAGCGCCGCATGTGCTCCCGGCGCAGTCCCACCACCTCCAGCAGCTCCAGCACCCGCGCCTCCCGCTCCCGGCGGCTCTTCACCCCGTGGACCAGCAGCGGCTCGCCGACGATGTGGCTGACGGTTTTGCGGGGGTTAAGGGAGGAGAAAGGGTCCTGGAAGATGATCTGCATCTCCCGGCGCAGGGCCTGCATGTCATGCTTGGAATATCCCAGGATGCTTAGGCCCTGAAAAAGAACATCACCGGAGGTCGGCTCCTCCAGGCGCAGGATGACCCGGCCGAAGGTGGTCTTGCCGCAGCCGGATTCCCCCACCAGGCCGAGGGTTTCGCCCCCGCGGATCGCCAGGCTGACTCCGTCCACGGCCTTGACCGCGGCGGTCTGCTTCATGAACACTCCGCCCCGGATCGGGAAGTGCTTGACGACGTTGCGGGCCTCGAGCAGCGGCCGGGCGTTTGCGCTCGTGTCAGGCATACTTCAGGCACCTCACGAGGTGGTTGTCGCCGACCGCGACCATTGCGGGCGTGACCTTCCGGCAGTCGTCGAACCCATCCGGGCAGCGGTCACTGAAAAGGCAGCCCTCCGGCAAGCGCAGCAGGGAGGGCACCACCCCGGGGATGGTCCGCAACCGACGGCCCGGCGCGTCCCGGCCCAGCACCGGGATCGATCCCAGCAGCCCCACCGTGTACGGGTTGCGGGGGTCGCCGAAAAGGGTCCGGGCGTCGGCGACCTCCATGACCCGGCCGGCGTACATGACCGCCACGTGCTGGGCCATTTCGGCGATGACGCCAAGGTCGTGGGTGATGAAGAGGATCGCGGCCCCGGTCTCGGCCTTGAGCTTGTTCATGAGATCCAGGATCTGCGCCTGGATGGTGACGTCGAGCGCGGTCGTGGGCTCGTCAGCAATCATCAGCTTCGGGTTGCCGGCAAGCGCCATGGCGATCATCACCCGCTGGCGCATGCCGCCGCTCATCTGGTGCGGGTAGTCGAACAGCCGCTTTTCCGGCGCCGGAATGCCCACCAGTTTGAACACGTCCATCACGCGCTCCGCAGCCGCCTTGCGCGAAAGCTTATCGTGCAGCCGCAGGACCTCTGCCACCTGGTCGCCGACCGGGAAGGTCGGGTTGAGGGAAGTCATGGGTTCTTGGAAGATCATGGAGATGCGTTTGCCGCGGATGCGGCGCATCCGGGCCTCCGATAGCTTGAGGAGGTCTTGCCCTTCGAAGAGAACCTGGCCGCCCACGATTTTTCCGGGCGGCTCCGGGATGAGGCGGATGATGGAGTGGGCGGTGACGCTCTTGCCGCAGCCGGACTCGCCCACCAGCCCGAGGGTCTGCCCGGCGGGGATCGACAGGCTCACGTCGTCCACCGCCTTGGCCGTGGTGCCGCGCACCTGGAAGTGGGTCTGGAGATTGCGGATGTCCAGGAGGGTTTCGGCCGCCATGGCATCAATCCCTCAGCCGCGGGTCCAGGGCGTCCCGCAGGCCGTCGCCCAGGAGGTTGAACCCGAGCACGGCACCGAGGATGGCGAGCCCCGGGAAGGTCATGACCCAGGAGGCCCGCAGGATCAGGGCGCGGCTGCGGGCGATGTCGGCTCCCCACTCGGGCGTGGGCGGCTGGGCCCCCAGCCCCAGGAAGCTCAGGGCCGCGGCGTCCAGAATGGCCGAGGCGAAGCTCAGGGTGGTCTGCACGATCAGCGGGCCCATGCAGTTCGGCAGGATTGCCACGAAGATGATCCGCAGGTCCCGGGCGCCGATGGCGCGGGCGGCCATGACGTAGTCCTTTTCGCTCTCTTCCAGAACACTCGCGCGCACGATGCGTGCAAAGCGCGGCACGTAGGTGATGGCGATGGCGAGCATGGCGTTCTGCAGGCTCGGTCCCAGGTAGGCCACCACCACGATGGCGAGCAGGATGTAGGGAAACGACAGGATGATGTCGATCCCGCGCATGACGATGTCGTCGAGCCGGCCCTTGTAGTAGCCGGAGATGCTGCCGATGATCGTGCCGAAGCAGAAGGCCAGGCCCACGCTCACCAGCGCCACCAGCAGCGACACCCGGGCGCCGTAGATGATGCGCGAGAGGATGTCGCGGCCGAGGTCGTCGGTGCCGAGGATGTTCTTCGTGGAGCCGCCCTCGCTCCAGGCCGGCGGCTTGAGCTGGTCGTAGAGGGCGACGTCGATCGGGTCGTGCGGGCTGAGGGCCGGGGCGAAAATACCGCAGAGGATGAAGACGATGATGACGACGAGCCCCGCCACGGCGGTCCTGTTCCGCCACAGCTGCGAGAGCTGGTCGAGCATCGGATGCCGGTCTTCGGGGTGTTTTTGAGCCATCGGGTCTCCGGCGTCCCTTTGAATCCTACTTAATACTGATCCGCGGATTGATCAGGGCATACAGCACGTCGACACCCAGGTTGATGATGACGAACAGCCCGGCGATGAAAAGGGTTCCGTTCTGGATCACCATGTAATCGCGTTGCATCACGGCGTCGTACATCCACTTGCCGACCCCCGGCCAGGCAAAGATGGTCTCGGTCAGGATGGCGCCGCCCAGCAGCACGCCGAACTGCAGTCCGATGGTAGTGACCACCGGGATCAGGGCGTTGCGCAGGGCGTGTTTGAAGATCACCTTGAACTGGGACAGGCCCTTGGCCTTGGCGGTCTTGATGTAGTCCTGGCGCAGCACCTCCAGCATGGAGGAGCGGGTCATGCGCGCCACGATGGCGGTTGGGATCGTGGAAAGCGTGAAGGCCGGCATGATGAGGTGCCAGAGCGCATCCCTCAGAGCCGGTCCGTTTTTCGTGATGACGGCATCCAGAATGTAGAAGTTGGTGACGACCTCGAGATCCACGCCCACGCTCAGCCGTCCGGAGATGGGGAGCCATCCCAGGTTTACGGAAAAGATCAGCATGAACACCAGGCCCAGCCAGAAGATGGGCATGCTGACTCCCGCCAGGGCGCCCAGCATGCTCAGATAGTCGAAGGCGGAGTACTGCTTGGTGGCGGAGATGATGCCGAAGATCATGCCCAGGGTGCAGCTGATCATCAGGGCCGTGACGGACAGCTCGATGGTGGCCGGAAAGCGCTGCCGGATCTCAACCCAGACCTTCTGGCGGGTCCAGATGGTCTCGCCCAAATCCAGCGTGACCAGGCGTTTGAGGAACAAGCCATATTGGACGTAAAGGGGTTTGTTCAGGCCCAGGTGCTCCCTTAAGTTTTTCAGGGCTTCGTCCGAGGCGCGCTCGCCCAGCAGGAGCTCGGCGGGATCCCCGGGGGTGAGGTGGAGCATGAAGAAAATAATGATCGACACCCCCAGGAGGGTCGGGATGAGGATCAGGATCCGTCGCAGAATATAGGCGGCCATGAGGTGATAAAAGCCTTCGAGGGTTCCAGGCGTCCAGGGGGCCAGGGCAGGTGGAAAGGGATGATGAAGTCTCTTTCCACCTGAACCCTTTAACCCTTTATCCTATTTTTCCAGCCACACGTTCTTCAGGCGGATCGAGGCCGTGGGGTGAAGTTTGAAGTCCTGCACGTTCTTCAGCAGCGGCCAGGTCTGGGTGCTGTGTGCGACCGGTATCACGGGCATCTCGTCGTACATGAGCTGCTGGGCTTTCTTGTAGATCTCGGCGCGCTTGGCCTGGTCGGTGGTCTGCCGGCCCTGCTCCATCAGGCTGTGATATTCCGAGTTCTGCCACTGGGTGCGGACGGAGCTGGAGGCCATGCCGTCGTACAGCACCGCCAGGAAGTTGTCCGGGTCGCCGTTGTCGCCGGTCCAGCCGAGCTGGAAGAGGTCCATGTCCGGCGGTTGCTCGCGCTGCCGCTTGAGGTAGGTGCCCCACTCGAAGCTGACGATCCGGGCCCGGATGCCGACCTTGGCGAGATCCGCCACCATGGCCACCCCCACCTTCAACCCCTCGGGGTTGTACGGCCGGGCCACGGGCATGCACCACAGGGTGATTTCGTCCAGCCCCTTGCCCTCCGGGAAACCGGCCTCGGCCAGCAGGGCCTTGGCCTTGTCGAGGCTGTATTCGACCTGCGGCACGGCGTCGTTGTAGCCCCACATGATGGGCGGGATGTGGTTCTTGGCGAGCTGACCCTGGCCCTGGTAGATGTTGTCCACGATGGCCTTGCGGTTGATGGCCTGGGCCACGGCCTTGCGCAGCTTGGTGTTGCTCTTCCACGGCTCCTTGGTGTGGTTGAAGCTGAGATAACCGATGTTCATGCCCGGCTGTGAGATGAGCTTCATGCCCGGGTCCTTCTGGGCGAGCGGAATGTCGGCGGCGTTCGGGAACTGGCAGATGTGGATGTTGCCGGTCTTCAGTTCGAGGAAGCGCACCGAGTTTTCGGGGATGGCGCGGAAGACCGCCTTGTCGAGATAGGGCCCGGCCTTCTTGTCCCAGTACTCGGTATTCTTCTCAAGCAGGATCTGGTCGTCCTTCACCCACTTCACGAACTTGAACGGGCCGGTGCCCACGGGGTTGCGCACGAACTCCTTGGGGTTTTTCAGGAAGGCCGTCGGGCTGATGATGTCCGCGAAGTCCATGCCCAGGTTGGCCAGGAAAGGCGCGTCCACCCGTTTCAGCTTGAAGACCACGGTGTGCTCGTCTGCGGCTTCGATGGACTCGACGGTCTTATCCATTTCCATCGACACCCAGTATTCGGGCGGGCGCTCCTGGGCCGGGATCTCCCAGGCCTTGCCGGAGAACTTGAGTTTGGGCTCCTTCATCTGGCGGCCCAGGGAGAAGACCACCGCATTGGCGTTGAAAGGGGTGCCGTCGTGAAACTTGACGCCTTTGCGCAGTTTGAAGGTGTAGGTCTTGCCGTCGGGGGCGATGGTCCAGGACTCGGCCAGACCCGGCTCCAGGGCGGTGGACTCGTCCTTGTATTCCACCAAGGCTTCCAGAACATTATCGCAGATCATGAAGGAGTTGCCATCGGTCTCGTAGGCCGGGTCGAGGCCGACACTGTCGCCGCCGCGGCCGAAGATCAGGGTCCCCCCGGGTTTGGGTGCCGCCAAAACCGCCCCGGCGCACACCACCGCCAATACCGCCAGACACAACAGGGTCTTTTTCAGCATACATCCTCCTTAATGGGTTAGGGGTGGGAAGGTATACTCGCCGCTGTTCCGAATCGGTGGGGCACTCGCCCGATTCAATCTTGATGGACTCGTAAACCGCCCGGCATGCAGGCCGAAGCCACTCCCACACCGGATCGTCTGAATCCCAGCCTTCACTTACTAGACCCCCGCAGAGTTGTCAAAGCCGTCTCCCGGAAGAACTCGTCCAGGATGCGATGCACCTCGAACAGGCTGTCGAGATTGATGTGCTCCTCCGGGGAGTGGGCACTGTTGTCGCCATCGGGTCCCCAGACGATCCCCGGGATGCCGAACGCGGAGAGGAAGCGCGCATCGCTCGCCCCGTGCTCGCAGCCGACCTCGGGCCGGCCGGCGATCTCGAGCAGCCGCTCGAGCTGCGGCGTGTGGCCGCTCTGGAAAAGCGGTTCCGTTTCGACCACCTCGACCTCGCCCCGGATGTCCCGGCGGATGGCCGCGACCACCGCGTCCATGTCGTCGTTTTCGGTGTAGCGGATGTCAAAGAGCGCCTCGGCGTAGTCGGGCACCTGGTTGACGGCCTTGCCCGCCTGGATGCGACTGAAGTTGAGGGTGCGGTGCCAGTGGTCCGGTGCTGTGGCCGCGAAGTGCGCCTTGAGAGCGAAATAGTCGGCGATGAGCCCCTCGATGGCGTTCTCCCCCATCCAGGGCCGCGCGCCGTGGGCGGTCTTGCCCCGCGCGATGAGCTTCAGGCGCAAAATCCCCTTTTCCTTCACCACGATTTTTTTGCGGTTGCCGCCGTCGAGGGCGATGGCGAAATCGGACCGGAGTTGGGCGAGGGCCGCCCGGGCGCCGTTCTGACCCCCAATCTCCTCGTCGCCGGAGATCAGGATGCCGAAGGGCAGGTCGGCCTGGGTCTTCCCCGCCGCCCGCAAACGCGCGATCCAATCCGCCAGCAGCACGAGCGACAGCGCGGCGGCGTACTTGTCGTCGATGCTGCCCCGGCCGAAGAGCCGCCCGTTTTCCACCCGCGGCTCGAACAGCGCATCGGGCGCATCCACCACGTCGATGTGGGACATGAGCAGCACCGGCGCGGTGCCGTCCGGCCTCAGGACCAGGATGGTCGGGATACCCTTCTGGTCGAAGCGGCGGAAGCCGATGCCGTGGCGCACCAGATAGGATTCGATGAAGGCGGTGCAGTTCTGGATTTCATCGGGCCGGGAGTGCATGGACTTGAAACGGATGAGCTCGCTGGTGAGTTCGACGATGGGTTGCACGCGAAGAGGCTCCTTTCCATGTTCAACGGTTTGCATAGTCGTCCTTAGTGTGCGGGGGCTGAAGGTTCGGCCGCGCCGGTAACTACTCATGTCTCAGGGTTCAGGGATCCACGGGGACAGGCGCCATAATCCTCGACCTCCTCCGGCATGTAAGAATCGTGCCGCCGGCGTCCAGGCTCCGGCAACTGCTTCTTTCCCGAACTCCGAACCTTTTCGCCACCTGGGTAGTTACCAGCGATGAGCGATGACCGTTTCAGCCGCCGTTGCTGCGCCGTTCCGGAGGGATCAGCAGAGTCGGGAAAAACGATTTTTCGGCGATGTGGCGCGGTGTGCTTCCGATGACGCGTTCCACCCAGTTCGTCTTGGCGGACGAGCCCAGCACGGACAGCGTTGCCTGACACTCCCGCAGGGCTTTTTCGATTTCTTCCTTCGGATCGCCCACGTAAACATGCGACCGGGCGGGAATCCCCGCCGACTCGAACCGGGCGCAGACTTCCTCCAGCCGCTGTTTGGCGTCTTTGCGGGCCTTCTGGGCTTGCATGGCCGACGAGCCTTCGATGCTCCCCTGGTCGACCACGTGCACGACGCGGACTTCCTGAATGAGCGGCTTCATGTTTATGAGGAAGTCCACGGCTCGCATGCTTGCAGGCGACCAGTCGGTGGCCAGCAGCGGCCGGTCGAAGGGCTTGCCCATGGCAAACGGGAGCTCGGGCGCCGGTTTGTACACCAGGACGGGGACGGACAGTCTGCGGATGAGCTCCGTGACCGTCGACCCCGAATAAAATTGCTCCAGCGTCGATTTTTGCGAGCGCCCGATCACCACCAGGTCGGCCTCCTCTTTTTGAACGGCCTTGGCGACTTCGGCCGCCAGGCTGCCGATCTGGATGTACACGCCCACCTCCATGCCCTGCACGAAAAGCCGTTCGGCCCAGTCGATGAAGCGGATGTTGGCCGCTTCTTTCTGTCGAATGGCCTCGTCCCTTTTGAACCCGACACCGCGCTGCATGGCCACCTTGTCCCGCTCGATTACATAGAGAAAGACGATGTGTTCCAGAAAGGCCTTCCGCAGGCTGAGCAGGGTCTCCAGCGCGTCGTAGCCAAGCTCTTCGAATTTGGTCACAAACAACAGTTTTTTGATCCGCATGTCCATGGGACAATCACTTTCATGATAGGTCGCCCGGGTGCCGTCACCCGATGGCTTTCTTGATATGGTCGGCCAGGACATCCGCCTCCACCGGCTTTTCAAGGTAGAATTCGGGCTCCGGCACCGGGGTCCCGCCGAACTCCGTCAGCGCCTGCTGCGAGCGCAGAAACGCCTTTTGGGTAATGCCGGACACGATCAGCACCTTGACGTTCTTGAGCTCCGCGTGGGTCTTCAGCTTGCGATACAGCCGGATTCCGCTCTGCCGAGGCATGAGCACGTCCAGGATCACCAGGTCCGGCTGCTCGGCCCGGATCATCTGCAGGCCATCCTCTCCGTTTTCGGCCTCGAGCGGCTCGTAGCCGTTTTCTTCGAGCACGGTGGTGTTGAACAGTCTCACGTCCGGGTCGTCATCCACGACCAGCACTCTTTTGCCCATCTCAAACCTCCCTTGCGGCGAGTTCTCACGCCGCTGCATTCTACCCTGCCCGGGGTAGTCCGTTCGTCCGGGCCTGCGTCCGGTAAGGCAGGCGCATGCTGAACGTGGTGCCCTCCCCCAGGCGGGATGCGACCTCGATACGGCCGCCGTGTTCTTCCACCAGCTTGCGGGTGACGAGCAGCCCCAAGCCGGTCCCCCGGTGGCCTTTGGTGCTGAAAAACGAGCTGAAAAGCTTGCGCTGAACCTCATCGCTCATGCCGGCCCCGTTGTCGCTGACGTCGAACCGGATCGTCTGACCGGGCTCGGCGCAGGTTCGCACCCGCACCTGCCAGCTCTTGCCGGTGCCTTCGTCGAACAGACAGGCGTCCAGGGCGTTGGACACGAAATTCAGCAGTGCAGTGTGAACGGTGTGGGGGTCCATGAGAACCCGGCCGATCGCCGGATCGAATTCCCGGACGATCTCGGCCCGTTCCTGATGCGCCCGTTCCCGCACGAGGTCGCAGACCTCCGCGGCGATCTCGTTCGGGGCGCACTCCTGGTATTCGGGCTCCCTTTCCTTGGAATAGGAGAGCAGGTCCATCACCAGGTTGGCCGTCCGGTCGATGCTGCGCTTGATCATGTCCCAGCCCTTTTGCAGCTTCTGGGAGTCGCCTTTGGCGATTCCGACATCGACGAGATAGCTCCCGCCCTTCAGCCCGTGCAAGACGTTCTTGATCCCGTGCGCCAGCCCCGCGACCGTCTGGCCGATGGCGGCCAGGCGCTCCGACCGGACCAGCTCCAGCTGCAGCCCCTTGATTTCACGCAGATCCTGAATGAAGGCCACGACCCCCAGCTTCCTGCCGCGTTCGTTGAGGATGCTGCCCGAGAACCGGACCGGAATGCGCTCGCCGGTCCTGGACACAAGCTCCGTTTCAGTCCATGGCCAGTCCTTCCGGTCCTCGGCGGATGTCATCGCCTGCAGGAACGAGGCCGTCATGTTTTCGGGCAGGAGTTCGGGCAGGCGGAGCTTGTGGACGACGTCCTCCTGCGGGTACCCGAAGATGTTTTCCGCCCCCGGGTTGAATACCACGATCCCGAGGTGCTCGTCCGTGGCCACGATCCCGTCGTTGGAACTGCGGATCACCCGGCCCAGGAAGTTGCTCCGCCGCCGCAGCTCCCGGGTGGCTGATTCGATTTTGTGTTCAAGGTCGTGGGTGTGTTCCTTCAGCCGCCGCTTGATGTCGATCTTGTCTTCGGCCCGTTTGAGGGCAATCGACATCGCCTCGTCCCGGACGGGCTTGTTGATGAAGTCCGAGGCCCCGAACTGCAGCGCTTCGACGGCGCTGTCGATATCCCCATGACCGGTGATGATGACGACCTCGCTGTCCGGGTCCCGGGCTTTGATGTGTTTCAGGACCTCGATGCCGTCCATGCCGGGCATTTTGATGTCCGTGATCACGATATCCGCCCGCTGCGCTTCGAAGGCCGCGATGCCTTCAGGCCCGCTGCGGGCGCAGGCGACAGCATATCCGTCCGCCTCGAGGGAACGGCAGAGCACTCTCAGGATATCGGGTTCGTCGTCGATGAGCAGGATGCGGGTCATGGTGAAGCCGATAATCCTTTATTGCGCTTTCTGAAAGGTCAGCTTGAAATTCGCCCCCTGACCCGGCGCGCTTTCCACTTCGATGCGGCCCTCGTAATCCCTGACGATCCCGTAGCTGATGCTCGTGCCCAGGCCGGTCCCCTTGCCGGTTGCCTTGGTGGTGAAAAAAGGTTCGAAAAGCTTGCTTCTGACATGCTCCGGCATGCCGATGCCGGTGTCGCTCACCTCGGCGATCACATGGCCGTTGTCGGTGTAGGAGCGGATCCGCAGCCGCCGGGTCCTGTCCGCGATCTCGGGGTGCTCGCGCTTTTCGTCGATGGCATCGATGGCGTTGCTCACCAGGTTCACGAACACCTGCTCCAGGCGGTTGTGATCGGCCATGATCGGCGGGATGTCGGGGTCGAGATCCAGTTCGACCTCGATCTCGTGGGCTTTCAGTTGGTGGCCCAGGATCTTGAACACGTCTCGGATGGGGCTGTTGATGTCGACCCGGCTGCGGACGATTTCCGCCTGCCGGGAGAAATTCCGGACGTGCGTGATCACTGACGATGCGCGGCCCACATGGGCGATGATGTCCTCGGCCACCCTTTTCATTTCGGCGTCCTCGATGGGCCGGCCGCGCCTGAGCATTTTCAGTATGTAGTCGGCCGAGACCTGGATCACGCTCAGGGGTTGGTTGATCTCGTGAGCCATGCCGGCCGCCATCACCCCCAGAGTGGTCATTTTACCGGCCTGGATCAGTTGAGCTTCCTTCTCCACGGTCGCGGTGATGTCGGTGGTGGTCGCAATCAGGACATCGCGGCCGCCGTACTCGGCGCGGGTGACGTTGAGGTTCACAAAAAAGGGCTGCCGCCCCTTCTTGTATTGACGCTGCTTCGGAAAAAAGATGGAGTGCCCCTTTTCAAGCCGCTGAAACCCCTGGCGGACGTCCGCTTCGCCCTCTTCCCCCAGCGCGAAAAAAGACAGTTTCACCAGCTCCGGCTTCGTATAGCCGTAGCAGTCCTGGGCGGTCTGGTTGGTGTCGAGGATCTGGAAGGTGTGGGGGCTGATGATGAAAATCGGGTTGGGATCGTTGTTGAAGACAGAGCGGTATTTTTCCTCCGACTTGATCACCTGCTCCTGGAGCATGGCGTTTTCGATCGCCAGCGCGATGCGGTTGCCGATCAGTTCCAGCACGTTGCGCAGCCGCGGGGAGAACTGCTGAGGCGCGCGGTTTGCGATGCGGATCACTCCGAAGGTCTGCTTTTCCTTGGAACGAATGGGGATGTAGGCCAGCGACTGCAGCCGGTCCACTTCGATCAGCCGGATTTCATCGATGCAGCCTGAGGGCAGCTCCTCAAAAGTGGTCAAGCGGTGCTGCTTGCCTGCATGGCCGACGGCGCTGTGCTGGCTGGCGATGGGGAAAATGCGGCAGGCCTTTTCAGATGTGCCGCAGCTGAACTTTATATGATAGCAGTCGTCATCGGCCAGGAGAAAGATGCAGATCCCATCGGCGGTGACCAGCTTTTGAAGCTCGGCCATGGCCATGCGGATGCGTCCCTCCAGATCCGCCGGTGCGCTCAGGGCCGAGTAGACCGAAACCATGGCGCTCAACTCTGCCGTGTGGCGTTCGCGCTCCGCCTCCGCGCGTTTGTCCTCCGTTTTGTCCCAGAGGGTTTCGATCGCTCCGCTGATGCGGCCGTCGGGAGATTTGATGGGGGCCGCGGTGAACCAGCACCACCTGCCCTCGTCTCCCAGGCTGGGAAAGAACCCCTCTGCTTCGTAAGCGTCCTCGATCAGCGCGGATTTACGCCACTGGGCCCCGTACAGCCGTCGGATTTCGCTCTCATCCGGTTGGCTGAGGATGACGTCTGCCATCGACGGCCGCGGGCTGTCGTAGAAGGGGGCCCACTGGCGGTTGGTGCCGATCTGCTGGTTCGCAGAAAGACCCGTCAGCTTCTCGATGGCTCGGTTCCAATGGGTGATGATGTGATCCTGGTTGATGACAAAGGTCGGGATGGTGCTGCCCTGAATGATCTGATACAGGGTGCGCTCCTTGCCGACGAGTTCTATTTCGATTTCGCGCGAGCGCCGGTTTCTCCTTTCGATGATGGCGGTGAAGCGGTCCATCACCCGGCTCAGGAATTCGCGTGCGTCGTACGGGCCGTCGTTAAGCTGCTCCAGTTCCCGGTAGGATTCGATCTTGACCTTTTCGGACATCAGAAAATCCCGGATGGCCCGCGCCTCGAAATGGTCGATCAATCTCACGGCGGCCGGCTTGCTGTCCCGGATGGTTTCGATGATGGCATGGCTGTCGGTCAGTTCCAGAAGGGTTTCCAGGTCCTGCAGTTTGTAGAATTCCGTGTAATCGGCGAAGGTGGGAATGCCCAGGGACCGGGCATGCCGGACCCCTACGGCGTTCTGGTTGATGTCGGCGACACCCAGGATCTCCGGCCGATGCCCGGAGAAGATGTCGTCGGACAGAAATTCCAGAAACGTCCTGCAGGCCCGGCCGCCTCCGACGATGGCAATGGTGGAACCCAGGATCTTGCGGATCACGGCAGCCTCGTATGGGAATCGCTTTTAACTACGAAATCCGCGAACTGCGCGAAAGAGCTTGATTCGTAGCTTGGCCCGCCTTTTCGCGCCTTTCGCCTATTTCGTAGTTCCCGCGTGCCATCCATCATAGCCTCCTGGGTGATTTCGCCCTTTCACTCGCGGCCGCGGCTCAGAAAAACACCACAGTGACTGCCGCGAAACTCGGGATCAGGAAGACCAGCGCGTATTTCAGGATGTAGCCGAAAAAGCTCGGCATGCGGGTTCCGGCTTCTTCGGCGATCGAACGGACCATGAAGTTCGGCGCATTGCCGATGTAGCTGCAGGCGCCGAAAAAAACCGCTCCGGCGGAGAGTGCGGCCAGGTATTCGGGCTGTTCCCCCATGAGGTGCGTAACGCTCATGGCCTGCGGCACGTCCGGGTAAAAGCTGCCCAGGGCGGTGTTGAAGAACGTCAGGTAGGTGGGGGCATTGTCCAGAAAGCTGGACAATGCCCCGGCCGCCCAGAAATAGTGCGCCGGGCGGGTGACCGCATTGATGATAAAGGCCAAGGCCCCGTTGGGCCCTGCCTTCAGGATGAGCAGGCAGGGCAGCATGGTGATAAAGATGCCGACGAAAAGGATGGCCACTTCGACGATCGGCGCCCAGGTGAAATTGTTGTCCTCCCGCACCGCGATGCGTGTGGTCGCTATCGACAGGGCGCCGATCAGGACCAGCAGCCCGTCCCGCACCCAGTCCTGCACGCCGCGCTGCACGCCCAGGGTGCTCACCTGCCCCCAGTCCACCGCGCCGCTCAAAAGCACCGCGCCCACGATGCCCGATAGAAAGAGAAGGTTGTGGATGCCGTCCAGTTTGAGCGGCTCCCTGGTCCCTTTCGTCGCTCGGGCCGCCGCCCCCTCCTTGCGGTAGTAATAGGAGTCCATGATGAAATAGGCCGTCAGCAGCAGGACCGTCACCAGCAGCATGTGAGGCAGGAGCCTGAAGGTCCAGAAAAAGGAGACGCCTTGCAGAAAGCCCAGGAAGAGCGGCGGGTCGCCGAGGGGAGTCAGGCAGCCGCCCACATTGGACACCAGGAAGATGAAGAAAACCACCATGAACGCGCGGTTTTTACGGTGGCGGTTGGCTCTCAGAAATGGGCGGATGAGCAGCATGGACGCCCCGGTGGTCCCCATCCAGGATGCCAGCGCCGTGCCGAGCACCAGCATCAGGGAATTCACCGCCGGCGTTCCCCGCAGGCTCCCCCGCAGCAGAATCCCGCCGGAAACGGCGTAAAGCGACCACAGCAGGATGATGAACGGGACAAAGTCCGCTATCAGGATGTGCAGCATCTCGTGCAGCGCCACCTCTTTGTGGGCGAGCAGGAACGGGAGGCTCATGGACGCCGCCCAGAACGCCGAGACCTTGCCGAAGTGATGGTGCCAGAAGTTCGGGGTCGCAATAGGGCACAGGGCGATCGACAGCAGCATGCCGGCAAACGGGATGCAGCTCCAAAGGGGCAGGGCTTCGCCGAGGTTGATGCGCGGGGTCCCGGGTTCGCTGGCCCCCTCGGCACCGGAAACCGCTACGGTTGCCATCAGGACCAGGCCGAAGAAAAGCGCGATGAGCGCGGGCTGTGATTGTTTTCTCATTGGCGATGGATGCCCCCCCAACGCAATGTCATGGTGCGGCCGTGGAACGGAATCCCACCCGCTGTCGAAGCTGCGTGGGTGCCTGCACATTCCAGAGCTGCAGGAACGTGTCGAGAAACTGCGTGACGGGTTGTCATCACGGCGCCTGGTCCTTCGCGTTTCAGGCGGCGTCGGGCAGGGCACCGATGAACCGGCAGGCGCACGCGTGTTGCCGAGGATTGCCGCAGTAGCATAGCAAATCCAGCATGGTTTTCAAGGTCAATCTTCCCCATGTCTCCGATCGCGTTTTCATCAGGATGGGCGGTGGATGCACCAGTGCAGGCAGCCCTGCGAAAAGAATTGACGGGTAATGGCGGACGTACTATCGTTTTCTCAAACCGCTCGCGGCTTATGGTAATCTTCGAAGGGGTTCATTCCAACCCGGCACTCAAGGAGGGCTGATAGCATGTGCACCCGACGGCGATGGCGGGGAATGGCGCTTTTGGCTGTCTTGCTGGCAGCCGGAGCCGCGTGGGCCGGCGACCAGCCTCCGGCGGTGGGTGCCACGCTTCCTGATTTCACGCTGGCCGCACCGAAGGATCCGGAAGATCAGAAGTACTTCGGGCTGGCAGAACCGATAAATTTTAAAATCGGCGACATCCAGGCCGTCGTCGTCATCATCGAGATCTTCAACATGTACTGACCGCACTGCCAGAAGGAGGCTCCTTCTATCAACGAGGCCTACCAAAAGATCGAGAGTGACCCCAAGCTGAAAGGGAAAGTCAAAATGATCGGGATCGGCGCGGGCAACTCGGCCTTCGAGGTCGGTTTTTTCAAGAAAATCTACAAGGTGCCGTTTCCGCTCTTCCCGGACCCGGAGTTCAGGATTCACAAGCTGGTGGGGGAGGTTCGAACGCCTTATTTTATTTGCGTGAAAAACTCGAAGGGCGCCGCCCCCAAGGTGTACTATTCCAAGCTAGGCGGTGCCAGGGACGCGGATGAGCTTCTGATAAAGCTGCTGGCCAATTCGGGGCTGCAGTGAGGAGAACCGAAATGCAAACGGTCGTGGTTGGTTTTGTCGTGGCGATTGCATTGCTGGCAGCCCCCACCTTGGCGGGGGCGCAGACGTTGAAGGATATGAACTACAACCCCGGGGTCCTCAAGCCGATCGACAGCACCCTCAAGGTCAAGGTGGGGCAGAAGGCGCCGGATTTCACGCTGCCCTCGATTTCCGGCGAAAAGATCCGCCTGAGCCAGTACCGGGGGAAGAAGAACATCGTGATTTCCTTCATTCCGGCGGCTTTTACACCAGTGTGCTCGGATCAGTGGCCCGGCTACAACATGGCGCTTAAACTCTTTGAAGACCATGACGCCATTCTGCTCGGCATCGCCGTGGACAACATCCCCGCGCTTTACGCCTGGACCGGCCAGATGGGCGAACTGTGGTTTCCGGTGCTCTCGGATTTCTGGCCCCATGGCGCCGTGGCCAAGAAATTCGGTGTGCTGCGGTCGGACGGGGTCTCCGAACGCGCCCTTTTCTTCATCGACCAGAAGGGCGTGATCCGGGACATCCTGGTCTCGGACATCAACAAACGCCCCGACTTGGAATACATTGCCACGGCCCTGGACAAGCTCGATCCGCAATGACGCCGGCGCAAAAAAGGCGGTCTTCCCGAAAGCAAGCCGGGAAGACCGCCTTTTTTCATTGCACCGACGCCCGCCCAGGCGGCGTCAGGTCTGTTTTTTGAAGAATTTCTGCAGAAATTCCGCTTCGAGCGGCGACAGGTCGAACTTGACGCAAGCCTCATGAATCAAGCCCGCCATGTTTTTTCCCGGACCGGACTGCCGGGATTCATCGACCCACTTTACGGCTTTCCGGATGCTCTCGCCTTCCGGCATGATCGTAGCCATATCGATCCTTTCTGACCCTGCTGACCGGCATTTCACGAGGCCATTAACGGTGCCTCTTTGTAAACGGGAAGACATCCGTATAGCCCATGATGTCGGTGACCAGCAGGACGATGAAAACGATCAGGGAGGCGACGATGACGAGGCCCAGCGCGCTGCTGCCGCCGGCCGGCAGGCTCTCAATGGCGCCGGCCAGCCGGACGGCTTCGGCGTCGGAGAGGCTTTCGGTGCGGGCTTGCGCCTCCTGGGGGTCGATCCCTTCGCGGAGCAGGGCGGCCTGGATGTCTTCCCGGGCCATCAGGCTGTGGATGAGCTCGCGCGCGCTTTGTACCCGCTCGGCGTCGAAAACACGCTCGGTTCCCACCAGGGCCGCCATGGCCTGGTGCGGGCCCGAGATCATGAAAACCCAAATGGCGAGAAAGATGCTCAGAGGTTTGGCCACGCGGTAAATTCGTTTCATCGACGTCCCCCTTTCTGGATGGTTCAGGTTGCGGTGTAATGTCGTGTCCGGTCGAGCGGGTGCGATGGGTCCGGCCGCACGCGCAACGTCTGAAGCAAAGTGCTTTGACTTCCGGGACAGGTTCGAACTGCTCAATCGAGTGCCCCTATTCTAAACTCGGAAAGGTGAAGAGTCAACGGCCGTTCGCCCGGCGAATGACTCCGGCGCGCGCGGGGCGGAAAACCAGCGCGCGTCGGCGCCGAAAGATTGCGACGGCGATGTCGGGCCGCCTCTTGCCACCGCTGCCCGCATCTGCTAAAGGCAATCGGTCCCCGGAGCGCTCCCTTGACTGAATTCCAGGAGATGCCGATGGCATCCACACGACGGCCGCGCGTTTCACGCTACCCCCTCGGTCTCGGGTCGCTCTTCCCCCCCGAAACCGTCTTGCAGGATACGGACGGCGACGGCTACCCCGACCGGCTGGGGCTTGGCCTCGCCGTTGACCCCCGGCTCGCGGATGCCGGCATGTGGGCCGAGCTGATCAATCTGGCCGCACGCCTGGCCGGGGAGGTGGTCGCCCTGGACCGGTCGATCGTCCTTCCTTTGGCAAAGGCCCCCGACGACCGGCCCTGCCTGGTCATCACGGCCCCCGACCGCACCGCATCGGCGCCGGCTGTTTTTCACAACCATGGCCCGCATCGGGTGACTCTGACCGGCAGGTCTGCCGCGGCCATGGCGGCCGTGCTTCACAGCCTGGCGGTCTGCCCGTGCATGGCAAACGTTATACCGGACGACTGGCGGGCGATTCAAGCCGGAAACGACCATACAGAAGCTCTGGACGTCGTCGGCCGCCGCGGAAGAATCATCGGGTGTATACGCCTGGCGACCTCGTCCGCGGCGCTTCCGGAGCAACGGCTGCCGCAGCAGGAAGGGGATCTGCTCGATCTCGGCGCCGGTCTCACCCGCGTGCCGGCGGAGGATCCGCGCCGGCGCCGACTGCTGCTTACGCTGGAACTCGACCGCCGGAGGGTCTCCGCACCGGTCGGCCTCGCCCTGGCGGGTTTCGTCGCCCGGGCCGCGCTCGAAGCCACCGAGATGCAGCTTCCCCTGGCCTTTGCCGGCCGAGCGGCACGCCGGGGCGTTGTGTTGCGGGTCCGGGAGAACGGCGCCGCACGCCCGGGCCTCCGGTGGGCGGGCCGCACCATCCGGTCCGAGGGACGCGCGGCGGAACTCGCTGCCTGCATCCGCGCTTGGACGCGGTTCGGCTTTTCCCCTGGCACGCCGGGCCGCGAGGCGTGCGCGCGGTGGCATTCCCGGGTCGGCGAAGTGAAGCAGATTCTAAGCGGCGGCGGCCGGCCGCTGCGCGCCGCCCCCGCGGCTGCCCCCGTTCTGCGCTTGCGTGAAAGCTGGCCTTCCGAGGTGCGGCGGGTCGCCGACGCCCTGCGCCGCCTGCCGGCGGGCACGGGGGCATTGGACGGATTCGTTTGGGTGAGCAGGCCGGCGGCGGTGCGCCGGGCGCTTGCGGCCGACCTTGCAGGAATACTGCGCGCAAAGGGTTACCGGCCGCGGCTGACCGTTCTCAATGCCTACAAACCGGGGCTTTCATGGCTGCTCGAGATGGTCGCCCCGCAATTGAGAAAAACCCCCGGCCTGGCGCGGGCCGAGCTGGCGTTCCGGCCTTTCTCCGCCGGCCCCAACACGTTGGAAATGGAGAGCCGCTGGGCCCAGGAAATTTTCCCCGGGCCCGACCTGCTTGCGGCCGACCTCGGCTGGCCGGCCGAGAGCATCCGCCTGGTCCAGCGTTCCGGCCTGTCGGAGGCCTACCGCATCCGGGCCTGGGATGCCGAAAGCAGCCTCGTCTTCGAGCGCGGTTTCACCCCGCGCTGGACCCGCCTGCCGTACCTGCCCGGCCGGCCGCAGCTGGGCAACGTGCACCCGACCTGCGGCGGCGTGCGCCTCGTCCATGGCCGGCAGGTGCTGCTCGACGTGGACATCGCTACCGACCGCGAGATGTTCTGGCGCCGGTTCCAGGAGCGCTGGCTGCCGGCGATCGAAGCACGCATGCTCGCGCGCCGGAAGGCCTCCCGCCGCCACCTGCCGCCGGCCTTCTGGCAGGAGGTCCGGATCGAAGTGGCGCTCGATGAGAGCGACCAACGCCTGGGGCTCGGCGAGGAACGGGTGGCGCCGATGGAGGCCCTGCACGAAGATCTCTATTTCGTGCTCCTCGACTTTTTCAGGGTTTTTGCCGAGGAGCACAAGCTGCCGCCGGAGGCACAGTTCGGCCGCATCTTGCCCAGGGTTGCAGCCGCCGCTGCGGCCGGCAGGCCTTCCGGCCGGCTGGCGGCCCGACCGATGGCCAGCGCGGCGGAAGCCTCCGGCGGGCGGGCCTTCAGCCGGCCGCGCGTCGTGGGGTTGTGGTCGGAAGGCGCGGCTCTCACGCTGCGAATGGTATTTCCGCAGCAAGCCCCCAAGGCCGAGGAAGCCGAACGGATGTGTGCCGCGGGCCGGGCCCGTGGCCATGACCTGCGCTGCGATCCCGCGGACCGGTCGGTGTTCCTGCGCATAGCCGTGCCCCGACCGCCCCGGCCGGCTCCGGTCGGCCCGGCAGACGTTGAGGCCCCGCCCGGAAATCGCCTCTTGAAAGCCGCCGAGGTGACCGAATGGGTGCGGCGACTGGGCGGGCTGCCCGACGTCTGCGGCTGGCGTGCCGGTTCCACCTGGCAGGGTCGACCCGTGTGGGCCCTGGAGGCGGCCCTGGGCGGTGCGGGCAAAGCGGTTTCGCTGCCGCGGCTGCGGCTGCTCAAGCCCACCTTGCTTATGAACGCCCGCCACCATGCCAACGAGATTTCCAGTACCAACGCCGCTCTCGCCCTGGTGTGGGAGCTGGGGGCGACGGAATGGGGCCGGGCAGCGCTTAAGCGGGTGAATGTCGCCGTGGTGCCGCTTGAAAACGCCGACGGGGTCGCGACCCTGGAGGCGCTCCTGCCCGGTGCGGCGGACCACAAGCTCCACGCCGCGCGCTACAACGCCTTGGGGGTGGAGTGGTACGGCGACTATTTTTCCGACTCGCCCCGCTTCCCCGAAGCCCAGGTCAAGCCCCGGCTCTGGCGCCGCTGGCTGCCACGGATCGTACTGGACGCGCACGGGGTGCCCAGCCATGAGTGGGACCAGCCCTTCTCCGGCTATGCGCCCGGCCGCTTTCGGCCTTACTGGATCCCGCGGGCGTTCATCTACGCGGTGATCCCCTTCCTGGATCGGCCGGATCACCCCGGCCATGCGGGGGCGCAAGAGTTGGCGCGGGTGATGGCGCGCGCCCTCGCGGGCGATGCCGAGATCAAGGCCCTCGACCGGGAACTTAGCAGCCGCTACCGGCGCTATGCCCGGGATCTGGCGCCGGGCACGTTCCCGCCGGCGGCATCCAAGACATTGATGGTGCTGCCCCCGGAGGAGCGCATCGGCGGTCTGAACTTCGCGGTGCGGCGGTTTCCGGTGACCGTCTCCGAGATCATCACGGAGGTGACCGACGAGGTCGTCTCCGGTCGTCTCCTCGCGCTCTGCGCGCGCGGCCACCTCACGGTCGCCAAAGCCCTGATCGATTTTCTGGGACGGCGCGGCCCCGGACGGCTCGACCGCGCCCATTCGAAAAGCGGCGGGCTCGTGCTCGCGTGGCGTCCCGCTGCCGGAGGAATTTAGAATTGCAGGCCGCCTCGATCTAGGATAGAAAGTTGGTTCAGATCAGCCATCGTAACTGCCAGGAGGCTATGATGGATGAGGAGGAGGGAACTGCGAAATACGCAAAAAGCGCGAAAAGGGATTTCAGATAGCTGAGCAGCAACCAACCGTCTAATGAAGGAGGAGGAGATTATGCGCAAACCGATAGCCTGTGTGTTCCTGATCCTGTGCCTGCTGCCGGCGCTGAGCTTCGGCGCCGACGCGCCCGTGACCGGCGGGACTCTAATCTGGGGCCGTGGCGGTGACTCGGTGTCCCTCGACCTGGCGCAGGCCACCGACGGCGAATCCATCAAGGCCGGCATCCAGGTTCTCGAGAACCTGGTCATCTTCGGCAAGGATTCGATGAACGTCGAGCCCCAACTGGCCGAGTCCTGGAAGGTGTCCGACGACGGCCGGACCTGGACCTTCAAGCTGCGCCGGGGCGTTAAATTTCACGATGGCTACCCCTTCAACGCCCAGGCGGTCTATGACTCATTTGCCCGGGTCGTCTTCAAGGAGCACCCTTACAACAGCTACGGCCAATGGAAATACCCCAGCCTCTCGCTCGGGCCGGTGAAGGACATCAAGGTCGTCGACGACTACACCATCGCCCTGATCACCGACAAGCCCTACGCCCCGCTGCTGAACAACCTGGCGCTCTGGCTCTGCCCAATCCTCTCGCCCAAGGCCATGGCCGATTACAAGGACAAGATCGGCCAGCACCCGGTGGGCACCGGGCCCTTCAAATTCGTGAGTTGGACCAAGGACGACCAGATCGTGCTCGAGCGCAACAAGGACTACTGGGGCGAGAAGGCCAAGGTGAACAAGATCATTCTCAAGTCCATCCCCGAGCCCTCGGCGCGTCTGATGGCACTGCAGTCCGGCACGGTGGACATCGCCGACGATCTCGACCCGGATTCCATCGCCCTGGTCAAGAAGAACCAGAAGATCGCAATCATCGAGCGGCCGAGCGTGAATGTGGGCTACCTCGCGTTCAACACCGAGAAGCCCCGGTTGAAAGACCCCAAGGTGCGCCAGGCTCTCAGCCACGCCGTCGACAAGGACACCCTGATCAAGTCGATTTTCGCGGGACTGGCCATCCCGGCCAAGAACCCGTTCCCGCCCTCCATCTGGTCCTACAACGATGCCATCAAGGCGTACGACTACAACCCGGAGAAGGCCAAGAAGCTGCTCACTGAGGCCAAATTCGATTTCAACACCGAGATCGAGCTGTGGGCCATGCCGGTCTCGCGCGCCTACATGCCGGAGCCGGTGAAGACGGCCGAACTGATCCAGGCCTACTTTGCGGCGGTGGGGGTCAAGGCCAAGATCGTGCGCCACGAGTGGGGTGCCTACCTCAGCAAGACCCAAAACGGCGAACACGACATGTGCATGCTCGGCTGGCTCGGCGGCAACGCCGACCCGGACAACTTCCTCTACGGGCTGCTCTCCGCCGATACGGCCAAAACCCCGGGTGCTGCCAACGTGGCCATCTGGAAGAACGCCGAGTTCACCGACCTGTGCCTGAAGGGCCAGAAGACTTTCAATAAGGCCGACCGCACCAAGATCTACCTCAAGGCCCAGGAGATCTTCCACGCCGAGGCGCCCTGGTTGCCCCTGGTGCATTCCACCATCGTGCGCTGCTACAGCAAGAAATTGCATGACGTGCCGCTGCGGCCGAACGGGCTCAACTCGTTCCAGATGGTGTGGAAAGAAAAGTAACCGCTTCGTGAGAGTCCCAATTTCGGCGTTGCACTGCGCCCCGCGGTCACTGCGGCGTACAATGAGGTCGCCTCTTGCCGCGGGGCTTGTGCGCCTTGAACTTGGGGCCTCTCACAAAGCGGTTTCGCTTCAAAACGGACCCAATCGGGTTGATGTCGGCACGCCATGCCTCTCGGATATATAGCAAAACGCCTGTTTCACCTCCTGCTGATCATGTTCGGGGTCTCCGTGCTGGTCTTCCTGATGCTCCGGATGATCCCCGGGGACCCGGCGCGCCTGCTGCTGGGCGAGTTCGCCTCCCCGGAAGAACTGGTGCGGCTGCGCAGCCAGATGGGCCTCAACCAGCCCTACGTGGTTCAATACGGCATCTACCTGAAAAATATCCTGCATGGCGACCTGGGGAATTCCCTGCGAAACGGGGCGCCGGTGGCCTCGGAGATCGGGGTGCGCCTGCCGGCCACCCTGGAACTGGCCGTGGCCGCCATGCTGATCGCATCTGTTTTGGGCATCGCGGCGGGGGTGGTCTCCGCGGCGCGCCAGTATTCCGTCTTCGACTACGGCTCGATGTTCATGGCCCTGGTCGGAGTTTCCATGCCCATATTCTGGCTGGGGCTCATGCTCATCTATCTGCTGTCAGTGATGTTTCCGATCATGCCCATGATGGGCCGCATCGGCATGGGCAGCGAGCCGGATGTGGTGACGGGTTTGATGCTGGTGGACACGCTGCTCTCAGGCGAATTCGGCGACTTCCTCGATGCGCTGCACCACCTGGTTTTGCCCTCCTTCACTCTATCCACGATTCCCATGGCGATCATCGCCCGCATCACCCGCTCCGCGATGCTCGAGGTGCTCAACAAGGACTATGTCCGCACGGCGCGTGCCAAGGGCATGAGCGAGGCCGTGGTCATTCTGCGCCACGCCCTGCGCAACGCTTTCCTGCCGATCGTCACGGTGCTGGGCCTGAACCTGGGGCTGCTTCTGGGGGGGGCCGTGCTGACCGAAACTATTTTTTCTTGGCCCGGCCTGGGGCGCTACGTGGTGGACTCCCTCATGGCGCGGGACTACGCGGCCGTGCAGGGCTGCATTCTCATTTTCGCGGCACTGATGGCGGTGATCAACCTGATGGTCGACCTCGTCTACGGTTTGCTCGATCCGAGGATTCGCGTTCATGCATAGCTGGGAAACCTTCAGCGATCTGCTTCGGAATCGCAGTGCGGTGGCGGGCATGGTGCTCATCGCTCTGGTGCTGCTGGTGGCCGTCGCGGGGCCGGGCCTCGCGCCCTACGACCCGCTCAAGCCTGCGCCCCTGGAGCGCCTGCAGGGCTCGAGCGAAAGGCACTGGTTCGGCACTGACAGCCTTGGTCGCGACATTTTCAGCCGGGTGATCTACGGCACCCGTATTTCGATCCTGATCGGGCTGATCTCGGTGTCGATCTCGCTTGTGCCGGGGACATTCCTCGGCCTTATGGCCGGGTATTTCGGGGGCAGGATCGACAGCCTGATCATGCGCCTGATGGACATGCTGCTCGCGTTCCCGGCGATTCTTCTGGCCATATTCATCACCGCCATCCTGGAACCCAACCTGACCAACACCATGATCGCCGTGGGTATCGTCTACATCCCGCACTACGCGCGGATCGTGCGTTCGAGCGTGCTTTCCCTCAAGGAGCAGCTTTTTGTGCAGGCGATCGCCCATTTGGGCGGGAGCCACGCCCGCATCCTCGCGCGCCACATTCTTCCGAACGCCATGCCGCCGATCATCGTGTACGCAACACTCGGCATGGGCACGGCCGTGCTCCAGGCGGCCGCACTGGGGTTCCTGGGGCTGGGCGCCCAGCCGCCCCAGCCGGAGTGGGGCGCCATGCTGAGCGAGGGGCGCCAATACATCCAGATCGCCCCGCATGTGGCGGCGTTTCCCGGTGCGGCGATCCTGGTGCTGGTGCTCGGCTTCAACCTCTTCGGCGACGGGCTGCGGGATGCGCTCGATCCCTCGCTGCGGATGGTTTAGGGCGGGGGCGATGGACAGGCAGACACGCGACCACATTCTCGAAATCATCGGCTTGAAGACCCAGTTCAAGACTCGACGGGGACTGGTCAAGGCCGTGGACGGTGTCGACCTCACGATTGCTCGCGGGGAGACCTTCGGCCTGGTGGGCGAGAGCGGCTGCGGCAAGAGCGTCACGGCGCTTTCGATCCTGCGCCTGCTGCCGAAACCTGCCGGCCGGATCGCCGGAGGCCGGATCCTGTTCGACGGCCGGGACCTGGCCACGCTGAGCGAGGCGGAGATCCGCAAGATCCGCGGCAACCGCGTCTCCATGATCTTCCAGGAGCCCATGACCTCGCTCAACCCGGTCTACACCATCGGGTTCCAGATCGAGGAGGTCCTGCGCCGGCACCGGGGCATGAAGCACGACGTTGCCCGGGCCGAGGCCGCTCGTATGCTCGGGCTGGTGGGCATGCCCGAGCCCGCTGCGCGGCTCGACGACTACCCGCACCAGCTCTCGGGCGGCATGCGCCAGCGGGCGATGATCGCCATGGCGCTCGCCTGCCAGCCCGCGCTCATGATCGCCGACGAACCCACCACGGCGCTCGACGTAACGATCCAGGCCCAGATCCTGGACCTGATCGCACGCCTCAAGCAGGAGACCGGCATGTCGGTGCTCCTCATCACGCACGACCTCGGAGTGGTGGCCGAGATCTGCCGCAAGGTCGCGGTGATGTATGCGGGCAAGGTGGTCGAGAGCGCCGAGGTGGGCGAACTCTTCGCTCAGCCGGCCCACCCTTACACCGTCGGACTGTTCAATTCGCTGCCGCACGTCGGGAGCCGGGGCGGGGTGCTCAAACCCATCCCCGGCGTGGTGCCGGGTCTGGCCAACCTGCCGCCAGGGTGCGCCTTCCAGGAGCGCTGTTTCCGCCGGCATGACGCCTGCCGCGCGGAGCCGCCGTGGCGTGCCATTGCCCCCGGCCATCACGCCCGATGCTGGGCGCCGCTGGAGTGACGGAATGCCGGATTCGGTCTTAACCGCCGAGCACGTGGTCAAGCATTATCCCCTGAAGGGCGCGGGGTTTTCGCGCCGCAAGGGGCTCGTGCTGGCGGTGGAGGATGTGTCCTTCTGCGTGCTGGCGGGCGAGGTCTTCGGCCTGGTGGGGGAGAGCGGCTGCGGCAAGTCCACCCTGGGCCGGGTGCTGTTGCGCCTGGAGGAGCCAACGGCGGGCCGGGTGTTCTTCAACGGGCAGGACCTGTCCGGTTTCGAACGTCCGCGCCTGCGGCAGTTCCGGCGCGAGGCCCAGATCATCTACCAGGATCCCTACTCCTCCCTGAACCCCCGGCGCCGGATCGGAGACCTCGTCGGCGAGCCGCTCGACATCCATGGCATCGGCACACCCCCCGAGCGGCAGGAGCGGGTGGCCTGGCTGCTCAAGGTCGTCGGGCTTCTGCCCGAGCACGCCCGGCGCTATCCCCACGAATTCTCCGGCGGCCAGCGCCAGCGCATCGTCATCGCCCGGGCTCTGGCCCTGAATCCGCGACTGCTGCTGGCCGACGAGCCGGTCTCGGCGCTCGACGTCTCGATCCAGGCTCAGGTGATCAATCTGCTAAAAGAACTGCAGGCGGAATTCAAACTGACCTACATCTTCATCTCGCACGACTTGAGCCTCGTGGAGTACATCGCCGACCGGGTGGCCGTGATGTACCTCGGCCGGCTGGTCGAACTGGCCGAAAAGCCGGACCTCTACCGCGACCCGCTGCACCCTTACACCCAGGCGCTGCTCTCCGCCGCGCCGGTGCCGGACCCCCATGCGAAAAAAAACCGCATCCTGCTCGGTGGCGACGTGCCGAGCCCCGTCAACCCGCCCGCCGGCTGCAGCTTCCACCCGCGCTGCCGCGAGAGCGGCGAGCGCTGCTCCGTCGAGGCGCCCGTATTCCGCGAGCTTACCCCCGGTCGCTGGGTGGCCTGCCACAACCGCTGATTTCCAACTCTAAAAGTCCTTGTCCTCCAGCGGGATGATCTGCTCGGGGTCGAGCTCCTTGGGGCGGGGGACCCGGCTCGCGGCCGCTTCGGCTTCGGGGGCTTCCGGCGATGATTCACCGGTGACGGATTTCCCTGATCTGCCGCCGCCGCCCACGAGTGTCACCAGGTCATTGACAAATGCCCGCATCTGCTCGGCCTGGGCGCTCATCTCCTCGGCGGCGGAAGCCGATTCCTCGGCGTTGGCCGCATTCTGCTGCGTCACTTTGTCCAGTTCGCCGATGGCGGTGTTGATTTGCCCGATGCCCTGGGCCTGCTCGCTGGAGGCGGCGGAGATTTCGCCCACCAACTCGGCCGCCTTGGAGGCGCTGCCGGCGACTTGCCGGAAGGCTTCGTTGGTCTCAGCCACTACCGCAGAGCCGTCCTTCACCCGTTTTACGGTACTCTCGATGAGGTTGGAAGTGTTCTTGGCGGCTTCCGCGGCCCGCAGGGCCAGGTTGCGAACCTCGTCGGCCACCACCGCGAACCCCGCGCCGGCCTGGCCGGCCCGGGCGGCTTCAACGGCCGCATTCAGGGCCAGCAGGTTGGTCTGGAACGCGATCTCGTCGATGGTCTTGACGATATTTTGAGTTTCTTCGCTGGCCTGGGTGATCTGTTGCATGGAAACCGTGAGCCGCTGCATGGATTCATTGGCTTTTTGGATGACCAGGCCGGAATCGGCCATCAACTGGTTGGCCTGGCCGGCGTTGTCCGCATTCTGCTTGGTCATCGAAGACATTTCTTCCAGCGAGGAGGAAGTTTCCTCGATGGAGGCGGCTTGCTCGCTCGTGCCCTCGGCGAGCTGCTGGGATGAGGACGACACCTGCTCCGCTGCGGAGGATACCTCGCTCGAGCCGGCATCCAAGCCGCTGATGATGCGGTGGATCGGTCGGGTGATGGAGCGCGTGATGGCCCAGGCCATCCCGGCACCCATCAGGACGCCGAACCCCAACGCCAGGACGATAACCCAGTTGGAAGTGGAGACAATGGACCGGGTCACCGCATTCATCTCGTCGGAACCCTTCCACGCGTCGTTTTGAATGTTCTGGGCCGCCGTGATCACGGTTTCGCCGTTTTGTTTCATTTTCGGCAGAAAGGTCTGGCGCAGCTCGCTGTCATTTTTGGCCCAGGCATTGACCGCCGCGAAATATTCTTCGGTGGCCTTGGCCGCCCGATCGATCCGGCTCTTGTCATCGGCCGTGAGAGCCACCTTCCGCAGGGACGCATAGAGTTTGGGCAGTTCCTGGACCTGGAGATTCAGGTTTTCCCAATCATTGAGGTTGCGCTCGATGATGTAGGCCTTCTCGCTGAACCGGGCGCCGAGGGCCTCCTGGGATATCCCGGTTACGATGAAAACGGAGTCGACGATTTTTTCAAAAACAGCCTGCTTGGTCAGAATATAGTCGTCAACCATCTGGCTGACCGTGTCGCCTGACCGGTTCATGGTCTTGAGGAAATCGGCCAGGGCGGCACTCTTGGCATCGCGCTTGTACTCCGCGATCCACGCTTCAAGGGCTTTGGCGTAATCCTGCGTCGCCTTGCGGGCATTGGCGATCTGCTTTATCTCGGTCCCATCGGGGTTCAGCTTTTCCAGGGCATCGTACCCGCCCAAAAGGCTGGTGATATTGCGCTCGATGGCATTGAGTGCCATCTGCTCATGGTTGAGCATGTAGGTTTTTTCGTTCAACCGCATGTCCAACGCCCAGGCATTGATGTTGTTGATAATCGCCAAAGCGTTGCCCGCTTGCTGGAACTCCACCTTTTTGGTCTTCAGCAGGGCGGCGGCTTCCTCGCTGACGATGTCGCCCTTTTGATCCATGAGGGTCTCTTCGGCCTTGTTCTTCTTGAGGGCCTCTACCGCCTGGTCATAGAGCTTGCCGTAATCGGACGTGGCTTTGCGCACTCCCGAAGACTGGGAAGCGAGTTCTGTATTGTGGCTGGTTTGGGCCAGCTTATCGATCTCGTCCAGGTGGGACGCCAGTTGCTTCAGCTTCCCCTTGGCCCGCGCGTGGATGTCATCGCTCCTGGAGAGCAGGTAGTTCTTCTCTTCCAGAATAGCCTCCAATGCAGAGCGCTCCATCCCGGTCGAGTAGCGGACAGCCGGAAGGCTGTCCCGATTGACCGCGGCGATGTTGAAGTCCACGCGTTTGAACATGACGAAGGCCGTGGCCCCCAGGGCGACCATGACCAGCATGACCGCTGCGAATCCCAGAGCGAGTTTTGTGCGCAGTTTCATAAGCTATTTCCCTTTGTAGGCAAGCCCCGCATCACGACGCCGTCAGAGCCGGCTTCTTTCCGGATCATGCCTCCGCCGAGCGCCGGCGGAGGCCTCGTTGTCGCTTGAAATTACTTCTTGTAAATTCCACAGCCCACGATGACATCGTTGACACGCTCGATGTACATGGACTTGGGTTCGATCTGGTTGCTCGTCGGGTTGCGGAACTTGTAATCCTGCCAGCCGGACGCCTGCTTCTTCATCATCTCGACCCGTTCCTTCATGAATTCCTTGCCGTCGACGTCCTTGTTGTCGATGAGGTCCCGGCCGATCATCTTCGCGTTGGCGCCGTGAGCCAGGCACTTGCCGTTCATGTCGTAAACGACGACATAGAGATCCCGGTCGATAAACTGTCCCTTGGGATTGCTGATCTCGGCATAGGCCTTGTCGGGGCCATTGGCTTTAAGGAAGCCGATAGCTTTCTTCACCATGGCGGTCGCTTCATCCTTGGTCCCGGCATCGGCCGCCAGGGCCGTGTTCAATCCAAAAACCAGCACCAGACCGGTTGCCAAGAGAACTGCCATCATTCGTTTCATGAATCCGTCCCTCCTAATTTAAGGTATAATTGAAACACGCATTATTGATAACCCTTGTCGTTATCTATCGGCGCATCGGATCAGAACTTTAAAAAAATGCAGGATCAAAACCATATTTTTCATTACATAGTGGTATTGAAATGAAATTTAACCTGTTTCGAGTTCCGTGCTTCGGATTTCGAATTTGGTTCCGGCTTGTCCGGGTTGAAGGGGCAGTGCGAGATGCGGGGATTTTGTTTGCGCTGAAGGCTATGACCCCACTATTTTGCGGGGGCTTCAGCCGGCTGTTGAAAAACGGCGCCTCAGGCCGTGATCCGGCGTTGCGTGGCTCTGGTAAATGCTCACATATCAGCCGATATGCTGCGCTTTCCAAACCGTCACGCGCCTTGGCTGACGGCCCGATGCTTGCTTTTCAACACCCTTGTTAGGCAAAATGTTGGGAAATGCAGCCGGATTCGGCCGTGCGAGGCTATCCGTACAGTTTGCCCAGGAAGTAGTGCATCTGCTTGTACCACCAGGGCCAGTCGTGATTGACGTCCCGACCCCAGAAGTCCACCCAGGCGGGGATCGATTTTTCGCGGAAGATGCGGTCCAGGCCGCGTGTGTCCGCAATGGCCTCGTCCTCCCAGGCGCCCTGGCCCACGCAGACGATGATGGTGCTGCGGCGGTACCAGTCCAGAAACCAAGGGTCGTCGAGGTTTCGCAGATAGGACATGGGCGAGTTGTGATAGACCGCCGGCAGGTCGGCCGGGCCGAGGTTGAACTCGTGGCGGTCGAGTCGGTAGAGGCCGGAGAGGGCGATGGTGCCTTCGCAGAGGTCGGGGTGCTTCAAAAAGAAGTTTACGGCGTGATAGGCCCCCATGCTGCAGCCGGTGGCCATGGCCCGAACTCCCGGCAACCCGCAGTGATGCCGGATGAAAGGCACGACCTCCTGGGCCACGTAGCCGTCGTAGGCCTCGTGGCGGGCGTTGCGCTCCCTCGGGGGCACTGCATAGTTGTACCACGATTCGCTGTCCACGCTGTCGACGCAATAGAGCTTGAGCTTGCCCGCGTCTATAAAGCCCGCGACCTCGGCCACCATGCCCATGCCCTCGAAATCGAAATAGCGCCCCCGGGAGCAGGGAAAGACGATGAAGGGTTTTCCCCAGTGCCCGTAGACCTTGAGCTCCATGTCGCGGTCCAGGCGCGGGCTGCGCCAGCGATGATGTTCGATCTGCACGGTTCGTTGTTCCTTTTCAGAGGCCGGCCACGCCGCCATCGACTGTCAGATGCATTTTTGAGATAGCTTCTAACTTCTTTAGGCCGTTTCGTGGATGAAGCGCACGGCATCCATGATGTCGTTCAGTGCGTCCGACCGGAAGATGTAGCCGAGGTCTCCCAGCGCGCTGCTGAAAACGCCGGGCACGCTCTGTACCTGCAGCATGAGGTGGCCGAAGCGTTCCAGTATCTCGTCATGGCTGTGCCGGTAAGGCTGGTTGAATTTGCGGCTGGCGTAGCAGCAGTGATATTTGCGGGTGTAGACGAGGTCGGCGCAGCCGTGCACCAGCAGTTGCGCCCAGGCACGGTAGACGTCGATGTCGGCGCCATAGTTGAACATGTCGGTGGTGTAGCCCCCGGGCGGCCGCATGTTGACCTCCAATGCGACGTATTCGCCGGAGGCCGTGAGGAAGAACTCGATGTGGAAAAACCGTTCCTTGACGCCGAAGCTCTTCAGGCAGGCTCGCCCGATGCGCTCGAGCTCCGCCGGGATCTCCCGCATGGAATAGTAATAGATGTGCCGCGCCTCGTTCACGGTCTCCATGATGCCCTGGCTGAACACGTGACCGGTGCAGAACAGGGGGTTGCCGTCGGCGTCCGCCAGCCCGTCGAAGGAGTGGATGGCCCCGGCGACGAACTCCTCCATCAGGTAATCGACCGCGGGCTTGGTCTTGAAGAACGGATCGAGGTCCGCCTCCGCATCGATGCGACGGGTGTTCAAGGCGCCCACGCCGGCGTCGGGCTTGGCGATGACGGGGTAGCCGGTCTCACGGATCAGCGCCCGGGCCTCCGCCGGGCTGTGCACGATCCGGCCGCGAGCCACCCGGACCCCGGCTGCGTGGAAAAGCTCCTTCATCATCGATTTGCGGCGGATGAAGTCGATGTCCGCGGAGCGGACGCCGGCGATGTTGAAATCGTCCCGAATGCGGGCCTCGGTGCCGAGCCAGTATTCGTTCAGCGAGTCGAAACGGTCGATCTTGCCGTAGCGGTGGGTGAAATACCCGCAGGCCCGGATGAGCGCGTCGTAGTCGTGCATGTCGCTGACGAAGTAATACTCCGTCAGCGCGGAACGCAGGTCCTCCGACAATCCCTCAGCGGGTTCATCGCCGATGCCGAGGGCGTTCGCGCCGGCCTGTTTCACGTTCAGCCAGAAGCGATGGTAGTGGGGCGGGAAATGCGGGGACAATATCACGATGTTCCGGTTCATGGCGCCTGCCGGGTTTGCCGCACCGCGGCGGCGATGCTGCGGATCTCGGCTTCGTTTTCGGAACGGAAGATGTATCGATGCCGGCCCATGATGCCGGCGAAGACCGGTGGGTTCTCGGCGAACTCCACCAGGCGGTGGCCGAAGCGCGCCAGGATTTCCGCGTGGCTGAAGGTGTAGGACTTGTCCTTCCGGCCCACGTAGCCGATAAAGTATTTCTTCGCCGGCGGCAATTCAGCCGCCCGGCCCGCTACCATATCGGCCCAGGCGCGGTACAGGTCGCCGTCCACGCTATAGTTCATCATGTCCAGGATGGCTCCCCCCGGGGGGCGGCTGTTGATCTCGATCGGGATGTAACCTGGGCTCTGGACAAAAAACTCGAAATGGAAAAACTTGCGCCGGATGCCGAACGCCGCTACCAGGGATTTGCCGATCTCGGACAGCCGCGCGGGGATCGAGCGGCCGACATAGAAAAACGTATCCGTGCCACGGGTGTACTCGATCAGCCCCTCGCCGTAGACCAGCGTGTTTTCGAAGAGGACTTCGCCCTCCTGGCCCGTGAGGCCGTCATAGGTGACGATTGGGGCGAAGATGAACTCCTCCAGGAGGTAGCCGCGGGCGAGCTCCGGGAACAGCTTCTCGAGTGCGGCGGCGCTGTCCACGCGGTGCGTGCCGCTGGCCCCCACCCCTTCGTCGGGCTTGAGAATGACCGGATAACCTATGTCTCCGGCCAGGCGCAGCGCCTCGTCGAGGTCCGTCACGCAGCCGCCCCGGGCCACCGGCAGGCCGCTCGTGTGAAAAATGCGCTTCATCACGGACTTCTTCTTGAGCCGCTCCGTGTCCCGCAGCGTGATCCCGGGAATCCCCAGGCGCTCGTTGATGAAGCCCTCCAGGCGCAGCCATTGCTCGTTGTGGGATTCCACGAGGTCAAAGGCTCCCTCAAAGCCCAAGGCATGCTTGGCTTCCAGCAGTTCGCCGACGGCCCGATCGACCTGCCGCCAGTTCTTCAAATCGGTGCGCACGTACCAGCGTATGCAGGCGCGCAGGTCGGCAGGCATGGCGAAAAAGTCCGTCTCTCCGATGGACCACACGCGCAGGCCTGCCGCGTGAAGGTTGCGTATGAAATTGGCGTAATTCGGCGGGAAATCCGGAGATATGTAGAGAATGTCCATATGTGAGCATTTACAAAAGCCGCATAACGCCGGTTCCCGGCCTTAGGCGAGGTTTTTAAACACCCTGTTAAGCCAGCTCGTCGAAGCGGCAGGTGAGCGACACCCCCTCGCCGTCGAATGCGCTCTTGACCTTGTAGGGCAGGGTCTTGAAGAGCCGGATCATGGCCTGATTGCCCGGGGTCGTGTAGGCGATCAGGCCGAAGACACCCTTCTCCCGCGCGGTGTCGGCCAGCTTGCGCAGAATGCGCCGGCAGATCCCCTTGCCCTGGTAATTCTTGTGCGCGGAGAAAGCCACTTCGGCCATGTTGCTTTTCGCCAGCAGCATGCACTCTCCCACCGCCACCACCCGGCCGAAGCCAAATTCACCCACGACGGCAAGCAGGGTCAGATCCTTGACGTAGTCGACCTGGGACCGCACCTCGACATCGGCGCGCGAAAAGCTCGTTTTTTCGTGCATGAACCGGGAGAAGACGTCCTCCTTGACCAGGCTGTAATAGTGCTCCTGGATGCGGCGCTCGTCCACGGGTTTGGCCGGGCGGATGGTGACCTCCTCGCCCTCGACCGTCATGGTCTCCTCCAGCCGCACCGGGTAGATGCCGCGCACCGCCTCGCCGAGGGTGCGCTCCGGACCGATCAGGCCGAGCTGCTTCGCGTCCGCAAACAACCCCTCGCGGAAGTCCGGGTGGGCCAGGCTGATCATCGCCACGACCCGCTCCTGAAGGCTTTTCCCGAACAGGTTCACCGCGCCGTATTCGGTGACCACGTAGTGCACGTCGGCGCGCGGTACCGCCACGTTGGTGTTGGTGAGGGTCGGAACGATGTTGCTGGTGGTGCCATCGTCCGAGGTCGAGGACAGCATCAGGAGCGATTTGCCGCTCGGCGACCGCTTGGCCCCTCGCACGAAGTCGACGATCCCGGAGGCCCCGGCGAAAAACGTCAGGGCGGAGGCCTCCGCTTCCACCTGGCCGGTGAGGTCCATGGTGCGGGCCACGTTCATCGAGACCATTCGGTTGTGGCGCGAGATGATGAACGGGTCGTTGACGTAATCGGACGGGTGGAAATCCACCGCCGGGTTGTTGTCCAAAAAGTCATAGAGGTTGCGCGAGCCGATGGCGGCCGACGCCACCAGCTTGCCGTCGTTGAACCCCTTCCGGCGGTTGGTAATCACCCCCTGGGAGTACAAGTGCATGATGTCGTCGCTCAGGTACTGGGAGTGGATCCCCAGGTCGTTCTTCTCGGACAGCCCTTGGATGGTAGCCTGGGACATGGCGTCCAGTCCGATCTGGAGCGTGGAGCCGTCTTCGATCAGCCGGGCGATAAGCTCGCCGATGCGGGCGGCGGTGTCCGACGGAGGGCGCACTCCGACGGCCAGGATCTCCTCCTCGTGCTCGACGACGATGTCGACGTTGTTGACGTGGATGAAGCTCTGGCCGAGCACCCGCGGCAGCCGGGGGTTCACCTGGGCGATCACCAGATCGGCGGACATCGCCGCCGCCAGGGTCACGTCCACCGAAATTCCCAGGCTCATCCAGCCGAAATCATCCGGCGGGGTCGTCTGGATCATGGCCACGTGGATCGGCAGCTTTTTCGACGTGAACAGGTCCGGGACTTCGGACATGTTCATCGGGGTGATGAACCGCTTGTGGCGGGCGATGGGTTCGGCATGGGCCGATCCAAGGTAAATGTTGCGGATGCTGAGGGCGAGGTCCTTGGTCTGATCGGCCAGCGCGCTCAGGGAGGTGGTTTCCAGGCTCATCAGACGCACGACCTCCAGGCCGCTCAGCTTGCCGGTCGATTGCGCCAGCGTCCGCACCAACTCCTGGGGCTGACCGCAGGCCGAGCCGATGAACACCCGTTGGCCCGGTTTGATGGCGCGCATGGCTTCGGCGGCGCTGCGCCTCTTTTCCAGGTAGGCGTCGGCCCAGTAGGTGGTTCTTGGCATGCGGTTTCTCCCATGCAGGAACAGGGTAATGCGGGTGGTTGCCCCGATCCTCGATTACCGAAAACCCGGCTAATTGTCAATTTTAGACCTGGCCTTTCGGAAACACGCCGGAACGGAGGCACCGGGGGCGCTGGCGTGAATTTCCCACTTCCGGGCTATGCTTTTACAGGTCGTAAAGTCTGCGGACATCGCGATGTCACGCCCAGCATCAATTTTGTAGCGTGTTGCGATCGAATGTGCAATGTTTTTGATCGGTAGGCCGGCCGGACCCTTTCGGCTCGCATGGCATGGAGATTACCCGCATCAGGCTATACACGGCGCCGCATTTACGCTAATATGACTTCCTTGGCGCTGATTTTGCGGCGGGAGGGCGGCGGAGGATTTTTCGTGCTGTATTCGACGCGTTCCAAGCTGATTGCGGGTTTCCTGGGGGTTTCCCTTCTGGTTGCCGCGGTGTCGCTTTTTATCGGCGTGCGCATTCTCGATCAGCACGTGTTCGGCGAAGCCCGCAACCGCGTGCGTCAGGACCTCAACGCCGTCAGCGAGATGTACCTCACCCGGGTGAGGCACATCAAAACCTCCCTCAGCATCACTACGCTGGGATTTGCGTTCATCTCCTCGCTGAGGGAAAAGAATGCGGCCGAGCTCGTTCTCCGGCTCGAGCGCATGGCCAAGCTGGCCGATCTCGATTTCGCCGGCATCGTTCTCGAGGACGGAGGGACGCTGTGCCGCATCGGGCCCAACTCGTTCCCGGCCGCGGGCGCCTCGCTCGAAAACCCCATCGCCCGGCCGGTCCTGGACAGCCGCATCCCCGTTTCGGGCACGCTGGTCCTGGACAGCGATTTCCTGATCGCCGAGAACCCCTATCTCGCAGAGCGGGCACGCATCCCCTTCACTGTCGGCGATGATCCCGCCCTTCGCAGCGGCAAGGAAGAAAAGTCAGGCATGGTCGTAGCGGCAGCGGTGCCCGTGTTCGATGGCAACCTCCTGATCGGCGTGCTCTACGGCGGGATGCTCCTCAACCGCAGCGAGACCCTGGTGGATACCGTGCGCGGGACCGTGTTCCAGGGCGAGACTTACAAGGGGCGCAGCGTCGGCACGGCCACGATCTTCCTGGGGGATGCCCGCATCTCCACCAACGTCATGACCGCGGACGGCCAGCGGGCCCTGGGCACCCGGGTCTCGCCCGAGGTGCGGGAGCACGTCCTCGGCAAGGGCAAGCTGTGGACGGACCGGGCCTTTGTCTTCAGCGACTGGTACATTACCGCCTACCGGCCGATCGAGGACATCTCCGGCCAGCGTGTCGGCATGCTTTACGTCGGGGTGCTGGAGGACAAGTACGAGGACATCCGGCGCGAGACGCTCTCGGTGTACATCCTGATCACGGTGGCAGGGATGCTGCTTGCCGTCGGCCTGGGTTACCTGGTCGCCAATCGGATCAGCGCCCCGATCCGGCGCCTCATCAACGCCAGCCAGCAGGTGGGCGAGGGCAGCCTGACCCCCGAGCTCGGGCCGCCGGAAAAAGGCGAGATCGGCGTGCTGCAGAAGACCTTCCGCGAGATGGTGGCGGCCGTGGGGCGCCAGCGGGCGACCTCCGAAGCCCACATCATCCACTCCCAGAAGCAGGCGAGCGTGGGGCGGCTGGCGGCCGGGGTCGCCCACGAGATCAACAACCCGCTCACCGGCGTGCTGACCTACACCCACATGCTGCTGCGGCGCACGGACCTTGCCCCGGAGATCCGCTCCGACCTCCAGACAATCGTCGAGGCCACCGACCGGGTGCGCAAGATCGTCAAGGGCCTGTTGGACTTCTCCCGCCAGACCAAGCTGGACCCCGAGCCCACGGACATCAACCGGCTGGTGACCTCCTCCATCGCCCTGGTCGAATATCAAGCTCTGGTGAAAGGCGTCGCGATCAAGTTCAACCCGGGAGAGAGCCTGCCCGAGCTCATCGTGGACAGAAGCCAGATCCAGAGCGTGCTCATCAATATCATCATCAACGCCCTGGACGCCACCGACCCGGGCGGGGCCATCCGGGTTTTCACGGCCGCGGGCCTCTCCAGCCGAGACGTCGGCCGGAAGGGGGTGGAAATCACGGTGGCCGACACGGGCTGCGGGATTCCATCCGAAAACCTCGACAAGCTCTTCGAACCGTTCTTCACGACCAAGGCGATCGGCCAGGGGACCGGCCTGGGGCTGGCGGTTTCCCTGGGTATCGTCCAGCGGCACGGCGGCCGCATCCGGGTCCAGAGCGAAATCGGCAAAGGGTCGCGTTTTTTCATCTGGCTGCCCGCCGGTGGAAAGGCTGAACATGAAAGTGCTGGTGGTTGACGACGAGCCCATCGTCCTCAAGAGCTGTCGGATGGTGCTTGCGGCCGAAGGATTCGAGGTGATGACGGCCGGCTCGGTCGCGGAGGCCCTGGCGGCTATCGAGGTCCATGCTCCGGGTTTGCTGTTGGTCGACGTCAAGATGCCGATGCTGGACGGCATGTACCTCATGCGCCAGGTCCGGGAGAAACGGCCTGGGACGCCCATCATCGTCATGAGTGGATATTCGACCCGCGAGACCATCCGGGAGGCTCTTGAGCTGGGGGCCGCCACCTTCATTGCCAAGCCGTTCACGCCTGACGAACTGGCCGATACCGTGAGATCCGTCTTGAAATCACGCGAAAAGGAGGAGAAGGGGTATGAAGACGAAAAAGGTTCTGGTCATTGACGACGAGCGCATCGTCACCGACAGCGTCACCAAGATCCTGGAGGCCGAGAACTTCGAGGTGGAAGTGGCCGCGTCCGGCCGCCAAGGAGTGGAATTGGCCCTGCAGAAGGAGCACGCGCTCGTGCTGACCGATCTGCGGATGCCCGACATCGGCGGCATGCGGGTGTTGCGGGACATCAAGCGCGCCCGGCCGGCCTTACCGGTGATTATGATCACGGGGTTTGCCACGGTGAGGTCCGCCGTTCAGGCCATGAAGCTGGGAGCCGCTGAATTCCTGGAAAAACCGTTTGCCCCCGACGACCTGATGCGCACGGTCCGCAAGGCGCTCTACGATGCGCAGAATGCCAGCCCGGTGGAGCAGAGCTTGGTCCACCAGGATGAGGTCCTGAGGTTCCTGGACCAGGTGGCAACCGACCAGAACCTCAGTTACGAGCTGATGCACGGCGGCGCCGACGCTCTGGAAGACTTCGACCTCACGGGTCCCGAGAAGCTGGCGATCCTGACCGCCGACATCGACTGGATCGAGAAGTATGCCGGCCAGCTGAACGCCGTGCGGCGCAAATGGCTTGAAAGCCGCCGGGACGCCGGCATCTGGTAAAACGGCCTTACGGTCATCGGCCGCCCTGCCCGCCTTGGAATGATCCGGGGCCGAGGCCGACCGCACCGGTGTCCGGGCGCCCGGACACCGGGCTGACCGCTGGCCGGAAATTTGAGTCTTAATGGTTTTTGATCTATAATAGAAAGTAGATCAAATCCCGGCGTGATTGCGCCCCGAAGGAGAACCATGAAGCGTATCGCACTTGCCGTCGTGATCGTGCTGTTTACGACCCACGGCGTATTCTGCGGTGAATCCCTCGCCGGCGCGAAAAAAGCCGGTGCTGCTGCGGCGAAATTCCAGCTCGCCGCGAAACCCAAGACCCATCCGAAGGTTCGGCCCGCGCTTACGGTGCAGGCCCGGTCGCCCTACGAGGCTTACGCCGTGGCGGATGCCGAAACCGGCACAGTGCTCGAAGGCTTGAACATTCAGCTGCCGTGGCCCCAGGCAAGCCTGACCAAGATCATGCTGGCATGCGTGGTCATCGATAAGGTCGAGCGCGGCGAGTTGTGCCTCACCGACCTGGTGACCGCTTCCAAGAACTCGGAAAAGATGGGAGGCACCCAGGTGTTCCTGAAGGCGGGGGAAACCTTCACCCTGGAGGAACTCATGAAGGCTGCGCTGATCGAATCCGCCAACGACGCGGCCTACGCCATTGCCGAGTACGCGGCCGGGAGCTCGGATGAATTCGTGAAGCTGATGAACGCGAAAGCGCTGGCCCTGGGCATGCTGGACACTCAATTCCACTGCGTGCATGGTCTTCCCCCCGCCAAGGGCGGCGCCGACAACATCAGCACCTGCAGCGACATGATTCGGTTGGCGCGCGAGGCCCTCCAACACCCCCAGATCATCGAGTGGACCTCCATCGAGCACACGACCTTCCGCAGCGGTACGCTTACCATCAGCAACAAGAACAAACTGGTGGGCCGGGTTCCAGGGGTGGACGGCCTCAAGACCGGTTACACCCGCAAAGCCGGGTTCAACATTGTGGCCACGGCGAAAACCGGGGACCGGCGTCTGATCGTGGTGGTGTTGGGGAGCCCGGAGTCGCGGATCCGCAACGAGTTTGCTGCGGACAAGTTCAGAGAGCACCTGCAGGTTCAGCCTGCAGCGCCAATAGAGCCGTTCGAGACAGCGGCGTCCGGCGGATGATGTATTGCGGATTCCGGGTCAAGGCTTTGGCGGCGATGCGGCCAAAGACGTCCTGATTGCCTCCACCACCTGGTCGGCCGTGTAAAAGTCGCTTTTCAGGACCGGCTGGCCGTCCGGTGCGTAAACCAAGAGAAGCGGGATCGTCAGACTGCCCGCCTCCTGGAGCATTTTTCTGGCCTCGGGGTTGCTCCCGGTCAGGTCAACCTTGATGGGCACCACCGATGGTCCCGACACCAGCTTTGTCACCTCCGGGTTGTCCCAGACGCTTTGCTCCAACGCCTTGCAGTTCAGGCACCACTCCGCAGTGAAGATCATCACCACGGTTTTGTGTTCCTTGAACGCCCTGTCCAGCCGTTCCGGGGTGAAGGATGCCCATGCGATCGGTCCCGTATCGGTCAAGCGCACGGCGCCGTACAGGCAGAAGGCCACGATCACCGGGCCCAGAACGGCCCAGATGGCTTTTGCCCTCTTGCCGGATGATAGCCTGAACGCGTGCAGGCCGGTCCACGCGCCGGCGGTGGCGCACAGGATCATCACCGGCCACCAGTAAAGGCGGCTGGCCGTGGCGGCCGGCTCTAACAGCAGCGTGTTGAGGCCGATGCCGATGAAGTAGGCGGCGGCCGCCAGCATGAGGATCGCCATGGCCTGCTTGAGCAGCTCGCTCCCCGGCCCGGTCTTGGGCAAGCGGCGAACCAGCCGAGGGAAGGCGGCGAGCAGGGAGGGCAGGCCCATGCCGGCGCCGATGGCCGAGAACGTGGCGATGGTGACGGTGGGTTCCTGAGTGGTGGCCCATGCCGCCGCCGTTCCCATGAACGGTGCTGTGCAGGGCGTGGACAGCACGGCCGTGAGCACGCCGATGCCGAGGGCGCCTGCCAGCGTTTCCTGGCGGGGGTTGAGCGCATAGATCACACCGGGCAGTCGCACGGTGTAAACACCGAACATGCCGATGGCCATGACAGCGATGATGAGCCCCACGCCGATGGTAAATGCCGGGTACTGGAAAAGTTGATTGGTCGAGGTGAAACCGCTCACCATCGAGACGATGCCGCCGAGGCCGACCCAGAAGACGAGCACTCCGGCAAACGTGAACAGTCCGAGGTTCAGGCAGCGCCGACGGTCGGCGGCGGCGGCGTTGGACAGGCGGATGAGTTTGATCGGGATGAGGGGCAGCACACAGGGCGTGAAGTTGAGCAGAAAGCCGCCGAGCGCGGCGAGCAGCAGGATCATAGCCGCAGTGAGCGGCGATTCCGGATCCAATGCGAAACCGAAGCCGAATAACCTGAACGGAATAAACCGCTGATGGCCGGCTGTCGCCCGTGACCCATATTCGCTGAACAGCTCACGGTTGACCGCCGATATCTTTTCGTCCCGAGGGACCAAGGGCAGTTGCGCCGCGTGAACAACCCGCTGCGGCATCAGACAATAGGTCGATGCGCAGGCCTGGTATTCGACTCCTACTTTCACGAACACGGTGCCGCCGGAGGCATTCAGGCTCAGGTTGGCTGGAAGATATATCACTGTGCGCCCATCGAAGCTCATGATCGGCGCATCCACGAAATCCACCTTGAACGGCTGGGCCCTCGGGTAAAAGGGCGGCTCGGACAAGACGCCCTCGGTCGCCTCGCTCACCCAGACCCGTGTCGGAAACGGTTTGAAGTCCTGGATTTCACTCAACTGGCCCTTGTCGGCCATGACGTGAAAGCCTTTGCGGATGTCGAGCACCACGGCCAGCACGGCGTTTCCGGTGGGGTGAGCGGCGTCGACCGACCAGGCGCTGGTCACCGCAACGGGGTCCTCGTCGTCTGAAGGCGCCGGCGACAGCAACGGCGGGGTTTGGGCGGCGGCCGGGGAGAAGAAGAGGGCAATCCCCAGCAGAAAGGCGGAAATGCCGAAGCACGCTATCTTTCGCATGCTGCCCTATGTATCACATTTCGGGGTCAAGTATCCACTCCTCCCCCGGGTCGGCCGCCCCTGCCATTGATCCCCGGGCGAATTTGCGATGGTAAAAAGGGTTGCGGTTCGCCGCGCTCGGCATCCTCGCGGGCCTGCGACTGAAGAAAGGTACGATCGGCTGCCGTCGGAGCAACTTCGTTGACTTTTAACTAAGGTCGTAATAAAGTTATCAAATTAACTAAAATACACCTGACCCGCGTGGTAAGCCTGCCCGATCGCTCAAAGAGGCCGGAGCACCCGAAAAAAAAATTCAAGGAGAGCACAAAATGAGCGTGAGCATTCCCGATGAAAAGTTCTTTTTTACGTCTGAATCCGTGACCGAGGGCCATCCGGACAAGGTGGCCGACCAGATTTCCGATTCCATCCTGGATGCCATCATGGCTCAGGACAAGCACTGCCGCGTGGCCTGCGAGACCCTGGTCACAACCGGCATGGCGTTCATTGCCGGGGAGATCACCACCAGCACCTACGTCGAGATACCCCAGATCGTTCGGGACACCATCAAGGATATCGGTTACAGCTCCTCGAAAATGGGCTTCGACTGGCAGACCTGCGCCGTGATGACCAGCATCGATCACCAGTCCCTCGACATCTCCATGGGCGTGGACAAGGGCAACGGCCTCTACAAGGAGCAGGGCGCCGGCGACCAAGGCCTGATGTTCGGCTACGCGACCGACGAGACCCCGGAGTTCATGCCCATGCCCATCATGCTGGCCCACAAGTTGTGCCGGCGCCTGTCCGAAACGCGCAAGAACGGCTCCCTGGACTTTCTGCGGCCGGACGGTAAGAGCCAGGTCACGGTTGAGTACGAGGGCGGCGTGCCCAAGCGCGTCGATGCCGTGGTGATCGCGGCCCAGCACAAACCAGACGTGGAATATGAGACGCTGCGGGATGCCATCATCAACTCCGTCGTCAAAAAGGTTATCCCGGCCCACATGATGGACGGAGAGACCCGCTTCTACATCAACGCTACGGGCCGTTTCGTCATCGGCGGACCGATGGGGGACTGCGGGCTCACGGGCCGCAAGATCATTGTCGACACCTACGGCGGCCAGGGCAGCCACGGCGGCGGTTGCTTCTCCGGCAAGGACCCTTCGAAGGTCGATCGCAGCGCGTCCTACATGGCGCGGCACATCGCCAAGAACGTCGTCGCCGCGCAGCTGGCGAAACGCTGCGAGGTCCAGATCGCATACGCCATCGGCGTGGCCGAACCGGTCTCGGTCCTGGTCGACACCCTGGGGACGGGCAAACTCCCCAACAGCCGCATCCGTGACATTCTGCGGGAGTGCTTCGACATGCGGCCGGCGTCCATTATCGAGTATCTGGACCTGCTGCGGCCGATCTACCACAAGACGGCGGCTTACGGGCACTTCGGCCGCACCGAGCCGGAGTTTTCCTGGGAGAAGACGGACATGGCCAAAACCCTGCGGGAGAAGGCCGGGGTATAAATAGAAGGCATGTCAAAAATAGCAGATTACAGCCGAGAGCAAGGCGCGCGCCGCTGAAAAGCCTAGCCGCGTCAGGTGGTGTGCATTTTTCAGAGGCGGGCTACGCCGCCGTCGGCTGTCAGATGCATTTTTGAGATAGGTTCCATTAAATTCCGGTTACCGGATGCGGGATGCCCCGCTCCGGATTTCTTTTGGATCTTCATATAAGGAGGATGATTTTTGCTGATGAAATACGATGTGAAGGATATCAAACTTGCCAATGACGGAAAACTGCGGATCGAGTGGGCCGCCCAGAGCATGCCGGTGCTGAACCGGATCCGTGAACGATTCGCCAAGGAAAAGCCGTTCAAAGGCGTGCGCCTTGGCGCCTGCCTGCACGTGACCACCGAAACCGCGGCCCTCATGCAGGCCCTGAAAGCCGGAGGAGCGAACATCGCCTTGTGCGCCTCCAATCCGCTGAGCACTCAGGACGAGGCGGCGGCGTCCCTGGTGAAGCACGACCAGATCCCGGTCTTCGCCATCAAGGGCGAGAACCACAAGACCTACTACGCGCACATCAACGCGGTGCTCGACACCCGGCCGCAGTACACCATGGACGACGGGGCGGACCTGGTGTCCATCCTGCACTCCGAGCGCCAGGCACTCCTGCGCAACGTGCGCGGCGGAACCGAGGAGACCACGACCGGCATCATCCGGCTGCGCAGCATGGCGGCGGACGGGGTGCTGCAGTACCCCATCATCGCCGTGAACGACGCCCGCACCAAGCACTTCTTCGACAACCGCTACGGCACCGGCCAGAGCACGATCGACGGCTTCATCCGGGCCACCAACCGGCTGATCGCCGGGACCACCTTCGTGGTCTGCGGCTACGGCTGGTGCGGGCGGGGCATTGCCATGCGCGCGCGCGGCATGGGCGCCAACGTCGTCGTGACCGAGATCGACCCGCTGCCGGCGCTCGAGGCCGTGATGGACGGATTCAGGGTGATGCCGATCGGCGAGGTCGCGGCGATCGGCGACTTCTTCTGCACCGTGACGGGCAACATCAACGTCATCCGCAAGGAGCATTTCCGGCTCATGAAGGATGGGGCGATTGTCGCCAACTCCGGCCACTTCAACGTTGAGCTCGACCTTCCCGGGCTGGCGAGCCTTGCCAAGTCCCGGCGCCGAATTCGACCCTTCGTCGAAGAGTATGTCCTCAAGAACGGACGCCGGATCAACGTGCTCGGCGACGGCCGCCTGATCAACCTGGCGGCCGCCGAGGGGCATCCCTCGAGCGTAATGGACATGAGCTTCGCCAACCAGGCTCTCAGCATCGAATACATGGTCAGGCTCAAGAAGCCGCTGCCCAAAGACGTCTACCCCGTACCGGAGAAGATCGACCAGCAGATCGCGCGCGAGAAGCTCGCCGCCATGGGAGTTGCCATCGACCGGCTCACCCCCGAGCAGAAGAAGTATCTGGCCTCCTGGGAAATGGGTACCTAAGGCTGGACGGATCAGGGGCATCGCGCATCGGGTTAAAAACACGGAGGGCGGTGTGACGGATGTCACGCCGCCCTCCGTGTTCTGATTTTTGCTTTGCACGGTTTGGGCATCCTGCCGCGTCCTTCAATCCAGCCGCTTCCGAAAGCGGTTGACCGCAGCGGTGAACACGAGCCCGCCGAGAATGGCCAGCTCCAGGAACTCCGGCCAGAGCACGCCGAAGCCCGTGCCCTTCAGGAACACCCCCCGGATGATGATCAGAAAATGGCTCAGGGGGTTGAGGTGGGTCAGCCATTGCACCACGGCGGGCATGTTGGCAATGGGGAAGACGAACCCGCTCAGCATGAAAAACGGCAGGATGAAAAAGAAATTGGTCATCATGGCCTGCTGTTGGGTACGGGAGACGGTGGAGATCAGCAGCCCGATGCCGAGCGTGCTCAGCAGGAAGATGGAGCTTGCGGCCAGCAGCAGAAATGCGTTGCCCATCATGGGGATCCGGAACCACAACCGGGCGAAGAGGATCACCATCACCATCTGGGCCTGGGCGATGAGAATGAAGGGGATGGTCTTGCCGAGAATGAACTCGGTCGCCGCAAGCGGGGTTACGATCAGCTGCTCCATGGTGCCGGCTTCCTTCTCGCGCACCACGGCCATGGAGGTGAAAAGCAGCGAGAGCAGCATGACCAGAAAGGCGATGATCCCCGGCACGTAGTAGTGCTGGCTGTCCAAGTTGGGATTGTACCAGGTGCGGATACGGCCGTCGATCTCGCCGAAGTCGACCCGCCGGCGGTTGAGCTCCCGCTGCAGCTGGGCGTTGAAGGCATCGAGCACGTTGACGCTATAGGCGATCCGGACGGCGGCCATGTTGCTCATGCTGCCGTCGACCAGGATCTGTACCTCGGCCGTCTCGCCCTTGCGTATGCGGGCGCTGAAATCCGGCGGGATCTGCAGACCGATGTCCACTTCGCGCCGCAGCAGCAGGCGGTCCAGGTCCTTCGGGTCCTGGAGGACCTGGGTGACGCGAAAAGTGGGGTTGCCGTCGAAGGCGTCCAGGAGCCGCCGGCTATCCGGCGTGCGCGACTGGTCGATGACCGCAACCGTGATGTCACGTACGTCGGTGGTGACGACATAGCCGAAGAGGATCACCTGGATCAGGGGCGCGATGACCAGCAGCGGCCGGTTCCTGCGATCACGGAAAAGCTGGATGAACTCCTTGCGCACCAGCTCGCGCACGCGCGGCCAGTTCATGTCAGAGCCCCTCCTTTTTCAGCGCCCGGATGTTGAGGGCCGAAAGCAGCGCCGCCATGACGACGAGGACAAGGAAGCTCGGCCAGAGTTGCAGGAACGATAGGTCCCGCAGGTACAGGCCGTTCAGGATATCGATGTAATAGGTGGCGGGGACGAGCTTGGAAACCGCCTGGAGCGGGGCCGGCATGTTCTGCTGGGGGAACACGAAATCGGAGAGCAGCAGCGAGGGCAGGTAAGTGACCAGCACGGCCAGTTGGTTCGCCACGAGCTGGGATTTGGTCTTGATCGAGATCAACAGCCCGATGCTCAGCCCCACCAGGATGTAGATGGCCGAGGCGAGGATCATCAGCCAGAAACTCGCCTTCATGACAACGCCGAAGAGCACCTGGCCCATGAGAATCGCCACGAGCACATCGATCAGGGTGATGAAGAAGTAGGGGATCGCCTTTCCCAAGAAGAACTCGCCCGCCCGCACGGGCAGGGAACGGATGGTTTCCATGGTACCGTTCTCGTACTCCCGGGCGACGACGAGCGAAGTGAGCAGGGCCCCCACGATCATGATGATGACGGCGATGATGCCGGGGACGATGAAGTTGCGGCTTTCCAGATCCTCGTTGAACCAGACCCGGATGCGGCCCTCGACCGGCGGCCGGTTCCGTTCCAGGCCCTGGCGGTCCAGGTAGTCCAGCAGGCGGCGCTCGTTCTCCTGGGCGATAAAGGCCGTGATGAAAGCCCGGGTGTTGCCGGCGGTGTTGGGGTCGCTGCCGTCGATCAGGACCTGCAGCGGGCTCTGTCGGTCGGCCGTGAGATCCGCGCTCCAGCCAGGGGGGATGACGAGGCCGAGGATGACCTCGTTGCGGTCGAGCAGCTCGGTGAGCGCAGCACTGGAGGCCGGGTGGGCGACGACATCGAAATAGACCGAAGCGTCCAGCCGGCGGATGAGATCGCGGCTCTGCGGCGTCCGGTCGTGGTCGACCACCGCCGTGGGGATGTGCTCCACATCCAGGCTGAGGGCATAGCCGAAGAGCAGGATCAGGAGCAACGGGATGATGAAAGCCAGGTAGAGGCTGCGGAAGTCCCGGATGAGGTGGTAGTACTCCTTGCGGGCGATGGCCTGGATCCTGCGGACGTTCATGATGCCTCCTGCTTCATCAGGGCCACGAAGGCATCGCCCAGGTCCGCCCCCGGCCGGTCCGGCAGCACGTCGGCCACGATTTCGGCCGGCGGCCCGCTCGCCACGATCCGGCCGGCGTTGATCATCACCACCCGGCCGCAGTGCCGGGCCTCGTCCATGTAGTGGGTGGTGACGAAGACCGTAACACCTTCGGCCGTGAGCTGACGGATGAAGTCCCAGAAATGCCGCCGCGTGATGGGGTCGACCCCGGAGGTGGGCTCGTCCAGAAAGAGCAGCCGCGGCCGGTGCAGCAGGGCGCAGCCCAGGGCCAGGCGTTGGCGAAAGCCGGGGGGCAGCTCGCGCGTCAGGCGGTCGCGCACTGCAGCCAGCCGTGTCACCCTGAAGACCCACTCGATGCGCTCCGGCCACTGCTCGGCCGGCACGTTGTAGATCCCGAGATAAAAGCGAATGTTCTCGAACGGCGTCAGGTCGGGGTAGAGCGAAAACTTCTGGGACATGTAGCCGATGGCCTGCTTGATGCCCTCGGACTCGGTGAAGATGTCGAAGCCGGCGACACGGCCTGCGCCGCTGGTGGGCGCGATGATGCCGCAGAGCATGCGGATGGTTGTGGACTTGCCGGCGCCGTTCGGCCCCAAAAAGCCGAAGATCTCCCCCGGGCGCACGGAAAAGCTCACCCGGTCGACGGCGGTAAACCGGCCGAAGCGTTTCACCAGCTCCGTCACGGCAACGGCGTCAGCGTCCAAAGGCATCCTCCGTGAGCGCTGCGTCTACAGCCCGGATACGCTGGATCATGGCCTCCTCCAGGCTCGCAAACTCAGCCCGGACCTCCGCCGGCGCCGCGTCCGCAAGGATGCGGGCATTGTGCATGAGCAGCAACCGGTCGCAGCGTTCACCCTCGTCGAGATAGGCCGTCGACACCAGGATCGTCATGCCGGACTGCTTCATCTCCGCCAGGATCTGCCAGAACTCCTGCCGCGACACCGGATCGACCCCGTTGGTGGGCTCATCCAGGATCAGCACCCTTGGCTCGTGCACCAGCACGCAGGCAAGCCCCAGCTTCTGCTTCATGCCGCCGGAGAGATCCCCGGCGCGGCGGTCCGTGAAGGCCAGCAGGTTGGAAAACCCGAGGTAGCGCTCGCGCCGCCGCCGGCGTTCCGCGCCGGTGATGCCGTAGATATCCATGAAAAAATCAAGGTTCTCGGCCACGGTGAGGTCTTGGTAAAGGCCGAAGCGCTGGGGCATGTAGCCGATCATCCCCTTGACCCCGGAGCGCTCGCGCACCACGTCGAGACCGCCCACGCGGATCGTGCCGGAGCTCGGGACCAGCATGGTGGCCAGCATGCGCAGGAGTGTCGTCTTGCCGGCGCCGTCCGAGCCCACCAGGCCGACGATGCGGCCGGCGGGCAGGCGGAAGGACACATCGGACACCGCCGTCAGCGCGCCGAAGCTCCGGTGGACCCCCGACGCGACGATCATCCCGGCCGGAGAGCGGTCTTCGGCCATGCGGCGGTCAGCGGAACCAGGCATCGGCGGGCATCCCTGACTTGAGCTCAAGATCCGGGTTCGGGATGGAAACTTTCACCAGGTAGACGAGCTTGACGCGCTCCTTGTGGGTCTGGATGATCTTGGGGGTGAACTCGGCCTGGGGCGAGATGAAGGCGACGCGGCCGGTGTAGGTCTTGTCGGGGAAGGTGTCGGTCTTCACGTCGACCGGCTGGCCGGGTTTGATCTTGCCGATTTCGGCCTCTCCCACGAAGACTTTGAGGTCCACCCGGGAGAGGTCGGCCATGGAGAAGACCTCCTGGCTGGGCGAGACCACCTCGCCCGGTTCCACGTTGCGGCTGAGCACGATTCCCGTATAGGGCGCATGCAACTCGGTGCGGGCCAGTTGGATCTCGGCTACACTCAGCGCGGCATTCGTCGAGGCCACCTGGGCCCGGGCGGCTTCCACCTCCTGCTCGGCGGCTTGAATCTTCAGAAGGTTGCTCCGGGCCAGCCGTAGCGCGGCCTCACCCTCGGCCAGGCGCGATCGGGCCGTGTCGATTTCCTCGCGGCGGAAGCCCTCCTTGGACAGCAGGTAGGACTGAACCGCGCGCTCGTGCTCCTTGAGCGCGGTTTGGAATCCGACGTCGGCGGCATCGCGGGTCTTTTCGGCCACCCCCCCCTTGGCGAACAGCTCGTCGTAGCGTGCCTTGTCCTTGCGCGCGTTGTCGAGGGTCACCTGGGCGGCCTCCGCGGCAAGCCGAGCCCGTGCAATCTCCTGGGAGCGGTTGCCGGTTTCCTGCTGCGCGAGTTGGGCCTGGAGGGCCTGCACGGCGGCCTCGGCGCGTTCGACCTCCGCCGGCAGCACTTTGCAGTTCACTTCCAGCGCGGTTTCAAACTGCCGCAGGTTCTGCTCGGCGCGATGGAGGTTGGACTGGGCCTGGTCCCGCAGGGCCGCGAACTCCCGGCGATCGAGGACGGCCAGAGCCTGCCCGTTTTCCACCGCCCGGCCTTCGTCCGTCAGGACCTCCTGCACCCGGCCGCTCACCTGAAACGCGAGGTTGGACGGGTTCACATCGATCGTGCCCGAGTAGTATAGCTCGGCGCTGCGCCGGCTGTATTGGCTCCAGTAGACGAGGCCCCCGACCCCGAGCAGCAGCGCCAGGAACAGCCCCAGAATCAGACGCTTCCTCACGACCCACCTCCGCGCTCCAAGGGATTATATTTAACTGATTTGGCAGGAGGATTCAAGACATTGAAGGCGCCGGCACTCGGCGGGGAGCACATGTCGGGCGGTGTGAGGGCGCCGGGGCCGTCGGGCGGCCGGTTGAAGCGCTGCGGTCCGCGGGCTGAGAAAGGCCCGGCTATCATTGGCCGGGCCTTTCTCAGCCGGCCCGTTTCTGAAGGAGCTTACGGATTTCCTCGCTTTGCGCGCGGTGTTCGACCGAACCCTTTCGTTCCAGAGCCTGGGCCAATTTTTCCAGCAGGTCCTCGAGCCGGATGGGCTTGAGCAGGTAGTCGTAGGCACCCTGCTTCATGCCTTCGACGCTGGTCTCGAGGGAGGCGTGCCCGGTGAGGAGAATGACTTCGGCCTCGGGTCGGATTCTCTTGATTTCCCGCAGGGTTTCGATGCCGTCCATCCCCCCCGGCATTTTGATGTCCAGGATGACGATATCGAACGGGTGCTCCTTTGCCAGGCGGACGGCTTCCTCGCCGCTCGCGCAGCCGATGGTGCTGATATTGCGCTTCCTGAGGCGGTTCATCAAGGTTTCGAGGAAATCCCCCTCGTCATCCACAACCAGAATATTCGGGTTCTGCATTCTGCCTCCGATAGGCTGTTTCGGTCGACGGGCCGATCGGTAAGCGGCCTGTCTTCGGTTTATTTTTTTTCGGGTCGGACGATCGGCAGTGTGATCGTGAACTCGGCTCCTTGGCCCGCATGGCTGCGCAGGGAGAGGTTGCCCCCCAGCTTCTCGATGATGTTGTAGCTGATCCAGAGGCCCAGGCCGGTGCCTTTCCCGGAGCTTTTGGTGGTGAAAAACGGGTCGAAGATCTTCTTCTGCATGTTCTCCGGGATCCCCGGTCCGGTGTCGGCGATGATGAGGCGGATCTCGGAATCGTCGGCCCGGCTCTTGACCGACACTGTGCCCTCCTTGCCGATGGCGTCGATGGCGTTGCTGATCAGGTTCAGGATGACTTGCTGCATTTGGGCCTGGTCGCCGGCAATGATGGGAACGTTGTCCATCAGATCAGCCTGGATGTCGATGGTGTTCGTGCGGGCGAAGTTTTCCAGAATATCAATGGTCTGGTTGATGGTTTGGTTGATGTCCACATCCTCCAGGCGCGGCTCCATGCGGCGGGCGTATCCGAGCATGTTATGGACCACCTTGCGGGCGCGCTCCACGTGTTCCTCGATTTTGGCGACGGACGTGCGGAATTCCTGGAAGTTCTCGCTCTTCCGGAACTCCTCCTCATCGAGGAGGTCCTGCATCCAGCCGGTCTTTTGCAGGATGACGGCCAGGGGGTTGTTGATCTCGTGCGCCACTCCCGCCGCCAATTTGCCGAGGGCGGCCAGCTTGTCGGACTGGACGAGCTGGGCGTTCAGCTCCTGCATCCGGGTTTCGGTCCGGACCAGTTGCCGAATCATCAGCCGGGTCGTGAAGACGGTCGTCAGGATGATGGCGACGATGCCGAGCGAGATGATGACCACCTGGGTGTTGCGGGTCGCAAAGAGGGGTGCCATCTCGCTTTCGGCGTCGATGCTGATGACGAGCAGCCAATCCTTGTTTTTGAGCCAGGCTCCGGCAAGGAGCAGCTTGCGGGAGTCGGCCCCCGGCTGTTCGAAGACTATCGTCTGTTTGCCGAAAAGAGAGACGTCCACGGGGGCCTTGTCGAGGACGTTCCCGCCGAAGCGCGGCTTGCTCTGCAGGAAACCCTCTTCGTTGACCAGGTAGGCGTTGCCCGTCCGGCCGATGTGAGCCGCCTGCACGATTCGGCTGAAGATATCCGGGTCGATGGTGGCCCGCAGGATCCAGCTTTTCTGATTTTCCTGACGGCGGATGGCGATGATGAAGTGCGGCAGCTTCCGGAAGCCCATGTACACATCGCTGATATAGAGGCCCTTGCTCATGACCTCGCCGAACCAGGCCTGTTCGTAATAATTCTTGCCCGTGAGTTCGTAGGGCCCGACATAGGCCAGCTGCTGGCCGGTGTGGTCGATGACGCCCAGGTCCACGAAGGCCCCGGCTCTCAGGTTCATCACAACCAGTTTGCGCGCCAGGTTGTCTTCGTTGGTCATGGTCTGGAAGCTGTGGGTGTCGGCGATCGCCCCGAGGATGGCGGTGCGCTCCTTCAGAAACAGGTCCAGGGACGTGGCCTGGTTCTCCGAGCGGTTGCGGATCTGCTCCCGGATCTTATCGATGTACATGTCGGCAAACTGCCGGTAGATGATGACTCCGAGCAGAAGCAGCGGCGTGAAGGTGACGAGCAGGGTGAGGACAATGATTTTTGTCTGAAGCCGTGAATAGATGTTGCCTTCCATCGACGGTCGCCCCCGGGCTGCGACGTGCTGGACTCCATCCGGCGCTCACAGCATCTTCACGCGCATATTACAGAAAATCACGCAAGATGCAACCGGCAATTCCCGCCGCGCGCGGGGCGGGAATTGCTGCGCTATGCCATCGCGACCAGCCGGTCGATGTCCTTGCGGTATTTTTCGCGATAGTAATTCACATGGGCGGGGCTGGTCATGACCATGTCGAGTTGACGGGTGTGCAGGGCGAGGTAGCCCAGAAGCTCCACCCGCTTGAGCATGTACGCTTCGCTCTGGGCCTCGACGCGGGCGAGAAGGTGATCCTCCTTGATCTCCACCCGAAACCCGATCGGCTCCAGGATTTCAGCGATGAAGCGCACCCGGGCGAGCCGCCGTTCAAAGTCCGTGGCGCCGCCCTTGAACTGGAAGCTCACGTAGTTTTCCGGCGTGCGTTCGCTCACCAGGGCTTCCATGGTTGCGAAGTGAAACCCCAGCCGCTGGCTCAGGCTGCAGTAGTGCCGGGAGATCATGAAATAGTTGCGTTCGGCGAACTTGGATCGCCTCCCGACGGTAAGGGCCGGGTTGGTGGTCGCCTGGAACATGACGGATAGCATGCCCCTGCCGTCCATCGCCGGCGGCCCCTCCCAGGGGACGGCGACGAACCCTCTCCAGAAGGCGAGCATCGGAATCGAGGCGATCTGCTCGAGCTGGACGTATTTTCCGGATATTTCCTCGGTGAAGCCGTCGTCCAGGTTCAGGATCCACCACTGCATGGGAACGTGGTGGTGCAGCTGTTTGCTGGAACGTTCGGAGAATTCGTGGTCCCTGCCGAAGTCGAACATCTCGCTCACGGACTTCTCGTGGATGAAACGGGTGATGTCATGCAGGGTCCGGCAACCGGCGGGTGCGAACTCCGGAGAGTCCGGGTCGAGCAGGTTGAGCGGCACGATCAGCCGGCCGGCCTCGGAGAGAAGGGCGTGCACCGGGCTGCCCTGCATGAGCGCCGAGCGAGCAGGGGCCTCGACGAGCAGGTCCTCCACGCGGCCACGGTGGACCGCGCGGCCGCTGGCGTCCACGGTGACGATCTTCCCGGAGGGCAGCCGCCGGGCGGCTTCCGCCACCCCGAAGAGCGCCGGGACCCCGAATTCCCGGGCCACATTGGCGAGGTGCCCGGCAAACCCGCCCTGCTCGGTAACCACGGCCGCCGCGCGGTTCAGCAGCGACGCCCAGCGCGGCTGCGCCTGGCGGATGACGAGCACGCCCTTTTCCGGGAACGCCAGCATGTCCGCGGCTTTCTCGGCGATGAAGACCGGTCCGCAGGCCGCACCGGGGCTGGCGGTGATGCCGCCCCGGCAGAGGATCGAATCCGGCGCCGGGCGGTTCGCATCCGGCGGAGGCCCGGCGTCCGCGGCCTGTTTCTGCTGCAGCGGGCGGCATTGCAACAGAAAGATCGTGCCCTGGGAATCGATGGCCCACTCGATGTCCTGAGGGACACCGTAATGGGCTTCGATGCTCACGGCAAGCCGGGCCAGTTCGACGGCCTGGGCGGCGGCCAGGGAGGGCTGCGCTCGGTCCTCCCCGGTCAGATCGAGCCGGCAGACCCCTTCCTCCGGGTAACAGACGAACTTGCGCTCCTTGACGCGGATGTCCTCCCGGATCAGCGCCATCGGCTCCTGCCGGGATACGACGAACAGGTCGCAGGCGTCGCTGCCGTCCACCACGGCCTTGGGCAGGCCCCAGGCCGAGTTGATGAACACCCCGTGGTCGTGGATATCCACCGGGTTGCGCGTGTAGGTGACCCCCCCGGCCAGGGCGTCCACCATGACCAGGCCGCCCACACACATGGCCACGTCTTCGTCCCGAAACCCCTTGTTGAGTCGGTAGCTGATGGCCGGCAGGCTGTATTTGCTGGCCAGCACGTCCTTGTAGGCTTCGAGCACGTTTTCGGCGCTCACGTTCAGCTCGGAGCGGTACTGGCCGGCAAACGAGCTGCCGGCGGCGTCCTCGCCGATGGCGCTGCTGCGCAGGGCCGCCGCGACCGGCCCGCCGGCTTCGCGCTCGATCTCGGACCATGCCCCGAGGATCGCTTCGACGAGGTCGGGCGGCACCGCGGCCCGGAGAATCAGTTGTTGGATCTCGGCGCTCCGGGAGTAGAGCGCTTCGATGGTTTCGGACTCGGCGGCCTGCATGCGGCGGTCGATTTCCGCCTGCAGGTCGTTGTGCTCGACGAAGCGCTGATAGGCCCGGGCGGTGATGGCAAACCCCGGCGGCACCCGCACGTTCAGGCCGTTTTTGATCTCTCCCAGGTTGGCCATCTTGCTGCCGACCACGTCCGCCATATCTCTGGTTACCTGGGACAGAGGGATGACCAGTCGCTCGTCTTCGATTACCTTGCGGTGGGTCAGGATCTCCTCGATGCCCCGCTGGATGCCGTCGAAGCTCGTGAAGAGACCCGGGTATTTTCCAGGCGCCAGCCGCTCGATATTGCGGATCATGGAGAACACGCTCACGGAGACCGAGGTGCAGGCGGCGCGCACGAAGGCCATCCCGAAGGGGCGGCTGCCGTGCAAGGCCTCCTCTATGCCGGCCATGATATCGAGCGCCTTGTTGTTGGCGGAAAGCAGCAATTTGAAGCTGTGGTAGCGGTCCCTGAACTCGATGCGCAAGGCGTCGATTTCGACCTCTGCGGGTCCATCGGGTGTCTTGCCGGAGAAAATTCGCTTGATGAGATTGCCGATGGCCATAAAAAAAGCCCAGCGCTGAAAATAAGTTGATTTTTGCTGAAATCACCCGGTTTTTGAGAGAAGTCCGCCTATGGTTTTTTTTAATCTTTTTTCTTCCTGCGGAAGAAAAAAGGAAGAAAAAAGGCCGAAAGCAGTAAACGTCTGTCTATTGCTTTCGGCCTTCTGTCCATCATGACGTCACCGTTTTCGGGGCATCAGTGCTCGAGTTTCATGCCCCAGCCCTCGAACATGAACAGAATGGCGAAGCCGTACCAGAGGGTGTAGATCACGTAGAACACCAGGGAGAAAATGACCACCCCCAGGCGGTCCATGATGCTTTGCGGTTCGATCGTGTAATAGTTGTAGCAGGTTTCGACGGCCTTCTTGCTGATGTTGGCGACCGCCTTGGCCTCCTTGAATTTCTTCTGGTTGTTCAGGTCCTTCTCGACCCCTTTGAAGGCCTGCCACCAGTTGTAGAGTGCCTGGCGTTCGTTGAAGCCGTACTTGGCCGCCAGGCCTTTTCCGTCGTTTTTGTACATCGCGTCCGCATCGGCCAGACAGTTGTCAAAGATCTTGCCCAGGTCCCCCGACACCTTGAGCTTGGCCTCGGACACATTGACCATGGCACCCGCCCTCATGAACAGTTGGGCGGTCTGTTGGGCCTGGGCGGGGCCTGCCATGGCGAAAGACATCTCCACCGCCGAGCCGTTGAACGCCTTGGCATCGTCCTTGAGCTTGGGGATGTAGTAGGCGGAGCCCTTGGAGATCGAGTTGTAGAGGTTGTCCAGGTAGTCCAGGCCGTTATGCCCGTTGAACACCGGGGAGAAGAAGATAAACAGCACCACGAAGAACGCCACGAGAAGCCCCAGCCCGAGCGAGAATTCCTTCTTGCGCGCAATCATGACTTCACCTCCCTTCCGAGGAGTACCCGGATGTTCAAGAGAAATGTCCCGATGACCCAGACGGAGAAGACCATGATGACGATGAAGAAGGCGTAGATCCCGATCGTCTCCAGCGTCGAGCCAACCTCCTTGGACAGGGAGATCACGCCGACATCGCTCAGCTTGGAGGGCAACGCGAAGATCCGGTTCACGAAACCGGCCAGCACCGACATGGCGTAAAATCCGCGGATGGTGATGCCCGGGACGACTTTGGTCGACATGGCGCCGATCTGGATGCCGAGCAGCGATCCCAGGAGCATGCCCATGGCCAGGGTGTAGAAGATGAAACCGTAGATCGCATATTGGGTGACGGCGCTCCAGCCGGCGGTGAAGATGATCTGGAAGATGTCGGTGCCCACCGTCGTCATGGAGGAAACGCCCAGGGTGTAGACGAAAATGGGGAAGGTGAGGAAGCCGCCGCCCACCCCCATGATGCCCGCCGCCAGGCCCACGAAGGCACCGCTGATGACGAGGACGACCCAGGAGATGCCGCGGCCGCCGGGGACGATGTCGTGGTCGAAGCGGACGATGGGCGGGATTTTGACGGACTGCAGCTTGCGCGGCAGGCCGCCCATCTCCGCCCCTTCCACCTTGCCGCCATGGTGGGCGGTGGTGCCCTTGGGGGCATCCGACTTGCGGCTGGCGGCGCTGCGGGCCTTCAGGAAGTCGAACAAAGCATAGAAGCCCAGGAACCCCAGCATGAGCGAGTAGATGGTGGTGATGAAGGCGTCGCTGATGACCGGGTTCAGATCGTACAGCCAGCGGTTCAATATGCCGCCGCAGGTGGATCCGATGATGGCGCCGATGAGGAACACCACCGCCAGGGGCACCGAGACGTTGCCGAGTTTGCGGTGAATGACGCTGCCCATGATGGCCTTGGCAAAGATGTGGAAGAGGTCGGTCCCGACGGCCAGAATGCCCTTGATACCGGCGCTCATCAGCGCCGGGGCGATGATGAAGCCGCCCCCGGCCCCGATGCAGCCGGTGATCAGCCCCGCCATCACCCCGATCCCGATCGAAGCCAGGAAGATGGCGGTGGAATAAAAGGCCGGACTGTAGGAGGACTTCCCGCCGATCATGTTCGGGAGGGCCCCGCCCAGCTCATCGGCGAAGGCGATGCCGCCGAGCACCGCCGGCACCACCAGCAGCAGCAGCACGAACATCCGTTTGCGGTCGCCCAGGATCCGGTTGGACACATCCAGTTCCCACTGCGCGTGGTACCGGGCACCCAACATCATGTAGTTTCCAAGCTGTTTGAGAAATTTCATATTCCCCCGTTCTCCTTTGGTTTCAAGCTGATTCCGTAAACCAACGTTGCCTGCCGGCCGTCAGACGGCGCTCATTTGCGGGATTCGATCACCCCCTCGATGTTCTTGATTTTGTGCTGCTGGATGGTTTTTTTCTGGTAGGCGTCCTCGAGCTTGTAGAGCAGTTCGTCGAGGTCGATCGGTTTCATGAGGTAGTCGAAGGCCCCGAGCTTCATCCCCTCCCGGGCGATTTCCAGGCTGGCATGTCCGGTGAGCATGATCACCTCGATCAGCGGGTGCTCGCTTTTGATGGCCCGCAGGGTCTCAATCCCGTCCATGCCCTTCATGCGCACGTCGAGCACGACCACGTCCGCCGGGTTCTGCTGCAACCGGGCCAAGGCCTGCTCGCCGCTGTCGGCTCCGGAAGCGGCAACACCGCGCTTCTGCATGCGTTTGAGTATGGTCTCCAGAAAATCCGCTTCGTCGTCGACGAACATAACCCGGAAGTCGCTCACCGCCGCCTCCTGTCTCCACCCCGCCCCCGCAGGGCAGGGTCAGGCCGGGAATACCCGATAAAAATCCCAAGAGGCATCTATATATACTCCCGATTTTTTATTCAATCTTTTTTCGCGCGGACGGTCGGCTTTGGAAACGGCCCGATGCAGCGGCGAGCAGGCGGCATCGCGGGAACGCAATGGGCGGAAACCGGGCCGCAAAGCCCCCTGCCGGCCGGCCGGATCGGCTCGTGTGCCAAGGGGAAGGCAGGTGGGACGCTGGGGTAAGATCTCCGTTCAGAACGAGCTGCCGGCACCGGCGCGGGCGAAGCAAGGGGCTTTGCGGCCTTGAGACATAAGATTCGTTTGATGACCTGTATCAGGATATTATCCTTGGCCCTCCTTTTTTTCCCAGGCGGCTTCGATTTTGGCGACCAGTTCGTCGATTTCGCAGGGTTTGGTCAGGTAATCGTAGGCCCCGAGCTTCATGGCCTCGAGGGCCGTGTCGATCGATCCGTGGCCGGTCAGAATCAGTGTCTCCGTGAACAGGCCGAGCTTCATGATTTCCTTCAGGGTCGTGATCCCGTCCATGCCGGGCATTTTCAGGTCAAGTACGATCACGTCGAAGTCGGCCTGCTCGAGCTCGCGGATGGCGGCGTCCCCGCTGTTCACGGCGATGGCCTTGTACCCACGGTACGTCAGGAGCTTGGACATGTTCCTGGTGAATACGACCTCATCGTCTACGAGAAGAACACGGGACCCGGGCATCGGTTTTCTCCTTTCGTGACCAATTTCGGCGTTGCGCTTCACCGCGCTGGAGCCGCGGTCGAGAAGTTCGCCTCACGTTCTGGCATGGCCCTCGGCCAGGCTTTCCCGCAGTTCCTTGGGCGGGGTGTAGGGCAGCGCGATGGTGAATTCGGTGCCCGTGCCGGGCTCGCTTTGAACCGAAATGGTTCCCCCCAGACGCTTGACGATGCTGTAGACGATCGAAAGCCCCAGGCCCGTGCCCTTGCCGACCCCCTTGGTGGTGAAGAACGGGTCGAAGATGCGGTTCAGGTGCGCCGGCGAGATCCCCGAACCCGTGTCCGCCACATGGACTTTCGCCTGCCGGCGTTCGTCATCGGCGCGGGTGGTGAGGCGCACCGAGCCGTAGGGCTTCCCGGCGTGGGCGTCGATGGCGTTGGTGATCAGGTTCAGGAAGACCTGCTGCATCTGAGAGGGGTCGGAGAGCAGCGGCGGCAGGGCCGGGTCCAGCTCGGTGAAAAACTTGATGCCGCTGGAGCGCGCCTCCCGGTCCATCAGATCGACCACCTCCCGCAGAAAGGCGTTCAGGTCCACGGTCTCGATCAGGGACTCGGTCCGGCGCGAAAACCGCAGCAGGTTCTGGGTGATGCGTTTGCAGCGCTGGATCTGGATGTCGACCTGGCTGAGCGAGTCGTCGAACTGCGCCTTGAATTCAGGCCCCGACATCGGCAGCTGTCTGGCGGCGTCCAGCAGGAGCTGGCGCTCGGTCAGGATGATGGCGAGCGGGTTGTTGATCTCGTGCGCCACCCCGGCCGACAGTTCGCCGATGGAGGCGAGCTTCCCGGCCTGCATGAGTTGGTCGTTCAGCCGGTCGGCCTCCGTGTCGCGGCGCTTGACGATGGTGATCATGTGCCGGGTGATCAGCACCGAGACGATCAGGATGCTAAGCGCGCTGACGTGCAGAAAGACCAGGGTCCAGGCGTTGGCGTAGTTCACATCGCCGAAGGCCTCGCCATAGTCCTGCTTCACCACCAAAAGCCAGCGCGGGTTTTTCAGCCAGGCCTGGCAGGCGATCTGCCGGGGGCGCTCCTTGCCGTCGGCGCCCTTCAGCCCCTCCAGGCTCCGGATCTGGATGCCTTCGTGATAGGACTCCACGGGGTAGGTGGATTTCTCCATGATGGCCCCGCCCAGCCGCGGGCTGGTCTGAAAAACCCCCTCCGCGTTCAACAGGTAGGCTTGACCGGTCTTGCCGATGCGGACGTTTTCCACCAGCGAGCGAAAGGCCTCGGTGTTGATGGTGGCCCGCAGGATCCATTTCTGGTCGCCGTTTGACTGCGTGACCGCGATGATGAAGTGCGGCTCCTTGCGGAAGCCCATGAACATGTCGCTGATGTAGAGCCCTTTTTGCATCACCTGTGCGAACCAGAACTCCTTGGCGTAGTTCCTGGACCACAGGTCATAGGGGCCTGCATACGCGAGGTGATACCCGTGCTCCCCGATGACCCCGAGGTCCGTGAGCGACCACAGGTCCTTGTTAAAGACCTCGAAAGCCGTCTGCAGGGCTTTCGGCTCGATGATTTCATCCCGGGTGTGCGTTTGGGCAATGAGCTGAAGCTTGGAGCTGTGCTCGTTTAAAAACATCTCGATGATCTTGCGGTGATACTCGACCTGGGTCTCGAAAAAATTCAGCATGCGCTCGCGGGCAAACCGCGTGTAGTGCAGGTTGATCCCCCAACCCACCAGCAGCAGGGGCACCAGGGAGCACAGGATGGTCAGCCACACGAACCTGCGGAAAAGCCGCGCATAGGTGGCCTTGCGCTGAGCGGCCATGTCCGGTGCCCCGGCGGCCGCGGATCCGTTTTGGACGATGTGGGGTTCCTGCTCCATGGCCTCAGCCGATGATGGGGAACGGCGCACTTTCTTGTGGGAGCGGCATCTTGCCGCGATCAGCGTGGATGAAAGACGCCCTCACCGAAAAAATAGCTTCGTTGCATCCTATGGTCGCATAAGGCGCCGTAACCGATCCTTGCGAGATACTCAACTTCTCCAGATAATCACTCTTCAAGAAACATGCCATCTATCCGGTTCCGGCAGCGGCGCCGGTCGATAGCCGGAAACACTTGTGCGATGAGCCTTTGCACGGAACGCCTTCGAACGCCATCCGGCATATGACCTGGGCGCATGTCACCTGCCAGGTGACATGCACTGAGCATTGCTTATTTCAGTACATCCCAGTAGGCGCGGTGAATCTCGATGGCCTTTTTCAGGGCGCCCAGCCGGCCGGGGTCGTCCGCTGCTACTTTTTGCAGGGTTTCGAGGTTCGACGGCGATGGGCGGCAGAGGGATTGGAGCATCGTGAGGCCGCAGTTTTGGATACCCTCGGCGCTGTAGCCGCCCTCCATGACAAATGCGATCCGGCCGTTGCATACCTCGGCGGCGATGTCCGCGAGCAACGCGGTCATCAGGCCGTAGCCCTCGGCCGAGACTCGCATTTCGGCCAGCCGGTCGTGCAGCCAGAGGTCGAACCCGCAGGGCACCAGGATGATCTCGGGTTGATAGGCCCTGGCGATGGGCCTGACCAGGAAGTGCAGGATGCACAAAAAATCCCTGTCGCCGTGCCCTTTGCGCAGAGGCACGTTCACCGTGTAGCCTTCGCCCTTTCCGCGCCCCACTTCGCCCAGCTTCCCCGTGCCCGGGAACCCAGGGAACTGGTGGATGGACACGCAAAGCGCCTCGTCCGTGTCGTAGAAGACCGTCTGGGCGCCGTTGCCGTGGTGGGCGTCGATGTCCACCACCATGATGCGCTTCAGGCCGTGGCGCCGCTGTAGGTATCGCGCCCCGAGGGCCGCGTTGTTGAACAGGCAGAACCCCATGCCGCGGTCCGGCTCGGCGTGGTGGCCCGGCGGCCGTACGGCGGCGAATCCCCGCTGGATGCGGCCGGACCATATCTCCTCCACCAAATTGAACACCGCGCCTGCTGCCAAGCAGGCCGTTTCGTAGGATTTCTCCGTGGTCTGGGTGTCGAGGTCGAAGGAGGTGAGCGGGCGGCCCGCCGTTTCCGCCACGCGGCCGATGTAGGCGGGAGTGTGCACCCAGGCCAGCTCTTCGGGGGTCGCCGGGCGCGGGGCGATCCGTGTCAGCTTGCCGGAGAGCGAGGGGTCTTCCAGCACGGAGCGGATCGCCTCGTAGCGCTTGGCGTTTTCCAGGTGGAAGATGTTTTCGAGGTGTTGCGTAAACCGGTCGTCGCAGGCTACACCGACGGCGGGGGCCACCCCCGGGATGAGTGCCTTGCGGACCGCGGGGTTCTGCGAGGCGACGGCAAGCAGGTGCTCGAGCTCGGAGAGGCTCCGGCGGCAACGCAGCAGCCCCCGGGTGGCGGTGGTGGCGATGGCCGGATAGGTGCACGAAGACAGCGCCGTCTGCGCCAAGGCCTCCACCTGGGCGTGCAGCGCGCGTTCGCGATCGTTCCGGCTGTGCCGGCGCAGCAGCTTGATGCGCCGCATGACGAGATTGCCGAGCTCAAGTGCCACTTTGGGCGGCAGGCCGGGGCGGTTCTCGGCCATCATCAGGATCGTCCGCAGCAGGTCGGGGCTGGGTTGGGAGAGCACATACCGGTGGGGGCCCTTGAACACAAAACCGTGGTGTTCGTAAAACCGGCGGGCGCCGGCTTCGGAATTCAAAACGATCTCCCGGGCCTTGCTGTAAGCGGTTTTCCACAGCAGCCAAGTCCCCGCCACCAGAAAGCGTCCGACTCCCCGGGGGGGCGGCTCATCGTCGTCGCTGTGCCGGCCCCGCAGAGTGGCGATGTATTTGATTTCCAGCCCGGAATAGAACAGGGCGGTTTTCAATGCCAGGAAAAGCATCCCGACGATGCGGCCGTCCACCGTGCAGGCGAAGAGGCGATGCTGCTGGCCACGCATGAGGCAGGCGAGCATGAACCGGACGTGAAAGAATTCCAGGTTGATGTCAGCCACCTGCATCAGGGCGTCCAGACAGAAGGGAAAGGGGATGAAGAGGGCCTGCCGGCCGTCCTCCACGGCGCCGCTGAAGATCATCCGGTCATCCCGGGCGGAGGTCGGGATCCCCTGGGACGGGTTTTCCGCTTTCAGGCCTTTGAGAACGGCGATTCGCCCCTCGGGGCCGCCGGAGGTGTCCCCGTCCGCGAGGCTGTGCGCCCGTTCGATGGCCGCGTCGATCTCGTACTC